>CAJOIU010000017.1 GCA_905234855.1 uncultured Oscillospiraceae bacterium
TGCAGATAAAGCCCTGCTCTCAAAAAACGATGCGGAAAAGAAAACAGAAAGGCACAGAATAACTTCTGCGCCCTCGAGTAATCCAATAACCAATCGATAGTCCGGTATTTACGGCACCGGGTAGAGACACAAAACCATATCATTTGCATATATCGAAGGCGATATTTAATTTAGGCTTTGATTTTAATATGAATTTAACTTTTTGTCAAGCTGATTTTTAGCGATTTTAGACAAAATATATATAAAGATTTTGTGCAATATGAACAAAATTATCGAACCTTCACACTGTCAGCCCCGCAGAGCTCGCAGAGCTCCTCTATCAGTGCTTCATGTTGAAGGCATCTTGCGCCAATCTTCTTTTTTTCTTTCTCGCAGTAGAGGATCAGCCGCTCATTCCCCGGGAACATGGTCAGCAGAAGCCGTATATGCTCAAAAAGCGGATCGTCCCGGGAGGGGATTTTGACCCAGAGCGTTTTTTCCTCCTGCTGTGTGGCAGGGGCCGCCTCGGCAGGCAGTGCATGCTTCTCTGTCAGCTCAGAGACGATTTTCAAAAGATCACGAGTATTGCGTGCAACTCTTGAAATACTCTCCACGACAAGAGTGTCCCCAGAACGCAGGAATAGCATCATCTCCTTGAACTGCTCCCTGTCGGTGTCCTTACCGCTCTTTTTGTCGATATAAATCTTTTCGACCTTCTGTTCTTCCATCATCACCATTTGTCGGGCTTCATTTTGTTCGACGGTGGAACAACGGACGTAGCCAACCTTCATCGCGCTCACTCCCTTGCAAAGCGTTTCGCGTCTCTAAGTGTACCACAAAGAGTGGGATATGTCAAAAGGGTGGGAATAAGTATTGACACATTTCAAATATTGTGTTATAATTCGTTTGACATATAAGATGAGGGCTTTTAAGCTGTTGTAATAGAGTGTACCCTAATGACACGGTTGGGAGACATTGCTCGGTTTGAGAAATGGTCAGAGGTCAGTGAAACGATCCAATGATATAATTTCGATGGTATAACCGTTTCTTAACAATCCCACTCCGCCGCGATCTTCGGATCGCGGCGGTTTTGTTTTGGGCGGCTTCCGGCAATGGCCGGAAAAATCACCGGATCACACTACTTTTGCCTTGCGCAGCCGAGGAATGTTTGATATAATATTATCAATGTATCTGTTGTCGGCTTTGCGTTAAGTTCAGATCGTGGGAGAGAGATATGGAGCTGTTCCGAAAATGCAAGAACCTCATCTTCTATGCCGGGCTGGAAAGGGAGGAGTTTTCCGAGCTGCTTCCTGCCGTTCGGGAGGAGAATCGGGCGACCCTGACATTATATTCCCGGCTGGGCGCCGTCATGTTTGCCGCGCTGTTCATCACCAGCCTCATCACCGGGGGCTTCACCACCGTCAATAACCCCATCTATCTGACCTCCGCTCTTGTGATGCTTCTCATCCTTCTTCTGGTGAAGCATGCCGTGCCGAAGCAGCCGAGCCTTGTGATGCCGCTCATCTATGTGTTTCAGATCGTGCTGTATGGCTTCGGGGTGTATGTATCGCTGCTCCATGCGGAAAAGCCCGCGGTCTCCGCCGTGGCGTTTTTGCTGGTGAGTCCGCTGCTGTTTTACGATAAGCCGATCCACTCTGCGCTGCTGACGGCGGCGGTCGTGGCGGGCTTCAGCATGACCGTGCATGTCGTCAAGGAGCCGGATGTCGCCGCGACCGACCTGTGGAACATGGTCGCCTTCGGTCTTGTTGCGATCTTTGCCGGGGTCTTCATGATGAAGATCAAGATCCGCGCTCTGGCGCAGGCAAAGCAGATCGCCCATCTGAGCGAGACCGATCTTCTGACGGGACTGAAAAACCGAAACCATTTCGAGAACCGCCTGGGGGAGTATCCGGCGCTGTGCTCGGAGAAGCTGATCTGCGTCTACGGGGACGTGAACGGCTTGCACGAGCTGAACAACACCAAGGGGCATCCCGCGGGGGATCAGATGCTCCGAACGGTGGCCGGAGCCATGATGAAGCGCTTCGGCGCGGAGCATACCTACCGGGTCGGGGGCGACGAGTTCGTGGCCTTCCGGACGGATCGTCCGATGGAGGAGGTCGAGACGGCTGCCGAGGAGCTTCGGCAGGAGCTGGATGAGCAGGGCTATCATGTTTCCTTCGGCATCGCGTCTGTGGAAAAGCCGGAGGCGGTGATGGATGTTCGGTCGCTGGTTCATGAGGCGGAGCAGGGGATGTATCGGGCGAAGCAGGCCTTTTATCGCCGGCCGGAGCATAACCGCCGCAATCGATAAGACCGTTTCGGAAGACATCGTCACCGAAGCGGACGGTTCACTGAATCTCATAGCGGAATCTTCGGATTCCGCTTGTTTTTTTCCAAAATCCTTCGGGCGTGAAAAATTTTGCCCCCTTCGCGGATGTTATGGGTGAAAGGCCTTTCAAGGAGGAGCGATATGCTCGCAAACGAATGCTTCGACGCGCTGGCGCGCAGGTATATGGATATGGTCTATCGCATCGCGTTCAGCATGACGAAAAACCGGGCTGACGCGGACGATATCTCCCAAAACGTACTGCTGAAGCTGTATAAGACCGATAAGGCGTTCCGGGACGAGGAGCATCGCAAAAGCTGGCTCATCCGCGTGACGGTAAACGAGTGCCGGAGGCTGTGGCGCTCGCCGTGGCGGAAGACGGAGCCGCTGGAGGAATACGCCGCGCTGCTTCCTTTTGAGGATGCGCGGGAGAGCGAGGTGTTCCTTGCGGTCATGGGGCTGGATGCAAAATACCGGGCGGTCGTGGTGCTGTATTATTACGAGGGCTATTCCCTTGCGGAGATCGCCGGACTTCTCGGCATCCCGGCGGCCACGGCGGGAACACGCCTTGCGCGGGCGCGGGCAAAGCTCAAAACCATTTTACAGGAGGCGGATTGCTGTGAGTGAACGAGACGTGATACGAAAATCCCTGTCCTATCTCCATGCCTCCGGCGATACGCTGCAGGAGGTTTATAAGATGATCGAAAAAGAAAAATCAAAAAAAGGCCGCCCGATCTATCGGACGGCGCTGATCGCGGCCATCATCGCCGTGCTGCTCATCGGCACCGCGGCGGCTATCTCTTATTCATCGTTGAGCGAGGGACTGAAGGGTCGCCTCCGGCTCACGGAGGAGGAAGCCATCGCGCTGGAGAATACAGAGCTTGTCACCTGCCCGTCGGCGTCGGATACCCACGATGGCGTGACCGTCGCCATCGAAAAGGCTGTGGTCAATGGAGAGGTAGCGCACCTTGCCCTGCGGATCGAGGGCATGACCATCCCGGAGGGGTATAGGCTGGGCTGGGACGGGCCGGAGGTAACGATCGACGGCGAGAGCGCGCCGGGCTGGGGCGCAGGCGTATATGAGGGCCTTCACTGGAACGGCACACGCTTTGTTTACGACGACGGAACGCCCGCCGAGATGGCGGAGGAGGGCTATCCCATCCCCCGCGTCGTTCGGGAGGACGGCTCTGTGGAGTTTGATATCGACGTGTACGGGCTGGGCGAGACCGGCTCCCTCCTCGGGAAGGAGATCACCGTGACGCTCTATCGGCTGGGCTTTGCGCCTACAGGCTATGAGCCTGTGGAGGCGGCGACATTTACGGCGGAGGGGCCGTGGGTGCTGACATGGACGGCGGAGGGCTCCGATACCAGCCGCACATGGGCGCTGAACGCGCCGCTGGGGCATGGCATCACGGTGAAAAGTGTGACCCTTTCGCAGCTTTCCGCTCATATCGAATATGCTTTCCCTCCGATGACCATTGTGGGCGATCATGCCTACGACGAAAACGGGGACGAAATTCTGGAGGATCCGCCCGAGCTATACACCATCGTCATGAAGGACGGCACGGAATACTCCGGCGTTCTCGGCGCCGGCACGTCCGAACCCGATGTGGACGAAGCGAGCGAGCTGGAAAACGGGTTTACCTATTCCGCCGATATGGAGTTGACTCATGTCGTCGATCCCGACGAGGTTGCCGCGCTGGTGTTCCGCGCGGGAGAAAAGGGGAACCGGCAGACGTATACCGTAGCGCTGGACGGGTAAAAAGCGCCTTGGCTTAAATACAAAAGAGGTCCTCTGTCAATCCGCTCATACCGTTGATAATACTGGAAAAGCCCGCAGCCAAAACGGCTGCGGGCTTGTCAATGGAGTACGAAAAAGATGGATTTGCGATTTTGACAGATGGATTCGAACTCCCGAAAATGAATTGACTGAGCGGTCCTGTTTCAGAAGTAGAACAGCTCTTCAAACTTCATATCCAGCGCGATGCAGATGATCAGCGCCAGCTTTGCCGTGGGGCTGAACTGTCCGGTTTCAATGGAACTGATGGTATTTCTGGATACGCCCACCAACTTCGCCAGCTCTGCCTGGGACAGTCCCTTCTCTTTTCTTACCTGCGCAAGATGGTTGCGCAGAATGAGCCCGTCTTCCATCAGAGTACCCCCGTCAACTGCAGAATCCATACGACAAGCATGGACAGCGCCAGCGCGCCCCAGAAGATGGTCAAGATCAGCTCGTGCTTCTTCCGCAGCCGCAGATACTTCATCAGAAACATCACAAAGGCCATGGAAAACAGAGCGAAGTCCGCTCCGCGGTTCACGTAGTGCAGCACGAAACCGTTGACGGTATCCACCAAAATCAGCAACACCACGCCGAGGATATACGCCGCCCACGCGCCGCTCCTCTGCGCCTCGCGATCCGGCAGATCCTTTTCCCTTCCTTCGTTCTGCGCTTTTGCCAGTATTTCTTCCCGATTCATTTCTTGGAACCTCCTTTTGCAAAGTTTGCTTGGCACGCTGTCAGTATAACGTTGACAAGTAAACTTGTCAAGAGGTTTTTGCAAAGTTTTCTTTACATTTTTCGCCGGGCAGGATTCTGCCTGCCCGCATGGGTGGATTACATTGAAAAAGGACTTGCTTTCGCAAGTCCTTTTCCTGGTGGAGCTGAGGGGAATCGAACCCCTGTCCGAAAGCACATCAGCGGAACTTTCTCCGGGCGCAGGCGGTTATCTTGCGCTAGGCGCGGTTCCCTTTCCCGGGGCAAGCCGTCACGCCGGTCGGGTCAGGTAGCTTCATGATGCATGGTGCGCTCAAAGCTTTGCGCACGCACGGACGCTGCTGATCGACGCCCGAATCCCGAGCCGCAGCGCTCTCGGGTCGGACGGGCCTGCCTTAAGCGGCGGCCAGAGCGAAATTATCGTTCTCAGTTAATTTTTAAGGTTCCCGCTTTTAAGGATGGTCGGGGCATCCGCCCGCTTATCCCGCCCCCGCACCCCCGTCGAAACCATTGCAGCCCCGGATATGGGTGTGAGAACGAATCGCTTGCCTCTCCCGCCGACGGATGCGCCGACGGGAGAGGGGATCTATGCTTTAGGATTTCTTGGGCGCCGGATACTCTACGCCCTGCGTATCCACCGTGACCTTCTGCATGATCTGCGGCGTGAGGGGCTTATCGCCCCAGCCGGTCTTGGTGGCGGCGATCTTATCGACTACGTCCATGCCCTCCAGCACCTGACCGAAGGCGGCGTACTGCCCGTCCAGATGGGGGGCGTCCTCGTGCATGATGAAGAACTGGCTGCCGGCGGAATCGGGATCCATGGCCCGCGCCATGGAAAGGACGCCGCGGGTATGGCGCAGGTCGTTGGCATAGCCGTTCGCGGTAAATTCGCCCGGGATCTGATAGCCGGGACCGCCGGTGCCGTTGCCCTTGGGGCAGCCGCCTTGGATCATGAAGCCGGGGATGACGCGATGGAAAATAAGGCCGTTATAGAAGCCTTGGTTCACGAGAGAAATGAAATTGTTGACAGTGTTCGGCGCGATCTCGGGATACAGCTCGGCCTTGATGACGCCGCCGTCGAACATCTTGATGGTTACGATAGGATTGCTCATGCGTTTGCCTCCTTCAGCTTGCGATCGATCTCACGGCGCGCGCTTTTTTCGGCGGCGTCGTTTCGCTTGTCGTAGAGTTTCTTGCCTTTGCACAGGCCGAGCTCGACCTTCACGAGGCTGTTTTTGAAATAGAGCGACAGCGGCACGAGCGCCAGCCCCTCCTGCTGCACCCGGGAGCCGAGACGGGTGATCTCGCGCTTATGCATGAGCAGACGCTTGTCCCTGTCGGGATCGGCGTTGAAGTAGCTGCCCTGCTTATACGGACTGATATGCATACCGTGGATCCACAGCTCGCCGTTTTTCACGCGGGCATAGCAATCCTTCATATTCAGTCCGCCCGTGCGGATGGACTTGACCTCTGTGCCGGTCAGCTCGATCCCGGCCTCAAAGCGGTCGAGGACGAAATAGTCGTGCAGCGCCTTTCGGTTGACGGCGATTTGTTTTGTACCCTTTCCGGCGGGCGGCATGACGGTTCACCCCGATCCTGTGCGATACTGCGGAAAATATTCCCGTATCCGTATTATACTACATCCGCGCGGAATTAGCAAATGTTATATCACGTCGCAAACCGCCGGCGAAGCTCGGCGATCGCCCGATCCGGCAGAAGGCATTCGCCGTGCTCCTTGGCATGGGCGAGCCGGTCTGCGGAGACGGAGGCCTCTGCGCCGAACTCATACAGCGCCGGGTGCCGCAGCTCCGGCGGGACGGCGAGGAAATAGCCGTTTTCCGCGGCATAGAGGGAGCTTTCCGCGTCGGGACACGCCGCGACAGCGCCGAGGAGCGATTCGAGATCGTCGAAGAAAATGACATGGGGATGCGTCGGCCCCGGGTGGGCGATGAGAAGAGCCTCACCCTCGGCGGCAAAGCATTCCGCCTCCGTTTCCGGCCACGGGGCAAAGCCGCCGTCCTTCAGCGCCTGCCGCACAAGACGCAGCATCTGCCGCCGCGGGGGCGGCTCCTCTTGGGAGAACCAGATCGATACCGCGTTTTCCGCCACATGGATCGTACGCATGGGATACCTCCGAAGGATCATTCTCTTTTGGATTATAAATCATCCGGGAGCGGAACGTATAGGATAAAAATGTGGTAATTTTCTTTGCGGCGTGCTATACTGAAGAAAAAAGTACTTTTTTAACGATTGGGGCATAGAATGGATTATACAGAAAAAGCCATCCGCCGTGTAAACGCCTATCAGGGCATCATCGTGGATGTGACGACCGATATGGTCGAGCTGTCAAACGGAGCCGTCACCATGCGCGAGGTGGTGCATCACCCCGGAGGAGTATGCGTGGCCGCCGTGGATGAGGACGGACGCATAGCGGTGGTGCGGCAGTTCCGCTATCCCTTCCAGACCCACCTGCTGGAGCTGCCGGCGGGGAAGCTGGAGCATGACGAGGAGCCGCTGCCCGCCGCGAAGCGCGAGCTCAGCGAGGAGACCGGGCTGGAGGCCGATACATGGACGCCTCTGGGCGCGCTGTATACCTCTCCGGGGTTTTCTACGGAGAAGCTGTATATATACCTCGCGACGGGACTGCATCAGGGCTCTGCGCATCCCGATCCCAATGAATTTCTCGATGTGATCCGCATGCCGCTCGGCGAGCTGCTGGAGCGGATCGAGCGGGACGAGATATGCGACGCGAAGACCGTAGCGGGTGCGCTGCGGGCCGAGCGGGCGATGCGCGGGAATTGATTTTCCCATGGGAGTATGTTACAATACCATGATCCGATAAAAGCAAGAATACGGAGCCGATTACATATCTGGAGCTGCATATGGAAAAATACCTTATAAACGGAGGAAAACCGCTGCAGGGCGAGGTGGAGATCTCCGGCGCAAAGAACGCCGCCGTGGCGATCATTCCCGCGGCCATCATGGTGAAGGGCGTCTGCCGGCTGGAGAACCTGCCGCAGATCAGCGATACCGATACGCTCCTGCGCGTGCTGACCTATATGGGCGCCGTGGTGCGCACGATCAACCGATCCACCGTGGAGATCGACTGCACCAACGTGCAGATCGACCGCCTTCCGGCGGACATGTGGGCGCTGACCCGCCGCATCCGGGCGAGCTATTATCTCATCGGCGCGATGCTTGGCCGCTTCGGCGCGGCGCGCAGCACCATGCCCGGCGGCTGCAACTTCGGTGTGCGTCCCATCGACCAGCATATCAAGGGACTGACCGCCTTGGGTGCGGACGTGAACGTATCCGGCGGCTTTATCCGCGCCGCCGCGAAAAGCGGCCGTCTGCACGGCGCCCGGATCTATCTCGATAAGGTCTCCGTGGGCGCTACCGTCAATATCATGATCGCCGCGGCGACGGCGGAGGGGCGCACCGTCATCGAAAACGTCGCCCGCGAGCCCCATATCGTCGATCTGGCGAACTTCTTGAACTCCATGGGCGCCGATGTGCGCGGAGCCGGTACGGACGTTATCAAGATCCGCGGCGTCAAGGAGCTGCACGGCGGCACCTACGCTCTCATCCCCGATCAGATCGAGGCGGGGACTTATATGGCCGCGGTGGCGGCGGCGGGGGGCGAGATCCGCGTTTCCAACGTGATCCCCAAGCACCTCGACTGCATCTCCTCCAAGCTGCGGGAGATGAACGTGCAGATCGAGGACGGGGACGATTACGTCATCGTGAAGCGCGAGGGGCCTCTGCGCCATACCAACATCAAAACCATGCCGTATCCCGGCTTCCCGACGGATATGCAGCCCCAGATCAGCGCGGTGCTGTGCTGCGCGGACGGGGTGAGCATCGTCACCGAGGGCGTCTGGGACAACCGCTATAAATACGTCGATGAGCTGCGCAAGATGGGCGCGCAGGTGCAGGTGCAGGATCGCGTTGCGCTGATCCAAGGCGTGCCGCATCTCACGGGCGCCACCGTGAAGGCCTGCGATCTGCGGGCAGGCGCGGCCATCGTGATCGCCGGTCTTGCCGCCGAGGGCGCCACTTATGTCGAGGATATCCGCTTCATCGAGCGGGGCTATCAGAACATCGTCGGCAAGCTGCAGGCGCTGGGGGCGGACATCCAATGCGTGGACGTGCCGGATGAGCCGGAGGAGCTGCGCGACGACTGGATCGCCGGCTGAGGCGTGAAGCTTACGGTTTTTGCCAGCGGCTCGGGCGGCAACTGCTGCCTTGTGCAGGGCGGCGGAAGAAGCATCCTGATCGACGCGGGCATCTCCGCCAGCCGCATCCGGGAGGGACTGACCCGGGCGGAGGTAGCCCCGGCGTCGCTGGACGGCATCTTCATCACCCACGAGCATTCCGATCATATCAGGGGTCTGTCCGTTTTTCTGAAAAAAGCGCCGGTGCCGGTCTATGCGCCCGAAACGGTCGCGGCCGCCTTATGCCGGGTATCGCCGGGGACGGACGTATACCTGCGCCGGTTCGAGCCGGGGCGCCCTGTTCGGTTCCCGTCGCTGGAGGTGGTGGCCTTTCCTACCGTGCATGATACCCTCCAAAGCGTCGGCTACCGCGTCACGGCGGCGGACGGCACATCCTTCGCCCTCGCCACGGACACCGGCTGCGTGACGGAAACCATGCTCTATTGGCTCACAGGCGCGGATATCGCCCTCATCGAGGCCAATCACGACGAGACGATGCTCCGAAACGGGCCGTATCCCCCGTCGCTCCAGCGGCGCATCCTGTCCGATCACGGGCATCTCTCGAACGCCGAATGCACATGGCTCGCGTCCGTGCTGGCGCGGCGCGGCACGCGAAAGCTCGTGCTGGGGCATCTGTCCAAGGAAAACAATATCCCCGGCCTCGCGCTGCGCACGGTGCGCCGCGGACTGGAGGGAACGGACGCGGAGCTCATGGTCGCGCCCGTGCTGGGCTTTCTGGAAGTGGAGGCTTCGCCATGCTTCGCGTGACGGTCATCTGTCAGGGGCGGCTGAAGGAAAAGCACTATATCGCCGCGTGCGAGGAATACCTGAAGCGCCTTACCGCCTATTGCCAGCCGGAGGTCGTCGAGCTGCCGGAGCAGGGGGATATCGCCGCCAAGCTCCCGAAGGGCGCGTATGTGATCGCCCTGTGCATCGAGGGCGAGAAAACGGACAGTCCCGGACTTTCCCGGCGGCTGGAGCGCTGCGCCATGGAGGGGAAGAGCCGCGTGTGCTTTCTGATCGGCGGGTCGGACGGGCTGTCAGAGGAGGTCAAGCGCCTTGCGGACTGGCGGCTTTCCATGTCGGATATGACCTTCCCGCACCATCTGGCGCGGGTGATGCTGCTCGAGCAGATCTACCGGGCATTCACCATCAGCGCCGGCGCGAAATATCACAAATGATTCTATCGATTGCGAGGTGTCATCATGCAGTCTTGGGGACGGCACGAATACGGCAAGGTCTTTGACGCATGGCCGAAAACCGAGGACGGGAACCCGGTCGAACCCGCCTTTCTCGTACATTGCGGGCCGCTGGACATGGAATCGGAGATGATCCGCTCCATGCTGGAGGCCTATGGGATCCCGAGCGTGCGCTGCCTGCCCGGCGACGGCGCGTTCGGCGAGCTGATCTTAGGCATCAGCGGGAACGGCGCAAACATATTTGTACCCGCCACCATGCTGGCGGACGCACAGGAACTTCTGAAAGGAGAACCCGACGATGACGGACTACAGGAAGGAATATGAACGCTGGCTGGACAGCCCTGCTCTCTCCGAGGAGGAGTGGCGCGAGCTGGACGCCATCCGGGACAACGACACCGAGATCAAGAGCCGCTTCCGGGGGCCGCTGGAATTCGGCACCGCCGGTCTGCGCGGCGTGATGGGAGCCGGTATCGCCCGCATGAACGTCCATGTGATCCGCTGGGCGACGCAGGCCTTTGCGGAGCTCATCGTGGCCGAGGGGGATGAGGCGCGTCGCAAGGGCGTCGTCATCTGCTACGACTGCCGCAACAACAGCCGGGAATTTGCCATGGAGGCGGCCTGCGTCTGCGCGGCCAACGGCATCCATGTGCGCCTGTTCGACGCGCTGCGGCCGACGCCGGAGCTGTCCTTTGCCGTCATCGAATACGGCGCAACCGCGGGCATCAACATCACCGCGAGCCATAACCCCCGCCAGTACAACGGCTACAAGGTCTATTGGTCTGACGGCGCCCAGCTTCCCCCGCAGCACGCGGCGGCGGTGGCGCAGGCCATGGGGGAGATCGACATCTTCTCCGGCGTTTCCACCATGCCCTTTGCCGCGGCGCTGGAAAAGGGCGCCATCGAGTATATCGGCGCGGAGACGGACGAGCTGTTTCTGAAAAACGTGATGGCGCAGGCCATCGATCCGAGCGCGGTGAAGGCCGTGGCCGACCGCTTCCCCATCGTGTATACGCCGTTCCACGGCGCGGGACACAAGCTGGTGCCGGAGGCCTTGAAGCGCCTCGGTATCACACAGATCCATCCCGTGCCGGAGCAGATGATCATCGACGGCGATTTCCCGACGGTGGAAAGCCCGAACCCCGAAAACCCCGAGGGCTTCTATCTCGCGGTGGATCTGGCGAAAAAGGTGCGGAGCGAGCTCATCATCGGCACCGACCCGGATTCCGACCGCGTCGGCGTCATGGCGCTTGGCAAGGACGGGGAGTATCATACCATCACCGGCAACCAGATGGGCGCGCTGCTCTCGGATTACGTCATCACCGCCCGCACCCGCACCGGCACCATGCCGGATAAGCCCGTGATCCTTTCCACCATCGTTTCCACGCCCATGACCCGCGCGATCTGCGAGGCAAACGGCGTGCATTTCGTCGAGACGTTCACCGGCTTCAAATTCATGGCCGAGTGGCTCAATCAGCACGCGGAGGCGGAGGGCTATCGCTATATCATGTCCTTTGAGGAGAGCTACGGCTACATGATGGGCGATTACGTCCGCGACAAGGACGCCGTTACTGCCAGCATGATGATCGCGGAAATGGCCTCCTACTATTTCGCGCAGGGCATGACGCTGCTGGACGCCATTGAGGCGCTGTATAAGAAATACGGCTATTTCGCCGAGAAGACCATCAACGTCTTCATGGAGGGCGTGGACGGGCCGGAGCGCATGGCCGCCCTCATGACGCGCCTGCGCACCGCGCCGCCTGCCGAGCTGGCGGGACAGCGGGTGATCCGTATGCGGGATTACCGGGACGGAACGGTATCCGTTCCCGGCCTCGGGATCGTGGACAAGACGGAGATCGCCGGGTCGAACGTGCTGTATTTCGAGCTGGAGAACGACACGAACTTCGTGATCCGTCCCTCCGGCACCGAGCCGAAGATCAAGATCTATATCCTCGCCCGGGGCGAGGACGCCGAGCAGAGCCGCCGCCGGGCAGAGGACTGCGCCCAGAGCGCGGCGGAGCTTGGGAAGGAGTAAGCACCCATGAAAAAACTCATCAGCCTTCTGCTGGCCGTGTGCATGGCGCTGGCGCTGTGCGTTCCGGCGCTGGCGGCGCGGGAGGGGGAGGAACGCGTCGTGATCGGCGCGGATATCTCCGAGGATCAGATCCTGAGCGTTTATGCCCAATTCGGCCTTATGCGCGGCGCCGTGAAGGAGCTGACGGTCACGAATGCCGAGGAGCGCAATTATCTCGAGGGACTGGTATCGGAGAGCGTGATCGGCACCCGCAGCATCTCCTGCGTTTATATCAAGCTTCTGGGGGAAAACGCCGGCCTCACCGTTACGACGAACAACATCAGCTGGTGCACGGAGGATATGTATAAGTCGGCGCTCATGACCGCAGGCATCTACGATGCGGAGGTCAAGGTCGGCGCGCCGTTTGCCGTGTCCGGCACCGCGGCGCTCACGGGCATCTACAAGGCCTATGAGGATATCACCGGCGTCCAGCTCGAGGAGGAGGCCAAATCCGTCGCGGCCGATGAGCTTATCATCACCGCGGAGCTGGCGGACGCCATCAGCGAGGCCATCGACAACGGCGAGGTCACGATCGACGGCGACGCTGTGGCCGAGGAGGTCAGCAACGCCGACGCCGTGGCCATCGTGAACGATCTGAAGCTCATCCTCGACGAGACGCAGAAAATGTCCGATGACGAGCTGCGCGCCGAGATCATCAAGATCGCGGAGCAATACGGCTACACCCTCGACGAGGAGATGATCCAGCGGCTCATAAACCTCTGCCGCAGCATGGAGGGGCTTTCCATCGCGGAGCTGCAGGAGAAGGTGGAGCAGTTCAAATCCACTGTGGAAACCGTGACGGGCTATGCCAATCAGGCCGTCACCTTCGGACAGAAGGTCGCCGCCTTCTTCCAGCGGATCGCGGAGGCCTTCCGCAGCATCTTCGGCGGCTGATCAAGCGCACAACAGAAAAACACCGAATGCAGACGGTTGCATTCGGTGTTTTTTGGTGCTTTCGGTCAGATATCGATGTCCATCGTCATCTGCAGCTCATAATCGGGATAGGCAGCCTGCACCTGCTCCTGTATCTCACGGAACAGCGCGGCTCGGTCGTCCAGAGCGAAATCGAGGATGATATCGAAGCTGACGCGCTTATGCTCGAGATCGACGTAAAAGCCGTGCATCTGCAAAACGCCCTCATGCGCCATGACGAGGCGGGTGATCTCCGTCCGCATGGCGCGTATCCCGTCGTTTGTGGTGTTCACGGAGTAGATGCCGATGCCCGTGAGGATCACGCCGTGCTTGGCGAAGACGTTTTGGGCGATGCGCCGCTCCATGCGGTCGATCTCCTCCGCGGTCATGGTGTCCGCTACCTCCACATGCACGGAGCCAAGGAGCCGCTCCGGCCCATAGCTGTGCAGGATGAGATCGTAGGCGCCCTGCACGGCCCCGTCCTCGCATACAGTATCCCGGATCGCGGCGGCGACCTCGCGTTCCGTCCGCTTGCCCAGCAGCTCGTCAAGGGTCTCCAGAAGCATCTCGATACCGGCCTTGATGATGACGGCGGCGATGCTTTGGGTGTTTCCCCCCATGATCGGTTCCTTTCCTTCGGTCATACGACCCGGCGCAGGAAAAACAGCTTGCCCTTGGTGAACGGGAAGTGCCGCATCCGCTGCTCCGGGAAGGTATAGCGCTCGCAGATCGAGCGATAGTGCGTGAAGGTGTCGAACGACGCCCTGCCGTGGTACTGTCCGATGCCCGAGGCGCCCACGCCGCCAAAGGCCAGCTCCGTGGCGGACAGATGCAGGATCACGTCATTCACGCAGCCGCCGCCGAAGGAGCAGTCGTTCATGATGCGCCGGACGATGCTCTTGTCCTTCGTGAAGAGATACAGCGCGAGCGGCTTATCATAGCTGCGGATAAAGTCGATGCAGCGGTTCAGATCGGTCCACGGGATCATGGGCAGGATGGGGCCGAAGATCTCCTCCCGCATGACAGGGGAGGCGGGATCGACGTCCTTGAGGACGGTGGGCTCGATGAAGCGCCGGTCGGGATATTTGCCGCCGCCGATGACGGCATTCTGTCCCTCCAGAAGCCCGCATAAACGGTTGAAATGTTCATCGTTCACGATGACGGGCATCTGGGACATATCGCCGCCGGGGAAGAATTTCGCCAGCGCCTTGGCATATTCCTCCACAAAGGCGTCCCGGATGCTCTCATGGATGAGCAGATAATCCGGCGCGATGCAGGTCTGACCGGCGTTGATGCATTTGCCCCACGCGATGCGGGTGGCGGCCACCTTCAGATCGGCGGTGGGATCGACGATGACGGGGTTCTTGCCGCCCAGCTCCAGCGTGACGGGGATGAAATTCTCCGCCGCGGCCTCCATGACCTGCCTTCCGCCGCCCTTGGAGCCTGTGAAGAAGATATAGTCCCACTTCTGCCGCAGCAGATCGCCGCATTCGGCGCGGGAGGCGTTTACCATGGCCACATGCTCGTCCGGGAAGACGGAGGCGAGCATCTCCGCCAGCACCGCGCCGGTATGGGGGCATTTGGCGGAGCATTTCACCACGGCGCAGTTGCCCGCGGCGATGGCGCCGATGAGGGGCATGAGGCTGAGGTTGATCGGATAGTTCCACGGCGCGACGATCAGTACGACGCCGTAGGGCTCCGGGTTCCTATAGCTTTTGTTCGGCGCAAAGCCGATATTCGGCATAACGCGGCGGTTTTTCATCCAGCGCTTCAAATGCCGCTCGAAATACTTCAGCTCCCCGAGCACGATGCTGACCTCCATGAGATAGGCCTCGTATTCGGACTTGTTGAGGTCTTTGAGCAGCGCCTCATACAGCCGCGGCTCGAATTGCTTCAAAACGCGCCGCAGCTCCCGGAGCGCATGGAGCCTCGCCTCGTAGGAGCGGGTCGCGCCGCTCTGGAAATACGCTCGCTGGCGCTCGATCAGTTCGCTGAAATCCATGGCTTGCCCTCCTTATTCGCAGTCAAGTACGATCTTGAACACACCGGGGGGATTGCGCAGCGCCAGCCGATAGGCCTCCTTATAATCGTCGAGCTTAAAGTGGTGCGTCACGAAGCCGTCCACGGAGTATTTGCCGTCCCGGATCCATTCCTGCACGAGGTCGAAGGTGTACATCCTCCGCCCCTCCCATTCCTCCATGCCGTGGGCGTCGATGCCCATGAGCGTAAGCTCCTGCCACCAGACCGGGGTCTCGTCGTATTTCACGGCGTTCATATGGTGGCCGACCTTCACGAACGTGCCCCGGGCGGCCAGCAGGCGCACGCCCACGGTGTTTGCCCAGTTGCCGCCGATGCAGTCGTAAATGCGGTCAAAGCCGCCGAAGAAATAGCGGTTATTATGGCTCATGCCCTCGTATACCTCGCTGCCGCCGCAGGCCGCCGCCGCGGCCTCCATCACGTCGCCGGAGAGGACGTGATCCGCGCCGAGACGCATGGCAAAGTCGAGCTTGTCCTTCGTGCGGCTCAGCACCCAGATCTCGCATTCCGGCTGGATGACGCGGAGCGCCTGCACGATGCCGAGGCCGATGACGCCGCAGCCCATGATGAGGACTTTTTCGCCCTTTTTCGGCGTCGCCATGAGGACGGTATGGACGGAAACGGCGCTGGGCTCGATCATCACCGCCTGATCTATCGTAAGAGAATCGTCGATGCGGTAGAGCTGCTGCTGGGGGGCAATGAAGCTGTCGCCCCAGCCCGCGCCCGTCCATTCGAGGTCAAAGCGCGGCTTTGCGCCGTAGTTGAGGCAGAGGTTATAGTTGCCCTCCGCGCAGTAGCGGCAGCGGGGCAGATCCTTCGTATCGCAGCCTGCCATATAGGCGCGGATGCCGACCCTGTCGCCCGCCTTGAAATCCGTGACGGCGCTGCCGACCTCCACCACCTCGCCCACATTCTCATGGCCGAGGAAGGTCTTGCTGCTGCCGGGGATCGGCTCAAGGGCGGAGTTCGTGCCGGTGGTGGACTTGAAGAAGCTCACGTCCGTACCGCAGACGCCGCAGGCGATGTTCCGCACCCGCACCCAGTTATCGGCGGGCAGGGGCGGATCGGGGATGTCCTTTTTGAATTTTACGGCGTTGATGCCGGTGAACAGCAGCCCCTGCGTGGCCTTGAAGCGCGCCGCGGCCTTCGCCGCAACGATGCGGGGGATGTCCTTGTCGTAATAGATCGTTTTCATGCCGGAAAACTCTCCTTTCGGATACATAAGGAAATTATATCCGATTTTTCGCCGCAAGTAAATACAAAAACCCCGTTTAGAAAAACGAATCGCCGCCGACAATATCGGCAGAAGAACCGAAAAGGCGGTGATCGCGCATGAAAAAACAAAAACTATATGCGTGGGAGCTGGCGCTGCTTCTGGCGCTGTGCGTCACGCTATGCTCAGGCCTGTGGGCGCAGCGGGAGCAGCGGGCGCTGGCCGGGGCGCTTGTGCGGCTGCATGTGATCGCCAATTCCGACAGCCCGGCGGATCAGGCGGAAAAGCTGCAGATCCGGGACAAGGTGCTGGCGCTGCTCGCCCCCGCGCTGCAAGGCTGCGAGACGCAGGCGGAGGCGGTTGACATAATACAAGAACACGTCCCCGCGCTGGAGGCGCTGGGGGACGTGTCCGTTTCGGTCGGCACGGAAGCCTATCCCACGCGGGACTACGATACCTTCTCGCTCCCGGCGGGGGAGTATGTCTCCCTGCGGGTGACGGTGGGGGAGGGACAGGGCAGGAATTGGTGGTGCGTCGTTTTTCCGCCTTTATGCACCGAGGCGCTGGCGGAGGAGAGCGGGCAGGACGCCTTTCTCTCCCTTGAAGACGGACAGGCGGCGCTGATCACGCAGGAGGACGAGCCGTATGAGCTGCGGTTCCGAGTGATCGAATGGTGGGGAGCGCTGGCGCAGCGCTTCGATTAGACGCGGGGCATGAGGGGCATATCCGGCTGCTGCGGCTCGTCCTTGGCGAGGACGGCCTCGCCGCTGTATACGGTGATGACCGTGCGGCTGACCTGTGTCATGACCATGAGTCCGCCGTGCTTATCCACGGCAAAGGCAAAGCCATATACCGGCATCCCGCGATACACCACATCCACGAACTTCATGAGCGTGCGGCAGCGGTTGCAGTAATTCTGGATGATCTCGGCGTTGTTCGCGGGGAAGTCCGCCGCCAGCCCGGCAACGGCCTTTTCCACATCCATGGCGAGCGTCTCCGACGCATGGGCGGGGCTTACATCGAAGGTGAGCAGGACGCTGCCCTCGCCGACGCGGCAGGTCACGGAGGCGAGCTCCTCCTCGCCCAGCAGGATATGACCCGGCCAGAGGATCTCGGTCCTGCCGCCGATGGCGTCCCGCAGACAGGTCGCCGCGGCAGCGCCGAGGGAGCGGGCTTCCGAGCGGGAGCAGGAGGTGGGGAGCGTGATTTCAAAATGCAGATTATCGTTCATGGCTGCGAGTCCTTAATAAAAAAATATCCGAAGCGGGTTTCCCCGCTTCGGATAGTATAGCAGATTATTTGAGGGTTATCAACAGCTCGCCGGCCTTCACGTTGTCGCCCTTCTTGATGAACACCTGATCGATGACGCCGCCCTTGGGCGCCACGATGCTCGTTTCCATCTTCATGGCCTCGACCACGGCCAGCACCTGATTTTCGTCCACCTCATCGCCGGGCTGCACGTCCACCCGGGAGATCATGCCCGGGATCGAGGCGCCGATCTGGCGGTCGTCGCCCGCGTCCGCCATGACGATGGACACGCCCGCGTCCTTCGCGAAGGGATCGACCACGGCCACGTCGCGGCGCATGCCGTTGAGCTCAAACTGGACGTTCCGGGTGCCGTCCTCGTTGAGGTCGCCCAGACCGACGTATTTGATGACGAGGGTCTTGCCGTCCTCGATGTTGATCTTGTTGACCTCGCCGACGGCCATGCCGTTGAAGAACACATGGCTGCCCATCCGCATGATGTAGCCGTATTCCTTGCGGTGGCGGATATAGTCCTCGAATACCTTCGGATACATGGCATAGCTGATGAACGGGCGGTCGTCCTCGTCCTTGGCCTCCGGCCAGAAGGCGTGCACCTCTTCGCCGATCTTCTTCCAGTCCACCGGCGGGATCTGCGCGCCGGGACGTCCCTCGATGGGCTTCTCGCCCTTGAGGACGATCTCCTGCAGCCACGCGGGGATGCCGCCCACCGGCTGACCCATGAGACCCTTGCAGAAGCTGACGACGCTGTCGGGATAGGCAAGGGAAGCGCCCTTGGTGCGGATATTCTCCGGCGTGAGGCCGTTCTGCACCATGAAGATCGCCAGATCGCCCACCATCTTCGACGACGGGGTGACCTTGATGATGTCGCCCAGCATGTCGTTGACGGTCTTGTACATCTCCTTGACCTCTTGGAAGCGGCTGCCGAGGCCGAGGGCTTCCACCTGCGGCTGGAGGTTCGTATACTGGCCGCCGGGGATCTCGTAGCGGTAGATATCGGTGACGGGGCCCTTCAGACCCTTGTCGAAGGTCTCATAGCGCAGGCGCACGTCGGACCAGTAGTCCGCCAGCTCCTGCAGGCGCAGGGTATCGAAGCCGGTATCGCGGGGCTGCCCCTTGAGCGCCTCGACCAGCGCGTTCATGGAGGGCTGGCTCGTGAGGCTGGAGAGCGGCTGGATCGCGGTATCGACGATATCCACCCCGGCCTCCGCCGCGAGAAGATAGGCGGCGATCTGGTTGCCGGTGGTGTTGTGGGTATGCAGATGGATCGGCAGGCCGACCTCCTGCTTGAGGGTCTCCACGAGCTTCTTGGCGCTGTAGGGCTTCAGCAGGCCGGACATATCCTTGATGCAAAGGGTGTGGGCGCCGAACTTTTCGAGCTCCTTGGCGAATTTCACATAGTAGTCGAGGGTGTATTTGTCGGAGTGCGGATTGAGGATATCGCCGGTGTAGCAGACGGTGGCCTCGAGGAGCTTGTTTTGGTTGAGCACCTCCTCCATGGCGGTCTGCATGGAGGGCATCCAGTTGAGGCTGTCGAACACGCGGAACACGTCGATGCCCTCTCGGGCGGCGGTTTTGACGAACACGCGCACGAGGTTATCGGGATAGGAGGCGTAGCCCACGAGGTTCGAGCCGCGCAGCAGCATCTGGAAGAGGATGTTGGGGATCTTCTCGCGCAGCATGGAAAGACGCTCCCACGGGCTTTCATGCAGGAAGCGGTAAGCGGTGTCGAATGTCGCGCCGCCCCACATCTCAAGGGAAAAGGCGTCCTTCAGGATCTCTGCCGTGCCGTCCGCCGCCTTCACCATATCGCGGGTGCGCATGCGTGTGGACAGGAGGCTCTGATGCGCGTCGCGCATGGTGGTGTCGGTGATGAGCAGGCGCTTCTGATCCAGCGTCCACTGCTGCACCGCCTTGGGGCCCTGCTTGTCGAGCATCTCCTTGAGGCTGCCCTCATACTTCGCGGGCGCGTGCGCCACGGGGAAGCGGGGCGGATCGTACTGATGGCGCTCGGCATTGGGGTTGGCGACTTGGATGTTCGCGATGTATTTCAGCACGCGGGTGGCGCGGTCGCCGCCGGTGGCGTCGAACTCGAAGAGCTCCGGCGTCTCGTCGATGAATTTTGTGTGGCACTGTCCCTTGCGGAACGTCTCGTTCGAGAGGACGTTCGTCACGAAGGGGATATTCGTCTTGACGCCGCGGACGTGCGTCTCCTTGATGGCGCGCGTGGCCTTGCGGCAGGCGCCCTCGAAGGTATTGTCCCAGCAGGTGATCTTGACGAGCAGGCTGTCGTAATACGGGCTGATGACGGAGCCGGTGCTGGCGTTGCCGCCGTCGAGGCGGACGCCGAAGCCGCCGCCCGAGCGGTAGGCCGTGATCTTGCCGGTGTCGGGGGCAAAGTTGTTTTTCGGATCCTCGGTGGTGACACGGCATTGGATGGCGTAGCCGTTGATATGTACGTCGTCCTGACTGCTTAGGCCGATATCGGGAGTAGAGAGGGGATAACCCTCCGCCACGAGGATCTGCGCGCGGACGATATCCACGCCGGTGACGAGCTCGGTGACGGTATGCTCCACTTGGATGCGGGGGTTCATCTCGATGAAGTAGTACCCGCCGTTTTTGTCCACGAGGAACTCCAGCGTGCCGGCGTTCGTATAGCCGACGGACTTGGCGATCTTCACCGCGTCGGCGCGGATCTTGGCGATGGTATCCTGCGGGACGCTCCAAGCGGGGGCGAACTCCACGACCTTCTGATAGCGGCGCTGCAGGGAGCAGTCGCGCTCACCGAGATGATAGAGGTTTCCGTGCTCGTCGCCGAGGACCTGTACCTCGATGTGCTTCGGCTCCACGAGGTATTTCTCGATGAAGATATCGCCGTTGCCGAAGGCCTTTTCCGCCTCGGAATGGACAAGCTCATAGGCGGCCTCGACCTCGTCCTCACGGTCGCAGCGGCGCATGCCGCGCCCGCCGCCGCCGGCGGCGGCCTTCAGAATGACGGGGAAGCCGTATTCGATGGCCTTCTGCAGGGCTTCCTTGCCGTCCTTCAGGGGAACGGTGGAGCCGGGGATGATGGGGACGCCGCAGTTGATGGCCATTTCCTTGGCGGAGAGCTTGTCGCCCATCTTGGCGAGGATCTCCGAGGACGGGCCGATGAACTTGATCCCGGCGGCCTCGCAGGCGCGGGCAAAGTCCGCGTTCTCCGAAAGGAAGCCATAACCGGGATGGATGGCGTCCACGCCGTGCTTCTTCGCCAGATCAATGATGGCGTCGATGTTGAGGTAGGCGCCCAGCGGGCTGTCATGCTCGCCGATGAGGTAGGCTTCGTCCGCCCGGGTGCGGAACATGCTGTAGGTGTCTTCCTTGCTGTAGATCGCCACGGTATGCACGCCCAGATCGTTGCAGGCGCGGAATATGCGGATCGCTATCTCGCCGCGGTTGGCGACGAGAACCTTGGAAAAGCTTTTCACATCCATGGTTCCGTTCTCCTTATTATATTATTGCGCCTCTATTATAAAACGCTTTTTCCCATTTCACAAGAATAAATATATGTTTGACAGTTAAAAGCGATTTTTTCTCTTGGTTTTTGTAGGAATAAACAAAAATAAACAACAAACCACGTGATCGGAAAGGGTGAGCCTATGGCGAATACAGAGCGGCGGAAACGGTTTATCATAAATGCGGCCTATTTCGCCGTCATCGGCGGGATCGTTCTGCTCCTGTTCCGCCGCGGTCTGGGGCTGATCGGGCCGTTTGCGGCGGCATTCGCGTTCTCGTGGATGCTGATGCCCGCCGTTCGGTGGCTGACGGTGCGGCGGCGCTGGCGGTATAAGCTCGCGGCGGCGGTGTGTCTAGCGGCGTTTTTCGCGGTGCTGGGCGGGACGGCGGTGCTGATCACGACCCGTCTGGCGGGGTGGATCACGGAGCTGGCCGCTTGGCTTCCCGGGCTGTATGCGGATACGCTGGCGCCGGGGCTGGACCGGCTGGCGCTGCGCTTGGAGGAAGGATCGGAGCTTTTCGGCCCGGAGGCGGAGCGGGCGGTGAACGAAGCTATGCCGGATATCCTGTCCTCGGTCGGTACGGCGGTCACGGGCGCGTCCGTGCGGCTCGTTTCGGCGCTGTCCGGCTGGGCGGCGAAGCTGCCGAGGCAGATGCTTTCCGCCGTGGTATGTGGGATCGCCACGGTGTTCATCACGCTGGATTTCCCGCGCATCACGGCCTTTTTGCTGCGGCAGGTGCCGGAGCGGCCGCGCCGTATCCTGCATGAGGCCAAGGAGAGCTTCAAAACGGTGGCGCGCCGATACGGCCGGGGATACGCGATCCTGCTGGGGATCACCTTTGCGGAGCTGCTGATAGGATTTCTCCTGCTGCGGCAGAAAAATGCCGTAGGGCTCGCGGCGCTCATCGCGGTATTCGATATCTTCCCGGTGGTTGGCGCGGGTCTGATCCTTGTGCCGTGGGGCATTGCGGAGCTTGCAGGCGGCGCAGCGGCGCACGGCGCCGGGCTTCTGATCCTCTGGGCGCTGGAGGTGGCGGCGCGGCAGGTGCTGGAGCCGCGGATCCTCGGTCATCAAGTAGGGCTGCATCCCCTTGTGACCCTCATGGCGGTGTTCATCGGCTCGAAGCTCTTCGGCGGCGTCGGGCTCATCGGTCTGCCCATCGCCTGTGCCGTAGCACAGAGCTTGGAGGAGGCGGGCGTCGTCCGTTTCATAAAGCGGGAGAATCCGCCCCGCGCCGCTTCGCCGGATCAGCCGCGGTCAGAGCCGGACGCCCGGACGCCGATCCTTCGCCCGAAGCGAAAAAAATAAAAAATTCCGAGGGGAAGCTATTGACATATCGTCCTTCGAATGCTAAAATCATTTAGCTTGCGGGCGTAGCACAACGGCTAGTGCACCAGCCTTCCAAGCTGGGGACGTGGGTTCGATTCCCATCGCCCGCTCCAGCCAGAGCGCCGGACATGCTCACCACATATGCGCCAGTAGCTCAGGTGGATAGAGCAACTGCCTTCTAAGCAGTAGGCCGGGGGTTCGAGTCCCTCCTGGCGTGCCAATTTAATACGAAATATGGTGGGTGTAGCTCAGTTGGTTAGAGCACCGGATTGTGGTTCCGGGTGTCGTGGGTTCGAGTCCCATTACCCACCCCATTTTTATTCCATATCGCGCTCTGCGCGTTATGATCTCGGATGGCGGCATCCGTAGGGATGTAGTGTAAAGGTAACACACCGGACTTTGACTCCGATATAGTGGGTTCGAATCCCGCCATCCCTGCCATTTGACTTGGTAGCTCAGCAGGCAGAGCAACTGCCTTTTAAGCAGTGGGTCCGGGGTTCGAATCCCCGCCAGGTCACCAAAACGGGAAGCTCTTGTTGTCAAGGGCTTCCCGTTTTTTGCATACAGATCGGCGCCGATCATGGATCGGCGCCGCGTCTTTTTCGGTTACTGTGCTTTCTTGAGCGCGTTCACATCGCGGGAAAGGCGCTTTACGATCGCCTCCAGCGTAGATATCCGGCTGTTTGCGATCTCCATATCCTCCGAGGTCGGCATTCGGTCGATCTTCTTATTGATTGCGTCGATGCCCTCGGCAAGGATCTGGAATTTTGGATCGATATAGGATTCGAGGATAACACGCATGTTATGGGCGCTCTCATCCAGCACTCTGCGTTCGGAGGCGCTGATCTTGGCGTCCATCTGCTCGGAGAGGCGCTGCTCGGAGGCGCTGATCTTAGCGTCCATCTGCTCGGAGAGGCGCTGCTCGGAGGCGCTGATCTTGGCGTCCATCTGCTCGGAGAGTCGCTGCTCGGAGGCGCTGATCTCACGGTGCATCAAATCGGCGATGGCATGAAGGTCTTTTTCATCCAGCATATCGATCCCTCCTTGTGTTCATAAGGTATTATACGGAATCGCCGCGGGCTTGTCAACCGCGGGGGATGTTCAGCATATCCGCGAGGATGGACAGCTCCTCGGCGACATCGCCGTAGACGACGGCGTAATGCGGCTCCCAGCCGTCCCGCACCGTGCGGCGGACAAGCTCCTCCGCGCTGCGATCGGCGCGGAAAACAAGGGAGGTGCCGTAAAACTGCTGTGGGCGGTCAAGGATCTCGCCGGGTTCGATGAGGAAGCGGAAGCCGCCCTCCGTCGTGCGGCCGACGCGGAAGATCACGGCGCGGCTTGCGGGGCGGCAGCCGAATTCCAGCGTGGGGCCGATGTGCCGGTTGCAGTGCTCGCCGACACAGGCGCCGGTGTCCTCCCGGGCGAGAGAGCAGGCGGCGGTGCCGCAATGCCAGAAGGTGATCGTATTCCCGCTCTCGCTGAGGGATACGGGATCGCCGAAAAAGGCCGGGCGGCCGCTGAGCTTCTGGCCGATGTACATCGAAAGCGCGCCGTAGACGTCCGCCTCGCAGGCGGCGGCCACGCCGAGGTCGTTCAGAATGCCGAGAACGGCGCAGACCGGCGTGCCGAAGGCCGTGAAGAAATCCGGCCAGCAGCGGGAGGCCAGCGCGCCGATCCCGTTTTCCCGCACATAATCGGCATACGCCTTGTAAAGCCGCGCGAAATCCCGGCGGTTTTTCTCCGGCGTTTCGTCGAGGCCGGTCATACGACCGCACGCGTCCTGCAGGAAGCTCTCGCAATCCGCGTCGGAAAAGCTTCTGGCGCGGTCGATGAGCTCCCGCGCCTCGATGGAGGTGAGGCGCACGCCGAAGGCCTTGAGCAGATCGAGATCGAGGGCGCGGCCAAAGCCGAAGCCCTGCGGCGTATGGCCGACGGCGGCGAGGTTCAGATGCGAAAGCTCCCATTTCAGCTCCGCCGCCCGCAGACACGCGGTGACAGTCTTCCGCACGGCATCCTCGGCGGGGGCGCCATAGACGAAGGTAAACGGCTCCGCGCGGAGCTGCCGGATAGCGTTCGCGGCGGAATACGCCCCCGTGAGGGAATTGAGGCGCAGCCGTCCGCCGTCGATCACCGGCTCCCGCAGCGTCCAGAGAAGGATCGGCGCGTTGGGGCAGCGGCGCAGCACCTCGCCGGCATAGGCGGCGTTGGCAAAGGTGGCGTTCTGCAGGATGATGAGATCGGGGTCGACCGTATCGAGGAATGCCTCCAGCGCCTCCACGGACAGGAGGATATCCTCCGGCGCGGCGACGTGGGGGCTTACCGAGCGGAGCAGGGCGAGGGAGTCGGAAAAAGCCTGCCGCGCGCTTTCCAGATGGAAGGTCGGCACGCCGATGGGGATGTACGCCGCCTGAAACGCTTTTTTCATGCCTCCGCCTCCGCGTGCTGCCCGCGCACGACCTTCGCCGTGGCGCAGAAATCCTCGTCCCCGAGGCCGAGGGTCATGGCCTCGTCATAGACGCGCAGGGCGTTTTCCTCGCCGGGCATGGCTATGCCCGCCTCCCGGGCGAGGTTTACGCAGATGCCGACGTCCTTGTGCATGTTTTTCACGGAAAACGCCGTGGTATAGTCCTCCGCCGCAATGGCGGCTTTTTTCGTGTCGAGATACATGTTCTGCCCGCCGCCGTAGGAAATG
The DNA here is from genome assembly GCA_905234855.1 of uncultured Oscillospiraceae bacterium. Taxonomy (GTDB): domain Bacteria; phylum Bacillota; class Clostridia; order Oscillospirales; family Oscillospiraceae; genus CAJOIG01. The sequence goes on from CAJOIU010000017.1 coordinate 25,227, forward strand.
GCCTCGGCGAAGGTGAGGATATCGATGCCGTTTTTCGCGGCGAGGGTCGCCGTCTCGTTCACACCGTTCTGGATCTGCGATACGAGGGCGTTGTGGCAGATCTTCATAACGAGGCCTTTGCCGTTATCGCCCATGCGGAGGATGTTCGATCCCATGCAGCGCAGGATGGGCAGCGCCCGCTCGAAGGCCGCCTCCGGCCCGCCGACATAGATGCCCAGCGTCCCGGCGACGGCGGCGGGGCGGCTCTTCACCACCGGCGCGTCGATAAATTCCGCGCCCCGCGTGCGGACGAGCGATGCCAGCTCCACCGAAACGGACGGCTCGATGGTGCTCATATCGATACAGAGCTTCGTTTCGTCCAGCGCGGGCAGGATGGATTCATACACCGCGCGGGAATCCGCCGCGGTGGGTACCATGGTGATGAAGATATCCGCCTGCCCGGCGACCTCCCGGGCGCTGCCGCAGACCACCGCGCCCATGGCGGCCAGAGGCTCCGCCTTCGCGGGGGTGCGGTTATAGACATAGACCGCGGCGCCGGATTTCTTGAGAATATTTTCGCACATGGGCGCGCCCATGATGCCGAGGCCGACAAATCCGATATTCATGCCGTCAGCCCTCCGCGGTGTGATCCCATGCGTCGGTGAAGGTGCCGATGCCCTGCGTGGTATAGGCGTGGCGCATACTGTCTTTATAAACGTCCAGCCCCGCGGTCACGATATCCGCCCCGGCCACGGCGCAGTCCACGATCTGCTTCGGCGTGCGGACGGCGGCGCAGATGATCTCCGTTTTGCCGTACCAGCCGTAGTTTTTATAGATCTCCACGATATCGCGGATATATCGGCGGCAGTCCTCGCCGTTTGCCTCCTTCCAGCCGATGAAGGGGGAGACGAATTTCGAGCCGTTTTTCGCCGGGAGAATGGCCTGCGCGGGGGAGAAGATGAGGGTCACGTTCGTGCGGATGCCCTCGCGCTCGAGCTGCCGCGCGGCGGTGATGCCGTCGGGCGTGGCAGGGATCTTGATGACGAAGTTTTCGCTGATGGCGGCGATCCTCCGCGCCGCCGCGATCATCTCCGGCGCGGCCTCGATATGGGGATCGATCTCCACCGAGACGGGGAAGCGCTCGCAGCCGGAAAGACCCTCGGCCTTCACCCAGTCCGCGATATCGCGGACGGCGGTGAGGAAGGGCTTGCCGCTGAGCATGATATGGCGGGGATTCGTGGTCACGCCGTCGATGCCGAAGGTGCTGTGTGCCTGCGCGATCTCATCGAGCTTCGCGCTGTCGAGAAAGTATTTCATGTGCAGTGTCCTCTCACTTTTTATTGGATAGCTTGGATGCGTTCTCGGCGTCCCAGAGCCGGTCATAGGAGAAGCCGGTGACGGTCTCGCATACGGCGATCTCCTCCGGCGTGATGACGGAATCATCCTCGCCGCGGCGGCGGGCGCCCTCCCGGCGGATGATCTCAAATTCGCGCTTGCCCATGGGATAGCGGATCACGAAATACAGCGTGATCGCCAGCAGCACGAGCTGCGAAAAGACATAGACATAAGCGATGCCGCTCTGCACCGGGGCGGCCTGCCGCAGACCCTGACTGGCGGCGATCTCGTCGTAGCCTACCATGGCCAGCAGCACGCCGATGATGGCGGAGGAAAAGCCGGTGGCGATCTTCCGGATGAAGGTGGCCATGCCGGAGCAGGTGGCCGGGCGGCTGATGGAGGTGATGAGCTCGTCCACATCCGCCATATCCGCGAGGATCGCGTAGATGCTGGTGGAGCAGCCCGCCATGCCGAGGCCTATGATGAAGGAGAGCGCTAGGATCACGGTGAAATTCGCGCCCTCATGGGAGAAAAACAGCATGGCGAGGGTCGCCAGCATGCGGATCGGCGTGCCCACCAGCACCGGGAATTTTTTCGAGGTGCGCGCCATGATGGGAGCAAACAGGATCATGCCCAAAAACTGCGAGAGCAGGATGACGCCCATGAGCAGCGTGAAGTTGCCGCCGCCGTAGGCGTTCAGCACGTCGTCGATGTAATAAACCGCAAGGCCGGTCACGAAGTCCGCCGCGCCCTGACCAAACACGAAAATGCCGATCAGAAGGCGGAAGGAGCGGCTTTTATACACGGTGAAGGCATGGATGAAGCTGTCCTTGAGGCCGATCTTCACGACGGGCTTTTTCCGTTCCCACGTCCCGATGAAGGTCAGCAGGATCGAGACGAGGAAGATCACCGCGAAAATGAGCGCTACGGTGAGATACTGCCCGGCGTTTGTGTTGTCCCGGATGAGGAGCGTCGGAACAAGGCCGGCGAGGATCGCGCCGAAGGAGGAGAAGATCATGCGGACGCTTGAGAACCTCGCCCGGGTCGTATAGTCCTCCACCATATCCGGCAGCAGGCCGTTATACGGCACCATCACGATGGTGAAGCCCGTCGAGAACAGCATATACATGGCCACATAGAAGATATACTGTCCCGTCACGCCCGCCGAGTACAGCGGTATCCACATCAGCGCGAAGGTGATCGCGGAAATGATGCTGCCGATGAGGATATAAAACCGCTTCGGACCGAAGCGCGAGCGGGTGCGGTCGGCGATGTTGCCCATGACGGGGTCCGTCACCGCGTCCCAGATCTTGCCGATGAGCGGTATCGTTCCCGCCAGCGCCGTGGGCATGCCCAGCGCCTTGGTGAGAAAAACGGTGAAAAACGTACTGATGACGACAAAGGCGCCGCCGCCGTAGATGTCCGCGAAGCCATAGGAGAACTTGGCCCATGCGCTGTTTTCCCGCGGGGTGTTCCTCGGATTCTTTCTCATCTCTCTACCTGCCCTTTCATATTGATCAAAAGCGAATACCATGAGCTGGAGCTACGGATGAATACCGGGGGGCGTCCAAGGGGCGCTTCGATCTCGTGAACGCCGCCGCCGTAAGAAACGCCGGTGAATAGCTGCTTCCAATCGTCCTGCGGCAGATATACCGTCCTGCCTCGCGCGCTCTCCCGAAGGACGGGGGCGACGAGGATATCCCGCCCCAGAAGATATTCGGTTTTCTCGCTGTATGCCGCCGGCTCGTCGTAGTGGTAAAACAGCGGGCGCGTCATGGGAATGCCGTCCTCGACAGCCTCCTGCGCCAGCGCCTGCAGATAGGGCCCCAGCGCCGCGTGCCATCCGGCTGCTTTCGCAAGCTGGGCAAGAAGCTCGGCGTCCCCGTCGAACTGGACGTTGTTCACGGGCTGATTGCCCTCATGGAAGCGAAGCAGGGGGGAGAAGGCGTTCATCTCCTCCCAGCGCAGAAGCAGCTCCTTCGAGCGCTTCATATGCATCATGGTGGTGTAGCCGCCCGTATCGGAATGGGCGGCGGGACAGCCGCTCATGGCCAGCGAGAGCATGGCGGGGATCACGGAGGGCAGACCGTCGTCCGCCGACCAGTCCACATGCTGATCGCCTGTCCAAAGCATGGGCGAGACCGCGGCGGTGCCGGAGTAGCCTGCGCGGGTGAAGAAAAACGCCTCGTCCTGCGCGCCGGCCTCCTCGATTGCCTCGCGGTTGAGCCGCGCCCACAGCACCGGCCAGCGGTTATGGACGAGCGCCGCGTCCTCGCCGCTGTGCAGCACCGCGTCCACGGGGAGATACTCGCCGAAATCCGCCATCCAGCCGGAAAGACCGATGCCGAGCAGATTCGTTTTTATGATATCCTTATACCACGCATAGGCTTCGGGGTTCGTGAAGTCTACCATGGCGGCGGGGAAGGTGGTGATGGTGACGAGATAATCCCCGCCGTCTCTGTTTTTCACGCAATAGCCTCGCTCCGCGGCGGTTTGATACAGCGCGCCCTCCAGCGCGAGGAAGGGATTTATGTAGCCGAGGAACCGCACGCCCTGCGCCTTCCAAGCGGGGATGCGCTCATCCAGCGCCGGATACAGCGTTTGATCCCATGCCCAGTTCCACATGACCTGATAGCCGAAGCCCGTGCGTCGGCAGCCGCACCAGTCCTGCGACCATACGCCGCAGACCTTCGCTCCGGCCGCCCGCGCCGCCTTGAGCTTTTTCTCCACCGCCTCCGTGCCGCCCTGCACGGCGAGGATCGCGCCGTCATAGATCCAGTCCGGCAGCGAGGGAGGCCGCCCGATCAGCGCCGAGAGGCGGCGGGATACCTCTTCAAAGCTCCCGCACCGCTCGTAATACAGCACCGGCGGCTCTTGGAAAACCAGCGCCGTCCGATCCGGCGTGCGGAAATCGAATTCCGCGTACGCGGCGGTTTCGGCGTGGATATAATATTTCCCGCTGGAGACGAAGGTGGGCTGGGCGTGATAGGATTCGTACCGCCCGAAGGGAAGAATGCGATCCGGCCTGCGGCCGAAAAGCTTCTCGCGGATGAGCTTTCCGCCGATCCGCTTGGCGTTCTGATGCTCCGCCACCCAGATGCGCACCCGCTCGCCCTTGAGGTCGAGGGTGGAATATACCTCGCCGCAGCCGTAGATATGCTCCGCCGGATCGGCGGGAAAGCAGAGCCGGAAGCGGTTCCACGGCGCGTCCTCCGGCAAAGCGAGGGAGAGCCGAAGCCTGCCGTCGGCCTCCTCGATGCGCAGACCGATCCGCCCGGAAAGCGAGGGGTGGCCAAACCACAGCATGACCGCGCCGTCCGTCTCCTCCCGCCCCTCCGGGCGCAGATCGAGGCGGCGGGCGATCCGCTGGCGGTAACGGAAGCTGCCGCGCTGCATGGTAAAACGGCTTTCCCCGGCGCCGACGGACAGCGACATACCCTCGAAAAAGCCCAGCTCCGATGCCTGCATAGAGATCTCCCTCCCCGGAATGCGGATATGACAACTCTCTGACACTTTTGTATTATACCGTATTTTTTTGTCAAGGTAAATAACAAGATAGAAATATTGCGGATCATCAAACAATATTATGTAAACTAATAGATCGGTCGTATTTTTATTTTGACATTTTTTTCAATTATTCCCGCGGGAAATAACCGGGTTTCGTACAGCATTTTGATTGACATTCCACAGTCCGTGCATTATAATAAACCGAAAATATGTCTTACTATGTCTTGCTGTACATTCTTGAGTTAAAAAAGCTTCCAAAGCTTCCGATCCATCGAAAACTTCCGCAAGGAGAGAGATATGACCGATACGAACGAAACCATGGAAATCGACCTGCGAGAACTGTTCGGCGTCCTGCTGCACCGTGCGTGGGCGATCATCCTCGCGGCGCTGATCCTCGGCGCCGCCGCCTTCGGGTATACATACTTCATGATCGACCCGCTGTATCAGGCGTCCGCGCTGATGTATGTCAACAACTCCGATATCTCCGTCGGCTCGACGAGCTTCAGCATATCCAACGCGGATCTGACCGCCGCCCAGAAGCTGGTCGATACCTATGTCGTCATCCTCAAATCCCGCACCGCCCTCAACGAGGTCATCCGGGAGGCGGAGCTCGATTACACCTATGAAGAGCTGGAGAAAATGATCACCGCCAGCGCGGTGAACTCCACCGAGATCTTCAAGGTCGTGGTCACCAGCACCAGCGCCGCGGAGGCGGAGCATATCGCAAACACCATCGCCGATGTGCTTCCGGACAAGATCGCCGATATCGTGGCGGGCAGCGACGTCCGCATCGTCGACTATGCCGTGGTTCCGGCGCATCGCTCGTCCCCGAGCTACACGCGCAATACCGCCATCGGCGTGCTGCTGGGCGCGGTGCTTTGCGCCGCGGTGGTCATTCTCGGCCACCTCTTTGACGAGAACATCCGCAGCGAGGATTACCTCACCCATACCTATCCCGAGATCCCGCTGCTGTCCGTCATCCCCGATATGAACCAGACGAAGCAGAAATCCGGCGGCTATTACGGCTACGGCAATTCCGGGTCGTCCCGGAGGCGGCTGAGCTCCGGGCAGCGGAGCGGGCGCAGCGAGGCCGAGGCTGCGCGGAAGACGGGAGGTGCCTGAGATGGCGGACAATCGCAGAAGAAGCAGCGCCAAAAGCCTTGTGAAGAGCGGCGCGAAGAGCAATGCCTCCCTTGTGGAGCTTCGCAACGAGCGGCGCACGATGCTGGCCGACAATATGAGCTTTGCCGCGTCGGAGGCCTATAAGCTGCTGCGCACGAACCTCATGTTTTCCTTCTCCGGCTCGGAGGAATGCCGGATCATCGGCATGACCAGCTCGTTCCGGGGCGAGGGAAAGAGCCTCACCTCCATGAACCTCGCCTATACGCTGGCGGAGGCTCGCAAGAAGGTGCTTCTCATCGAGGGCGACATGCGTCTGCCTACGATGTCTTCCCGACTGAGCCTCGGCGCGACCCCCGGACTGTCCAACCTTCTCGTGGGCCTCAACTCCATCGGCGAGGCGATCCAGCAGTTCAAGGTGGCGGTGGAGGAAGACGCCACGATCAAGGTGGATGTGCTCGTTTCCGGGGATGTCCCGCCCAATCCCTCGGAGCTTCTTGGCTCGGAGCGGATGCAGAGCCTTCTGAAGGTGCTGCGGGATCATTACGATTATATCATCCTCGATCTTCCGCCGGTCACGGCGGTGACGGACGCGCTGGTCGCCTCCCGGCTGGTGGACGGCATGGTGGTGGTCGTGCGCGGCAATCACGCCGTCCGCGGCGCGCTGGACGAGACGATCCGCCAGCTCAAGCAGGTGGATACCCGCATCCTAGGCTTTGTCTTCAACGGCGCGGTGGAATCCGGCTCCGGCTATTATCGGGGCAAGAGCTACTATAAAAAGAACTACTACAAAAAGAGCGGCTACTATCAGCAATGACCGATTTTCACTCGCATTTTCTGCCGGGCATTGACGACGGGAGCGACAGCGTCGAGACCTCTCTGGCCATGCTGGAGGCATGGCGGCGGCAGGGGATCGAGCGTCTGTGCGCCACGCCCCATTTCTATGCCGACCGCAACACCCCGGAGCGCTTTCTCCGGCGCCGCGCCGCCGCGTTCCAGAGCGTGCTGGAGGCGATGGGATCGCCGGAGGCCTATCCGCCGATCCTGCTGGGCGCTGAGGTGCGCTTCTTCGACGGGATCGGCGCCAGCCGGGAGCTGCCGCAGCTTTGCCTGCAGGGGACCAATCTCCTGCTGCTGGAGATGCCCTTCACCCGATGGTCGGATCGGATGCTGGGCGAGGTGGCGGAGCTGCCGCATCGGGGGATCCAGCCCGTGGCGGCGCACATCGAGCGCTATCTGGATCTCAATCCGAAGAAAACCATTGAGCGCTTTATGAGCATGGATATCCTGATCCAATGCAACGCGGAGTTTTTCCTCTCTCGGCGGACGGCCCGCAAGGCGCTGCGGATGCTGAAGGAGGAGCGTATCCATTTTCTCGGCTCCGACGCGCATAATATGTCCTCCCGTGCCCCGGATCTGGGGCCGGCGCTGGAGCTGATCGAACGGAAGCTTGGCGCTTATGCCATCGACCGGCTGCTGGAGCTGGAGGAGCTGCTGATCCCCGGGGAAGGCTCCCTTTGAGGTAATCATATGAAAAAACGTGGTATTTATATCGCCTGCGGCGTTGTGTTTCTGCTGGCCGCCGCGTTCTTCGGCGTGAAGATATTCCAAGGCACCTACGCCCCGGCGGCGGTGACCGAATCCATGTCCTATACCGCGGCTCCCGCGCCCACAGAGGCGCCGGAGGCGACGGCCGTTCCCGCGGCGGAGCCGGCAGCGGAGACGGAGGAGGCGACCCCCGCGCCGACGGCGACGCCGGAGCCTTACGTCAGTCCCATCGATTTCGAGAGCCTGCAGGCCGTCAATCCCGATATCATCGGCTGGATCACGATCCTCGATACGAATATCGACTATCCCGTTCTGCAAAGTCCAACGGACGATGATTTCTATATGGATCACAACAGCGACGGACGGTATTCCTCCAACGGTTCGATCTTTTCCGATCATGAGTATAACGCAGCGGATTTTTCCGATCCCGTCACGATCCTGTACGGACACCACATGGCCAGCGGCGCCATGTTCGGCCGTTTGCAGAAGTATTATTCCGATCCCGATTTCTGGGAGCCGGATCATTATATCCACATCTATACACCGGAGAGGGAGCTTGCCTATAAGGTTTTCGCGGCGCTTCCCTTCTCCAGCGACAATCTCCTGTATTACTACGATTTCACCGATGAGAAGACCTTTGAAAGCTTCTTCGATGCGGTTTTCAACGCCCGGGACCTGAGCGCGCACTTCAAAGAGGAATACGCGCCGGAGCCGGGGGATCAGGTGATCATCCTATCCACCTGCCTGATCGGCAACAACACCCGTCGCTTTCTGGTCATGGGGACGCTTGTTTCCGACGACCAGTCATCATAAAGCGAAATCTTTGAGGAAAGGAGGTTATTCCGATGAAAAAGTTTCTTTCCATCGTGGCTGCGCTGGCGATGCTCTTCGCGCTGGCGGTCCCGGCTTTTGCCGCGGATTTCAGCATCACCTATAACGATGACGATGTGACTGCTCCCGCTGCGTCGGTCGGCGAGACCGAGGACGGCGAGGCTGTCTATGTCGCTGTCGAGGGCGTTGGGTTCGCCGACGAGGCCGAGAAGGCCGAGTTTGAGGAGAGCCTGGCCAAGGCGGTCGACCAGTTTGTCGGCGCCGGTGCGGCTGACGTCGTTGAGACGAAGGCTGTCGAGGTCACTCTGAAGACCGAGTCCGGCGAGAACGTCACCAAGGAGTACTTCGAGGAGAATGCATCTCTGACGGTGGTGATCGTGGTCGATCCCGGCCAGGGCAACGAAGTGACGGCTGTCCTTCACCAGAAGGCTGACGGCACTTGGGAATCTCTGGACTTCACCGCCAACGGCAACAATGTCAGCGTGACGTTCACCAGCCTGTCTCCCGTAACGTTCGTTATCTCGGAGGTCAAGCAGGATCCCGGCAAGCAGGATCCCGGCAAGCAGGATCCCGGCAAGCAGGATCCCGGCAAGCAGGATATTCCGGCAAAGATGCGGCCAAGTCCCACCAGACCGGTTATGATACCGTTCTGTGGACGGTCGCTGCAGCCGCGATGGTGCTTTGCGCGGGCTACTGCTTTGTCAGCGCCCGTAAGAAGGCTGCTGAGTGATTCAGCATTTCCCTGATGGGCATCCGAATCTCTCGGATGCCCATTTTGATAATGTATACTTTGAAACTCTTTGGCGGAAGAGAGGATTACCGTGAACAGAGAAAAGCTGCATGCCTTGAGCAAAAGAAAAAAGATCCTGCTGGTCGTGCTGATCGCAGCCGTCCTGATCGCCCTGTGCCTTGGGGCATACGCGCTGCTTTCACGCTTGGAGCTGGAGCATGACGCCGCGCCGGAGGGCGCGGGGGAGGCGCTCAGCCGAGAGGAGCTGGAGGCGGCGGACGCCGCGCTGGCGGAGGAATTGGAGCTGGATACGACGCCCCTTGACGTTGACAGCGAATCTATAGTGACCCTGTTCTATAACGGGCAGCAATACCGATATAACGACGAGCTTTCCGTCCTGCTGATCATCGGCATCGACGATTATGATATAGAAGCGGAATACGCCTATCGCAACCATACCCAGTCGGACTTCCTGCTGCTGGCGGTGTTTGACAACGCGGAAAAAACCTGCCGTCTGATCCAAGTGAACCGCGACACCATGACGGACGTTCCCGTGCTGGGCTATCAGGGGACCTATATCGGCCTGGCAAACGAGCAGATCGCCTTGGCGTATACCTACGGCAAGGGCTTGGAGGACAGCTGCGAGAATACCGTCCATGCGGTATCCCGCTTCCTGTATGATATCCCCATCGACAACTACTTCACGCTGACCATGTCTGCGGTGCCCGTCCTGAACGATCTCGTGGGCGGCGTCACCGTCACGGTGGAGGATGATTTCACCGGCGTGGACGACAGTCTGCAAAAGGGCAGCACCGTTACGCTGACGGCCGAGAATGTGGAGAATTTCGTCCGCTCCCGCATGAGCATGAAGGACGATCCCACGAACCTCAACCGCATGCGCCGCCAGCGGACGTATATGACGGCGCTGTTCTCCGCCCTGTCCGACGCGGCGGCCAAAAGCTCCTCCTTTGCGGTGGACGCCTACGACGCCGTGTCCGAGTATATGCTCACCGACTGCACCGTGGATCAGCTGAACGTATATGCCGATCAGTTCAACGGCTATACGCTCTCCGAGATCGTCACGCCGGAGGGCGAGGCGGTCAAGGGCGAAAAATACGTCGAGTTCTATATCGACGAGGCCGCGCTGCAGCAGCTCGTGATCGACACCTTCTATGTCCCGGTGGAGGAGGAATGACCGCGCCGCCGCGAAAAAATTGCTTTGCAATTTGCGCGGGGCTGTGGTATAATCCACTCCATCGAGCAGCAAAAAAGCGTAAGTCCGGATGACCGGGCTTGCGCTTTTTGCGTTATGGGAGGAATCGTTATGGAAGAAACCAGTCCGTCCTATCTGGCCGACGAAAAAATCGGCCGTCTTATGCGGCGGTATGCCGTGCCGTGCGTCATCTCGCTGCTGGTGGGGGCGCTGTATAATATCGTCGATCAAATCTTTATCGCGAACGCCGATTACCTCGGCTCCTACGGAAACGCGGCGAATACCGTCGTGTTCCCGCTGACTGTCATTGCGCTTGCCATTGCCGTGATGATAGGCGACGGCTGCTGCGCTTTTGTGAGCCTCAGCATGGGGCAGGGGCGCGGAGACGACGCGGCCCGCAGCATGGGCAACGCCGTGACGCTGACGCTTCTGTCAAGCGCTGTGCTGACGGCGGTGTATCTCCTATTCCGCGACCCGATCCTTGCCATGTTCGGCGGCACTGTGAACGAGGAGACCTTCCGGCAGGCGCAGGAGTATTTCTTCTGGATCGCGCTGGGTATCCCGTTTTATATGTTCGGGCAGGCCATGAACCCCGTGATCCGCGCGGACGGCAGCCCGCGGTTTGCCATGGTGTCCACGCTGGCAGGCGCGGTCACGAATATCATTCTCGACCCCGTTTTTATCTTCCTATTCCGCTGGGGCATGATGGGCGCGGCGGTGGCCACGGTGCTGGGGCAGATCCTCACGGCGGTGCTGGCGGTCTGGCATCTCTGCCGCACGAAGACCGTGCGTCTGACGAAGGGCGCGTTCCGTCTGCAGGGCGGGATCGTGCGCCGCACGCTGGTTCTGGGGATATGCAGCTTTCTGTCGCAGATATCGCTGGTGGCGTCCATGGCGGCGGTGAACAATATGATCCGCCGATACGGCGCGGCGGACGCGCTGTTCGGGCAGGCGGCATACGCCCAGATCCCCATGGCGGTAGTGGGTATCGTGATGAAATTTTTTCAGATCGTCATCTCCGTCGTGGTGGGCATGGCGGCTGGATGTATCCCCATCGTGGGCTTCAATGTGGGAGCGGGTCTGCATGAGCGGGTGAAAAAGCTGTTCACGACGCTGCTCATCGCGGAGGCGGCGGTTGGCGCCGCCGCGCTGCTCATCGTGGAGCTGCTGCCCCGGCAGCTCATCGGCATTTTCGGCGCGGCGAACGAGAGCGCGTATTATACCCAGTTCGCGGTGAAGGCGTTCCGCGTCTATCTCTGCATGGTCGTATTCGCCTGCGTGAACAAGGCGGCCTTCATCTTCCTGCAGGCCATGGGCAAGGCTGCGGAATCCACGATGCTGTCCATGGTGCGTGAGATCGTATTCGGCGTGGGCTTTGCGCTGCTGCTGCCCCGGTTTTTCGGGCTGGACGGCGTGCTGTATTCCATGCCGGTATCGGATGTCCTTACGGCGGTGATCTCGGCGGTCGTGATCGCCCGGACGTACCGGCAGCTTGACCGGCACGAATCTCCGGCTTGACGGACGGAGCCGCAGCCGTTATCATAGGGGCAGAAGGCGCGATCATGCGCCGAACGGAGGATATGCCATGTTCAATAAAAGTCCCGAAAACCTGTGGGCGGCGGTGTTCAACGTCCCGCAGGGGCTGACGATGACGATTGCCGTGTCCCTGTATATCGGCCAGGCGCAGTTCGTTTCTCTCTGCAAGACCTTTGTCTGCGCCTACTGCGCGGGCGTGATGCTCACCCTCTTTCTGCGCATCCCGGCCTTTGGAGACGCGGTCGCACGTCTGCTGCGCTGCGATCGGAAGCCGACGCTCGGCTATATCGTCTCCGGCGCGGCGGGCGGCGCGCTGATGGGCGTTTTTATGAATTTCTTCATGACCTTCATGGCCATTGGCCCGATCCCGGCGTTTCCTATGGCGTTTCTGCAGGCGCTGCCCTTTTCGATCCTTGTGTCGGCGATCTCCTCCTGCGTGTGGGTATGGATGGTGAACCGGCTGGTGGCGCGGGTATACGGTCAGCGCGAGGGAGAGAAGGATCGGACATGAGCTTTGATTTTGATAGGCCGGTGGATCGGCACGGAACGAACAGCCTGAAATACGATTTCGCGAAGGAATTCGGAAAGCCGGAAAACGCCCTGCCGCTGTGGGTGGCGGATATGGACTTTCCTGCGCCGCCCGCCGTGCGCGAGGCGATCCAAGCTGCGGCGGAGCACGGCATTTTCGGCTACAGCGACGCGAAGGACGGTTATACCGAGGCGGCTGCGGCATGGTTCCGGCAGCGTCACGGCTGGGAGCCGCGGCGGGAATGGCTCGTGAAGACACCCGGCGTGGTGTTTGCCCTCGCCATGGCGGTGCGCTCGCTGACGGAGGCGGGGGACGCTGTGCTCGTCCAGCCTCCGGTGTATTATCCCTTCTACAGCGTGGTGAAAAACAACGGGCGGCGGCTCGTGGAGAGCGAGCTTGTGCTGCGGGACGGGCATTATGAGATCGATTTTGCCGACTTTGAGGAAAAGCTCGCCCGGGAGCGGGTGAAGCTGTTCATCCTCTGCTCGCCTCACAATCCCGTATGCCGTGTTTGGACGCGGGAGGAGCTGGAGCGCCTCGGCGCGCTGTGCGAGCGGTACGGCGTTTTTGTCGTATCGGACGAGATCCATTGTGATTTCGCGTTCCCGGAGCATCCGCATACCGTGTTCATAAAGGCCTGCCCGGCGCTGGCGGAGCGGACGGTCGTCTGCACCGCGCCCAGCAAGACCTTCAATCTGGCAGGCCTGCAGACCTCCAATATCTGGATCCCCGGCGAGGATGTTCGCAGGCGCTTCAAGGCCGAGATGTCCCGCTGCGGCGCCTCGGGGCCGAATCTGCTGGGGCTGCGGGCGGCGCAGGCAGCGTATGAAAGCGGTGCCGCGTGGCTGGACGAATGCAGAGCCTATATGCGGGAAAACCTAGCGTTTCTGCGGACGTTTCTGGCGGAGCGTCTGCCGGAACTGAGGCTCATCGAGCCGGAGGGGACGTATTTCGCGTGGCTCGACTGCTCGGCGCTCGGCCTTTCCGCTGATGCGCTGGACGAGCTCATTCTCCGCAAGGCGGCGGTATGGCTCGACGGCGGTCAGATGTTCGGCGCCTGCGCGGGACAGTTCCAGCGTATGGTGCTGGCCTGCACGCGGGCGACGCTCCGCGAGGCGCTGGAGCGGATCGAATGCGCCTTTCACGGCGCGTGAGGAAGGGGAACGGACGCTATGGGACGTGAATTGGAGCCGTGGGAGGCCGTCGAGCGGAGCATTTTTACCAAATTCCGCCGGAGCCTTTGGGGTCCCTTCATCACGGCGGTGAAGCGGTATGAATTGATCCAAGAGGGCGACCGCATCGCCGTGTGCATCTCCGGCGGCAAGGATTCCATGCTGCTGGCAAAGCTTATGCAGCTTCTGCAGCGCCATTCAGACGTGCCCTTCGAGCTGGAATTTCTCGTCATGGATCCCGGCTATAACGCGGAAAACCGCGCCCGGATCGAATCGAACGCGGCGCTTCTGCGGGTGCCCGTCACGGTGCGGGAGTCGCAGATCTTCGATGTGGCGAACCGCACGGAGAAAAACCCATGCTACCTCTGCGCCCGGATGCGGCGCGGCCATCTTTACAGCTATGCTAAGGAGCTCGGCTGCAGCAAGATCGCCCTCGGTCACCATTTCAGCGACGTGATCGAAACCACGGTGATGAGCATGTTTTACGGCGGCCAGCTCCAAGGCATGATCCCGAAGCTTCACAGCAAAAACTTCGAGGGCATGACGCTCATCCGCCCGCTCTATTGCGTGCATGAGGACGATATCATCGCTTGGGCGCGGTATAACGGGCTGGAGTTCATTCGGTGCGCCTGCCGGTTCACCGAGGCGGCCGCCCGGGAGGATGCGGAGAATCTTTCCAAGCGGAAGGAGATCAAAGAGCTCATCCGCTCTCTCAAGCAGCAGAACCCCAATATCGAAAAAAGTATCTTCCGCAGCCTCCACAATGTGGCGCTCGACACCTTCCCGGGCTATAAGTCCGAGGACGAGGAGCATTCGTTTCTGGAGCGTTTTGACCGAAATATATAAGGAGAAACGTCATCGGCCTCCCGCTTTTCCGGCGGGAGGCCGATGTGCTTTTGCCTATGGTCATTCGATGACGGTGATGACAACGCCGTTGCCAAGGTCGTGGACGCCGTTTCCGGCGATCAGATAATCGTTGACGTACAGCGTGCCGGTGTTGCCGGGATCGGTGCGGTCAAGGGTGAAGGCCACGGTATTGCCGCTCTCCGCAAAGGCCTCGTCCGTCTCGATGGAGAGGGTGTAGCGCTCGCCGATATAGAGCTTCATCTGCCCGCCGGAGATGGAGCTGTCGCCATACAGGCGCAGGATGCTGAAGCCGTTCACCTGCTCGGCGGCGTCGCCGGTGAGGGTCTTGACCACATAGCTGACCGCCTCCGCTCCGGCATCCATCTCCTCGCTCGTCATGAAATCCCGTCCGCCCTTCGTGTAGCCGAGAGCGACGGCGTATTCGCTGTCGTCGGTGAGGGTGACGGCGGAATCCGCGACGGTGACGACGGATTTTGCGGCCTTCGCGTCCCAATAGAAGCTCTCGCCCATGTTCAGCACGGAATTGACCGCGTAAAGCGAGCCGGTATCCGTCCAATAGCTCGTGTTGTTGTGGAACTCATAGTAATCATAGAAATCCGCGATGCAGTTTTCATAGTACACCGTTCCGCCGCCGTTGATTTCCGAGGTGGAGGAGCCGGTGATGTAGGAGTTTTTATAGTATACCATGCTCGTCTCGTCCAGCACGGAGCCGCCGGTGCCGTCCTTGATGCTGGTGCATTCGTTATAGACGAGATACCCGCCCCAGTAGTCCGTGGAGAAGATGCGGCCGGAGCCGAGGATCGCGCTGTTGTCATACCACAGAACACCGTTATAGGTGAGGTTCGAGGTATGGGTGCCGGGGGAGTAGATGTGGATATTTTTGTTGTAGATCGCCGCGTCGCACAGGGGCAGGAAGCCGCCTGCGGAGGAGGCTGTCTCCACGTCTACGTTTATGCGGCCGTCCAAGCCCACGAGGCTCACGACCGTGCCCTTGTCCCGTGCGAGCAGCACTGCGCCGCCGCCGAAGCCGTAATCGCTGTTGGCGGTGGAGGTGGTAAGATACGGATCGATGAGGGTGACCTTGGCGCCGTTTGATACGACGAGGGCGTTTTGGTTGCCCTCCGGGGCGAACACCGCGTCGTCGCCCGTGAGGACGCAGTCCTCGGTGATCTCCTCGTATACCTCGTAGGCGGCGGTCTTGTCGTTGCCGTTGTCGGGGTTTTTGACGCCCTCCACGTCCAGCGAGGTCGCGATGGCATAGTCCGTGTCGGGATAGGTGAGGGCGGTGATATAGTTGCGCTGCGCCAGCGTATAGAAGACCTCGATGGCCTCCATCTTGGATATGCTCTTGGAGAGGGTCACATCCTCCAGCTCCAGCAGCTCCGCCATGGCCTGCGCCTTGTATTTCGCGGTGCCGGCGTCCGGCAGGCGGTTGGCCGCGTCCCGCCCGACAGGGGAGAGATGGGCATAGCCGCTCTTCATGGCGTTATAGAGCGTTGCCAGCACGTCCTGATACGTCATGGGCGCGTCGCACACGATGGCAGTCTGGGGATCGACGGCGGAGATGTCGTCGATGATGCCCGTGCCGTCGGTGTTCATGATGGAGACAAAATAGGGCTCGCTGCCGATGGTATAGCCGTCCATCCATACGCCGTAGGCATTGTCGTACACACCGAAATAGCGATAGATGAACAGCGTCAGCTCAAAGGCATAGAAGCTCTCCCGGTCGTAGCCGAAGACGCCGAGGCTGTCTCCGCCGTTCGTGAAGCCGGAATGCAGCCACCATTCGGCGGCGGCCATTTCCTCCTCGGAGGCGGCGGCCAGATCGGCGAAATCCTCCGCGGAAAACAGCGTGCTGTTATAGGCGATATAGGGGCGGACGATATCCGCGCCGCGGTATTCGTCGCGGTACAGCCCGTCGTCCGAGGCGTTCACGCCCATCACGGGCGCGTAGGCGCTGAGGGCGAGACGGCCGCTGCCCACGCCCCCGGAGGCGATGGAGGCGTTATAGAGGGTCTGAGCGGTCTCCGCCTCGTCCACGACGATATACAGGGCGGTGGCGGGGCTGCCGTCGAAGCTCGCCCAATAGACGGTGTTTTCCTCGGGCAGGGGCAGCTCAAAGGCCCAGCCGCCCCGTTCGGCTTCGTAGACGGCCTCGGCGGTGCCGATCACCGCGCCGCCTTCCTGCGCGTCGTAGAGGGTGACGGCGGCCTTGCCGGCGGGGAAGGGGACGATGCCGCCCATCTCGTCGAAGGTGCCGTAGCATAGAAATTCGGCCGCAGTGTCGCCGTCCTGCGCGGTGTAGACGCCGCTCTGCATGCTCGGCCACGGGCGGATGTCCCGCTCCCGGCTGGAGCTTGCCTCGCCGGAGGCGAAGGCGGGCGCCGCCAGAAGGCACAGGCACAGCAGGATCGCTAAGATTCGTTTCATGGGGGGTGCTCCTTTCTCTTTTTTTGCTCTTCTGCCGCCATTGTATCACAATTCGATAAAGCGTGTGTAAAGAATTTGACAAAACCGCCGCCTGAACGGGAGAAACGGCGGCCGTTTGTGCAGAATATTGCAAATTTCTTCCTTCTTTTGCGTGATTGCTAGTGACTTTTCCGGGTGGATGATGTATAATGTATCTGTCTGAATGTACCCTGACGGCCGGAGGTGATCCCGCTTCGGCAGGAATCGGCTCCGTAGGGAACCAAATAATTCTAAAAGGAGAATCATCATGGGACTTATCAAAGCAGCGCTGGGCGCCGCGGGCGGCGTTCTGGCTGATCAGTGGAAAGAATACTTTTACTGCGAGGCGCTGCCGGCCGATGTGATCGCGGTCAAGGGGCAGAAGCGCACCAGCGGCCGCGGCTCCAACAACGGCTCGGATAACATCATCTCCAACGGCTCCGTGATCGCCGTGGCCGACGGTCAGTGCATGCTGATCGTGGATCAGGGCAAGGTCGTGGACATCTGCGCCGAACCCGGCGAATACACCTACGATATCTCCAGCGAGCCGTCCATTTTCTTCGGCAGCCTCTCCGAATCCATCCCCGGTATCATCAAGAGCATCGGCCAGCGTATCGCCTTCGGCGGCGAGGCGCCCAAGGATCAGCGCATCTATTATTTCAATACCAAGGAGCTCGTCGGCAACAAATACGGCACTCCCAGCCCGGTCCCCTTCCGGGTGGTGGATAACAACATCGGCCTCGATGTGGATATCTCCATCCGCTGCTTCGGCGAATACAGCTACCGCGTGACGAACCCCGTCCTGTTCTATACGAACGTCTGCGGCAACGTGACGAGCGCCTACACCCGCGATCAGATCGACGGACAGCTCAAGAGCGAGCTTCTCACCGCCCTCCAGCCTGCCTTCGCGAAGATCTCCGAGATGGGCATCCGCTATTCCGCCCTGCCCGGCCACACCACCGAGATGGCCGATGCGCTCAACGAGGTCCTTTCGAAGAAATGGGCGGAGCTGCGGGGCGTGGAGATCGTATCCTTCGGCGTTTCCAGCGTGAAGGCGTCCGAGGAGGACGAGCAGATGATCAAGGATCTGCAGAAGTCCGCCGTGAACCGCAACCCCGGCATGGCCGCCGCCACCCTCGTGGGCGCGCAGGCGGACGCGATGCGCGCCGCTGCGGCGAATACGAACGCCGGCCCGGCCATGGCTTTCATGGGCATGAACATGGCGCAGAACGCGGGCGGCATGGATGCGCAGCAGCTCTTTGCCATGAATGCCCAGCAGCAGGCGGCGCAGCAGGCGGCACAGCCCGCGCAGCCCGCGGCGGCGGCCGGATGGACCTGCTCCTGCGGCAAGACCGGCAACACCGGCAAGTTCTGCGCGGAATGCGGCGCCCCGAAGCCCGCGGAGCCGGAAGCGTGGACCTGCTCCTGCGGCAAGACCGGCAACACCGGCAAATTCTGCTCCGAGTGCGGCGCCCCGAAGCCGGAAGCCAGCGGCGAGTGGACCTGCTCCTGCGGCAAGACCGGCAATACGGGCAAATTCTGCGCGGAGTGCGGCTCGCCCCGGCCGTAAGTGAATAATGCTCCTGCATGCGGAGGATGGTTGACGTTCGGGTCGTACCCTTGACGCCGTTTTCGCCGCGAGGAGCCGGAAAGCAAGCGTTGCCGTCAGTTTCTGGCGGCAACGCGACTACTACAAGGAGGAGAACAAGTGAAAAAACTGCTCTGCATCCTGTTGGCCGCAGTGATGGCGGCCGCGCTGTGCGCCTGCGGAGGAAGCACGGCCACGCATAACGACGCGGGGTACTATGTCATCTTTTCCATCGACGAGGGAGACGATGTCATGACCCAAGCGGATTTTGAGGATCTGGACTGGACGATCTTCCTGCAGCTCAACGAAGACGGTACCGGTGTTCTGGATATGGACGACGGTGATATTCAGGAGCTGACATGGGAGGACGGCGTTCTGGAGGTCGAGGGCGATAAGGCTGAATATGTGATCGCCGGAGGGATGCTGACGCTGGATCTTTCCGATGAAGACGGCGATTTCGTGATGCTCTTCAAGAAAAGCACGCCTCCCGCCGAGGAAACGGAGAGCGGCGGACTGCTCAGCCGCTTCGGGAAGATCCCCGGGGCGGATACCGGCATGGTCGGGAGCTATAAGGCCGTCGCCATGCTGGATGCGGACGGCGAGGTGGAGATGGACGAGGAAGCGATCGCCGAAATGGAGGAGCTGGGCCTCGTGGCTACCATCGAACTGCGGGAGGACGGCACCGGCGTTTTGGATATCTATGGCGATATCACGGAATTTACATGGGACGACAGCTCCATCACGGCCGACGGCGAATCCATGCCGCTGTCCTATGCGGACGGACGGGTGACCCTTACCGCCGGAAACGAGAGCATAGTGTTTGAAAAGACCGGCGCGGCTGCCGCTCCCGCGGCGGCGATCGCTCCGGCTGAGAAACCTGCCGAAGAGCCCGAGGCCGAAGAGCCCAAGGCGGAAGAGCCCAAGGCGGAAGAGCCCGCCGAAAAGCCCGCGGAGGAGCCGGCGGAGGAACCTGCCGAGGAGCCGGCGGAGGAACCGATCGGAGCCTTTGAGCCTGTCAGCGGTACGGTGGCCGGCTGCGAGGTAACGATCCTCGGCGCGGAATCGTTTGTGGATTACGACGGCAAGGACGCGATCCGCATCTATTACGACTTCACAAACGGCACAGACATGCCCACCTCGGCGTATATGGAGCTGTATCTCGCTGCTGAGGAGGACGGCTATGAGCTGGGAACCACGAGCGCGCCGGATGACGAATCGGCGCCGGAGGACGGCCATGCGTTTATCCTGCTCCAGCCCGGCGTGACCATGCGCTGCATCGAGGAGTTCAAGTTCCAGCCAACCGGGAAGGCGCTGACCTTCAGCGTCCATGACTGGGAGGAGGATGGGATCTCCGCGACCTTTGATCCGCAGAATCTTCCCGGAAGACCCGACGAGTGGGAGCTGGAGCTCATTTCCGATCCGCAGTATTATCTGAACTACGAATCCTATGGCTCCGGCGATTACGGCGACTATGCCATTACGAACGTCGAGCTGTGCTTGGACTGGACGGGAGAGGAAGCCCTCATCCGCTACTATTTTGAGTTTACGAACAACTCGGATGAGGAAAGGAGCATCTACTCCGGAACCGATATCCGCGCCTATCAGGACGGCATAGGACTTTCGGAAGGATACCCCGAGGAGTCGGTGGATTCCGACAGCGAGTTCTATGTAGCCATCGCCCCGGGCGAGACCGTAACGGTGTCGAATTGCTGGGCGCTGCACAGCGCCTCCCCGGTGGAGGTCGCGATCACCGATTCGTGGACCGGCGAGGTCATCTGCGCCGGAACCTCGTATTTCGAGCCGCAGGAATGATGCCCCGGGGCCGGGAAGTACAGGCTTCGAGGAGCCATCCGTAATTAAAATCACAGGCGCTGCTTCGGTGATCTGACCGTCGCCGCGGCAGCGCTCCCAAGGAAAGGAAGGAGCATGAAGAAAACCGTGGATATCCCCCAAGGCAAGCTGCCGACCCTCGTGCGGGACGGCGTGGAGCTGCCCTTTGATCCGGCGGCGCCGCAGGAAACGGGCGAGGTTGTTCTGCGTGACCGCTTGGAGATCGCCCATAGCTGCGAGCTGAAGCCCGATAAGCCGGTGAACTGGCGGGCGGGCCTGTTCGTGACGGCGGACGGCGTCGTGCCGGAAAAATCCGTCGAGGCGGCCGTGACCGGCGGAACGTATGATGACCGCGGGGCGGACGGCATCCGCGTCGAGGCGCACAGCGACGATTTCTCCGCAGTGATCGCGGACGGCGGACGGTATACCCTCAAAAACGCCAAGATCGTCATGCCCACGAAGAGCGACGGCAAGAACGTCTGCGACTTTGCGGGGCTGGGTTCCGCAATAGCGGCCTTCAACGAGGCTCGCTTGGACATCGAGGACTGCGAGATCGAGACCGAGGGCGTCGCCAAATGCATGGTGTTTGCCGATAACGCCTCGGACGTGGTGGTAAAGCGCTGCCGCATGCACGCCAAGGGCGGCAAGCTCTATGACGGCTATGTGAACTCCGCCGACTTCAATTATATGGTTGCATCTCCTTGGGTGCTGGGCATGACGGGCAACGCCCGCGGCACCAACATCATGGGCGACAAAACCTCTATGGCGGTGGTCGACTGCGACGTGAAGGCGCGCAACTGGGGCGTGCTCTCCACGGATAACGGCGAGGGGAACATTCTCGCCGTGATCGACTCGACCCTCACCGTCACCGGCGGCGAGGACGATAAGAAAAACCCCTATCATAAGACCTACGGCAGCGGCTACGGCACCTATATCCTCGGCTGCGACGAGGATTTCCGCGGCGTGACGATCCATGCCGGCACCTATGTGGGCATCGCGCGGGACGGCAACGCCGTCTACCGCTCCTCCCGAGGCCCCATCCGCGTCCTCTCAGCCCGCAACGGGGAGACGCTGTATGAGGGCGAGGGCAAGGGCAACATCTCCCGCCTTCATTCCGACGCCTTCGGGATCATGGCGCACGGTGACGCCGAGCTGACCCTCACCGACGGCACCGAGCTGGATACGGAGAATGCGGCGTTCCTGCTGCGCTGCGGCGGTGTGCATATCCGCGTGGAGGACGGCGCGAAGCTCCGCCCGAAGGACGGCGTGCTGCTTCAGATCATCGACGACGACGATATGACCGTCGGCGTGGATTGGGGCGCGGAGCGGGAGATCCAGTTCCACACGGATTTCTATGAAAAGGAAGGCTGGCCAAGCGAAAACGGCCAGATCACCTCGAAAATGCCGCCTCCCGATCCCTCCGATATGCCCCCGCCTCCGCCTGTGCCGGAGGGGGAGGAGCCTCCCGGACCGCCGAAGCTCGACGTATCCTTCCATGCGGCGGATGCAGAGCTCAAGGGCGACATCTGGAACGGATCCGGGTATTACGGACAGCAGGCCAAACAGCTTGCCGTCACGCTGGAGAAGGGCGCGGTGCTGACCGGCGCGATCTCCGCCACGGAAACCATCCATGTGGATGAAAACGGCAAACAGAACACCCACTTCACCAGCGAGGAATATTATTACCTCGGCCATGTGGCGAACCGGCCGTTCCTGAACGGGGACAACACCGTCGCGGTGGCGCTGGAAGACGGCGCCGTATGGAACGTCAAGGGCGAGGGGGTCATCTCCTCCCTGACGGTGCAGGCTGGCGCAAGGCTCAATGGCAGCGTGACCGTGGACGGCGCGGACATCGTGCCGCAGCCGGGCGTGACCTATACGGGGACGATCACCGTCCGCGAATAACTCAAGAGAAAACCGCAACGGGCGGGAAAAAGTTTTTTCGGAAACTTTTTCCCGCTTTAAGTATGCTTTAGGTTGCCCGGTTACACTAGAGCCATCGAAGCAAGAAAGGATGGTTCACGAAAATGAAAAACCATAAGACGATAAAAACCGCAGCTTTGGCTCTGGCTGTATGCGCCTGCGCCGTATTCGCCCCCCTGACCGCCGCCTCCGCCGCGGCGGAGACCGATCCCGCCGAGAGCGCCGCGGTCGGCGTTGTGAGCGGCGGCCTGCTGGGCGGGGAGGAGATATTCACCGAGCGTGACCTTACCCAGACCGCCGACATCTCTGACGCGGTGACCTATACCGTGAAGGATGGCGCGGATATCCATATCACCGCCGAGGGCGTGTACGTCCTCACCGGCGAGGCCGAGAACGTCACCGTCTATGTGGAAGCGGAGGACGCCGATAAGGTGCAGCTCGTGCTGGACGGCGTGAGCATCACGAACGACGGTTTCCCCTGCATCTATGTCACGAGCGCCGATAAGGTGTTCATCACCGTGAGCGAGGACAGCTCGCTTTCCGTCACAGGAGCCTTCACAGCCGACGGCGAGACGAATACCGACGGCGTGATCTTCTCCCGCTCCGACCTTACGCTGAACGGTACGGCAGCGCTCTCGATCTCCTCCACCGATAACGGCGTCGTCTGTAAGGACGACCTCAAGGTCACCGGCGGAACGTATGAGATCACCGCGGCGTCCAAGGCCTTCGAGGCCAACGACTCCATCCGCATATCCGACGGCGCGTTCGTGATCGCCGCAGGGACGGATGGCCTCCACGCCGAGAACGACGAGGACGACACGCAGGGTTATATCTACATCGGAGGCGGCGACTTCACCATCGAAGCGGGCGACGACGGCATTCACGCCGTGTCCTTCGTACAGATCGACGGCGGCACGTTCGCGATTTCCGCCGGGGAGGGCATCGAGGCCACCTACATCCAAATCAACGGCGGAGCCGTCTCCATCAACGGTCGGGACGACGGTATCAACGGCGCACAGAAATCCTCCGCCTACCGCGCCACCATCGAGATCACCGGCGGCGAGATCACCGTGGTGATGGCCTCCGGCGACACGGACGGCATCGACTGCAACGGCGACCTTATCATCACCGGCGGCACCATCGATGTGACCGGGCAGTCCACCTTCGATTACGACGGCACCGGCACCTTCACCGGCGGCACGGTCATCGTAAACGGCCAGCAGGTCACCAGTCTGCCTAACCAGATGGGCATGGGCGGCTTCGGCGGAGGCCGCGGGCGCTGGGGTTGATCGAAAACCGAAAATCCGCAGGATAGCCGGCAAAACGCCGGCTATCCTTTTTGGCGCCTGTCGGGAGGATTGTAAAATCGCGGAAAAATATTATGTTACCTCTTGACAAATCGACTCTAAACCACTATATTTAGTGATGCACGAAGTGGACGTGCCACGATATATAGAAAGAGCGGAGTGAACACCATCATGATACAGATGATCATCAAGCGGGACGGCCGTGTCGTTCCGTATGACAGGGAAAAGATCGCAATGGCTGTCCTGACGGCCATGCGCGCTTCCGGCGAGGGCACGGTGGCGGACGCCGCCCGCGTCGCGGAGGCGGTGGAAAGCACGCTGGAAGGCCGCTGCGGCGCGGAGCCGCCCCAGATCGAGGTCATTCAGGATACCGTGGAGCAGGAGCTCATGCAGCGGGAGTTCCCCGGCACCGCCAAGGCCTATATCCTTTACCGCGCCACACGCACCCGCGCCCGCGAATCCCGCACGACGCTGATGAAGACCATCGACGAGATCGCCAGCAAGGACGCGCGCCTTTCCGATCTCAAGCGCGATAACGCCAACATCGACGGCAACACCGCCATGGGCGCCATGCTGCAGATCGGCGCGGCGGGCGCGAAGGCGTATAACGAGGCGTATCTTCTCCGTCCCGAGCATGCCAAGGCACAGCGAGAGGGCGATATCCACATCCACGACTTCGATTTTTACGCCCTGACCACCACCTGCACGCAGATCGACATCATCCGCCTGTTCAAGGACGGCTTCTCCACCGGCCACGGCTTCCTGCGGGAGCCGCAGTCCATCCAGAGCTATGCCGCGCTTGCCGCCATCGCCATCCAGTCGAACCAGAACGACCAGCACGGCGGGCAGTCCATCCCGAACTTCGATTACGGCATGGCGCTCGGCGTGGGCAAGACCTTCCGCAAGCAGTACCGCAAAAAGCTCACGGATATCGTGGAGGATCATCTCGATAAGGACGACCTTTCCGAGAAGGTAGACGGCGCGGTGGACGCCGCCGAGGCGGAGCTGGGGCAGAACGCGCTGGTGCCCGCGGAGGGCTTCGACGCCGCCGTGGCGAAGCATCTTTATGACGAGCTGGGCATCGGGGCGGAGGAGGCGCTGCCCATGGCAGCCCGCGCCCGCCGCCGGGCGGAAAAACAGACCGAGCGGGACACCTATCAGGCGATGGAGGGCTTTGTGCATAACCTCAACACCATGCACTCCCGCGCCGGCGCGCAGACGCCGTTTTCCTCCATCAACTACGGCACCGACACCACGCCGGAGGGCCGCATGGTCATCAAAAACATCCTGCTGGCGCTGGACGCCGGCCTCGGTCACGGCGAGACGTGCATCTTCCCGATCCACATCTTCAAGGTGAAGGAGGGCGTCAACTATAACGAGGGCGATCCGAACTACGACCTGTTCCGTCTCTCCTGCAAGGTGAGCGCGAAGCGCCTGTTCCCGAACTACACGTTCCTCGACAGCCCTTATAACCTCCAGTATTACGTCCCCGGACGCCCCGAGACCGAGGTCGCAACGATGGGATGTCGGACCCGCGTGATGGGCAACGTCTACGATCCCGATCAGCAGATCGCCTATTCCCGCGGCAATCTGTCCTTTACCTCCATAAACCTCCCGCGTCTCGCGCTTGCGAGCCGGGGCGACGAGGCGCTGTTCCTGCGCAAGCTCGACGAGATGCTGGAGCTGGTGGCGCAGCAGCTTCTTGACCGCTTTGAGATCCAGGCCAAAAAGCGTGTTTACAACTATCCGTTCCTCATGGGTCAGGGCGTCTGGCTCGATTCCGATAAGCTCGGCCCCTATGACGAGGTGCGCGAGGTGCTCAAGCACGGCACCCTGTCCATCGGCTTTATCGGCCTTGCGGAGACGCTGACGGCGCTCTACGGTCACAACCACGCCGAGGATCCCGCCATGCAGGAGAAGGGACTCCAGATCATCGGCCGGATGCGCGATTTCTGCGACGCCAAGTCGAAGAAGGAGCATATGAACTTCACCCTGCTCGCCACCCCGGCGGAGGGGCTGTCCGGCCGCTTCGTCCGCATGGATCGCCAGCGCTTCGGCAAGATCCCCGGCGTGACCGACCGGGAATACTATACAAACTCCTTCCATGTTCCCGTCTGGTATCCCATCGGGGCGTATGACAAGATCCGCATCGAGGCGCCGTATCACGCGCTATGCAATGCCGGGCATATCTCCTATGTGGAGCTCGACGGCGACACGGCGAAGAACGTCGAGGCCTTCGAGAGCATCGTCCGCTGCATGCACGACGAGGGAATCGGCTATGGCTCCATCAACCATCCTGTGGATCGCGACCCCATCTGCGGCTATGTGGGCGTCATCGGCGACGTCTGCCCGCGCTGCGGCCGCCGCGAGGGCGAGGCCGTGGAGCCGGAGCGCATGGAAGAGCTCATCAAAATCTATCCCCAAATCAAATCCTTTGTTGGAATCGAATAAGCGAGGAGGAAACAAAAATGACAGCAGCAACCAAACAGGCAAAAATGGGTCAGGGCGTCGGCTTTGAGCGCATCCGCCGCATCACGGGCTATCTGGTCGGCACCATGGATAAATGGAACGACGCGAAGAAGGCCGAGGAGCGCGACCGCGTCAAGCATTCCCTCACCGGGAACTCCTGCTGCGACGGGCGCTGAAATATGACCATCGACATGGCCGGGATCGTCACCGATTCTATCGTGGACGGTCCCGGCATCCGTACCGCTTTTTTCTCGCAGGGGTGTCCGCATCACTGCGAGGGCTGCCATAATCCCGAAACATGGGAGTTCGGCGTCGGAACGCCCATGGAAACGGCGCGGCTGGCCGATATCGCCCGGTCAAATCCCCTTTGCCGGGGCGTCACGTTTTCCGGCGGGGAGCCGTTTGCGCAGGCGGAGGGCTTTTGTGAGCTGGCGCAGACCTTGAAGGCCGAGGGATACGAGATCGCAAGCTACACGGGCTACACCTTTGAGCGCCTCCGAGATCACGGCACAGAAGCCCAGAAGCGGCTGCTTTCGCTCTTGGACGTGCTGGTGGACGGACCGTTCGTGCTTTCGCAGCGGAGCCTTGATCTGGTATTCCGCGGCAGCGCGAACCAGCGGATCATCGACGTGCCGAAAAGCCTCGCGGCGGGAGATGTGATCCTCGCGCCGCCCCGCTGGCAGGGCGAATACTGAAGCTATGCGAAGCAGAAAACCACGCGAAGCGCGGGAGCCGTGGCGGTTCCCGCATATCGGCAGGCGCATCACCAAGACGACCGTCGCCGTGTTCCTGTGCCTGCTCATTTATTATCTCCGGGGTTACCAAGGCGGCGATATGCCTACGGAATCCGCCATCACGGCGATCATCTGCATGCAGCCATATGTGCGGGATGCCCGGACGTACGCCCTTAACCGCTTTGCGGGCTCGGCCATCGGCGCTGCATGGGGGCTATTATTGCTGCTGCTTCTGTCGGTGTATCCCATGCTGGGAGCGAGCGTGCTGGGTCTTTACGCCATGATGGCGCTGGGCGTCATGCTGTCCCTTTACAGCGCGGTGCTGGTGCGTATGCCGGATACCTCCGGCCTCGCCGCCATCGTATTCCTGTGCGTTGTGATCGCGTTCCCCGATATCGAGGAGCCGCTGCGGCAGGCGGGGAACCGTCTGCTGGACGTGTTCATCGGCACGGTGGTGGCCATCGGCGTGAACGTGTTCCGGCTGCCCCGGGTCAAGCATCGGGAGCGTGTGTTTTTCGTCAAGACCAAGGATCTTGTGCCGGATCGCTTTTCCCAGATCCCGGCGGCGGCGCTGTTTCGCCTCAATTACCTTTATAACGACGGGGCGCGCATCTGCCTCATGAGCGAGCATGCCCCGGCCTTTTTCACGCTCCAGATGAGCGCGGCGAAGCTCAACGCGCCGCTGATCGTCATGGATGGCGCCGCGATCTATGACGCCAATGAGAACCGCTATCTCAGCGCGGAGACCATCGCCCCGGAGGATTCCAAACCGATCCGGGAGCGGCTGGATGCGCTGGGGATCAGCTATTTCCTCTATACCGTCCATCACGGCAAGACCTGCATCTTCCATGCCGGGGAATACCGGGAGGAGGAAAAAACGGTCTATGACCGCATGCGCCGCTCGCCCTATCGCAGCTATCTCGAGGGGGAGATCTACGATCCGGCGGAGATCGTGTATATCAAGATCCTAGCGGAGGACAGCCGCATCACCGAACTCGAATACAGCCTGCGCACCGTGCTGCCCCGGGGTCGGCTGCGGGGCGTGAGCCGCCCGCAGGCAGGGGCGCCGGGGATCAGCGGCCTGTATATCTATTCCCATACGGCAACGATGGAGCAGGCGCAGAAGCGGCTGATGCAGCGGCTCAGGGAGGACGACCCCGCGCTGGAGCCGGTGGAGATCGTCTCCCGGGAGGGTTATCGCTCCGAGCGGGACGCGGTGCATCTGCTCCACATTCTGGAGCGTTATTACGAGCCGGTGGGACTGCCGGGGAAACGGACACGGTAAGCATCGGAAAAAACAGTCTTTCGTATTGCCATACGGAGGGCTGTTTTGTTATAATCTTATCAGACCCGGTACCCATACCAAAGGAGGGCGCTATGAAATCCATACGCGATATTTATAAGATCGGCAAGGGGCCGTCCAGCTCGCACACTATGGGGCCGGAAAAGGCCGCCATGCTCTGCCGGAGCCGCTATCCAAGGGCGGATCGGTTCAAGGTGACGCTGTACGGCTCGCTGGCCAAAACGGGGAAGGGACACGGCACGGATACCGTGCTGCGGGACACCTTTGCGCCCGTTCCGACGGAGGTCGTTTTCTGCACGGATGATACGATCCCGCTGCCCCATCCAAATACCCTCGATCTTGCGGCGTATGAAAACGGCGTCTGCCTCGGCGCCATGCGGGTCATGAGCATCGGCGGCGGCGATATCCGTGTGGAGGGAGATAAGACGGTGGAGCCGCCGGAGGTCTATCCCGAAAAGAGCTTTGCCGAGATCGCGGCCTATTGCAAGCGGCACCGCCTGCGCATCAGCGATTATGTGGAGGCCTATGAGGGGAAGGAAATATGGGACTTTCTGTTCCGTGTCTGGACGGTCATGGGTGATTCCATCCGGGACGGACTGACCTGCACGGGCATTCTGCCCGGCGGGCTGAACGTGGAGCGCAAGGCGCAGATGCTCTATAACCAGCGGCATATCGACGAACGCCCCGAGACCCGGGAGAGCCGCATCGTATGCGCCTATGCCTTCGCCGTCAGCGAGCAGAACGCGGCGCAGGGAACGATCGTGACCGCGCCGACCTGCGGCGCGTGCAGCACGCTGCCCGCCGTGCTGAAATATATGCAGGAGGAAAAGCGCCTCGACGACGACCGCATCCTGCGTGCGCTGGCCGTGGCGGGCATCGTGGGGAATATCGTCAAAACGAACGCCTCCATCAGCGGCGCGGAGTGCGGCTGTCAGGCGGAGATCGGTACGGCCTGCTCCATGGCGGCCGCGGCGCTGGCGGAATTGTTTGAAATGGGCATCGACCAGATCGAATACGCCGCAGAGGTGGCGCTGGAGCATCATCTCGGCCTCACCTGCGATCCCATCGGAGGTCTTGTGCAGATACCCTGCATCGAACGCAATGCCGTGGCCGCCATGCGTGCCATCAACGCCGTGCGGATCGCGAATTTCCTCACCGCCACCCGGAAGATCTCCTTCGATATGGTGGTGGAGACCATGTACCAGACCGGGAAGGATCTGAACCATATCTATCGGGAAACGGCGGAGGGCGGCCTTGCAAAGCTCTATCGCTGAAGGAACGTGAACGAATTGCATAAAATCTGCGATTCTTTATGCAATATTTATGTTCATGTGATACAATACTTTTATCAAATTGACAGGAGGAGCGTCACATGAAGAAAACGGGAAAGATCCTGCTCAGCCTTGCCTGCGTGATCGCGCTCATGATGTCTGTCGGCGCGGGGGCGTTTGCCGCGGAGCTGACGCTGGAGGATGTCTATGCCGAGGCGCAGGAAGCCAAGGCCATGGCGCAGCGGGCGCTGGATCAGCAGGCGGTGGAGAACATCATGAGCCGCCATGTGCTGTATCATTGCTACGGCGAGCACCGCGAAGAGATGGAAGAGATCTGGGTGCAGGAGCCGGCCAATCAGGCCACGGCGACCTTCGGCCGGAACCAAGGCTACGAGGTGGGCTACGACTATATCTGGCAGTCCTATGTGGAGGAGCATGACGCCTCGTGGCTCACGAGCGCGACGGAATGGTGCCTCGAAAACGGCGTGGATATCAGCGGCATGACCGACGAGGAGATCATCGACGTCTACGGCGGCGTGGGACAGCTTCTGCTGCACGTTACCACCACCGCCATCATCGAGATCGCGGACGACGGGCTCACCGCCAAGGGCTATTGGTATACCCCCGGCCTGCTCAAGCAGACCGATTTCGATAACGCCGACTCCATGTGGGAGAATTACGGCGCGGACTTCATCAAGGAAAACGGCGAATGGAAGATCTGGCACCTGCATATGTATACCGACTTCCAGTGTGAATTCGGCACGAGCTTCACCGGCTCGACCTCCAGCGGCGAGCTGGGCGGCGCCCCCGGAACCACGGGCATCGGCGGTCCTCCTCCGGGGGGCGCGCCGGGCGGAGCCTCCACGTCCTCTGATGTGGATACCAGCGGCTGGATCGGCGGCAAGATCAATCAGTCCACCTATAAGCAGTGGAGCACCAAGCGCCTGCGCGCGGATATGGCAAGCATCCCCATCCCGCTGCCGTATGCCTCGTGGGACTTTTCCGAGCCGAACTACGGCGTCACCGTCGAGCAATATGCATCTCTCGGGATCGATGTGAACGATTGGTACGCCGCGCATGCGAGCGGACAATAAACGGTGTGCGCACCGAAAAATAGGAGGATCGAAAAATGAAGAAAACCGGGAAGATACTGATCGCGCTGGCCTGCGTGATCGCCCTTGTCGCCTCGCTGGGCGGCGGTGCGCTGGCTTACACCGATGAGGAGATCGACGCGAAATTCGCGGAGCTTCAGCGCGCGCAGGACGCGGTGGAGATCCAGAACGTCATGAGCTGGCACGTCATGTACCATTGCTATGGCGAGCATCGTGCCGAGATGGAAAACATCTGGGTGCAGGAGCCGGAGAACCGCGCCACGGCCTCCTTCGGCCAGAACCAAGGCTTCTATGTGGGCTATGGCTCCATCTGGGACGCCTATATGACCGGCCACGACCAGAGCTGGCTCAAAAGCGCGAAGCGCTACTGCGAGAATAACGGCATCGACGTGTCCGACTGGACAGACGAGCAGATCCTAGAGGTCTATGGCGGCGTAGGTCAGCTTCTGCTGCACGTCACCACCACCAGCATCATCGAGGTCGCCAAGGACGGCAAAACCGCCAAGGCCTTCTGGTATTCCCCCGGTATGATCATGGAGACCGGGCAGAGCGCGGGCGCCATCTGGGAGGCCTACGGCGCCGACTTCGTGAAGGAGGAGGGCGGCTGGAAGCTCTGGCATCTGCATATGTTCACCGATTTCGGCGGCGGCTTCTTTGTATCGCTGGGCGGCGGCTCCGGGGAGCCGACGGTCGTGAACGCGCAGGAGGAATGGAAGGGCGAGGAAGGCAACCAGTTTGTGAAATCCGGCTCCCTTGAGCTGGATACGGAGGCCGGGATCGACGATTCGACCCGTCATGAGTATCTGAGCAGCCCCCAGTATACGCAGTTTTCCAGCCACCGTCTGCGCTCCGAGATGGAGATCTTCCTGCCGGAGGCGTATGATACATGGAGCTTCGACGACGGCAACTACGGCCCCACCGCGGCGGAATATGAATCCCTCGGCATCGACCTCAACGCGTGGTACGCCGCCCAGTAATCCCAAACCAAAGCAAGGACTTCCCGGCGGTGTAAGCCGGGAAGTCCTTTTGCTTGAGAAAAACCATGCTCCGACATGGAAAACCGATAATCCGAGATCGCCATACTGCCCGATAGGGAGCGGGACGATCGCATAGAATAGAGGCGGAAATATGACGCGGCGCAGTTCCGTCGCTTTTTCGGCGTCGGCGGACAAATTGTTCTTCCCAAGCGGGGCCGCGCGGTGTTATAATGCTACCGTTACAGGATCCGGCATAAGGAGAGAAGCTGCTATGGCAATGGATTATTTCGGCAAAGACACACCCAAGCTGGGCTTTGGCCTCATGCGCCTGCCCAATACGCTGGGAAAGATCGATGTGGCGCAGACGGCGCAGATGGTGGATCGCTTTCTGGAGGCGGGCTTCACCTATTTCGATACGGCCTACGTCTATCTCGGCTCGGAGGCGGCGGCAAAAAAGGCGCTGGTGGATCGCTATCCCCGGGAATCGTTCACGCTGGCCTCGAAGATCAACGCTTTCCTCATGGCGCCGACGGAAAAGGCCTGCAAGAAGCAGTTTTATACGAGCTTGGAGCGTACCGGCGCGGGGTATTTCGATTACTATCTCCTCCATGCTCTTATGGAAAATAACTATCGGAAATACGACAAGTTCCATATCTGGGATTTCGTGGCGGAGCAGAAGGAGAAGGGACTCATCAAGCACATCGGCTTTTCGTTCCACGCCGGGCCGGAGCTTTTGGATGAGCTTCTGACGGCGCACCCGGAGGTGGATTTCGTCCAGCTCCAGCTCAACTACGCGGATTGGGACAACCCGAGCGTCACCTCCCGCGCCAATTACGAGGTCGCCCGGAAGCATAATAAGGCCATCACGGTCATGGAGCCGGTGAAGGGCGGGCGCCTGGCCGATCCGCCGAAGGAGGTCAAGGCGTTGTTTGACGCCTATGCGCCGGGGGCGTCCTATGCCTCGTGGGCGATCCGCTTCGTCGCCTCTCTCGACGGCATCCTGACGGTTCTCTCCGGCATGTCCAATGTGGCGCAGATGGAGGACAACCTGTCCTATATGCGGCAGTTCAAGCCCCTGAACGAGGAGGAGCAGCGGATCATCCAAGAAGCGCAGCGCATTCTGGGGCATTCCGCCACCGTGCCCTGCACCGCCTGCCGCTATTGCACGGAGGGCTGCCCCATGCAGATCCCCATCCCGGATATCTTCAAGGCTCTCAATAAGCGCCTCGGCAACGGACAGATGGAGGAAGCCGTGCAGGAGTATCTTACCGTCACGGAGGAAGGTCACCGCGCGGGCGACTGCATCGAATGCCGTCAATGCGAAGGCGCATGCCCCCAGCATATCGCCATTACGGATCGGCTCAAGCAAGCCGCGGAGCTGCTGGAGACATGATCGGCTTTTCGCTAAATAAAACCATGCCCTGTCGGCCAACGGCTGACAGGGCATGTCCTATGCAGAGGGATCAAACTTCTTCTTCGATGGGATGGGCGGTGTTTCCCGCGATCAGCCGCGCCATTGTCTCATACAGGCGCTCCGGTTCGATAGGCTTCGAGAGATGGGCGTTCATACCGGCCTGCAGGGAGCGCTCTACGTCCTCGTCGAACACGTTCGCCGTCATGGCGATGATCGGAATGGTCTTGGCGTCCGGCCGGTCAAGAGCGCGGATCGTACGGGTGGCGGTCAGGCCGTCCATCACCGGCATCCGAACATCCATCAGAATGGCGTCGTAATAGCCTGCCGGCTTTTCGGAGAACATCTGCACGGCGCGCTCGCCGTTGATGGCGTGCTCGGAGAGGATATCCTCCAGCTCCAGCAGATCGGAGAGGATCTCGGCGTTCTGATCCACGTCCTCGGCCATGAGGATCCGCCGTCCGCTCAGCTTTCCGGCCGAGGCTTCGGCCTTCTCGGGCGCGGGGATCGTAAGCTCCGTGCCGTCCTTCTTCAGGAGAACGGCGTGGATCTGCCGGATAAGACTCTCTGAGAAGAGGGGCTTTGCCATGATGCTGTCTACGCCCGCCTCGTGAGCATCCTCCTCTATGATGTCCCAGTTATAGCCCGTCAGCAGAATGACGGCGGTTTTTCCTTTGTCGAAGGCACGAATGGCGCGGGTGAGCTCCAGTCCGTTCATCTCCGGCATCTTATAGTCGGTGAGGAGCAGGGGGTAGTCCTGTCCTTGGGCGTGAGCCTGCTCCATGCGTTTGAGCGCTTCGGCGGCCTCGGTGAAGATATCGGACTCGATGCCGAGCGCCCGCAGCACCACCTGCGTATGCTCGCAGGCGATCATATCGTCGTCCACCACGATGGCGCGAAGACCGGAGGGCAGCAGCCCGTGATCCGCCGGCGCGCTGCGGCCGGAGGCCTTCAGCGTGACCGTGACAGTAAAAACGGAGCCGACGCCCTTTGTGCTCTCGACATGGATATCGCCGTTCATCATCTCGACGAAATTCTTGGTGATGGCCATGCCCAGACCGCTGCCGCCGTAGCGGTTGGTGGCGGTCGCGTCCTCCTGAGAGAAGGCCTCGAAGATCTGGGGGATGTATTCCTTATCCATTCCGATGCCGGTGTCGCTCATGGTGAAGCGAAGGGTACACAGACCCTCGAATTGAGTGAGCTGCTCGACCGTCAGGGCGACGCTGCCGGGGGCTTCCGTAAATTTGACGGAGTTGCCGAGGATGTTGATGAGCACCTGCTTGAGCTTCATATCGTCGCCGTAGTAGTAATCGCAGACATTGCCGATGATATTGCACTCGTAATGCAGTCCCTTGTCGATGCATTGACCGTTGATCATGATGTTGATCTGGTCAAGGAACTCCCGGAAGGAGAACTCCTCGTTTTTCAGGACCATGCGGCCGGATTCGATGCGGCTCATATCCAGAATATCGTTGATGAGGCCGAGAAGATGTTTGGCGCTTGCCCCGATCTTCTCGAGCTGCTCCCGTGTCTTCGGCGAGAGATCCGGGTCTCGGAGCGCGATATTGTCGAGGCCGATGATCGCGTTCATCGGCGTACGGATCTCATGGCTCATGTTGGAGAGGAAGCTGGTTTTGGCGCGGCTCGACTCCTCCGCCAGCGCCTTTTCGACCTCGACGATTTTTTCCCGCTTCTGGATCAGCGCATAAATGGTAAACAGCACCGCCAGCGTAAAGATGCTCATGCCGACATGGACGAAGATCGTCCTTCGGAAGGCGTTGTCCGCCGAGTTGAGGACATCGTGCAGATAAGCGAAGGAATCGCGGGTGGCGCTGGAAACAACGTCGATCCCGGCGTTTTCCATCTGATCCATGTAGTAGGTGTGGATCGGCGCGACGGAATTCTCGATCGCCTGCTCGGAGGACTGCAGCATCCAGACGGTGGAGGCGAATATGATAAGGCCGAACATCACGATGAGCGCCATGTTGGAGCGGCCGAGGCGGCGCAGATGGAGCTTGCAGTCACGGTGCAGGAGAAACAGGAACGCCACATATCCGAGGAACCCCCAAGCCGCGAGGATCAGATAGGATTCCGTGGAGAGCGTCTTGACCGAGATGAGGTTCGGGATCAGAAATCCCAGCGCAAACAGGAGCGAGATGATGAGACCCGCTATGCCTGCGGCCATGAAGCCGCGCTGCTTTTCCTCCCGCGCGGTCTTCCATGCGGCGGCGGAGGTGAAGGCATAGGCGATGGTCGCCCCTACGGTGGTGACGTCCACGATCCAACTGATAGCCGTCCGCCCCAAAAAGGGAAGGACGACGGAAACGCAGAGGATGCAGAGAATGGCGTTTCTCGGGACTTGGTTTTCGTCAAGCTTTCCGAGCCAGCCGATGAGCATCCCGTCCTCCGAAAGGGCGCGCATCAGACGGCTGAGGGCGATGTAATTCCCGATGAGGCCGGTGAAGATGGCGCAGAGCGCGGCCACGCCGAGGATAACGGAGCCAAGATTTCCCAGCGCGGTATGTGCGGCGAAGAAGGTCGGTTGAGATGCGATGCCGCCGTAATCCCCCAGATTCGCGATATAGTCTGGCCAGCTGGCGCAGCCGTCGGGCAGAGCGGTAACGGCCAGCAGCGCCAGCAGGATATAGGCGGCGGTGGCCGTCACGATGGCGACAGCGAGGATCGGGAAAACGCGCTTAAGGGAAAATTTTGCCTCCGCCGCGGAATGGGATATGGATTCAAAGCCTACGAATGCCCACGGCGCGAGCGCAAAGATCGTAAAGGCTTCGCTGAAGGGGCTGTTCTCGGGCGCATAAGAAGGCGAGAAAACGGCCGTGCCGCCCGCTCTGGTCGCCATGGCGGCGCCGAAGAGCGCGATGGCCATCAGGATCTGCGCCCGCTCCGCCAGCTTCCGCCGCATACAGAGGAGCGCCGCGATGATCAGCGACCCGATGGCCAGCATGATCTCGCCCATGTAGATGTGGTAGCCCGCGATCTCATAGTCGAAGCCGAACTGGAAGGTGCTGCCCAGCAGCGTTCGCGCGATGAGCGGCAGCGCCGTGGCGTTTGCCCAGATGATGGCGATGTAGGTGATGATGAGGAACCATGCGCTCAGAAAGCCATGGTCGTAGCCGAAGCTCATTTTAGTATAGGCGTAGGTACCTCCGCCGTCCGGGCAGCGGTTCATGAGATAATGGTAGTTCGCCCCGAGGATAAGCATGACAAGCCCGCCGATGCCGATGCCCAGCGCGGTGCCGACGGGTCCGGCGATCGGCAGGAAGGTGGTGCCCGGCATGACGAACGCCCCCCAGCCGACGCTGCAGCCAAAGGCGAGCGCCCATGCGCCGAGGGAGGAGAGATAAGGGGTGTTATGCTGTTTTTCCGGGGAGGAGGATAGACGGTTCATGGCGAGATACGCCTCCGTTTCGATGGAATAAGCAAAAGTCAGCC
>CAJOIU010000018.1:0-32806 GCA_905234855.1 uncultured Oscillospiraceae bacterium
TGCGCAGGCGGTCGCCGGCGTCCATGGCGGCGGCTCCCCGCTGATGGAGGAGATCACCCTCATGAGCCGCTACGATCTTGAGGAGCTCAAGAAGATCGCAAAATACCTCGCCGGTCTGCCCGGTTATGAGGAATGCCCGCGCTACGAGCGCGCCACCAATACGCCGCGCGCCATGCTGGCCCGCTTCGACGCCCTCAAGGCGAAGAAGGCGTAAGAATACACGTCAGTCAAGAGGCGGGGGCTTCGGCCCCCGCCCACAAATGGTTATTAAAGGAGAGTTTCCATGGCACATATGAACCGCAAGATGGGCATCCCGTCCTTCGATCTGACGGGCAAGACCGCCATCATCACCGGCGGTACGCAGGGTCTCGGCTTCGGCATGGCCTGCGCTCTTGCCGCCTATGGCTGCAACGTGGTCATCACCGCCCGCACCAAGGCGAAGGTGGACGACGCCGTTGACGATCTGAACGAGAATTACTGCAAGGGCGGCCGCGCCCTCGGCATCGCCGCCGACTCCTCCCAGATGGAGCAGGTGCAGATGGTCATCGACGAGACCGTCAGGGAATTCGGCGAGCTCAATATCCTCATCAACAACGCCGGCGTTTCCGGTCCCACCGCGCTGATCGTGGAGACCCGCGAGGGTCGTCCCGAGTACACGGTGTCCGATTTCGAGAAGGTCATCGCCACGAACCTCACCGGCACCTTCATGTTCTGCCAGGCCGCTGCCCGCCAGATGATCAAGCAGAACGCCACGAACGGCAAGAAGGGCGGCCGCATCATCATCACCGCCTCCGTCGGCGGCATCATCGGCGGCAAGGGCGTCGTCGGCTACGGCGCGTCGAAGGCTGCCTGCCTGAGCCTTGCCCGCACCATGGCAAATAACTTCGGCCGCGAGAACATCACCTGCAACTGCATCTGCCCGGGCTATGTCGTCACCCCGCTCAATGAGAAGTTCTTCATCGATGAAGAGGGCAACCAGACCGACTATTACCGCCAGCAGTCGAAGGCCACCTCCGTCCGCCGCCTCGGCACCATCGAGGAGATCGCCGGCCCCGTGCTGGCCATGTGCTCCGACAGCTTCGGCTATATGACGGGCACCTATATCCTCTGCGACGGCGGCCAATCCATCCCGGCGGAATAACGGGTCTTTTTCCGCAGGGCATCGCCTCACTCGGTCGACGTACTCACGGTACGCCTTCCCTCGTTCGGCTTCCCCCTGCAAAAAAATCCCTCGTTATTTATAACGGCGTGTCCGGCTCGCGCCGCACACCGTTACCAAGATTGAAAGGAGAGGTCGATCCCTATGCACATCGAATATGAAAATGCCATTCTCGACGTTACCGAGGAGGGCATCGCTACCATAACCCTGCATCGCCCCAAGGCGCTGAACGCCCTCTGCGGCGAGATCAACCGCGATATGATGGCCGCCATTCAGGAGATCCGCAAGGATCCCTCCGTCCGTGTCCTCATCATGACCGGCTCCGCCCGCGCCTTTGCCGCCGGCGCCGATCTCAAAGAGATGCTGGAGGTCACTCCCCGGCAGGCGCGCGATATCTGCCAGCTTGCGAAGGATATCAACGAGCTTTTGGAGTCCATGCCCATCCCCACCATCGCGGCGGTGGGCGGCTTCGCCTTCGGCGGCGGCTTTGAGCTGGCGCTTGCCTGCGATTTCCGCGTGGGCGGCCCCCGCACCACCGTCTCCTTCCCGGAGGCAGGCCTCGGCATCATCCCCGGCGCGAACGGCATGATCCGCGCCGCGCACATCGTCGGCCCGTCCAAGGCCAAGGAGCTTTCCATGCTCAACACCATGGTATCCGGCGAGGAGGCCTATCGCCTCGGCCTGCTGAACTGGTTCGTGACCGCCGATCCCGAGCTGGACGCTGCCGCGAAGGTCGCCAAGACCGCGCAGAAGGCCGCGAAGAAGCTGGGCGACGGCGCCGCGCTGGACGCTGCCAAGGCCGCGGCGAAGGAAGCAGAGGCCAAGGCCTCCCAGTCCGAGTACGACGCCATCTACGGCAAGGCCGTCGAGGTGGCAAAGCAGCTCTGCACGAAGCCTGCCCGCGCGCTCGAGAGCGTCAAGAAGGTCATCTATGACGCGGTGAACGTAAACGCCCAGCAGGGCAAGCTGAGCGAGACGGCGGAATTTTCCCTGCTGTTCAATACCCACGACCAGCGCGAGGGCATGACCGCCTTCGGCGAGAAGCGCCCGCCGGTCTATACCAACAACTGAGTCAGCAAATATTTCCCATATAAAATATTTAACAGGAGGACACCACCAATGATTCAGAAAATCGCCATCCTTGGCCAGGGCTCCATGGGCTCCAGCATCACCCAGCACGCCGCCAACTGCGGCTTCGAAGTCATCCTCTGGGGCCGCAACCCCGAGAAGGTCGCCGCCGCCGTCGCCAAGATCGGCGCTGCGTATGACAAGCAGATCAAGAAGAACCTCGAGAAGGGCAAGATCAACGAGGAGCAGGCCGCTGCCGCTCAGGTCGCTGCCGACGCCGCCAAGGCCCGCATCACCGGCACCGCCAACTGGGACGATATCGCCGATGCTGATCTCGTCATCGAGGCCATTTCCGAGGATCCCGATCTGAAGAAGGAGACCTTCAAGAAGCTCGAGGCCACCTGCAAGCCCGAAGCGATCCTTGCTTCCAACACCAGCTCCATCTCCATCACTGAGATCGCCTCTGTTCTCGCGACCCCGGAGCGTTTCATCGGCATGCACTTCTTTAATCCTGTCCCCCTGATGAAGCTCGTTGAGATCATCAACGGTGAGAAGACCTCCGACGCCACCTATGAGGCCGTCAAGGACTTCTGCGACAACGGTCTGAAGAAGATCTCCGTCAAGGTCAAGGACGCCCCCGGCTTCATCGTCAACCGCGTCCTGTTCGCCTATTTCCTCGAGTGCATCCACATCTATGAGGACGGCATCGCCTCCAAGGAAGACATCGACAATGCCATCAAGTTCGGTCTGAACCACCCCGTCGCTCCTTTCAAGATGATGGATATGGGCGGCCTCGACACCTTCCCCCATGTCTGCGAGTCCCTCCAGACCCTCAAGAGCAAGGGCGCCAAGGAGCGCTTCGAGTGCCCGAAGAGCATGCTCGAGCTGCACGCCGCCGGGCGTTACGGCCTGAAGGTCGGCGCCGGCTGGTACGACTACAAGTAATCCCATCGTCTTTCTATTAACGGTTGACATTGGACAGTTAATAGGCTAAACTAAAAGCAGTAAACCGTTAATTCCACAAATATTTTTGAAAGGATTGATTCCAATGGAAGCAAAAGACGTAGTTATCGTGGCTTATGGCCGCTCTCCTCTCGCTCGTGACCGCAAGGGCTCCATGGCTCAGATGCACCCCATCGAGTTCGGCGCTCAGGTTCTCAACGGCGTTCTCGCCCGCGTGAAGGATCGCGACGGTAAGCAGTGCCTCGAGTCCAAGGAAGTCGAAGATGTCATCACCGGCTGCGCCATGCAGATGGGCGATCAGGCGATGAACATCTCCCAGCTCATCGCGAACCGCGCCGGTTGGGACGACTGCGTTTCCGGCATGTCCATCAACCGTTTCTGCTCCTCCGGCCTTCAGTCCATCGCGCTGGCTGCTAACGCCATCGCCATGGGGCAGGGCGACTGCTACTTCGCCGGCGGCATCGAGTCCATGTCCAAGTGCTTCCGCATCTGGCCCTCCTATGAAGGCAAGTGCGAGGATACATGGCTGTCCAAGAACTATCCCGGCGCTTACATGTCCATGGGCATGACCGCTGAGAACGTGGCGAAGGACTTCGGTCTGACCCGCGAGCAGATGGACGCTTTCGCTGTCGAGTCCCAGCGCAAGGCCGCTGAGGCGCAGGCTGCGGGCAAGCTGGATCCCTCCATCATCCCCATCCTCATCACCGATAACGAGGGCAACCCCGTCCTCGACGAGAACGGCAACAAGCAGTACTGCACGAAGGACGAGTCCCTGCGTCCCGGCTCCACCATGGAGTCCATGGCGAAGCTGAAGCCCTGCTTCATCCCCGAGGAAGAGGGCGGCATCGTGACCGCGGGCACCTCCTCCACCACCAACGACTGCGCCGCTTACGTCGTTCTGATGAGCGCTGAGATGGCCGCGGCAAAGAACATCGCCCCCATCTGCCGTCTGAAGGCTTTTGCCGTTGCCGGCTGCGACGCGACCCGCATGGGTCTCGGTCCTTGGTTCGCCACCCCGAAGGCGATGGCTCGCGCCGGACTGACCGTCGACGATATGGATACCATCGAGATCAACGAGGCGTTCGCCTCCCAGTCCATGGTCTGCATCGACAAGCTCGGTCTCGACATGGCGAAGGTCAACCCCTACGGCGGCGCGCTGGCGCTGGGTCACCCCCTCGGCGCTACCGGCGCTGTGCTGGTCGGCAAGGCCATCGACCGTCTGCGTGAGATCGACGGCAAGTATGCCCTCGTCACCATGTGCATCGGCGGCGGCATGGGCGCTGCCGGCATCCTCGAGCGCTGCGATGAGGATCGCTGATCCACGATAACCAAACCGCATAAAAAAGGGCTGCCTCAGGGCAGCTCTTTTTTTTTGACAGCGGGGTCATACGGTGGTACAATCAAAAAACACATTCCGATAAGGGGGCGAGGCAATGGAGCATAAGGGCACGCGGCGGCTGGAAACGGAGCGGCTGATTCTGCGCCCGTTTCGGGTTACCGACGCGGAGGATATGTTCCGCAACTGGGCGTCCGACCCTGCGGTGACGGCCTATCTCACATGGCCGACCCATGAGAGCGCGGCGGCATCGAGGGCGGTGGCGGCGCTGTGGGAGAGCGAGAGCCAAAAGCCGGAGGTATACCAATGGGCGATAGAGCTTCGGTCGATCGGACAGGTGATCGGGAGCATATCGGTGGTAGGCATCAAGGAAAGCGTCGGCGAGGCGGAGCTCGGCTATTGCATCGGACGCCGCTGGTGGGGACAGGGCATCACGGCGGAGGCAGTCAAGGCGGTGATCCGCTATCTTGTTCGGGATGTGGGCTTTATGCGGATCTGTGCCGATCACGACATTGTCAATCCAAACTCCGGCCGTGTGATGCAGAAGGCCGGGATGACGAGGGAGGGCGTGCTTCGCCGCGCCGGGAAAAACAACCGCGGCATCGTTGACGTCGTACAGTATTCCATCCTTGCGGAGGAAGTGTGATAATGATATTACGGGAAGAGGCAGCGCGCTATGCATGACGAATTGACAGCGGTGGATATCCGCAAAATGCAGGAGGAGATCGACTATCGGGAGCTGGAGCTGCGGCCGAAGCTCATCGAGGACGTGCAGACCGCGCGGGCCTTCGGCGATCTCTCCGAGAACTTTGAATACAAGGCCGCCAAGCAGGCGAAAAACAAAAACGAGAGCCGCATCCGCTATTTGAAGCGGATGATCGCCTCCGCCGTGGTGATCGAGGCGCGGTCGAAGGACGACGAGGCCGGACTATTCGACCGGGTGACCCTCTATATGGAGGACGAGGGCGAGGAGGAGACCATCACGCTCGTCACGACCCTGCGGCAGAACCCCATGAAGGGGCTCATCAGCAAGGAGTCGCCCGTCGGGCAGGCGATCATCGGGCACAAGGTCGGCGACCGCGTGTTCATTCAGATCGGCGAGACCGGCGGCTATTGGGCGGCCATCCGTGCCATCGAAAAGGGCGCGGACGACGATTCCATGGAGATCAGCAAATATTGACGCGACGCACCCGGGAGCATATGCGCTTCCGGGTGCGTTTTCTGTCAGGCGTCTTTTTGGACTTCCACGAGGATCGTGTGCTGTGGGTTCCCGTGGGCGAGCGGGGTGGGGGTGTGGCCGGTGAGGATGTTGATGCTGCCGCCGGTGTCCACGCCGTTTTCGTCCGGCGCGTACCATGCGCCCTGCGCCAGCGCCGTGACGCCCGGGGCGATATCCTCCGTGACATGAACGGGAATGCGCATCCTGCCCCGGTCGTTGTATACGAGCGCCGTGTCCCCGTCCCGCAGACCCCGGGCGGCGGCGTCCGCCGGGTGGATCCAGAGCCGCTGGGGGTGAGCTTGGACGAGTGCGGGGTTGTTGCCGTGGACGGTATGGCAGCGGGCGGCGGTATGCCACCCCACGAGCTGCAGGGGATAGCTCTTGCTCCCACCATAGCCCTCCTCTGCGGGGACATAGGCGGGCAACGGGGGGATCTTCGGATCGCCCCGGGCTGCCAGCGCGGGGGAATAGAGCTCGATCCGGCCGGAGAGCGTGGGAAACGGCGTGCCGTGTTCGATCTGCGCCGCAAAGGCGACGGCCTCCACGGGCGTTTTATAGCGATATGTCCCCATCGTGCGGAACTCGGAAAACGTCGGCAGCTCCGGGGCTTGTCGCTTCAGATCGGCATAGATCGCCTCCAGCCAGTCCGTGGCTGTGGGATGGCCGTCGGAAAAGCGCTCCTCCAGCCCCAGCCGTTGGGCAAGCTCA
This sequence comes from uncultured Oscillospiraceae bacterium, assembly GCA_905234855.1. Taxonomy (GTDB): domain Bacteria; phylum Bacillota; class Clostridia; order Oscillospirales; family Oscillospiraceae; genus CAJOIG01. Next base: position 6,454 of record CAJOIU010000018.1, read on the forward strand.
CGCAGCCAGTCGTATTCAAAACGGCTTTCGCCGAGCGGCTCGATGAGCTTGGGGGAGAACCCGATGAAATCCCCCTGCGACCACGGCGTTGTCATATTGTCCTGTTCGAACAGGGAGACGCCGGGCAGGAGCAGATCGGCAAATTTCGCGCTGGCCGTCATAAAGAGATCGGAGCAGACGATGTATTCACACAGTCGCTCGTCCCGGAGGATCGCCGCTGTGCGGTTCAGATCGCCGTGCTGGTTCATGAGTTGGTTGCCCGCGAGGTTGAAGAGCATTTTAACGCCCGTATCCAGTCTTTCCGCGCCCACGAGGCCGTCCTTTTCCGTCAGCTCCGTCCCCCGCAGGATCGCGTCCGCCCACAAAAATGAGGGGATCGCGGTGTTGACCGGGTTCGGCAGGGAGGGCATATGGGGCATGGGGTGGGTTTGGCACCAGCCGACGCCGCCCGCCCAGCCGCCGCGTACTCCGACATTTCCCGTGAGGCAAGCCAGCGCGCATACGGCGCGGGTGAACTGTTCGCCGTTTTCGTGCCGCTGCCCGCCGTAGCCGGGCATGAGCGCCGCGGGCTTGGTGTTGGCATAATCGAGGGCGAGGCGGCGGATGGTATCGGCGCTCACGCCGGTGATGGCCTCCGCCCACGCCGGGGTCTTGGGCGTGCCGTCCGTCTCCCCGGCGAGATAGGAAAACCACGCCTGCCAGCCGAGGCAGTATTTCTGCAGGAAGGGCAGATCATACCGCCCCTCGGTCATGATGACATAGGCCATCGCGTCGAGCATGGCGCCGTCCGTGGCGGGACGGATGGGGATCCACTCCGCGCCGAGGGCGCGGCAGGTGGCGCTGCGCCGGGGATCCACCACCACGATGCGGGCGCCGCCCTCCCGCGCCTTCCGCAGCCAGTACATGAGATCGTCAAAGACCGTCTCGGCCGGGTTGTGCGCCCAGAGGATGATGAGCTTTGAGGCGGTCAGCGTCGAGTAGCTGCTGCCGGACATGGCGGTGCCGTAGACATACGGTGTTGCATAGGCCGCGCAGGCGGTGGAATAGTCGTTGTAATAGTCAAGATGACCGCCGTCCAGCCGCAGCAGCCGCTTGCAGAGGCTCGTGCCGCTCAGCACGCCGCTTTCGCCCCACGCATAGTTTACATAACGTGATCCCGACCCATAGGTATCCCGGATGCGCACCCAGTTTTCGCATAGCTCATCCAGCGCCTGTTCCCATGAAATGGGCATAAAATGACCCTCGCCCCGGGCGCCGATGCGCTTCATCGGCGTCAGGAGGCGGCGGTCGTTCAGAAAGGTATTGGCGTATTGCAGACCGCGGACGCAGGGTCTGCGTCCCGGCTCTGGGTCGTTGGGGTCGGCGGAGAGGCGGACGATCCGCCCGTCCTCCATATGCACCCGCAGACGGCAGCGGCCGCCGCAGTTGTTCCGGCCGGTGGTAAGGTAGATCTGCTCCATGGGATCACAGGCCGCGGTACATATCGTCCCGCAGGACGGAGGGATCCTCCTTGGCAATGATATCGTCCAGCATGGCGACGATCTTCTCCCGATCCTCCTTGAGCGTGCCCTTGATGGGGAGATAGTTGGAGGCGTGGTTCGAGGTATAGTGCAGGCCGGAAAGCTCGATCTGCCGCACCAGCTCGCGCGTTTCGAGAAGGGTTTCAAAGGGCGTCTGCAGCGTCAGCTCGCCGCGCTGCACTTCGTCGTAAAGCGGCGTTCCCTCGATGGCCATGAGGGTCATGGAGGAGAGGTGCTTCGGGCGCATCTCGTTTATCATCCTCGCGGTGAGGGAGGCGTTTCGCTCGAGCGCCTCGCGCCCGCCGCCTTCGAGGCCGGTGATGATGATCGCCCAGAGATCGAAGCCCGCGGCCACGAGCCGCTGCCCGGCCTCCAGCATGCCGTCCGCGCCGACGCCCTTGTGGACATGCTTCAAAAGCGCGTCGTCCCCGGTCTCTACGCCGAGATAGGCGCGGTTCAGGCCGGCGGCGTGGATCTCGCGCAGCTCCTCCGGCGATTTGCGCAGGGTGGACAAGGGACCTGCGTAGGTGGTCACGCGGCGCAGGCGGGGGAAGGCGTCGTACAGCGCCTTCAGCACGGTGAAGAGATATTCCTTCGGCAGATTGATCGCGTCGCCGTCGCACAGAAACACCGTTTCGGTATTGCGGTACCATGTGCCCTTGGCCATCTCGATGTCCTCCAGCACATCCTCGAGCGGGCGGACATGATAGCGCTTCGACTTATACATGGAGCAGAAGGTGCAGGTGTTGTTGGAGCAGCCGACGGTGCATTGCAGCAGGTAGCTTTTCCACTCCCCGGGCGGACGGTAGATATCGCCTTCGTAGCGCATGGTATTATCCTCCTTGGTTTTGGGTATGCTATGACCCAAAGGGGTGATCGGTATGACAACGCAGCTTACTGCGGTATTCGACGACAGGGACGGCGCCGATCTCGCGCTGATGCGCCTGCGCCGCAACGGGATCGAATACTCCATCGCGGAGCTCAAAGCGCCGGATCGGAAGGTGAGATCGGATATGCCGCTCGTGAATCTCAGCCCGAGCTACGGCCTTGCCATGACGGACGGCGTATCCGCAGGGGAGATGTATGCCGCTGTGCTCAATTCCCGGGCGGTGATGGAGAGAAACGCCGTCTCCGCGGGACAGGCGCGGCTCACGCTGCATGTGCGGACAGATCAGGTGCTGCGTGCGCGGGAGATCATATCCACCGTAAAAGGGCGCGTACTATAAGTCTTTCCCTTTGACAAGCTCCCAATACTTTTTCGCGGCCTGCTCGGTTTTGTTTTCGCCGTATTCGTAGTAATGCGCGTCCTTGAGGCTGTCCGGCAGGTATTGCTGGGCGACCCAATGGCCGGGGTAGTCATGGGGGTAAAGGTAGCCCTGCTCCCGCTCGAAGCCCGTGCCGTCGGCATGGACGTTCTGCAGCTCGCGGGGGATGGGACCGGCCTTTCCGGCTTTGATATCTGCCATGGCTGCGGCGATGCCCATATAACCCGAATTGGACTTGGGGCAGGTGGCGAGGAAAATGACAGCCTCCGCCAGCGGCAGCCGCGCCTCGGGCAGGCCGAGCTGCAGGGCGGAATCCACGCAGGCCTTCACGATGGGAACGGCCAGCGGATAAGCAAGGCCGATATCCTCGCTGGCGGAGCATAGGATGCGGCGACACGCCCCCAGCAGATCGCCGGTTTCCAGAAAACGGGCGAGGTAATGCAGCGCCGCGTCGGGATCGGAGCCGCGCATGGATTTCATGAGGGCGGAGAGGATGTCGTAGTGCTGATCCCCGTCCCGGTCATAGTGCATGGAGCTGCGCTGGGTGACGGCCTTGGCGTCCGCCATGGTGAAGCGCAAGGTGCCATCCTTCCCGGGGATCGCGGTGGAATATAAAAGCTCCAGCGTGTTGATGCTTTTGCGCGCGTCGCCCCCACAGGCGGCGGAGATATAGTCCAAAACCCCGTCCTCCAGCCCGATGGCGGCGCCGTCCCGCTCCTGCAGGAGCGCCAAGACCCGCTCCTGCGCCCGGCGGATATCCGCCGGAGAGAGGGATTTGAACTCAAACACCGTGCTGCGGGACAGGATCGCGTTGAATACGCAGAAATACGGATTTTCCGTGGTGGAGGCGATCAGCGTGATCTTTCCGTTTTCGATAAATTCCAGCAGCGATTGCTGCTGTTTTTTATTGAAATACTGGATCTCGTCCAGATAGAGCAGTACGCCGTTGGGCGCGAGGAAGGTGTCGAGCTCCTCAATGACGGCCTTGATGTCGGCCAGACCCGCCGTAGTGGCGTTCAGACGCCGCAGGGGGCGGTTCGTCCGCTGGGCGATGATGCGGGCGACGGTCGTTTTGCCCGTGCCGGAGGGGCCATAGAAGATCATATTCGGGATATGCCCGCTGTCCGCGATGCGGCGCAGCATGCCGTCCTGCCCGAGGATATGCTCCTGCCCGACCACCTCGTCGAGCGTCTGCGGGCGCAGCTCATCGGCCAGCGGTCGGTAGGCGTTTTCGCTGTTTTCCTGTTCTCTGATAAAATCCATAACACATAAATTATATAGAAACCTCTTGGAATTTGCAACAACTCGTGGTAACATTTCAGCAAGAAACCGATGCGGAAAGAGAGAACGGCATGAGAACGTCGGAGCAGATCACGCAGATCATCGAAGGGCTGGAGCGGGAATACCCTCTGGCCGAATGTACGCTGGATTACAACGAGGCATGGGAGCTTCTCGTTTCGGTGCGCCTTGCGGCGCAATGCACGGACGAGCGGGTGAATATGGTGGTTCCCGCGCTGTTTGCGGCGTATCCCACCGCGCAGGCTATGGCGCAGGCCGCGCCGGAGGATATCGAGCCGTATATCCATTCCTGCGGCTTTTATCACGGCAAGGCGCGCGATATCGTCGGCGCGGCGAAAATGCTCGTGGAGGATTTCGGCGGCATCGTGCCGGACAATATGGACGATCTGCTGAAGCTGCCCGGCGTCGGGCGCAAGAGCGCGAATCTCATCCTCGGCGACGTGTATCACGCCCCCGGCAGCGTGGTGGTGGACACCCATTGCATCCGTCTATCGAACCGCATGGGGCTGGTGGATGATATGAAAGACCCGCCGAAGATCGAAACGGCGCTGCGCGCCGTGCTTCCCCCGGAGAAAAGCTCCGATTTCTGCCACCGGCTCGTGCATCACGGGCGGGCGGTATGCACGGCGAGAGCGCCGAAATGCGAGGCGTGCTGCGTGCGCGGCGCATGCCAGACATACGAAAAAAGCAGGGATAATACATAATGTTTTTGGAATTTGAACGACTGGAAAACGTCCGCGATCTCGGCGGACTGCTGCGGGAGGACGGCGCGAAGCTCAGAAGCGGCCTCCTGCTGCGTACGGGACGGCTGGAAAAAGCCACCGACAACGACATCCGCCGTCTGGCGGACATGGGCATCTCCGCCGTGATCGACTTCCGCGACGGAGGGGAGGTGGAGCGCGATCCCGACCGGCCGGTGCCGGGCGCGGTCTATTACCATCTTCCGGCGCTGCCCGATCTCTCCGGGAATTTCAAGCCCGTGGACGATCCCTCGTATACGGCGGAGGAGATCCATCGGGATTTTCGCCGGATCTATCGGTTTTTGGCCACCTCGACGGAGGCGCTGGATGCGTATACGCGCTTTTTCGAGATCCTGCTCGCCTCGGAGGGGAAACCCGTCCTGTGGCATTGCACGCAGGGCAAGGATCGCACCGGCGTGGCGGCGCTGCTGCTGCTGACGGCGCTGGGGATCGACCGGGAGACCGTCCGGCGGGAATATATGCTGACGAATGAGTATACCCGTCCCATGATGGCGGCGCTGCTGCAGGACGAGAGCTTTCCGTTTTCGGAGGATATCGCCCGGGAGGTCTTTCTGGTGTATGAGGACAATCTCCGGCTGTATGAGCATTGCGTCGAGACGGAATACGGCTCCGTCATGAATTTCCTCGAGCTGGCGCTGGGCGTCGGTCCGAAGGAGATCGAAACGCTGGAGCGGTATTATCTGGAGTGGTGATTCGGGAGGGATCGCAAAGGATGAACGGGGATTTTTACGATAAGGTCTTGCCGAAGCGGAAGAGAAAGCGGGAGCTGGGGCTGCCGGTTCTGATCGCGGCGGCCTTTATCTGCATCGTCATCGCCTTTATTGTGGCGATGATCCTGTGTCCGATCCTGAAAATGAACCACTATACGCTGGGATAAAAAAACGCGGCCGCGCAGTCTGTTACTGCGCGGTCGATGCTTTTTCCGGGCGCCGCAGGGCGCGGCGGGCGAGCGGGCGCTCCCACAGATAGGTGAGCGCCGTTCCGGCGAGGATGGCGGCACCGAAGCACAGGAGCGTATACCTTGTCTGCCACGGCTGCTCGCCCGCTTGGTTCGGCAGCTCTGCGGCATAGGACGGGATATGCCAATCCTTCAGCCGGACGGCGAGGAACTGATGCCACATATAAAACCCATAGCTGATGGCGGAGAAAAAGCGCGTGACGGGATTTCCGAAAACGCGATCCAATACCGGCGGCGCGAGGCAGCCGCATACGAGAAACGCGCCTGACGCGATCCCCAGCGGCAGCCGCAGAAGAAGCTGTCCGCGCCGCACCGTCTCGCCGTCGCCGAGGGTCTGCTTATACAGGAGCTGGAACAGGATGCCGAGCGCCAGAAGCGCGCCGAGCGCCAGCAGCCATTGACCACGGGGACGAAGCTCCTTCCCCGCGGCCTTGGCATATACGAGCGCGGCGGCCATGCCGCAGGCGTAGAGATCGAGCATACACGGGAGCTGGTTTACCCAAAAGGTGGTGCTGGGAAGCGTGGATACCCACAGACGGACGCCCAGCGCCGCCGTCGTGAGCAGCAGGCAGGTCAGCCACGGCCGCCGCTCATACGCTGCCGCGATCAGCGGGAACAGCGCGTAAAACTGCACCTCCACGCCCATCGTCCACAGCACACCGAGGATCGGCGAGCCGAAATACACATCCCGGAACAGGTTATGCGTAAACGTGAAGTGGGTGATGAGATCCTTGGCCAGCGCCTCGCCGGAGGCGTACTGTCCCTGCGGCAGCGCCCAGAGAAACAGGCACAGCAGAACGCTCAATGCATAGGCGGGGACGATGCGCCAGAACCGCTTTATATAAAACTGTTTCACGGTCGGGCGAGAGGCGATGCCGAGCCGCGCGCGCGCATAGGGCAGCGCAAGCAGAAAGCCGGATAATACCAGCAGAACATCCACCATGAGATAGCCGTTGCGGACGACCTGCTGCAGGTTTACATAACATTGACCGACGAAGAATCCGGGGTCGAGCCAGCTCTGCTGCCAGATATGATACCAGCCGACGAGCGAGATGGCCGCGACCCGCAGCACGTCGGCCGCGGCGAGATAGCCGCGGGAGCGCTCCGTCATGCCTGCGGCGCCGCGGGGGGCGCGGCTTTCTTCTCCGGCTCCGGCAGAACGGCGGGGCGATCCTCCGTCTTCACGGCCACGCAGCGGTGGATGGGGACGCCCTCCTCATGGAAGCGGGATTCGTAATTCGTCATGATGCCGGTCACGCCGTTCGCGTGCAGATCGCGGGTGACCTCCCGCAGCTCGAAGCCCATGAGGGAAAACTGCTCCAGCGACCAGTCGAACAGCCACGGCTGGTCGGTTTTATATTCGATGCGCCCGCCCACGGGTAGGATATCCCAATACATCGCGAGGAAGCTCGGCGCTGTGAGGCGGTGCTTGGCTTCCTTTTTCCGCGGCCACGGGTCGGGGAAGTTGATATAGATGACGGAGACCTCCCCCGGCGCGAAAATACTGCGCAGCGTCACAACGTCCGTGTCGATGAAGCGCACGTTGGGGATCTCCTCGGCGCAAACCCGCTCCATGGCAGTGACCATGGCGTTCGGGACTTTTTCCAGCGCCACAAGGAGCGTTTCGGGGTTCTGCCGGGCGACCCCGGCGGTGAACTGCCCCTTGCCGCATCCCATCTCAGCGCGGACATCCCCGCAGCCGGGCAGCAGCGACGCCCATTGCCCCTTCAGCGCGGCGGGGTCGAACACCTGCACGGCCGCACAGGCCTCCATGCGCGGGATCAGATTTTTCTTGTTTCGCATTCTCATATGCTCATGTTCCTCCGAACGGATCAGTCTGATGCGCACTATTATAGCATAGTTCCCGTCGTTTTTGCACCCTCACGAAAAACAACGCGGGTTCGACCATTTTCCGCCCCGTGCGCGTGGTATAGTCTCCTTGCAGCACAACCAAAGGAGGGCGGCGAATGAAGCCCAAAGGGAAATTTGTCATGCTTTTTCTGTCGCTGGCGATACTGGCGGGGGCATGGCTGCTGGCGGAATCAATGGCGGCGGCGGAGCGGGCCGGGGAGACAGCTGCCGTAAGCGCCGCGGCGGAGCGGATCGACCTGTCCGTCGGCGGCGGGGCGGCGGTGACGGCGCTGTCGTGGGTCTGGGACGGGCAGACGGTGAATCTCGTTTTCAGCGCGGAGAGCGGGGTATGGGAAAACGCGGACGATCCCGCCTGTCCCATCGATCAGACCCGGGCGCGGGCGCTGGCCTCCGCCGTAGGGCAGGTCTCCGCGTCCATGGCGATCCCCGGGGCTACGGATCTCGCGCAATACGGGCTGGCGGAGCCGACGCTCATCGTGATGGCCGCGGCCGGGGACGAGATCGCCTCCTACGAGCTGGGGAATATGACCATCACGGGGGAATGCTATCTGCGCATCAGCGGGGAGAGCACCGTATATCTGGAGAGCGGCAGCCTTCTTCCGGCGTTCCGCGTTTCAATTTGGGATATACTGGAAACGGAAAGCGTGCCGTCGGATATTGCCGCGGTGACGGAGCTGGAGGTCAGCTCGGCGGCGCAGCATTACGCGCTGCGCCTTGGCGGGGACGGGATATGGAGGCGCGATGACGGCGGGGAGGAAACACCGCTGGAAACGGAGAAGGTGCGCGCGCTGTATGAGGAGCTGACGGAGCTTGAGCTTTCCGTCTGCGCGGCATGGGACGCGGAAAACCCCTCCGACTACGGCCTTGCCCAGCCGCAGGCGCTGGCGGCGGTGCGGTATGAGAGCGGCACCGGCGCGGCGGAGAGCTTTACGCTGGAGTTCGGCGATTATGCGGGAACGGACGTATATGTCCGCCTTGCCGGATCGCGGATGGTATATTTGGTTCCCGGGGCGGTTCTGGACGCGGTCATGTATCCCGACTGGGAGGCGTTGCAGCCGCTCTCGGTGATGACGCTGGCCAAGGAGGAGATCGCCGGCCTGCGGATCGAGCTGGACGGGAAAGCCTATGATATCGTCCGGGTGAGCGAGACGCGGGAGGTAGAGCTTTCCGGATCGAAGGAGCCGATGCAGGTGACGGATGTGATCTATTCCAACAACGGCTGGGGCTTGGATGCCGAGGGCATGGACGCGTGGCTGGATGCCCTGTGCGCGATGATGGCGGAGGGAGACGCCGCCCGTGGCGGCGGACGGGAGCGGCTCCTGTCCCTCGAGGTCACGCCGAAGACGGCGGAGGAAGGGCAGGAGCCGGAGCCGGTCACGCTGGAGCTTTGGAGCTATGACAGCCGGCACGACCTGTGGGAGACGGCCGGACGGCGGCTCCTTGTGGATCGGACGGAGGCGGAGGCGCTGGTCGATCGGCTGACAGCGCTGCTGGCCGACGCATAAGACGACCGCCGCACGGATGTCCGTGCGGCGGTTTCGTTCGAAGGACGGGTCAAAGGGCGTCGTCGTTCACGCGCTCCGGCGTTTTTTCCAGCTCAGCGGGGTTTTGCAGGTAATGGCGGAAATATTTGAACGCCGCGCCGACGTAGGCGCTGTCCGCGATGCGGGAGTCATAGGACACGGCGTAATCGACATAATGGCGCTCGACCGGCTCGCCGAGGCGGGACAGCTCCGTGACCCGATGGCGGCGGCCGATGGACAGGCTCATGGACAGGGCGCCCATGCTGTTGAGGCTGCGGCTGACGGGGGGCAGACCGCTCGCCCCTTCGTCCGAGATGACGACGGAGCCGTGGAACGGACTGCGCTCCATCCATGCGTCGCTTATCCAGCCGTGGTAATCCAGCCAGCGGATCACGGCGCTCCCGGCGCGCAGCACGAAGCGGGGCGTTTTCACCAGCGTGGCCGCGAGCCGCTCTATGCGTCCCGCAGCTTCGTCAGCCTTGATGGTGCCGACCTGCGCGTTGATCTTGCGGTATACGTCGAAAACGGTGTCCGTGGGCAGAAAGCGCACCTTTACGGCCAGCGCTCCCGCGTCGGCCTCGCCGTTTCGCCCGGAGGACAAAACGACCTCGATGTGGTCGCGGGCATAGAGGAACCGACCGGCCACGAAGCGGTTGAGCGCCGGGCGATGCGCCAACATGCGGATATAGGCCGCGATAAAAACATGCGAAAGGGAGAGATCCTCCTGCCCTTCGGCGCGGCGCGCCAGCAGCCATGCTTCCATGGCGTCGGTATCCGCCCGGTCGGTGAAGCTGTTGACGGCGTCGGACGTCGAGCGCATGAGAAACGGCGTAAGCTGGAAAACAGGGGAGACGGTGCGCAGCCGGCGTCCGTCGTTGCGGTCGCCCATGCGGCGTCGGTCGTATCGTTCTGGCATAGCGAGCCTCCCGGATCGAGTGTGTTGAGGCGGCGTGGGACAGAAGCGTTCCGCGCCGCCCCTTATTATACATGAAAACACGCGAAAGGACAAGTACGGAGGCGAATTGCCGAAGATTGTTAAATAACTGGACAAAGTGACGGCTTCCTTCGGGTGGAAGCCGGATTTTTTTGGACGATTGCCCATTGCATTTCCGGGAACTGGCGTGTAATATATAAATGAGATAATATTAACTTCAACATTAGAGGAAGTTTTTTGAACCGGGAGGTGCTGTGATGTCTTTGGAAGCGCTCGACACGATCGCGCTGGCAGAGGAAAAGGCACGCCAGATCCGAGCCGCCGCGGGAACGGAGGCGAAAAAATCCCTTCGGGAGGCCGAGGAGGCCGTGGCGGTGATGATCGCCGCGGCGGACGGAAAGGCCGAAGCGGAGATCAAGGAGCTTACCCGCAAGGCGGATGAAAAGGCCAAAGAGGAAGCGCTGGCGCTGGCCGCCAGCACGCGGAACCGGCAGGCCGCCATGACGGCTCGGGCCGACCGCAAGATGGAGGAGGTCGTAAACGGGATCGTGGAAAGGATCGTGAACGGCTGATATGTCCATTGTAAAGATGAAAAAGCTGCGGGTGATCGTTCTGCGGGAGCAGCGGGACGGTCTTATGCGGCGGCTGATGCGCGAGGGCTGCGCGGAGATCCGGGAGCCGGCGGGGATGCTGTCCGATCCGGAAACCGCCGCGCTGCTGCGGCCGGAGCGCGCGGGGCTTGCCCAGCTCCGAACGGAGCAGAGCCGATTGGCGGCGGCCATCAAGATTCTGGGGCAATACGCGCCGGAAAAGAAAAAGCTGCTGTCCGCCCGGCCGGAGATCGGCGAGAGCGAGTTTCTCGACGGAGAGGCGCTGGCGCGGGATCTCGCGCTGGCGGATCAGATCAACGACTGGGATGGCCGCGTCCGCCGCATCACGGCGGAGGAAGTGCGGCTCCAAACCGAGATCGAATCCCTGCGCCCGTGGCTGCCGCTGGAGGAGCCGCTGGAGGGCGCGGGAACGAAGACCTGCGCCGTGGCGCTGTTTTCCGCCATCGCGGAGATTGCCATGGAATCCGTCGCAGACGCGGCGGAGAGCGCCACGGAGGCGGTGCAGCTCATACTGGTCTCCGACGATGAAAAGCAGCATTGCTTTGCGGTCATCGCCCTCAAAACGGAACTGCCCGATGTGATCGCCGCCGTGCGTGCCATCGGCTGCACGCAGGTGACCTTCCCCGGCGTGACCGGGACGGCGCGGGAGAATATCGACCGCTGCCGGGCGGCGCTGGCGGCGCTGGCCGAGGAAAAGCAGGCGCTGACGGAGCGGATCACGGCGCAGGGCGGCGCGGCGGCGGCGCTGCGGCTTTCGGCTGACCGCATGGCGGCGGAGGTGTCCCGCGCCGAGGCGATCGAACGCCTTTCCGGGACGGACAGCGTCGTGGCGCTGGAGGGCTGGTGTCCCGCGCCGGAGGAGGAAAAGCTCAAGGCCGTGCTGGCGGAGTTCGACTGCGCTTGGGAGCTTTCCGATCCCGCGCCGGAGGAATACCCCGAGGTTCCCGTCACGCTGAAAAACAGCAAGGTCGTCACGCCGATGAACCTTGTCACGGAGATGTATTCCCTGCCCGCCTATGACGGCATCGATCCGAACCCGCTGATGTGGCCGTTTTTCGTGCTGTTTTACGGTATCATGATGGCGGATATGGGCTACGGTCTTCTCATGATGCTGGCCTCGGTGATCGCGTTGAAAAAGATGAGACCCAAGGGCGGCACGGGATATCTCTTAAAGCTTCTGGGCATGTGCGGGATCAGCACCTTTATCTTCGGCGCGCTGACCGGCGGCTTCTTCGGCGATCTGCTGCCGCAGGCGGCCAAGCTCATTGACCCCGCCACGACCTTCACCGCGCTGCCCAGCGCATTCACGCCGCTGGGGGATATCATGATGATCATGATCGGCTCGCTCGCTTTGGGCGTGGTGCAGATCTTCACCGGCATGATCGTGAGCGTTGTCGATAAATGCCGGAACGGGCAGGCGCTGGACGCGCTCTTCAATGAAGGCGCGTGGTGGTGCATCCTCATCGGCATCGTGCTGGCGGTGCTGCATTGGGGGCTGTGGCTCCTCATCGTCGGCGGCGCGCTGCTGGTGATCGGAAAGTTCTGGGAGAATAAGAGCGTGGTCGGTGGGCTGGTCGGCCTGTTCGGCGCGATCTACAACGGTGTGACCGGGTATTTTTCCGACATCCTCTCCTATCTGCGGCTGATGGCGCTCATGCTGGCGGGCAACGTCATTGCCATGGTTTTCAACCAGCTCGGCGCCATGACGGGAAACGTGATCGTTTTCGTGATCGTCGCCATGGTCGGAAACGCCCTGAACTTCGCGCTTAACCTGCTCGGCTGCTTCGTGCATGACCTGCGCCTGCAGGTGCTGGAGTTCTTCGGAAGGTTTTATAAAGACGGCGGCAAGCCCTATAAGCCGCTGAACATAGATCCCCAATATGTAGATATAATCAAGGAGGAAATATAAACATGGATTTCATCAATGCGTATGGCGGCCTCGGGCTGGCCTTTTTGGGCGCCGCGCTGGCGGTGGGCTTTTCCTGCGCCGGCTCCGGCAAGGGCACGGGCGTTGCCGGTGAGGCGGCCGCGGGTCTTCTGAGCGAGCAGCCGGAGAATTTCGGTAAATGCGTCATCCTGCAGGTGCTGCCCGGTACGCAGGGTCTGTACGGTCTGGTCGTCTGGTTCATGGCGATGATCCAGATCGGCCTCATTGGCGGAAGCGGCCTGCAGCCGCTGACCATTGCGCAGGGCGCCGCCGTGTTCGGCGCGTGCATGCCGATGGCGCTCGGCGGCTATATCACCGCCGTGGCGCAGGGCCGCGTGGCCGCGTCCTCGGTGAATCTCATGGCGAAGAACCCGTCCCAGTTCTCCAAGGGCATCATCCTCTGCGGCGTTGTGGAGTTTTACGCGATCCTCTCCATGCTGGCGTCCATCCTGATGGTGCTGCAGGCGGTGTAAGGACATACGACCATGAACGGCATTGAAAAAATCACCGCCCGCATCGAGACCGACGCCGTGGCGGACGCCGCCCGCATCGCGGAGGAAACGAAGCTCCAATGCGAGGCGCTGCTCGCCGAGGGCGAGGCCAAGGCGCAGGAGAGCTATTGGCGCAAGGTGAAGGAGGGCGTGAAGGCCGCCGAGGACCGTGTCCAGCGGCTGGAAAAGGCCGCCGATATGGAAGCGCGTAAGAGCATCCTGAGCCATAAGCAGAGCATTCTCGCGGAGGCGTTCGACAAGGCCGAGCAGAAGCTGCTCGCCCTCTCCGGGGAGGAGTATATCGCCTTTCTCGCGTCGATGGCCGCCCGTGCGGCCATCACCGGGCGGGAACAGATCGTGCTGGCCGGGAAGGACAAAAAGCCCTATGGCAGCAAGGTAACGGCTCGCGCGAACGACCTGCTTTCCGCAGAGGGGAAGACCGCGAAGCTCACCCTTTCCGAGGAGGAGGGGGATTTCGCTGGCGGCCTCATCCTGCGGGACGGGGATATCTCCGTGAATTGCACCGTGGCGGCGCTCATCGCACAGGCGCGGCAGGAGCAGGCGGCCGCGGCCGCGGCGGAGCTGTTCTCGTGATGCGCGGGATCATCGAAGCTGACAAGGGGGAATCAACTTGTCAAAAGTAAAAGATACGGACTATTTATTCCTTTCCGCCTATCTCCGGGCGAAGGAGGCTGCGCTTCTGAGCCGGGAGAGGCTCGAGCGCATGGCGGCCGCCCCGGATTTCGACGAGGCCGCGAAGGTTCTGACCGAGTGCGGCTATCCCGAGCTTACGGGCGCGTCCGACGGCGAGGTGGAGGCGGCGCTGAGCGCCCGTCGGCTGGAGACACTGGCGGATATGGAGCGGCTCTGCCCGGAACCGGCGCTGGTGGAGGCCTTCCGCCTGCGGTATGACTATCATAACGCCAAGGTGCTGGTGAAGGCCGAAGGCGCGGGCGTCGGAGGCGAAACGCTGCTGTCCGAGGCCGGGCGGGTGAGTCCCGCGGCGCTGCAGAGGGCGTATGCCGAGGATAACTGGCGCGCCGTTCCCGCGGCGTTTTCCGCCGCCGTGCGCGGGGCGAAGAGCACCCTCGCCCGTACCGCCAATCCCCAGCTTACGGATATGGAGCTCGATAAGGCGTATTACGCGGAGCTGCTCGGCCTCACCCAAACCCTCTCCACCGGGTTTTACACCGATTACGTCCGCCTGTGCATCGACACGGCAAACCTGCGCAGCGCGGTGCGCTGTCTGCGGGGGCGCATGGACGAGGGCGTGCTTCGGGCGGCGCTCATCCCGGACGGCGAGGTTCCGGCCTCGCAGATCGCCCGCCGCGTCTACGGCGAGGGCGTGACCGCGGTATTCACCGCGCGGGAGCTGGCGCAGGCGGCGGAGCTTGGCCGCAAGGCCGTGGAGGGCGGGGAGCTTTCCGCCTTCGAGCGGGAGTGCGATAACGTCCTCACCCGCCGTCTGGGCGAGGCAAAGCGTGTTTCCTTCGGCCCGGCAGTGGCGGTGGCGTATCTTGCCTCGCTGGAGGGAGAGATCGTCGCGGCGCGGATGGTGCTTTTGGGCAAGCGCGGCGGCGTGAGCGCGGAGGTTCTCCGGGAAAGGCTGCGTGAGAGCTATGTTTAAGATCGCTGTGGTCGGCGCGCCCGATACGGTCATCGGCTTCAAGGCGCTGGGACTTGACACGTTCCCTGTGCGCGGAGAGGCGGAGGCACGGGCGGTTTTCAAGGAACTGACCCGCTCCGAGCGGGAGGCGGAATACGCCATCATCTATATCGAGGAGGGGCTGGCGCAGGCTCTGACGGCGGAGATCGACCGCTTTAAGGACAGTCCGCGCCCCGCGATCATCCTCATCCCCGGCAAGGACGGCTCCCTCGGTCTGGGGCAGTCGGCGCTTACGGCGGCGGTGGAACGCGCCGTCGGCGCGAACATCCTATGATCCGGCGCCTCCTGTGGGGGAGGCTATCAATACCGAAGGAAGGTAGAAGCAAATGAGCGGAACGATCACAAAAGTTTCCGGCCCGCTGGTCGTCGCGGAAGGACTGGCCGATGCGAACGTCTCCGATGTTGTCCGCGTCGGCAGACAGCGGCTCATCGGCGAGATCCTGCAGATGAAGGGTGACAGCGCGTCGATCCAAGTTTATGAGGAGACCTCCGGCCTTGGCCCCGGCGCGCAGGTGGAGACCACCGGTACCCCGCTGAGCGTGGAGCTCGGTCCGGGACTTCTGACAAACATATACGACGGCATCCAGCGTCCGCTGACGGAGATCCGCGCCTTGACCGGCGCCACCATCGCCCGCGGCGTGGACGTTGCGCCGCTGAACCGGGAGAAGACTTGGCAATTTGACGCCGTGGCCGCCCCGGAGACCATCGTAAAGCCCGGCGACGTGCTCGGCACCGTGCAGGAGACTACGGCCATCCTCCATAAGATCATGGTGCCTGTGGGCGTGACCGGCGTGGTGAAGTCCGTCAAAAGCGGGAAATACACCGTCGAGGAGACGGTCGCCGTCATCGAGGACGACAAGGGCGGACGGCATGAGATCAACATGATCCAGCGCTGGCCTGTCCGCGTCGCGCGGCCGTATCAGCATAAATATGTCCCGAGCCGCCCCATGAACAGCGGCCAGCGCGTCATCGACACGCTGTTTCCCATCGCGAAGGGCGGCACCGCCGCCGTCCCCGGCCCCTTCGGCAGCGGCAAGACGGTCGTGCAGCACCAGCTCGCCAAGTGGTCGGATGTGGATATCGTCGTGTACATCGGCTGCGGCGAGCGCGGCAACGAGATGACCGACGTTCTGATGGAATTTCCCGAGCTGAAGGATCCCCGCAGCGGCGAATCCCTCATGCAGCGGACGGTGCTGATCGCCAATACCTCGGATATGCCCGTGGCGGCGCGCGAGGCGAGCATCTATACCGGCATCACCATCGCAGAGTATTTCCGCGACATGGGCTACGATGTGGCGGTGCTGGCGGATTCCACCTCCCGCTGGGCGGAGGCGCTGCGCGAGATGAGCGGCCGCCTTGAGGAGATGCCCGGCGAGGAGGGCTATCCCGCCTATCTTGCCAGCCGTCTTGCGCAGTATTACGAGCGCGCGGGCGTGGTGGAATGCCTCGGCTCCGACAGCCGTCAAGGCAGCATCACCGCCATCGGCGCGGTGTCCCCTCCGGGCGGCGATACGTCCGAGCCGGTATCACAGGCCACGATGCGTATCGTCAAGGTCTTCTGGGGACTCGACAGCTCGCTTGCCTATGCGCGCCACTTCCCGGCCATCAACTGGCTCACGTCCTACAGCCTCTACGATGATACCCTCAGCGACTGGTACGACAAGCATTTCCCCGGCTTCATGCGCCAGCGGGAAAAGGCCATGGCCATCCTCCAAGAAGAGGAGAGCCTCAACGAGATCGTGAAGCTCGTCGGCAAGGACTCCCTGAGCGAAAACGACCAGATGACGCTGGAGACGGCGAAGATGATCCGCGAGGACTTTCTGCAGCAGAACGCCTTCATGGACGAGGACGCCTATTCGAGCTACGACAAGCAGTTCCGGCTTTTAGGCCTTATCCATAAATACGATTCGCTGTGCCGCAGCGCCATGGCGCGGGGCGCGGAGCTCGGAAAGCTCTTCGAGATCCCCAGCCGCGAGCGGATCGGCCGCGCGAAGATGATCCTGCCTGGCGAGTATGAAGCGCAGTACGCCGAGATCGAAAAGCAGATGATCGAGGAGATCGAAGCGCTGGTGGAAGGAGGCAATGACCTATGATCCGCGAATACAAAACGATCAGCGAGATCGCCAGCCCCCTCATGATGGTGAGGAACGTCGAGGGCGTCACCTACGACGAGCTGGCCGAGATCGAACTGCCCAGCGGTGAAAAGCGCCGCTGTAAGGTGCTGGAGGTAAACGGCGATACCGCCGTCGTCCAGCTCTTCGAGAGCGCGCAGGGCATCAACCTCGCCCAGTCGAAGGTGCGCTTTCTGGGTCATCCGCTGGAGCTGGGCGTTTCCGAGGATATGCTCGGCCGCGTTTTCAACGGCATGGGCGAGCCCATCGACGGCGGTCCCGCCATTCTCCCGGAGGAGTATAAGGACATCAACGGCCTGCCCATGAACCCTGCCGCCCGCGCGTATCCCGCGGAGTTTATCCAGACGGGCATTTCCACCATCGACGGCCTCAACACCCTTGTGCGCGGGCAGAAACTGCCGATCTTCTCCGGTTCCGGCCTTCCCCATGCGGCGCTGGCGGCGCAGATCGCCCGTCAGGCGCGCGTTCTCGGCACGGATGAGAATTTCGCCGTCGTGTTCGCCGCCATCGGCATCACCTTCGAGGAATCGGAGTATTTCATCAACGACTTCCGCCGTACTGGCGCCATCGACCGCACGGTCGTCTTCTCGAACCTCGCGAACGACCCCGCCGTCGAGCGCATCGCCACCCCGCGCATGGCGCTGACCGCCGCGGAGTATCTGGCCTTCGAGAAGGATATGCACGTCCTCGTTATCCTCACGGATATCACGAACTACGCCGAGGCGCTGCGCGAGGTCTCCGCCGCGAAGAAGGAGGTCCCCGGCCGCCGCGGCTATCCCGGCTATATGTACACCGACCTTGCCACCATGTATGAGCGCGCAGGCCGCCGCGTGGGCGAGAAGGGCTCCATCACCATGATCCCCATCCTCACCATGCCGGAGGACGACAAGACCCATCCCATCCCCGACCTCACGGGCTATATCACCGAGGGGCAGATCATCCTCTCCCGGGAGCTCTACCGCAAGGGCATCGTGCCGCCGGTGGACGTGCTTCCGAGCCTTTCGCGTCTGAAGGACAAGGGCATCGGCGAGGGCAAGACCCGCGAGGATCACGCCGGAACCATGAACCAGCTCTTTTCCGCCTATGCCGCCGGCAAGGAGGCCAAGGAGCTCATGACCATTCTGGGCGAGGCGGCGCTTTCCGAAACAGACAAGAAATTCGCGGAGTTTGCCGACGCCTTCGAGAAGGAATACGTCAATCAAGGCAACCAGACGAACCGCACCATCCAAGAGACGCTGGATCTCGGCTGGAAGCTTTTGAAGATCCTGCCGCGCAGCGAGCTCAAGCGGCTGAAGCTCTCGGAGATCGAGAAATACATGCCGGAAGACTAAGCAGAACGGGGTGATCCTATGCCGAAAAAAGCCGTAACGCCGACGCGGATGGTCTTGAACCAGCTCAAGGGCCGTCTGCGTACCGCGGCGCGGGGCCATAAGCTCCTCAAGGATAAGCGTGATGAGGAGATGCGCCAGTTCATGGAGATCGTCCGCCGCAATAAGCTCCTGCGGGAGCGGGTCGAGCAGGGGCTGACGGAGGCATTTGCAGCCATGAGCATGGCCAGCGCCGTCATGAGTCCCGATATGCTGGAGCAGAGCCTGTTATATGCCAATCGCAGCGTGGAGCTGGGCGTTTCCTATAAGAACATCATGAGCGTGAACGTGCCGGTCTACGATTTCAATACCCGCTCCGGCGAGGGGACGGGGGCGCTGCCCTATGGCTTTGCCCAGACGAGCGGCGAGCTGGACGACGCCCTCACGAAGCTCTATGCCGTTTTTGAGGATATGCTGGAGCTGGCGGAGGTCGAAAAGACCATGCAGCTTCTGGCGGAGGATATCGAAAAGACCCGCCGCCGCGTGAACGCCCTCGAATATGTCATGATCCCAGAGCTGCAGGAGAATATCCGCTATATCACCATGAAGCTGGCCGAAAACGAGTCATCCACCAAGGTGCGGCTCATGAAGGTCAAGGAGATGGTTCTGCAGGACGCGCACAACTATTCGTGACGCCTGCGAACCGAAGAAAACACATCCCTACCGCGTTGACAATTACCGTGTAAAACGGTAAAATGATAAACTCGGAAGGATGTGTTTTTCTTTGCGGAAATATGATATCTCCATCCTCGCCGCCGGGCTGTGCTGGGGCATGATCGGCCTGTTTACGCGCAGCCTGTCCGCGGCGGGGATGACCTCGGCGGGTGTGCTGATCGTCCGCTCCGGCGGGTGCTTTGTGCTGTTTGCGCTGCTGGCGCTGCTCAAGAACCCGCAGCTTTTGAAGATACGGTGGAAGGATTCGTGGCTGTTTTTCTGCTTCGGCGTGCTGGCGACGTTTTTCTTCACCTATTGCTACTACCGCGCCATCGACCTTGCGAGCCTGTCGGCGGCGTGTACGCTCATGTATTCCGCGCCGGTGTTCGTCATGGTCATCAGCCTTTTTGTGTTCGGCGAGCGCTTCAGCCGCCGCAAGCTGGCGGCGCTTATATGCGCCGTGGTGGGCTGCACCCTCGTATCCGGCCTTCTGGAGAGCGGCGCGAGCCTTTCGGCGGCGGGCGTGATCTTTGGTATGCTCGCCGGGATCGGCTATGCATTTTACAGCGTATGCATCAAGGCGCTGTCGAACCGGGGGTATGACACCATCACCATAAACGTCTGGGGCTGGCTGCTGTGCACGCTGACGGGGCTGATCGTGTGGGGCTTCGTTCCCGCCGCCCCTGCCGTGGAGAGCGGGAAAAATCTCCTGCTGTCCGTCGGGATGATCGTGATCGCGGGCTTTCTTCCCGCGCTTTTATACAGCTTCGGCCTGCGGGGCGAGGAGGCAGGGAAGGGCGCGGTCATGGCGTCCATCGAGCCGGTGGTGGCTTTGCTCATGGGTTTTTTCGTGTTTCATGAGACTCCCACGCCGCTGGGCATTCTCGGCATCGTTCTCGTGCTGGGTGCGGTGGCGATCCTGAATCTGGGAGGGGAGAAGGCTCCCGTAGGGAATTGAGCCATACGCCGCCGAAGAGGATATACAGCGAGCAATACGCCCAGTAGAGCGAGACGATCACGGCGGCGATGCTGCCATAGACCCCGAAGAGGCCGAAGCGCTCCAGCGCGAGGGAATAGAGCTTTGTGAACAGAAGCCACACCGCCGCGGAAAACGCCGCGCCCGGAAGCTGGAAGCGAAGAGGCTTCTCGCGCTTGGGGGCATGGCGGAACAGCAGAGCGTTTAACGAGGTGAGTCCGGCGAGGAGCAGCAGCGGACGCAGCCCGAGCATCAGCCGACAGAGCGGCTCCGCCTCCGGCCAGCGGCGGGAAACGGTCATGATAAGCCGCTCGCCGAACAGGAGCAGCATGAGGTTTCCGAGGAGGAACACGATCAGCAGCAGAGTATAGGCCGCGCCCATGACGCGGCGGCGCAGATAGCCGTCCGTGCCGCCGCCGGACAGCTCGCCTACCCCGCGCACAACGCTGGACAAAAGTCGCGCCGCGCTCCAAAGCTCCGCTGCGGCGGAAAGACCGAGAGCTGCGGACGGCAGAGCATAGATATCCGATACGACGCTGCGCAGAAAGAGCCCCAGCGGCGCGGGCATATAAACCGCCAACGCCTCCATGAGCCGCTGCTCCGTCAGCGACGTATATGGCAGCAGGGACAAAAGCAGAGCTGTCAGCGGGCCAAGGGAGAAGAAGAGGTAATAGGCTCCGTTCGCGGCATGCAGACCGATATCCGCCCGCCGGGGATCGGTGACGATCCGCCGAAGGAACTGTTTTAGCTTTTCTTTCCTGTCGTCCATGCCATTTCTCCTCCCGGGTAGTATATCCCGTAAGGCGGGCATGATGCCATTTTTTTGCCGCGGGAGCCGATCCCGCGATACCGTTTTCTGCGCCGAAGGGAGGTGACGCGCTTGCAGGCAAGACTTACCGAGATCCGCCGCAGCGAGGCGCTGCGCTATCTCGGCTGGAAGGGCGGCGCGCTGCCGCCGGAGATCGAGGCGGATATCGCGCGCTGCGAGGCGCTGCTGATGGAAACGGCGCGTCCCCGGGCGGTATGGCGGAAATTCGGGCTTGCGCCGGACGGCGCGATGCTGGGAACGGATTTTCGTCCCGCGGGGGAGGATATCCGCCGCTTGCTTTCCGGCTGCGAATCCGCCGTGCTCATAGCGGCGACGCTTGGCGCGGAGGCGGAAACGCTTCTGCGGCGGATGCAGGTGCGGAGCATGGCGGACGCGGTGATCCTCGATGCCTGCGCGGGCGCCGCCATCGAAAACGTCTGCGATAATCTCTGTACCGATATTGCGGCGGAGCTTGCGCCGATGTTTCTCACTGAGCGCTTCAGCCCGGGCTACGGCGATCTTCCGCTGGCGCAGCAGCGGGAGCTGTGCCGGGTGCTGGACGTGGGGCGCCGCATCGGCGTGAGCCTGTCGGACGGCGGCATCATGATCCCTCAAAAAACGGTGACGGCGATCCTAGGCGTGTCGCCGATCCCCACGGCAAAGCGGCGCCGCGGCTGCGAGGGCTGTGAGCTGTATGAGACCTGCGCCTATCGAAAGGACGGAACGACCTGTGGGAAATCCTGAAATCATCTTGTTGGACGGCGCCACCGGCACGATGCTGCAGGCGGCGGGGCTGCCGGTGGGGGAGCTGCCGGAGGTATGGAACCTTACCCATTCCGAGACGGTGACGGAGATCGGCCGCCGTTATATCGAGGCGGGCAGCGATATCATCTATGCCAATACCTTCGGCGCGAACCGGCATAAGCTCGCCCGCAGCGGATATACCCCCGCGGAGCTGATCGCTGCAGGCATCCGCTGCGCGCGGGAGGCCGCCGGGGACGCGGATGTGCGCGTCGCGCTCGATATCGGCCCCATAGGGCAGCTTCTCGAGCCGCTCGGCACGATGTCCTTTACCGAGGCGTATGATATCTATAAAGAAATGGTGATCGCCGGTGCGGCAGCGGGCGCCGATCTCGTCGTCTTCGAAACGATGAGCGATCTATATGAGGTCAAGGCCGCCGTGCTGGCCGCGAAGGAGAACACCTCCCTGCCCGTGTGGGTGACGATGACCTTCGAGGCGACGGGGCGCACCTTCGTGGGCACGACCGTTCCCGCTATGGGGCTGACGCTCACCGGCCTCGGCGTGGACGCGCTTGGCTTCAACTGCAGCCTCGGCCCCAAGGAGCTGCTGCCCATGATCGCGGAGCTGCGGGAATGGACGGAGCTGCCGCTCATCCTCAAGCCCAACGCGGGACTGCCCGACCCCGCCACGGGAAAATATACCGTCACGCCGGAGGAATTTGCGTCGGAGCTGTCCGGCGCGGCGGCGCTGGGCGTCGGCATATTCGGCGGCTGCTGCGGCACCACGCCGGATTTTATCCGCGCGTCCGCGCAGAAGCTTGCGGGGCTATCTCCCGCCCGGCGTCCCGCGGCGAAGAGGCGGGGCGTATGCTCGGCGGCGCAGACAGCGGCGTTTTCCGGCGTGTGCGTCATCGGTGAGCGGATCAACCCCACCGGAAAAAAACGCTTCCAGCAGGCGCTGCGGGAAGCGGATATCGGCTATATCATCGAGCGTGCGGTGGAGCAGCAGGATGCCGGAGCGGATATTCTGGATATCAATGTGGGGCTTCCCGGTGTCGATGAAGTGGATATGATGGAAAAAGTGGTGAAAGCGGTGCAATCTGTCACTGATCTTCCGCTGCAGATCGACTCCTCCGATCCCGCCGCCATCGAGGCGGGGCTTCGGGTGGTGAACGGCCGCGCCATCGTCAATTCCGTGAACGGCCGCCGGGAGGTTCTGGACGCGATCCTGCCGCTGTGCAAAAAATACGGCGCGGCGGTGGTGGGGCTGTGCCTCGACGAAAACGGCATCCCCGCGGACGCGGCGGGACGCATCGCCATCGCGGAGCGGATCCTCGAGGCGGCACTTTCCTACGGCATCCCGCGGGAGGACGTGCTGATCGACTGCCTGACGCTGACGGTTTCCGCCCAGCAGGAGCAGGCGGCGGAGACGCTGAAGGCCGTGCGGTACGTTACGGAGGAGCTGGGACTCCATACCGTGCTGGGGGTGAGCAATATCTCCTTCGGCCTGCCCGCACGGGAGAATATCACCGTGAGCTTTCTGACGCAGGCGATGCACGCTGGGCTGGATCTTCCCATCGTGAACCCGAACCAGACCGCCATCATGGACGCGGTGGCGGCCTTCAAGGTGCTGTCCGGGCAGGATCGGGACAGCGAGGCTTATATCGCGCGGTTTGCCGAGACGGCGCAGGCCGCCCCCTCCGCGCCGTCCGCTTCGGCACAGATGACGCTGGAGGCCGCCATCGGCCGCGGCTTGAAGCAGGAGACGGCGGCGCTCACGGAAAAGGCGCTGGAGACCATGACGGAGCTGGAGGTGGTAAACTCGCTGCTGATCCCCGCGCTCGACCGCGTGGGCGAGCGGTATGAGAAGCAGGAGATATTCCTGCCGCAGCTCATCAACGCCGCGAACGCCGCGTGCGAGGGCTTTGAGATCATCAAGCGCCGTATCGCGGAAAAGGGCGGAGGTTCGGTTTCGAAGGGCAAGATCGTGATCGCCACCGTCCACGGCGATATCCACGATATCGGGAAAAATATCGTCCGGGTCGTGCTGGAAAACTATGGCTATACCGTCATCGACCTCGGCAGGGACGTGCCGGCGGAGACGGTGGTGGAAGCAGCGATCCGGGAGGACGCGAGGCTTGTCGGTCTGTCCGCGCTGATGACGACCACCGTTGTGAGCATGGCGGAAACCATCGCCGCCCTCCGTAAAAGCGGCCACGACTGCAGGATCATGGTGGGCGGCGCGGTGCTTACGCCGGAATATGCCGCCGAGATCGGCGCCGACTATTATGCCAAGGACGCCAAGCAGAGCGCCGATATCGCCAAGCTCGTTCTGGGCTGACAGAAACAGAGTCCATCCCGCGCCGCAGCCCGCGGCGCGGGATTTCTGCGCCCTGAAATATAAACCGAAATTACCTATTGACAAAGTGGGTTTAACGTGTTAATATCATAAACATACAAGGTTGGTTGGTAATTCAAGGAGACAACAGGCATGAGCATCATCATAAAGCAGCTCCGGCACAACTTCCGCAACGGGCGAATGTGCCGTGTGTAAGAAGAACCTGTCAAAATCCAAAAATCTATGAAAGAGGTGCTTACACAATGAGCGAATATAAATTTGAGACTTTGCAGCTTCACGTCGGTCAGGAAGAGGCCGACCCCGTCACCGACGCCCGGGCGGTGCCGATCTATGCCACGACATCCTATGTGTTCCATAATTCCGAGCACGCGGCGGCGCGCTTCGGCCTGGCCGACGCGGGCAATATCTACGGACGGCTGACGAACTCCACGCAGGACGTGCTGGAAAAGCGCATCGCGGCGCTGGAGGGCGGCGTGGCGGCGCTGGCGCTGGCTTCCGGCGCGGCGGCGGTCACCTATACGATCCAAGCGCTGGCGCAGGCGGGGGAGCATATCGTCGCCCAGAAAACCATCTATGGCGGCTCCTCGAACCTGCTGGCGCATACGCTGCCGCTGTACGGCATCACCACGAGCTTTGTGGACGTGCATGACCTCGCGGCGGTGGAGGCGGCGATCCAAGAGAATACCAAGGCCATCTATATCGAAACGCTTGGCAATCCCCATTCCGATATCCCCGATATCGACGCGCTGGCGGCGCTGGCGCATAAGCACGGCCTGCCGCTCGTCATCGACAACACCTTCGGCACGCCGTATCTCATCCGTCCCATCGAGCACGGCGCGGATATCGTGATCCATTCCGCTACGAAATTCATCGGAGGCCACGGCACGACGCTGGGCGGCATCATTGTGGATTCCGGCAGGTTCGACTGGACGGCCAGCGGGAAATACGCCCCCATCGCCGCACCGAATCCCAGTTATCACGGGGTGTCCTTTGTGGCGGCGGCAGGATCGGCCGCGTTCGTGACATATATCCGCGCGATCCTCCTGCGGGATACGGGCGCGACGATCTCGCCGTTTGCGGCGTTCCTGCTGCTGCAGGGCGTGGAGACGCTTTCGCTTCGCCTCGAGCGCCACGCGGAGAACACCAAAAAGGTCGTGGAATATCTCGCAAATCACCCGCTGGTGGAGAAGGTGAATCATCCGTCTCTGCAGTCCCATCCCGACCATGCGCTGTATGAGCGATATTTCCCGAACGGCGGCGCATCGATCTTCACCTTTGATATCAAGGGCGGACAGAGGGAGGCCTTCGCCTTCATCGACAACCTCAAGATTTTCTCCCTGCTGGCAAACGTCGCGGATGTGAAGAGCCTTGTGATCCATCCGGCCACCACCACCCACTCCCAGCTCTCCCCCGAAGCGCTGCTGGACATCGGCATCAAGCCGAACACCGTCCGGCTCTCCATCGGCACGGAGCACATCGACGATATCCTTGCCGATCTCGAGCGCGGCTTTGCCGCCATCGGCTGATCCCCATCCCCATAAGCGCCCCCGCACGGATCGTTCCGCGCGGGGGTCTGTTATCTTGACAAAGGAAAAACAAAGATATAAAATATTTCCATCCAAATCATTGAAAAGAGAGGGCTAAAAATGAATCGTACTATCAAACGCATCCTTGCGATCACCTGCGTCGTCGTGCTGGTGATGTCCATGTCCATGTCCGCCTTTGCCGCGGGGACGGTCACCCCTGTCACGGGAACACAGACGGTGTATATACCGAGCAGCAGCGGGGGCAGCGTCAATATCGGGCTGGCCTACGGAACCAAGAGCTTTACCATCAATCGCTCCTCCGTCAAGGTGACGGCGGGCACGACCGGTGCAAAGATGGTCGGCTTCGCGAAGCGTAATAACAGCTATTCCAGCAACTATCAGTACAACTACAGCGGCTCCGAGTGGACCACCGAAAGTTACTCCGATGCGGACTACAGCTATGATATCAACCTGCAGGTGAGCGCCAAGGGTACCGCCAAGGTCACCTATAAGATCGGTTCCACATCCTATACGACCAGCGTCAAGGTTCTGGCGTATACCAATCCTGTCAAGTCCATCACCCTAAACGGCGTATACAGCAGCAAGAGCTTTGCGTCCCTTACAAAGAGCTCGATAGATCCCAGCAAGGATCTGACGCTCAGTACCAAGACGACGGGCGCAAGACTGAAGGTCACACCGGCCAGTGGTTGGAAGATCGCTTACGCTTCCATCCATGACAATTCCTCCGGCATGTCCAAGTCGATCTCCTCGTGGAACAAGGGACTCAGCTCTGTTTCCCTGTATTGGGGCACGCTGTATGCCAGCCACAACTATTCCATCGATATCGAATATATTAATACCTCCAACGGCGCTACGATGAGTACTTATTACTCCGTCTTCGGCAAATATGCCAGCTAAACCATAGGAATGCGACATCCCCCGCGCGGCGCAGCCGCGCGGGGG
>CAJOIU010000018.1:32856-64515 GCA_905234855.1 uncultured Oscillospiraceae bacterium
TCGGGGAGCTTCGGCAGCGTCACGGTGAGGACGCCGTTTACATACGCCGCGCTAATGGCCGACGTATCGACGCCGCTGACCTCAAAGCTGCGCTCCACGCTCTCCCAAGCCCGCTCGCGGCGGACATAGCCGTCGTCCGGCTCGCGCTCCGTCTTGTGCTCGGCGCGGATGGTGAGGACGCCCTCCTTCAGGCTGACGGAGATCTCATCCTTGGCATAGCCGGGCAGCTCGGTGTCGATGACGAAGGAATCGTCCTTCTCGCGTATGTCGGTGGCGGCGGAGCGGGAAACCGTGCTGAAGAACTCGCGGAACGGATCCCACATCTTGTTGCTGGCGTATCTCGTGGTGAAAGGAACCATATCAAACATTTTCATTTACCTCCATTTGTTTTTGTGATGTTCGTTTTTCTTATTGTCTGTATCATACACATAATTTGTGAAGAAATTTATATGATATTATGAACGAAATGTAAAGGATTAGCACTTTTTCGGATCGAGTGCTAATTGTCTTTGTGGGTATCCTTATTGTAATGCGAAAAGGCGCGTGTTATACTCGTGGTATCAGATTTTTTTGCGGAAACAGGGAGGAGAGGTATTCACGATGGAACCTGTTCTTGTCATTATGGCGGCCGGGATGGGCAGCCGATTCGGAGGGCTCAAGCAGATGACCGCGGTGGATGACGCCGGGCAGGTCATTCTGGACTATTCGGCCTACGATGCGATCCGCGCCGGCTTCAAGAAGATCGTCTGCGTGATCAAGCGGGAGCATGAGGCGGATTTCCGCGCCCGGGTGGGCGACCGCATCGCGGCGAAATGCGAGCTGCGCTATGCGTTTCAGGAGCTTTCCGATCTTCCTGCGGGCTATGCCGTCCCGGAAGGGCGGGAGAAGCCGTGGGGCACGGCGCACGCCGTCCGGGCGGCGCGGCACGAGATCGACGGCCCCTTTGCCGTCATCAATGCCGACGATTTCTACGGACGCGGCGCCTTCGACGCGCTGTATCGGTTCCTATCGTCCGACGGCGACGGGCATACCCATTGCCTCATCGCCTATAAGCTGCGCAATACGCTGACGGAAAACGGCACCGTTGCCCGGGGCGTATGCACCGCGGACGATGCGGGACATCTTCTCACCGTGACGGAGCATACGGCGATCCGCGGCCCCGCGGACGCGCCCGCTTACACCGAGGACGGCGGCGCGACATGGCTGCCGCTCGATCCCGACGCGCCGGTATCGCTCAATACATGGGGCTTCCGCCGGAGCTTCCTTGACGCCATTGAGGCGGGTATGGCAGGTTTTCTCGAAAAGACCGTACCGCAGAACCCGCAAAAGGCGGAGTATTTCCTGCCCGGCGTAGTGAATGAACGGCTGGCGGCGGGGACCGACCGGGTAGCCGTCGTCAGCACGGACGAGGTATGGCACGGCGTGACCTATCGGGACGATCTGCCCGCGCTGCAGGCCGCGCTGGCGGATATGCGCGCGGCGGGGAAATACCCGGCGCGGCTGTGGGATTGACATTTTTCCGCGATTAATGATTTTCCCTCTTTCAATACACTCCAACTATGGTATAATTACAATGTGTTAATTTATATCACAAAAGGACGAAAGGAGCGCAAACATGAAAGCAAGAAAACTCATGGCTCTGCTGATCGCGGCGGCGATGCTTCTGGCCTTTGCCGGATGCACCGTTCAGATCGAGGTCACCGATCCCGCGGCGCTGGCGATGCTGACCTCCGTCGGATCGGCCGTGGCGGCGGAGACGGCGGCCGATCCCGCGGGCGTGCAGGTCTCCGGCGGCTGGTACTATACCGTCACGGACGGTAAGGCCACCGTCGTTTCCACCAGCGACGCCATCAAGACCGCGGAGATCATCCTCTTCCCGGCGGAGCTGGACGGCTATCCCGTTACCGCTATCGGCGCGAACGGCACCGCCGTTATCACGAACGCCAGCGGCTGGGTGCTGATCCCGGAGGGAATCGTGAGCATCGGCGACGGCGCGTTCTACGATCTCAACCGCACGCCGGGCTGGAGCTTCCCCTCCACCATGACCGATCTGCCCGAGGCCGCCATGGATAGCTGCGGCGGCGTGTTCTATGCCGCTGTCTGCCCTGCCGCGCAGGCCATGGGCGAGGCGACCGGCCATGAGGTCGATCTCACCGCCATGAAGACCGCTGAGGTCGGCGGCGCGGTCTATAACGTCCCCGGTCCGCTCTCGGACGCGCATCTTGAAAACTTCGTGATCCAAGAAGCCCCAGCCATTGACGTATACGCCGCCGCTGCGGCGGCCGCATCCGTGGACGTGCCCAGCGATTCGATCCTTGACGGCGCTGTGGCCGAGGGCGCGGCGCTGCCCGACGATGTGTTCGACGCGGTCGAGGATATGAGCGGCGAAGGCGCTTATCGCTATGTCTCCACCATGGGCGTCGAGACCGGCACATGGTACGCTGTGGACGGCACGATCTACGAGATGGTTTACATAACTCAGAATGTCCGCTACAGCACCAAGGCGCAGATCATCAACGCCGTGTATGAGACGGAGGGGCTGGTATTCGGCCGCGACTACGATCTCATCCGGCTGTATAACTACGTCCACAGCTATCAGAACGGCCCGCGTCCCGGCAATTTCCACATCTACACCTGCTATCTCTATAAATCCGTGGGTCCGTCTGTGGAGGGCGCGTCCTCGAATCTCGCGTGGGAGCGCGCGTATGAGCACACCGTGGACGGAGTCGATCAGGTCATTCAGGGCGACGTTGCCACGCTGATGGTGCAGGCGGGCGCGCCCGTTTCAGTGAGCGGCCTGCAGTCTCAGAACAACACCATCCCCTACGGCCCCTCCGAGGCGGCGAATTTCTACGGCCTCGGCTCCTCCGTCCTCGTGGACGGCGGCAATGCCACCGACTATAAGATCGCCTCCTATGAGGACATCGACTTCGGCACGGACGACGCCGCGCTGTATTTGGAAGATCCCACCATCGTGGGCACGGAGAACGTCCTTTATGCCGTGGCGGGCGGCACGGCCTATGTCACCGGCGGCCGCTATTTCGGCAGCTCCTCCGGCGGCCACGGCTTCTATGTCGGCATGGGCGGCAAGATCGCCCTCAACGCCGACGGCTTTATCAACGCCGACGGCACGCCCGTCATCGACTATGACACCCTGCTCGGGCTTGTGGAGGCTCGTCCCGGCCTTGATCTCGGCACCGCCGAGCGCGCGGAGCTCACAGAGGACTGGAACGCCTACGCCGCGCCCGTGTTCCCCGAGACGGCGGATGAGGATATCGCCGTCCTCGTCACCGCCGATGAGACCGGCACCGCCCTCACCACTGATACCGGCGGCGGCGCCATTATCGCCAACCGCATCTCCGCCACCACCTATGGCCGCGGCTGCGCGGGCGTGTATTCCATCGGCGGCGACGAGAGTTATGTGTTCGTCTATAACTCCTCGCTCCACTCCAATATGGACAGCGCCCTCGTCTCGGCCTCCAACGGCTATATTTTCGCTTTCAACAGCGACCTTGAGGGCGTGGCGGGCATCAAGACCCGTTCCGGCGGCCGCGGCACATGGGCGGGCGTCGAGGCCTACAACAGCCGCATCATCTGCTCCTTCGATCCTGAGGCCTACGACTTCTATGACCTTGGCTCCAACGAGGATAGCTGGGAGGAGAATGCCGCGCAGTACGAGAACTGGAGCTGGGCGGACGACCGCGGCTTTGTGAACGCGCCGATGCTCAATATGTTCGTGAATAAGACAAACTGTGTCTGGGGCAGCGATCTTTCCACCGCGCAGAGCTACTGGTTCGAGGATAAGACCACCGCGCCGCAGACCGGTGAGGTCATGGCCTGTGTCATCCTCACCGGCACCGCGCCCGTCACCACGCATAGCTGCCTGTTCGTGAACGAGAACTACGAAAAGTTCGGCGCCGAGGGCGCGACGAATTACCTCGTTGCGGGCGATAACGGCGGCTCCGGCACCATCAACTTCTATGACCAGAACAGCCGCACGATGTGGGATCTCACCGGCGAGAGCAGCGAGACGACCGAGCTCGTGGGCGATATCTACGTGGCCGAGATCGTCACCATGTCCGGCCCGGACGCCGGCTCCGGCCCGGCTACCGTGAATGCGTTCTTCCATAACTCCGAGTGGACGGGAAAGACCGTCAACTGGATGCAGAACGCGAATCTTACCTTCGATGCCCAGTCGAGCTGGACGGTCACCGAGGACTGCGGCGTGGGCGAGCTCGTGCTGGAGGGCCTTGATCAGCTCAAGGCCGACGCCCCCGTGACCCTGACGGTGTATTACAGCCTCACTGTGGGCGGCCAGCCCATCACCGAGGAAACCACCGTCGGCAATGTCAGCATCGTCTTTGCCGAGCCGCTGGAGGCTACTCCCTCCGGCTCCGGCGAGATGAGCGGCGAAGCCTCCGGCGAGGCCTCGTAAACCGAAAATAACCCAAAAACACGGTATCCGAGCCATCGGGTACCGTGTTTTTCTGGTGCGCCCGGCGCTTGCCTCCCGGCGGCAGCGGCGGTATAATAGTCCCATCCCATTTCACAGGAGGCGCGGCCATGCGGAACGTATACCCCGATTATTACCCGCGGTTTCATTGTCTGGCGGGGCGCTGCCGCCATACCTGCTGCGCCGGATGGGAGATCGATATCGACGGCGATACGCTGGCGGTCTACGATGCGATCCCCGGCGGGATGGGCGCGCGGCTGAGGGCTGTGATCGCCCGGGAACCCGCGCCGCACTTTGTTCTGGCGGAGGGGGAACGCTGTCCGCTGCTGAACGAAGAAAACCTCTGCGAGCTGATCCTATACGGCGGAGAAGAGCTGCTGTGCCAGATCTGCCGGGATCATCCCCGCTGGCGGAGCTTTCTGCCCGGACGGACGGAGACCGGCGTGGGCCTGTGCTGCGAGGCGGCGGCGAAGCTGATCCTCACGCAGACCGAGCCTGTGCGCCTATGCGCCGAGGGGGACACAGAGGAGGAGCCGGAGGAGGTATGGGCGCTGCTGCGCCTGCGGGAGGCGGTGCTTTCCGCCGCGCAGGATCGCTCACTGCCGCTGGAAGCGCGGATGGAGAACGTCCTTGCCCTGTGCGGCGCTGCCCTGCCTCACGCCGCCCTGCGCCGCTGGGCGGAGTTTTATCTCGCGCTGGAGCGGCTGGATGAGCGCTGGACGGGTATTCTGACCGACTTGCGGGAAAACGTCGAATTGGTTGACATAACAGAGCTTCAAAACTACATGACCGGGCGGGAGCATGAGGTCGAACAGCTTCTCGTCTATTTCCTGCATCGGCATTTCCTCACGGCTTATGACGATGGCGACGCGGCGGGCAAGGCGGCTTTCGCCGTGCTCAGTACGCGCCTTCTGACGGCGCTGGGGGCGCTGTTTTATGCCCGGCACGGGCATTTCACGACGGATGAGCTGGCCGAGTATGCCCGTCTGTATTCCGCGGAGGTCGAGTATTCGCAGGAGAATCTGGACGCGCTTTTTGACGCGCTGTGTCCGAGGGAGACGGTATGAAGCGGCTGACCTTGACGATCACGCCGGAGCAGGCCGGCCGCACCGTGGAAAGCCTCCTGCGGCGGGAGCTGTCCATGGCGGCGGGACAGATCTCCTCTGCCAAATTCCGCCCGGACGGCATCCTGCTCAATGGCTGCCGCGTGCGCGTCACCCAGCGGGTAAACGCGGGGGATGCGCTGTCTGTGGATATTTCGGATCGGGGGCAGAACGAGGCCGAGCCGGTGGCGCTGCCGCTTACGTTCCGATGGGAGGATGCGTATTTCGCGGTGATCGACAAGCCCGCCGGCATCAGTGTGTATGGGGAAAACCAGCCGAATATTGCCGGAATATTGGCGGATAGGTGGGGGAAGGATGTTAAATTTCACCCAGTGAATCGATTGGATGTGGGGACGACTGGCTTGATGGTCGTCACTAAGGACGGCTATACGCACGACCGTCTGCGGCGGATGCTGCACACTGACAGCTTTCTGCGCGAATACCTCGCCGTGGCGGAGGGAGCCCTCCCGCAGGCGCAGGGCAGCATCGAACTGCCGATCAGCCGAGCCCCGGTGGAGGGGACGCGCCGCGCCATCGATCCGTCCGGGCTGCCCGCCCGCACGGCGTATGAGGTTCTGTCCGTGATCCGTGGACGGACGCTGCTGTGTCTGCGCCTGTACACGGGGCGGACGCACCAGATCCGGCTGCATCTTTCCGCCATCGGGCATCCGCTGGTGGGGGACGCGCTGTATGGTATGCCGGACGCGGCGATCTCCCGCCCGGCGCTGCACTCACACCGCATCCGGCTGATCCATCCCGTCACGGGCGAGCTGCTGGAGCTGACCTCACCCCTGCCGGAGGATATGCGTGCGCTGCTGTGATAGGCAGAGCGCCATGGATATAGAAGCGCCCCGGTCAAGCGGCCGGGGCGGTATCATACATCATAAGATTTACATAAGACTTTCCAGACGTTCCCGCACGGCGGCGATGAACGTCTCGGTATCGACGCTTTCCTCCGCGCCGGTGAGGGCGGCCATATCGCCGGTTACGATGCCGTCCGCGATGGCGGCAAGGCTGGCCTGCTCGATCTTCCTGCCGAAGTCTGTCAGGGCGGGAACGCCGTCCAGCTCGCCCCGCTTTTTCAGCGCACCCGACCACGCGAAGATCGTGGCCATGGGGTTAGTGGAGGTCTTTTCTCCCGCCTGCCGGCGATACCAGTGGCGCGTGACGGTGCCGTGCGCAGCCTCGTATTCGAAGCAACCGGCGGGGGAGATGAGGACGCTCGTCATCAGCGCCAGCGCGCCGAAGGCAGCGCCGATCATATCGCTCATCACGTCGCCGTCGTAATTCTTGAGCGCCCAGACGAAGCCGCCCTGCGAGCGCATACAGCGCGCCACGGCGTCGTCGATGAGGGTGTAGATATAGCGGATGCCCGCGGCCTCGAACGCGGCTTTATATTCCGCGTCGTAGACCTCTTGGAAGATATCCCGGAAGCGCCCGTCGTACACCGTGGAGATCGTGTCCTTGCAGGAGAACCACAGATCCTGCTTCTTGTCGAGCGCGCAGGAAAAGCAGCTCCGCGCGAAGGAATAGATGCTCTTGTCGGTGTTGTACATGGCAAGCGCCACGCCGGGGCCGTCAAAGCGGTATACGAGCCGATCCTGCCCGTCGGCGGTGAGATGCGCCTCGCCCGGGGTCTCGATGCGAAGCTCCGTGTCCTTATAGAGATCGGCGTTCGAGTGCCGGGCAACGGTGATGGGCTCCTTCCAGTTCGGGACGAGGGGCGACGTGCCGGGCAGCAGGATGGGGCTGCGGAAGGTGGTGCCGTCCACGGTGGAGCGGATGGTGCCGTTGGGGCTCGGATACATGCGCGAGAGGGAATACTCCTCCATGCGCTTTTTGTTCGGGGTAATGGTGGCGCACTTGACACCGACGCGATGGCGCAGCAGCGCCTGCGCCGCCTGCTTTGTCACGGCGTCGTCCGTTTCCTCCCGGTGGGGCAGGCCGAGGTCGTAATACTCGGTGTTCAGCGCCGCGAAAGGCTCGATCAGCTCGGATTTTATCATCCGCCAGATGAGGCGGGTCATTTCGTCTCCGTCCATCTCCACGATGGGATTGGGCATTGGGATCTTCGTCATGCGTTCTTCTCCGCGATCTGTCTGTACCAGTTGATGAGGCAGCCGGCGAGCAGGATCTCCCGCTCCTTATCGGAAAGGCTGCCGAGGCTGAGCTTCAGCTCCGTATCGCCGATGAAGCCTGTGACCTCCTCCGCGCCGCTCTCGATGGCCTTGCGGATGCCCGGCAGACGCAGCGTCTGCCCCGGTTCCCAAGTAAACTCACCGTCCCACGTCAGCGGCAGAATGCCCCAGTTGATGAGGTTCGAGCGATAGCGCTTCGTGGCGTATTCCACGGCGAGATTCGCGCCGCCGCCCAAAACGCGCTGGCAGGAGGCCGCCTGCTCGCGCGCGGAGCCGTCGCCGGGCTTCACGGCGTAGATCGCGCTGGCCTTGCCCTCGGCCATGAGCGCCTTGCAGCGGCCGACGTATTCCGGCACGCGGCGGCTCAGGGCAAATTCCGCGAGCTTCATGGGATTCGAGCGGTAGCTCGACGTCTCGCCGGAGGGGATCAGCTCGTCCGTCGTGGTCACGGGGTCGTGGATGACGGCGGTGAAGGTGACCTCCAAATCGTCCGGCAGGGCGGGGATCTCCGGCCACGGCTGGATGTTCGGCCCGTAGCGCAGCGGCTCGTCCGCCAGAGGTTTGCCGAAGCCGTGGTAAACGCGCTTTTCATACGGCGCGGGGTCGTAATCGTCCCGCATCACGGGCATATCGTAGTCGATCTCCGTGGCCGGCGTGATGACGCCGCCGTTCGCGGCGGTGGCTGCGATAGAGCGGGCGTCCATGAGGATGACCTCCGCGGATTGGCCGTCCGAGGGCTTCGAGCCCTCGCGGTTCGGGAAGTTGCGGGTGGAATGGCGCAGGCTCACGGTGTCGTTTGCCGGAACGTCCCCTGCTCCGAAGCAGGGGCCGCAGAAGCAGGGCTTCAATACCGCGCCGGATTCCAGCAGCGTCTGCACCGCCCCGGCCTTCATGGCGGCGAGGTTCACCGGCATGCTCGCCGGGTAGACGGACAGCTCGAAATACCCGCTGCCGCAGCTCCGCCCGCGCAGGATCGCCGCTGCCTCGAGGATGTTTTGCAGCGTACCGCCCGCGCAGCCGGCAATGACGCCCTGTCCGGCGGACTTTCCGGCAAGCTCCGAAACGGGCACCGCCTTCGAGGGATGGAAGGGCAGCGCCGCCATCGGCACAAGCTTCGAAAGATCGATCTCCACCATGCCGTCGTACAGAGCGCCGTTTTCCGGCTCCATGCGCTTATAATCGGAAAGCCTTCCGCGCTGGGCAAGCCATGCGCCGGTCTTTTCGTCCGTCTGCCAAAGGCTCGAAAGGCAGGCGGTCTCCGTGGTCATCACGTCCACGCCGATGCGCCAGTCCATGGACAGCCCGTCCACGCCGGGTCCGGCAAATTCCAAAACGGCGTTTTTCACAAAGCCGGAGGCGAACACCGCGCCGCACAGCGCAAGCGCCGCGTCGTGCGGGCCGACGCCCTGCCGCGGCGAGCCGGTGAGGTATACGAGGATTACCCGCGGATCGGGCAGCTCATAGGGATCGCCCAGAAGCTGCTTCACGATCTCCGGACCGCCCTCGCCGAAGCCCATGGTACCCAGCGCGCCATAGCGGGTATGGCTGTCCGAGCCGAGGATCATCTTCCCGCAGCCGGCCAGCACCTCCCGGGCGTATTGGTGGATGACGGCGAGATTGGCGGGGACATATTCGCCGCCGAAGCGCCGGGCGGCGGAGAGCCCGAACACATGATCGTCCGCGTTGATGGTGCCGCCCACGGCGCACAGGCTGTTGTGGCAGTTCGTCAGCACATACGGCACGGGAAACTGCCTGAGCCCCGAGGCCATGGCGGTCTGGATCACGCCGACATAGGTTATATCGTGGCTGATGAGGGCGTCGAAGCGGATTTTCTCGCCCCCGTGGGCGGCGATCACCTTTGCCGTCATGGTGGCGGCCTTGGACGCTTCCGGCGTCGGCTCGGCAGGCGCGCCGTCGTGCCACATCACTTTTTTATCGGTTACCGTTATCATAAATCAAATCACCCGCCGCCTATTATACATCCGTTCCGGGTTGCCGTAAATACATTTTTCGCGCTGGAAATGACAAAAGATCGCCTAAAAAAGGCAAAACGCTTGTGCAATACTTGCAAATAATGCGCGGCAAGTCAGATAAAACCCGGATGAAATGATAAAAAATGAATTTTGCAAAAAATAAACTTGCAAAATCGAGGTGGAGGATTATAATAGAAAGCACATTCACCCGGAAAGGGGACATACCCATGTCTGAAGAAAAACGCATCATTCAAAAATATATGCCCACGCTCTGCGCCGATACGGCGGAGCGGTATGAGATCCCGGCCAATGTATTCAATTCCTCGATCCATCGCGGTCTGCGCAACTACGACGGCACCGGCGTTCTCGTCGGCGCGACCCGCATCGGCAGCGTCCGCGGCTACTATATGGAGGACGGCGAGCGTGTCCCGATGGACGGCAAGCTGCTGTTCCGCGGCATCCGCGTGACCGATTTGGCGGAAAACCATTGGCAGTCCGGCACCTTCGGTTATGAGGAGGTGGCGTATCTGCTGCTGCTGGGCAAGCTGCCAAACCGGGCGCAGATGGAGCTTTTCACCGCCATGCTGGCGGAGGCGCGGCCGCTGCCGCAGGGCTTTTTTGACGATATGATCCTCAAAAACCCCAGCCCGAACGTCATGAACGGCCTCGCCCGCAGCATCCTCGCGCTGTATACCTACGACGATGACCCGGACAGCCGCACGGTGGAAAACCTCATGAGCCAGTCCGTGAGCCTCATCGCCCGTCTGCCGGTCATCGTGGCGCAGACGTATGCCGTGAAGCGCCATGTGTACAACGGCAAGAGCCTGTATATCCACCATCCGAAGGACGGCCTGTCCCTCGCGGAGAATTTCCTGCGCATGATCCGCAAGGATAAGAGCTACACGCCGGAGGAGGCGAAGCTCCTCGATCTCATGCTCATCATCCATGCCGAGCATGGCGGCGGCAACAACTCCGCCTTCGTGTGCCGCGCCCTGTCAAGCTCCGGCACGGATACCTATTCCGCCATCGCCGGCGCCGTCGGCTCCCTCAAGGGTCCCCTGCACGGCGGCGCGAACGCCAAGGTCATGGAGATGTTCCGCTGGCTCAACGAAAACGTCAGCGATCGCAAGGACGACGACGCGATCCGCGTCCAGCTCAATCGGATCCTCGCCGGGGAGGGCGGGGACGGCTCCGGCAAGATCTACGGCCTTGGCCACGCGGTCTACACCATGTCCGACCCGCGCGCAGTGCTCATCAAGAAATACGCCCGGGACATGGCGGAGAGCGCCGGGAGGCTGGAGGAATTTGAATTCATGGAGCGCGTGGAGCGCCTCGGCGTGGAGATCCTATCGGCCAAGAAGAAGGACGATTTCCCCATGTGCGCGAACGTGGACTTCTATTCCGGCTTTGTTTACAGCATCCTGCGCATCCCGGAGGAACTGTATACGCCGCTGTTTGCCATCGCCCGCATCGCGGGCTGGTGCGCGCACCGCATGGAGGAGGTGCTCACTGGCGGACGGATCATGCGTCCGGCCTACCGCGCCGTGATGCCGCGGCTGGAGTATGTGCCCATCGACGAGCGGGAATAAACGAAATCATAAAGCGGGCGGGGCGCAATGCCCCGCCCGTACTATAAGGAACGGGACTGTCCTGCGGCAGCCCCGTTCTTTGCGCAACAGCGGTTATTTCACGGTAACGGAGCCATAGGCGGCGTCCGTCACGACGTTGAGGGTACCCGCGCCGGTATTCACGATATCGGCGGCGGTGAGGTTCGCGGAGTAGACGGTGAGAACGCCGCCCTCCGCCACATCGACGGTCAGCGTGCCGTCGGCGGTGTCGATGACGTTGTCGCCGAAGAAGCGGATGGCCATCTCGCCGTCCCACAGCGCCTTGTATTCCTCGATGCCCGCGGGATCGACGGTGATATCGGTGATGGCATTCACGCCCTCACGGTTGCCGACGCTGGCAAGCACGCTGCCGCCCGCGAGATCCACTTCGGAATCCACCACGGTGATGATGGCGCGCTCGCAGCCGGTGACGGCGGCGAACTTGCTGCCGGAGTTGTTCACGACGGAGTTCACAAGCGTCAGCGCGCCGGCGTCCGTCACGAGGGAGGTCGTGTTCTGGAATGTGGCGGTGGAGACGTTCAGAATAGCGTTTTCAAAATACTGGGAGGCAAAGCCGTTGCCGCCGACGGAATTGGCATACACGCCGTTTTTCACGATGAGCGTGGTCGGCTCGTCGGTGACGGAGCCGCCGGTGGCGATCGAATCCTCAAAAACCTGATAGCCGCCCCAGAAGTCGGAGGAATACACGCGGCCGGAGCCGAAGGCGGCGGAATCGAGGTAATGCACGGTGCCGTTATAGAGGTTGTTCGTGAGGTGCTGGCTCGCGGAATAGGCCACGGCGTTCGTGATGTTCAGCGTGCCGCCGAAGCCCACGAAGGCCGTGCCGGCCATGGTTCCCGGAGGCGCGGAGGCGGAAGCCTCGCCGTCGAGGACGAGCGTGCCGTTGTCGCTGCGCAGATTCACGACGGTATCCTTGCCCCAGACGCCCAGCGCCGTACCGACGGCAAAGCGGTAATATGCGTTGCGGCTCGTGGCGTTATACACAAAGCCGTCGTGGGTCGGATCGGTGGCGGCCTCCTGTCCGTCGAGGGCATAGCGCGGATCGGAAAGGCCGGTGATGACGGCGGCGGCCTTCTCGGCGTTGCCGTCGAGGGACACGGTGTTGTTCGTGATGGTCAGCTCGCCCGCGTTATTGATGAGCAGGGCGGCGTTTTCCTCGGAGATGAGATCCATGGCGTCGATCTGCGCTTGGATCCCGGCCAGATTATCCTTCGTAACGATCACGGTTTCGCCGTACTCGGGGCCGAAGAACTGCGTCATATCGGCATAGGCGGAGCCGGTGGCTTCGGTGCGGCTCTCGTCGGGCGCGATCTTTGCCTTCACTAGATCCTTCGCTGCATAGAGGATCGCCACGGCCTCGGCCTTCGTGAGCTGCTTGTCGGCGGCAGGCACGGCGGCCTCGCCCAGCAGTACGGAGGAAACGGCTGCGATCTTCGCCGCGTTGGAATATCCCTCGGCCGCGCCCGAGGGATCGCCGGAGGGCTCGGCGGAACCGCCGTCATAGGCTGCGGCCGCGGCCTTCAGCGCCTCGGCCATCGCTTCGCCGTCCGGGTTCAGCATCGTCCAGATCGAGGTGAGGGCGTTGAACATGCCCACATAGGCAAATTCCACATCCACGACCGCGCCGGTGCCGAGCGTATCGACCCCGTCGATGTTCTTCATGAGATAGAAGCCGTCGCCGAGATCCTTCACATCGGTGTATTCGGTATAGATCCCGTCCCAGATCCCGGCCTGCAGCGTGGCGGAGACCGCGTCGGAATAGGGGTCGTTCGAGAACATGGCGCCCACGAAGTCCGCCGGATCGGTATAGCCTGCCACGGCGGTGATCTGATCCACCACGATCTGGAACAGACGGTAGAGCGCCACGGCATATTCATAACCGTACAGCTTATCGCCGAAGGCGGTGAGGCTGTCGCCCGCGTTCGTGATGCCGGAGCGCAGATACCACGCCGCGGCGTCCTCATAGCCCGCGAAATTCTCCGGGTCGGTGAGGTCGGAGAGGGAGACCGCGGTGCGGTTGCCGCCGATGTAGACGGAGGTATCGCCCTCGATGGGATTGGCGTCCGTGATCGCGGCATAATCGCCGTAGGCCATGTTCGGCGCATAGGTCGTCAGCGCGATGGAGGAGCCGTCCGCCAGCGTGAGCACGGCGGTGTTCTGGGCGTATTCATCCCCCACGACATAGATCACCGTGGTATAGGAGCCGTCGCCCAGGCTGAGGTAATATGCGGTATTGGCCGCCGCGTCCACGCCGGAAACGGTAAGGATGCCATCCTTCACCGCCGCGGTGACGCCCGCCGCGGGAACGGTGAGGCCGCTGTCGGCATAAACTGCGATATCCTCCGCCATCGGGGCGACGACGAAGGCGGCCTCTCCCTCGGAGCCATGGGCATAAACGCCGTAGCAGTCCGTGGTGACCGTGCCGCCGGAGATCTCGCCCTGCGAGGCGACGAAGACATACTGCTTCAGCGCCAGCATCCCGGTGAGGTCAATGCCTCCGCCGCCGCTGGAGCCGCCGCTGGCATCACCGCTTGCCTCGCCGGAGGCGAATACGCCCACCGTCATAAGCGACAGAGCCATCGCCAGCACGAGCATAAGCGAGAGGAGCTTTTTGATGTTTCTCATGGTATACCCTTCCTTTCCCTGCTGTGTAATCGGATTCCCCGGCGATCTGCGCCGCCTAGGATAACTATATAGCATTTATTACAAAACGTCAATAAATTGCTTTTCATTCCTGCCGGATTGGTGTAAAATCGACATAGACCGCATAATAAGGAGGTAGGCGCCATGCAAAAGAACACCATGCTCCCCGTCACCGTGGACGGCCGGGAACTGCAATATCCCGCCGGAACGCCGTATGAAACCATCGTGCGCGAGGTCCAGCCGGCGTATGAAAACGACATCCTGCTCGTCAGCCGGGACGGAAAGCTGCGGGAGCTGCGTAAGACCCTCGACCGAAGCTGCCGCCTTTCCATGATCACCGCCGTGGATAAGCCCGGCTATCAGACCTACGAGCGAAGCTGCATCCTGCTGTTTCTGAAGGCGTTTTACGACGTCGTTGGCGCGGAGAGCATCTATCGCGTCTGCGTGGAGCATTCCGTCAGCCACGCGCTGCTGATCCGCGCCATGGGGGATTTCAAGCTCGACGCCGACCTTGCCGACCGGGTGCAGACGCGCATGGAGGCGCTGACGCAGGCCGCGCTTCCCATCCGCAAGCGCGTCATGGAGACCTATGACGCCATCGAGTTTTTTGAGAAGAACCACATGCCGGACAAAGCCCGCGTTTTCCGCTATCGCATCGGCTCGCGGGTGAACGTGTACGAGCTGGACGGCTTTGTGGATTATTTCTATGGCTATATGGTTCCGAACACCTCGTATTTGAAATGCTACCGGGTGACGGTGTGGCCGGAGGGCGGCGGGCTGCTGCTCCGTCTGCCCGCCCAGAGCGACCCGAAGACCCTCGGCGATTTCACACCCTCCCTCAAGGTCGCCCGGGCGCAGTATGACGCCACGCTGCGCGCCGAGGAACAGGGCATTGCGAACGTTGGGGAGCTGAACGAGCAGATCGCCGCCGGCCGCGCCGGAGAGATCATCCTTTCCTGCGAGGCGCGAATGGAAAAGCAGATCGGCGACATTGCCCAGCGGATCGCCCGGCGGCGGGATATCCGCTTCATCATGATCGCGGGGCCGTCGTCCTCCGGCAAAACCACCTTCTCCCACCGGCTGAGCACCCAGCTTCGCGCCTGCGGCCTGCGCCCGCATCCCATCGCCACGGACAACTATTTCCGCAACCGCTCGGAAACGCCTATCGGCGCGGACGGTCAGCCGGATTTTGAGTGTCTTGAGGCCATGGATGTGGAGGGCTTCAACCGCGATATGCTGCGGCTCTTAAACGGCGAGACGGTGGAGCTGCCGCATTACAACTTCAAAAAGGGCGTCCGGGAATATAACGGCGATCATCTCACGCTGGGCGAATCCGACGTTCTCGTGATCGAGGGCATCCATTGCCTCAACGATCAGTTTTCCCATGCGCTGCCGGAGGATCGGAAGTACAAGGTCTATATCAGCTGCCTCACGACGCTGAACATCGACGACCATAACCGCATCCCCACCACCGACGCGCGCCTGCTGCGCCGCATCGAGCGCGACGCGCGCACCCGGGGCTACGGAGCCGCCGCCACCATCCGCATGTGGCCGTCCGTGCGGCGGGGGGAGGAGTCCCATATCTTTCCCTATCAGGACAGCGCGGACGTCGTTTTCAATTCCGCCCTCATCTACGAAACGGCGCTGTTGCGGCCGTATATCGAACCGCTGCTCTTCGGCATCCCGAAGGAGAGCGAGGAATACGCCGAGGCGCGTCGGCTGCTGAAATTTCTCAATTATT
Organism: uncultured Oscillospiraceae bacterium; assembly: GCA_905234855.1. Lineage (GTDB taxonomy): Bacteria > Bacillota > Clostridia > Oscillospirales > Oscillospiraceae > CAJOIG01. Next base: position 48,536 of record CAJOIU010000018.1, read on the forward strand.
TCCTGCCCGTCCCCGCGGATATGGTGCCGCTGACCTCCATCGCCCGGGAGTTCATCGGCGGCGGATGCTACAACGTCTGACCGTCTCTAAAAATCGACAGCCGCCGGAAAAACCGGCGGCTGTTTTATGCGTTTTTCAGTTTTTGAGGCTGTGGAGCGGCGCGGGGATATGCCCGCCCCGGGCGATGAAGGCAGCCGCGTCCTCGGGATGCACGGGCATGACCGGTGCGGAGCCCAAGAGGCCGCCGAAGTCCACCATATCCCCCACCTTTCCGGCGGGGATGAGGCGCACGGCGGTGGTTTTGCTGTTCTGCATGCCGATGGCTGCCTCGTCCGCAATGATGGCGGCGATCGTATCGGCGGAGGTATCCTCCGGCACGGCGATCATATCGAGGCCGACGGAGCAGACGCAGGTCATGGCTTCGAGCTTGTCGAGCGTCAGTACGCCGGACCGAGCCGCGGCGATCATGCCCTCGTCCTCACTGACGGGGATGAATGCGCCCGACAGCCCGCCCACGCGGCCGGAGGCCATGAGGCCGCCCTTTTTCACCGCGTCGTTCAGGAGCGCGAGAGCGGCGGTGGTGCCGTGGGTGCCGCATACGGAAACGCCCATCTCCTCCAGAATGCGGGCGACGCTGTCGCCCACGGCGGGCGTGGGGGCGAGGGAGAGATCCACCACGCCGAAGGGGACGTCAAGGCGCTTCGAGGCGGTCTGCGCCACGAGCTGACCCATACGGGTGATGCGGAAGGCGGTCTTCTTGATGATCTCCGCCACCTCGTCGAAGGGCTTTCCCTTCGCGCTCTGCAGGGCGTGATACACGACGCCGGGTCCGGAAACGCCGACGTTCACGGCGCATTCCGGCTCGCCGGGGCCGCAGAAGGCGCCCGCCATGAAGGGATTGTCCTCCACCGCGTTGCAGAAGACGACGAGCTTGGCGCAGCCGATGGCGCCGCGGTCGGCGGTCAGCGCGGCGGTCTGTTTCACGATGCGCCCCATGGCGGCCACGGCGTCCATATTGATGCCTGCCTTGGTGGAGCCCACGTTTACGCTGGCGCAGACGAGATCGGTCTCCGCCAGCGCCCGGGGGATGCTCTCGATGAGCCGGCGGTCGCCGTTCGTCGCACCCTTCTGCACGAGGGCGGAGAAGCCGCCGATGAAATTCACGCCGCAGGCCTTTGCTGCCCGATCCATGGCGGCAGCGACGGGAGTATAGTCCTCCGCGCCGCTCGCCTGCGCCACCATGGCGATGGGGGTGACGGAGATGCGCTTGTTCACGATGGGGATGCCCAGCTCGGCCTCGATGCCCTCACATACGGGCAGGAGGTTTTTCGCCGTTCGGCAGATCTTGTCGTACACCCGCCGGGCGCATTCATCGATATCGGGATGGGCGCAGTCGAGAAGGTTTATGCCCATCGTCACCGTGCGGATATCGAGATGCTGGTGATCCAGCATGTCGATGGTTTGCAGAATATCAAAGGGATTGAGCATGATGCCACCTCAGATCCGATGCATGGCGTCGAAAATGTCCTCCCGCTGGATGCGGATGGACAGACCAAGCTTTTCGCCTTCGGACTCCAGCGTTTTCTGGATCGTGTCAAAGGGCACGTCGCTCGTGGAGGTGTCCACGAGCATGACCATGGTGAAAAAACCGTCCATGATCGTCTGGCTCAGGTCAAGGATGTTTACCCGCATATTCGACACCAGCACGCAAACGTCCGCGATGATGCCGATGCGATCCTTGGAGAATACGGAAATGATCGCTTTCATAAGTCGCTCCTAATCAGCATGATAGATCGGCGATCTCCACGACGGTGAGCGTATCGCCCGCTACCGTGAAGCGCACGTCATAGCATAGATAATTGAACCCATACCGTCGGGTCGGATCGTCGATATAGGCCGGGCGGGGATCCTGCGCCAGAATACCGAGCAGCGCCGCCCGCTTGTCCTCCGGGATCTTCGCCAGCAGAGGCTCGGGGAACACGACCGCAAGGCTGTGATCGAAGACGTCCTCTGCAAATCCGCCGACGGCCTCCGGGCGGCTGTCCGTAAAGGGCAGATAGGGCTTCACGTCGTAGATCGGCGTGCCGTCCATGAGATCGGCGCCGCTCACCCGCAGGACGATCCCGCGCTTTTCGTCCTGCTCCATAGCCTCCAGCCGCACGGAGGAAAGGCCGAGGGCGTTCGGGCGATAGGGCGAGCGGGTGGCGAAAACGCCCATGCGCCTGTTCCCGCCGAGCCGCGGCGGCTTCACCGTGGCCGCCCAGCTATCCCGCCCGTTTTCGGAAAAGCCCCAAATGAGCCACAGGTGGGAATACCCTTCCAGCCCGCGGAAGGCCACGGGATCACGGTACAGCGGCTCGAACACGACGCGGGCGGTCAGCTCTTCCACAAGGCCGCTCTGCCGCGGCAGACCGAATTTTGTCGGCAGATCGCACTCGATATGGGCGATCGGCTCGATCATGCGCCGCTCGCTCAGCATACCGCGCCGCCTCCGGCGTCAATAGCCATCGGGGTTCTGGCTCTGCCAGCGCCACGAATCGGCGCACATATCCTCGACGGTCTTTTCCGCGTGCCAGCCCAGCACCCGCTCCGCCTTGGAGGGATCGGCCCAGCACTCGGCCAGATCGCCGGGACGGCGGGCGGTGATCTCGTAGGGGATGTTCACCCCCGTGGCGCGCATGAAGGCGTTTACGAGCTCCAGCACGCTCACGCCGTGGCCGGTGCCGAGGTTGAAGACCTCCGTGCCGGTGTGTGACAGCGCGTATTCCAGCGCGGCGACATGACCCTTCGCCAGATCGACGACATGGATATAATCCCGCACTCCGGTGCCGTCCGGGGTGGGATAGTCGCTGCCGAAGATGGACAGATGATCCCGCTTGCCGACGGCGACCTGCGTGATATACGGCATGAGGTTGTTGGGGATGCCGGTGGGGTTTTCACCGATGCGGCCGCTCTCATGGGCGCCGACGGGGTTGAAATACCGCAGCAGCACGACGCTCATCGCCGGATCGGCCACAGCCGCGTCCCGGGCGATCTGCTCGATCATGAACTTCGTCCACCCGTAGGGATTTGTGCAGCCGCCGACGGGCGCGGTCTCCCGGCAGGGTACCTGCGTCGCCTCGCCGTATACCGTGGCGGAGGAGGAGAAGATAAACGGCTTCACGCCGGCTTCTGCCATGCATTCGAGCAGCGTCAGCGTGGAATCGAGATTGTTGCGGTAGTACATAAGAGGCTTTGCCACGCTCTCGCCCACGGCCTTATAGCCCGCGAAATGCATCACGGCGGCAGGCTGCACCTCCGCGAAGATCCGGCGCAGGGCGTCACGATCCGCCACGTCCGCGTCGTAGAGCGGCATCTTTTTGCCGGTGATCTCCTCGCAGCGAGCCACGGCGACGGGGCTGCTGTTGGCGTAATTGTCCACAATGGCTACGTCGTAGCCCGCGTTTGCCAGCTCCACCGCGGTATGGGAGCCGATATATCCGGCTGCGCCGGTCAGAAGGATGGTCATAAGCGTATACCTCGCATCTGTAAATTGCCAAAATATTTTATCATGCTTTGCCGGGATTGACAATGCATGTGTTTTTCTTCCTCTTCAGGGTTTTGTTTCGGTCAAAAATCGATCTCGCGTCCCTGTCGGCGATACATCGCTTTTTTTACGGCGCGGAAGATGTTTTCATAGCCCGTGCACCGGCAGAGATGCCCGGAGAGGCATTTTCGCAGCTCCTCGTCCGTCAGAAGCCGATCCATGGCGAGGATCTCCGCCGCCGTCAGCAGAAAGCCCGGCGTGCAGAAGCCGCATTGGATGGCGGTCTCATCGATGAACGCCTGCTGGATGTCCGACAGCTCGCCGTTCGGCGCGGCCAGCCCCTCCAGCGTCGTGATATGCTTCCCCTCGGCCCAAACCGCGAGGTAGATGCAGGAGTTGAAGGTCTCGCCGTCGATCAGCACCGTGCATGCCCCGCATTCGCCGACCTCACAGCCTTTTTTCACCGAGGTGAGATGGTACTCGTCCCGGAGCATATCGGTAAGAGACGCCCGGACGTCCACCATTTTTTCCACGGCTCTGCCGTTTACGGTGCAGCGCACCAGCTTATACTGTCCGCTCATGCCATCACACCTCCCGCCTTGCGCACCGATTCGGTCAGCGCACGCTTTGCCATCTCCACGGCGATATGCTGCCGGAACGCTTTGCTGGCGCGCCACGAGTCCCGCGGCCGGATATCCTCCAGCACCGCCCGGGAGAAGGCCTCCGCCAGCGCCAGCGACGGCGCGGCGCCGTTGGCAGCGGCCTCCGCGCTCGGCACGCGCATTGGCACGGGCCCCGCTACGCCATAGGCGATGCGGCAGCGCTCGATCACGCTTTTATCGGGACTGAGACGCACGTTGACGCTGCATCCGAGGGTGGCGATCTCCATCGCGTTGCGCAGGCCGTATTTGATATAGTGGCCGAAGGTGTTTTCATAGCTCGCCTTGGGGATGAGGATCGCGGTCTGGATCTCGCCGTCCTCTGCGCGGATATCCACCGTGCCGGCCTTGATGTAAAAGTCCCTGATCGGAACGCGGCGCACGCCGTTTTTCCCTGTCAGCTCCACGATGGCCTCCCATGCGTGCAGGGTGGAAGCGGAATCCGCCGAGGTCACGCCGTTGCAGGTGTTGCCGCCGATGGTGCCGATGTTGCGGATCTGCGGCGAGCCGACCTGATCCACCGCCTCGCCCAGAACGGCGCAGCGGCTTTGGATGATCGGATCGCGGGTGATATGGGAAAAGCTGGTGAGGGAGCCGATGCGGATGTTTTCCTCCGCATCGAGGCTGACGCCGCGCAGCTCGTCGATGCCGTAGATGGAGATGAGCTCCGCGCCGGCGCGTCTTCCCTCCCGGATCTGCACGAGGACGTCCGACCCGCCCGCGAGGATCTGCGCCCCGGGATGCTCCAGCCGCAGCCGGATCGCGTCCTGAACGCTTTCGGCCTCATACAGCGCTTTGAAATCATACATGGCTCACGCTTCCTCCTTCCATGGATCATGGATCAGTCCCGCCCGGGAGAACTCGTCATACAGTACATGGGGATTGATGGGGAGCCGGTCGATGGCGACGCCCGTCGCGCTGAGGATCGCGTTGCGGATCGCCGGTGCGCCGGAGCAGGCCGGCGGCTCGCCCAGCGCCTTGGTGCCGAAGGGCGAGGTCGGCTCCGGGTTTTCCACGAACTGCGCCTCCAGATGCGGATGATCCATAAACGTGGAGAGCTTATAATCCAGCAGGTTATTGTTGAGCGGGCGCCCCGTCCTTTCATCGAAAAGAAGCTGCTCCGAAAGGCCGTAGCCGATGGCCATGGACATCCCGCCGTGGACCTGCGCCTCCGCCAGCGCGGGATTGATGAGCTTGCCGCAGTCGTGGACGTTCACGATATTCAGTAGCTTCACGCGGCACAGCGGGATATCCACCTCCACCTCCGCGAAGGTACAGCCGAAGGAATAGGCGTTCGAGCGGATGGTATAGGTGCTTTCCGCCGTGATATGCTCGCTGTGGACGGGATCGTATTGGGCGGTCATGGCAAGCTCCGAGAGGGTCATGACCGTCGTATCGTCGCTTTTGCGCACGATGCATCCGTCGATGAGGTCAAGGTCGCCATAGGGGTGTCCGCTGCGCTCGGCGGCGGAGGTGAGGATCTTTTCCCGCAAAATATCCGCCGTCTGCCGGATGGAAAAGCCTGCCACATAGGTCTGGCGCGAGGCATACGCGCCGAGGCCGGTGGGCGTGGTGTCGGTATCCTGACAGGACTTCACCCGCACGTCCCGATAGGAACGCAGTCCCACCGCCTCCGCCACCATCTGGGCATAGGCCGTATCCGCGCCCTGCCCGATCTCCGTCTCTCCGCATTGGAAGGTAACGGTGCCGTCGAGATTCAGCAGCATGCGGTTGGAGGAGGTCTCCAGCGAGATGGGGTAGACGGCTGTGTTATACCAAAACGTTGCCAGCCCGATCCCCCGCCGGATGGAGCCTGTGTCGGCGGCGTATTCCCGCTTCTTGCGCTCGTAGTCGATATACGCCGCGCCCTTTTCCATGCACTCGCGGAAGCTGTCGCAATAGTTCGTATTGCCGGAGAAGGCGTCGTGGAAGCCCTGCGGCATGATGGTTTTCCAGCGGAACTCATAGGGATCCATCCCCAGCGCCGCGGCGCAGTCGTCGATATTCGACTCGTCGGCAAAGGAGGCCTGTGGCATCCCGTAGCCCCGCATGGCGCCCGCGGCAGGGCGATTCGTGAATACCGTCCAGGCGTCGCATTCCATGTTATCGCAGGGATAATGCTGGGCGAAGGAGCCCATGGCCTTGGCCACGATGGAATGACCGTGGGAGGCATACGCGCCCTGATTGGACCAGCATTCCACCTTTCGCGCGGCGATCGAGCCCTCCGGCCGGAGCCATGTTGTGATATGGAAGCGGATCGCGTGGCGCACCCGGTTCGATACGAAGGTCTCCTCCCGGGCGCAGTCGATCCGCACGCAGCGCCCGCCCACCTGCGTGGAGCACCAAGCGCACAGCGGCTCATACAGCGCGTCCTGCTTGTTGCCGAAGCCGCCGCCGATATAGGGCTTGATGATCTCGATGTCCGCCCACGGACGGCCGAGCGCCTGCCCTACCACGCGCCGGATGATATGGGGGATCTGGGTGGAGGAGACGACCACGATGCGTCCGTTTTCCTCATAGGCGAAGCAGCCGTGGTTCTCGATGTGGCAATGCTGCACCGTGGGGGTGTCGTACCAGCCCTCCACCTTGATCAGACCGGGCTCCCGGATCGCCGAAGCATAGTCTCCCTTGCGCATGTCCGTATGCTTGAGGAGGTTTCGCGGATATGCCTCGTGGAGCTGCGGCGCGCCGTCCTCCATGGCCTTCTGTGCGTCAAGGACAAAGGGCAGCTCCGCATATTCCGCCTTCAGCGCCCGCACGCCCTGCTTGGCAGCCAGCTCGCTCTCTGCGATCACCACGGCGATATCGTCGCCCCAATAGCGCACATGGCGGTTCAGAAGATGCCGATCCGCCACGTCCTGATGCCCGGGATCCATCGACCACGGATGCCCTGCCGTGGGGAAGGGGCGATCCGGCACGTCGAAGCAGGTCAGCACCTTCACGACCCCGGGGATCGCTTCAGCGGCGGCCGTATCGATGGAAAGCACCTCCGCATGCGCCTTTTCCGCATGCAGGATGCGGGCGTACAGCGCGCCCGGCGGCACCCGGTCTTCATAATATTTCGTCCGGCCGGACGCTTTGTCGTAGGCGTCGACACGAACCTCTCGTTTACCAACCTTGCTCATGCATGACCTCCTTTGGGGAGAGGGATAGGGGATTGACGATCCCGCGGGTGATCTGGTACATTGGGATGAGATGACACATGACTTTTTTGCGCGCTGCAGCGCAGGGGGATTTTATGACAGACGATATTTCGATTCCCATCGGCTGCGTGGTGATGGCCGCGGGAAACGCCGAGCGGTTCGGGCAGAACAAGCTCTCCGCCGTTTTTCGGGGCAAAACGCTCCTCGAATACGCGCTGGAGGCCGTTCCCGCAGATCGGCTGGCCGCCGTCTGCGTCGTGACGCAATATCCGGAAGCGGAAGCGTCGGCTCGCCGGTATGGCTTTCGGTGTGTCCGCAACGACCGTCCCGAGCGGGGGGCGGGCTTTTCGGTGCGACTCGGCGTCGAGGCGCTGGGGGATCGCTGCCGGGGGATCATGTTTCAGGTGGCCGACCAGCCGCTGCTGCGGCGGGAAAGCGTCACAGCGCTGGTGGAGCTGTTTTGCGCTCATCCCGACCGTATCGCCGCCATGGCGCATAACGGGGTTCGCGGAAACCCGTGCATTTTCCCCGCGGAGTTTTATCCGGAGCTGTGTGCCCTGGAGGGGGACACGGGCGGCAGCGCGGTGATCCGGCGCCACCCGGAGAGGCTTCTGCTGCTGGAGGTCGATCCAAAGGAGCTTGCCGATGTAGACACGCCGCAGCAGTTATCGGAACTCGAAAAATGACGCGAGCGATCGCGTTATTTTTTTCTGGCGTAGGGCGTATCCTCCAGCGGCAGGGTATTGCGCCGCTTTCCGTCGTAACGGTAATAGGCGTCCGCGATGGCGGGGGCGGTGGGGATCGAGGTGATCTCTCCGATGCCGATGGCGCCGTTTGCAAGGTCGAGGCCGGGCTTGTCGATCACGATGGCCTTGATCTCCGGCACCTGATCGGCGCGGAACAGGCCGAGGGTACCGAATTTTCCTGTCGGGCGGCAGTTCTCGTCGATGGGATAGCGCTCCGTGAGGGCATAGCCCATCGACATCACGACGCCGCCCTCGATCTGACCCTCGCAGGAGAGGGGATTCACCGCCTTGCCTACGTCATGCGCCGCCACCATTTTCTTGATTCGCCCGGTCTCCCGGTCGAGGACGCATAGCTGCGTCGCATAGCCGTAGGCCACATGGGACACGGGGTTCGGCACATCCGCGCCGAGCGGGTCGGTGGCGGCGAGGTATTCGCCGTAAAACTCCTGCCCCTTCAGGTCGGCCAGCGTCTTTCCCGCCAGCGCAGCCTTCAGCTTTTCGCAGGCGCGGCGGCAGGCCTCGCCGGTGATGAGGGTCTGACGTGAGCCGGAGGTATCGCCGGAATCCGGCGCGATCCATGTGTTCGAGCGCTCATAGACGATATCCGCCGGGGAAAGCCCCGCGTTCGTGACGACCATCTGCACCAGCACGGTGCCGAGCCCCTGCCCGATGCAGGACGCGCCGGAATAGATATGCACCTTGGCGTCATCCTCCACGATGAGCTTGGCGCGTCCCCAGTCCGGCAGGCCTACGCCAACGCCGGCGTTTTTCATGGCGCAGGCCAGCCCCACGGGATCGCCGTTTTTCACCGCCTCGTCGTAATAAGGCTTCACCGCCTCCAGCGTTTCCACAAGCCCCGTTTCCGGGCCTACGATCTGGCCGTTCGGCAGGACGCCGCCGGGGCGGATCGCATTGCGGTATCGGATCTCCCAAGGCGAGATGCCGACGAGCTCCGCCATGCGGTTTAAGAGCGTCTCCACGGCAAAGCAGGTCTGGGTGACCCCGAAGCCGCGGAACGCGCCTGCGGGCGGGTTGTTCGTATAGTAGGCCGTGCCCTCGATCTCAAAATCCTCATAGGCGTACGGCCCCGCCGCGTGGGTGCAGGCGCGCTCCAAAACCGGGCCGCCCAGCGAGGCGAACGCGCCCGTATCGGACACGACGCTGGCCTTGACGCCTTGGATGATGCCGTTTTCATCGCAGCCCATGGTGAAATCCATCCAGAAGGGATGCCGCTTCGGGTGGACGAGGATCGACTCCGCCCGGGTCAGCTTGACCTTCACCGGCACGCGGGCGACATAGGCGAGCAGCGCCGCGTGATGCTGCACGGACATATCCTCCTTGCCGCCGAAGCCGCCGCCGACGAGCTGGTTTTCCACGAGGCAATGCTCATAGTCCACGCCCAGCATCGCCGCGCACTCATGCAGCGTGGTATGGGCGCTCTGATCCGAGGTCAGCAGCTTCACGCCGCCGTTTTCCAGCGGAAGAGCCACACAGCATTCCGGCTCCAGAAACGCATGCTCCGTCCACGGCGTTTGAAAACTCTCATGCAGCACATAGCGGCTGTTTCGGATCGCGCCCTCCGCGTCGCCGCGGGAAACGTGTTTATGCGCCTGTATATTGTCCCGCTCCGTCTCGAATACGAGGGGCGCGCCCTCCGCGGCAGCCTCTGTGGGATCATGCACCGCCGGAAGCACCTCATATTCCACTTTTACGAGCTTTTTCGCCTCGTCGAGGGTCTCCCGGTCGCGGGCGCATACGAGGGCGACGGAATCCCCGAGATAATGGGTGATCTCGCCCACGGGGATCAGCGTCGGCTGATCCTTTTTGATATGGCCGACGTAGTTCTCGCCCGGGATATCCTTCGCCGTCAGAACGCAAACGACGCCGGGCAGCGCCTCGGCCTCCGCCGTGTCGATGGACAGCACCCGGGCGCGGGGGTAGGCGGCGCGCACCGCGCTGCCGTAGCACATCCCGTCCGCATAGATATCGTCCGGGTAGCGCCCGGTGCCTTGCACCTTCTCCGCCACATCGATGCGTTGCACGCGGGAACCGACCATATAATCCGCCGCCGACGGCGCGGGAAGACCGCCCTCCCGGAAGATCTTGGCCGCGAGCAGGATACCGTCGATGATCTTCACATAGCCGGTGCAGCGGCAGATATTATTGCGGATGGCAAAGGCGGCCTCCTCCCGGGTGGGATCGGGTTTTTTGTCCAGCAGCGCCTTGGCGGCGAGGATCATGCCCGGGATGCAGAAGCCGCACTGCACCGCGCCCGCCTCGCCGAAGGCGTGGGTATAGACCTCTTTTTCCCGCGCGGACAGCCCCTCGACGGTGAGAACGCTTTTTCCCTCCAGCTTATCCGTCCGGGGGATGCAGGCCTTCGTCAGCTTCCCGTCGATCAGCACATGGCAGGTGCCGCAGGCACCTTCGCTGCAGCCGTCCTTCACGCTGGTGAGGCGCAGCTCGTCGCGCAGATAGCGGATCAGTTTTTGATTTTTCTCCACCGTGACGGACGTGCCGTTCACCGTAAAAACAGCCATAGCGCCGTATCCTTTCGATCGTGATTCCCGGTTTCTGCCGTCAGGCGTGCAGGAAGATCCGCTTTCCGCCCCGGTAGGCCTCCGCCGTGCCGATGCGCTGGGCGGAGGGAACGGCGTCCCGCAGTTCCGCATACAGCGCGTCTGCGTCCGCTGGATCAACGGCGATCAGCAGACCGCCCGAGGTTTGGGGATCATACAGCATATCCTGTCTTGCCAGCTCCGTCCCGCCCGCGTCCACATGGGGCTCGGCAAAACGGCGGTTGCGGTACATCCCCTCCGGCAGCACGCCCATGCGGGCCAGCTCCAGTGCCTCGGGGATGAGGTCGATGGCGTTCACGTCGAGATGCAGCTCCACATCGCTGCCCTGCGCCATTTCCACTGCATGACCCAGCAGGGCAAAGCCCGTCACGTCCGTGCAGGCATGGACGCGGTATTTGACCATCGCCTCCCGGGCGGCGCGGTTGAGGGTGGTCATGAGCCGGACGGCCAGCGCCATCCCCTCCTCCGAGGTGAGCGACACCTTGGCCGCCGTTGTCAGGATCCCGATGCCCAAGGGCTTTGTGAGCAGCAGCACGTCGCCGGGACGGGCGCCGCTGTTCGTCAGAACCCGGTCGGGACGGACAAAGCCCGTCACCGCCAGCCCGTATTTCGGCTCGTTATCCAATATGCTGTGGCCGCCTGTGATGATCGCTCCGGCTTCATAGGCCTTTTCATAGCCGCCCCGCAGGATCTCATGCACCGTCTCCTGCGGCAGCGACGCCGGAACGGCCATGATATTGAGCGCGAGCCTCGGCTCGCCGCCCATGGCGTATACGTCCGACAGCGCGTTCGCCGCGGCGATCTGGCCGAAGGTATAGGGATCGTCCGCGATGGGCGGGAAAAAATCCACCGTCTGCACCAGCGCCAGCTCGTCGCTGATCTTATAGACGCTCGCGTCGTCGCTTTTATCGAAGCCGACGAGCAGGTTCGGGTCGCGCCGCACGGGCAGATCGCCCAATAGCTGCGCCAGCACCCCCGCGCCGACCTTCGCGCCGCAGCCGGCGCAGTTGGCGAGCTTCGTGAGCTTGATTTCATTTTCCATAGGGGATACCTCCCGAAAAATGCAGGATCGCTTCCAAAACGCCCCCGCCGACGGCCAGCGCCTTATCGGAGCAGATGGTGCAATACGCCGCCTCGCCCCGGGGATCGACGTCCCCTGCCTTCATGCCGCGCTTCACCGGCACGCCGTCCGCCAGCAGACCCCGCAGCATGCCGCCGATGGTGCAGCGCATGGGTTCTCCGGCGACATAGCCGACGATGTCCCCCGCCGCCACCGTATCGCCGATCCGGCGCGCGCCTTGAAAAACGCCGTCCGCAGGGGCGCGCAGCACCCGTTCCCCGGCAAAGCCGCCGATGAGTCCCGGGATATTCGTGTTCGGCAGGGCGCTGCCGTCATAAATGACGCGCCCCAGCGTATGCCCGCGCATCGTCTCCACCACGGCGCGGCAATCCACGCCCGCCGTGAAGCCGGGGCCGACGCCTATCACCACCGGCGCGTCCGTGATCTTGGTCCCCAGATTCCGTTTCGCAAGGATGGCGTCCGCCATCGCGTCCGGCGCGAGCGCCTCGCGGCAGACATTTTTCGGATCCGCCAGCACCGGCACGACCCCCGCCCGCAGAAGCCGCAGCGCATCGTCGGCATCGTTTGCAAACCGCGCCGTCACGCCCTCCACCGAGCAGGAGCCGAGGCGGATCGCCTCGGAAAATGCCACCGTCCGGCGTATCGCCGTCGGCTGGGGGAGATCGGTCATTACTACCGCTATGCCGCAGCGCCACAGCCGCAGCGCGATGCCGGTGGCGATATCGCCCGCGCCGCGAATCAAAACAAGCATCGATAATCCCTCCCGCGGAGACTCCCGGCAGCAACGGGCCGGGTAAGGCGTCGCGCCATCGCCCGCGCTGCCGTCCAGCCCTCCGCGTCCTCCGCCTTGTTGATGAAAACACGGCCGCCCAGTCCCTCCGCCTCGATCACCGCCGCCGCCGTTTCCGGCGTCACGATATCGTCCTGCGCGGCATGGGCAAGCTGTGCGTACAGCTCCGGCCGGTGGCATGCCGCCCGGATCGGCCGTCCGATCCCATCGACGCCGGCGACAAGGATCACCTGCGCCGCGTTTTCCGGGATCACCGGCTCGTGGGGCGCATGAGCTTTGAGCGGCAGGCCGTGCGCGCCGTCAGCCTCTGCGATCACATAGTCCGCCAGCCTTGCCAGCTCGGAAAAGGACAGGGGGGAGGCCTGAAGCTTCTCCGTCCCATAGGGTGCGCCGACGCAGACCGCGCCGAAGCAGGACAGCGCATCCATGACCGCGCCGGGATCGTCGCCGGTTATGACCGTATACTGTTCCGGGACGCGGATCTTGGTGGAGGTGCAGAGGATCACGCTGCCCTGCGGGCGAAGCTCCTCCGCCAGCGTATACATGAGCGTGGTCTTGCCGCCGCCGCCGATCAGGGCGGTGACGCCGTGGCCGATATTCAGCAAGGATGCGATCTGCATATCCGCTCCTATGTACACCGAAGCTTCGGTGCATGTTAATCAATCTACAATATCTCAATCCTATTATAGCACATTTTTGATGCTTCACAAGAGGCGCGCCGAGGAAGATTTTGCCCGGCGGCAAGCGTTGACGGTCGAGCGGTTTGCCCCTATAATAGCCGTAAGGGAACGGGCATTGACCCAAAGAAGGAGACGGGAGCATGATCTATCTCGACAACGCCGCCACCACCTTGAAAAAGCCGCCGCAGACGGCACAGGCCGTATGGGAGGCGATGCAGTCGCTGGGCAACAGCGCCCGGGGCGCGCATGAGGGCAGCCTGAACGCGGCGCGGACGGTGTATGCCGCCCGGGAAAAGCTGGCGGCGCTGTTTCATTGCCCCCGCGCCGACCATGTCGTTTTTGCCTGCAACGCTACGGAGGCGCTGAATATTGCCATCCACGGACTGATCGACCCCGGGGATCATGTGATCTCCACCGACTGGGAGCATAATTCCGTGCTGCGTCCGCTGTATCGGCTGGAGGCGGAGAAGGGGGTGCGGCTCAGCTTTGTCCCGGCTGACCGGCAGGGCCGCATCGACTGCGGGGATTTTGAACGCCTCCTTCGCCCCGATACGAAGGCGATCGTATGCACCCATGCCTCGAACCTCACGGGGGATCTCATGGATATCGAGCGGGTGGGCGCCATTGCCCGCGCCCATGGCGTGCTGCTCATCGTCGATGCGGCGCAGACGGCCGGAACAAGGCCGCTGGATATGCAGCGGATCGGAGCGGATGTGCTGTGCTTCACGGGGCATAAGGGCCTCATGGGGCCGCAGGGCACCGGCGGCCTGTGCCTGCGGGAGGGGCTGCCGATCCGTCCCTTCAAGGTAGGCGGTACCGGCGTGCAGACCTACAGCCCCGCGCAGCCGGCGCAGCTTCCCGCGCGGCTGGAGGCAGGCACGCTGAACGGCCATGGGATCGCGGGGCTTGCCGCCTCCGTTGACTTTCTGGAGGCTACGGGGCTGGAGACGATCCGCGAGCGCGAGGCGATGCTGACCCGCCGGTTTTATGAAGGCGTAGAGGCGCTGCCCGGCGTCACGGTATACGGGGATTTCACCCGCGACCGTGCCGCCATCGTCTCCCTCAATATCGGGGATTGGGATTCCGCCGCCGCCGCGGACGCGCTGTTCGAGCGCTATGGGATCGCCGTGCGCGCCGGGGCGCATTGCGCCCCACGGATGCATGAGGCGCTGGGTACCCGGGAGCAGGGGGCGATCCGCTTCAGCTTTTCATGGTATACCGAGGCGGAGGAGATCGACGCCGCCGTCCGCGCCGTCGGCGAGCTGGCGGAGGAAGCGGGCGCTGCGCTGTGACAGAATAGATTGCAAAGTGCAAAAGAATTATTTATAATAATCATATTACAAAGAAGGGGTGAGCGACTTTGAAGTCCCTCCGGGCAAAATTCACCGTTTTGACCGTTCTGGCTGTCATGATCAGCTCCGTATCCATCGGTCTTATCAGCATATATGCCATCAAGCAGGAGGCGGATATCAGCTCCCGTCAGCAGATGCTGCTCGTCTGTGAAACGCGGCTGCGGTCGCTGGACTCCTATTTCAACAGCATCGAGCAGTCCGTGGAAACGGTGTCCCGCTTCGCGGAGGAGGATCTGGTGATGGCGCACACCGATGTGACGCGGCATCTGTCCATGGTGGGTACCATCTTCCACAGCATAGCCGGCAACACCAACGGCGTTCTCACCTATTACTACCGTATGTCGCCGGAGTTTGCCGACCGGGGCTTTTGGTATTCCCTCGGAGATACGGGCGATTTTGTCCCGAACCAGTTGACCGACGTCACCGCCTACGATCCTGACGACGTTTCCCATGTCGGCTGGTTCACCATTCCGCAGGAGCGGGGAGTCCCCTCGTGGCTGGAGCCGTATTACAACGAAAATCTCGGTGTCGAGATGATCTCCTACGTGGCGCCGATCTATTACCGCGACAGCTTCATCGGCGTCATCGGGATGGACGTCAGTTATGACACGCTCGTGGAGCAGCTCGAAGACGTCACGCTTTTCCAAAGCGGCTATGCCTTTCTGACGAATGAGGCAGGCGAGATCGTCTACCATCCGACGCTGGAAAGCGGCGCCTCGATCTATTCCGTCAGCGACGGCTTCGCAGCGCCCTCGGACGGGGACGCGGAGCCATATGTCCGCTATAGGTTCGATGGGATCAATAAACGCGCCGCATGGTCGACGTTATCCAACGGGATGCGCCTTTATGTCACCGCGCCGGAATCGGAGATCAAAGCCGGAGAGCTCCGGCTGATCTATACGATCATCCCTGCGGCCTTCTTCATTCTGATCTTCTTTGTCGTACTCACCGCTCTCGTCACCGGCCATATCACCGAGCCGCTGAGCCGCCTGACCGAGGCGGCCAAGCAGGTCGACGCGGGGAATTATGACGTGGAGCTGGACTATTCCGGGCAGGACGAGGTCGGCATCCTTACCGGCAGCTTTCGCCAGCTCACCGGGCATCTCAAGGTCTATATCAACGATCTGAACAGCCGCGCCAACCGGGACGCGCTGACCTCCGTCCGCAACAAGGGCGCCTATGACATTTTCGCGCAGAAGCTGCAGGAACGCCTCGACGACGGTGCGGAGGATGCGCAGGCGTTCGCCCTGTGCGTGTTCGACTGCAACGATCTGAAAGCCATCAACGACCGCTACGGCCACGATAAGGGCGATCTGTATCTCAAGGCCGCCTGCGCGCTGATCTGCCGCGTTTTTCAGCACAGTCCCGTCTTCCGCATCGGCGGGGACGAGTTCATCATTGTCCTGCAGAACAGCGATTTCACC
>CAJOIU010000019.1 GCA_905234855.1 uncultured Oscillospiraceae bacterium
GGACGAGGTCATGGACATGGCTCACAGCGTCTATACCTTCGGTGAAGAGCGGGGCGTGGCCAGGGAAATGATGGATAAGGTTTCCCTCTGCATCGAGGAGATGGCGGGAAACGTTGTGCAGCATTCCTTCAAACCTGGTGAGAAGCGCTGGTTCGACCTTTTAGTTTATGTGAAGCCGGAGACGATCCTGCTGCGGATGAGAGACAACGGCAGACCGTTCGACCCCCTGGCTCGGCTGCGCGAGCAGGCAGAGAGCGATCCGGAGAAGAACCTCGGCCTCAAAGTGATAAACGGCATCACAGATACCTTCGAGTATCGTAACGGTGTCAGTCTCAACATCTGCGTTATGACCCTGCGGCGGTCATAGGGATTAAAGAATGAATCAGTCAGAAAAGGAGACCAAAGAAAAAGACAATCAACTGTCAAGTGCTCCCTGCAAGCCATAAAAAAGCAACGAGCCAACCCGAAGATTGACTCGTTGCTTTCGTATTCTGTTTGCTTTTCCGTACCGGCTTGCAGACCTGTCACATAGTTGCCCTATGAGACGCAGGCATCATCGCTGCGCAGTTTTTTTATGGGGCATGTTATTCGGCGTCGGCAGGGGCTTCCGGCTCGGCGGCTGCTTCAGCTTCGGAGACCTCGGCTTCGGCGGGCGCCTCCGGCTCCTCGGTGATCTCGACCTCGATGGCGGCGCCGTCATCGGAGGCCTCCGGCTCCTCATCCGTCATTTTGAGCCGGGCGATCTCCGCTTCCATAGCGGCGATGGCCTCCATCGAAACGTCGATCTCTTGGCAGAGCTGGATGAAGAAGCCCTCGGGGGCATCCTTATGGGATTCGTAATAGAGCTTTCCGATCTCGCTGTAGGCGCGCTTGATGGTCTCTCGGCGGCTGGTGATCTCGATATTGAGCTTGGCGATACGGCTGACCTTTTTTGTTTTATTGGCCGCGAAAAGGGCGAAGCCCTTGGCCTTGCCGGCGACGCCGCTGACGGTATTCCTGAAGCTGGGCATGATGCTACCTCCTATAATGCAGTTGGTTCTGTCTTCCGATCATGATTTGTCTTCCGGCTCCTCCGGCTCGCTGCCTTCGGATCCGGCTTCCGCATCGGCGGCCTGCGCGGCGGCGACACGGTTCACCCACAGCTTTTCCGGGCTGCATCGGCCGCTTTTGAGGACGGTGAACACCGTGATCACGGCGGCGGCGCAGGTCAGCCCCGCCAGAAGCTGGGACACGCGGATGCCGCTGCCGCCTATGTACAGCGAATCGGTGCGAAGCCCCTCAATCCATACGCGGCCGAGACCGTACCATGCGATATAGTACAGGAAAAACTGGCCGTCGAACCGGCGGGGGCGCTTTTTGGAAAGGATATGCAGGGTGATAAAGCCGATGCAGTTCCAAAGCGATTCATACAGGAATGTGGGGTGGACATAGATCGTCTCGCCGTTCAGGGTGAGACCCATGCGGCAGAAGATATCCGTCTCGTACCCGAAGGCTTCCCGGTTCATGAAATTGCCCCAGCGGCCGACGGACTGGCCGATGAGAAAGCCGAAGGCCACGAGATCCAAAAGCGCAAGGGTGGAGATTTTCTTGACGCGGCATACGACGAAAACAGTGATGACGGCGGCGATGATCCCGCCGTAGATGGCGAGGCCGCCTTCCCAGATGGCCACCATCTCGGCGAGGGTGGTATAGTTTCCGAAGAAAACGATATAGTAGATGCGCGCGCCGACGATGCCGAGCGGCACGGCGAAGAGCAGAACATCGGTCAGATCGTCCTGCTTGATGCCGAATTCCGCGCTGCGGCGGTAGCAGTAGGTCACGGCCAGCAAAAAGCCGCAGGCGATAATGACGCCGTACCAGTAAAACGTATGGCCGAAAAGCACGAAGCTGTTGGGAGGGCAGATCGACCAGCTCCCCAGCAGTGGGAAGGAAATGGCGGCGGATGACATAGGGCTCAGGCCTCCTTGGGATAGATGACGGACAGGGCGAGGCGCTCCGGCACGAGCTTTTCCCGCACCCAAGCCGCCGCGTCGTCGCAGGTGATTTCTTCCATGAGCCGGAAGGCCTCCAGCGGCTGGAACCCGGCAAAGCAGCCCTCGACGATGCCGATGGCGAGGCTGCGGAAATTCCCCAACGCGCGGATGCGTCCGCCGAGGGAAGCTTTTTTCTGACGGTCGAACAGCGCGGGATCGAAGCCCTCTGCGGAAACACGCCCGATCTCGGCGCACAGGGCGTCGAACACGTCGTGGGGGTCGGCGGAGGTCTCGCCCTCGAAGCAGACGACGCCTTGCCCGGCAGCGTAATCCACATCGCTGCCAAAGGTGGCGTTCAGCAGACCCTTGTCATAGTTTTTGAGGTAAAACGGCGAGCTGCGTCCGCACAGGCAGCGCAGCGCCAGTCCCGCGGTGATGCGCTCCCGCAGCGCCTCCTCGCCCGCGGCCATGGCGCCGAGCTTTCCGCCGATGATGAATACCGGCTCGGAAACCTCCATCCGCGCCTCGCAGAGCCGCTCCAGCGGTTCCGCGCTCTCCGCCGGGCCGTAATCCCGGCCGGGGATCTCCGCTTCCTCTGGGGTGAGGATCTCGCGGGCGATCCGCTCGACCGCCTCGGGATCCACGTCGCCCACGACGCAAAGCGCCATATTGGAGGGATGGTAAAAGACCTTGTGGCAGTCGTACAGCACCTGCGGCGTGATCTCGCGGATGGATTCGACCGTACCGGCGACGGAATCGCGCAGGGGGCTGTGCTCAAAGAGACATTTCATAAGGTTCGTGTATACCACGAAATCCGGCGCGTCCTCGTACATGCGGATCTCCTGCGCAATGATGCCCTGCTCCTTATCGACGCTTGCCTGCGTGAAATAGGGCACGGAGACGAAGGAGAGCAGCGTGCGCAGGTTTTCCTCGAAATGCCCGGTGCATTCGAAATGATAGGCGGTCATGGCCTCGGAGGTGAAAGCGTTCGGATTCGCGCCGGTAGCGCTCAGCTTCATGAGCGCGTCGCCGTCCGGGGTATCGAACATCTTGTGCTCCAGATAATGCGCCACGCCGGCTGGCGTGTCTTTTTGTTCCCCGGCGAGGGTGAACCGGCGATCCGCGCCGCCGTAGTTCGCGGCGTATACGGCAAAGCTGCGGCGGTAGCCGGGCTTTGTAACGACATAAACGGGCAGACCGTTCGGCAAAACGGCGGTATAGAGGGTCTCGCCGATGGCGGGGTATTCAGTTTTCTTCATCGCCGGTCTCCTCCTCGCCCTGCATGAAATAGACCATGTCGCATTCGATGGAATTGGCGACGCGGATCACATCCTCCCGCGTCACGTCCTCCACGAGCGCGGCCAGCTCATCCGGGCCGTATTCGAGACCCATCAGATTCTGCCGCAGCCAGAAGCCCTCCAGCTCACCGCCGCTGTCCGAAAGACCCAGCAGGTCGCTCGAGAGGGTGATCTTCGCGGAGGCCAGCTCGTCGTCGGAGATATCGCCGGAGCGTACCGCGTCGAGCTGGCGGAAGATCTCCGAAAGGGCTTTTTGGTAGTTTTCCTGCTCGATGCCGCTCACCACGAGCATCACGCCCTTCATCACATCCACCGCAGAGGCGGCGAAATAGCACAGGCTCAGCTTTTCGCGCACGTTCATGAAGAGCTTCGAGGTCACGCCCCCGCCGAATACGGTGTTCATCACCCGGATGGCGGCGAAGTCCGGCTCCTCCATGCACTCGCCGAGACGGAAGCCGATGACGAGCTTTCCCTGCGAAACGTCCATCGTTTCGGTGTAATAGCGGATGCTGTCCTCCACGGCGTTCATGCGGATATCCGTGCCGATATCGGGATCGAGCTCGCCCCGGGGCAGTGTCACGAGCGCGTCCTTCAGAGCGGCCTCCACTCGGACGGCCTCCGCCGAGCCGCAGTAGAGGATCTCGATGGGGGAGGAAGCAAGCAGTGTTTTATAATGCTTTGAGAGGGCGACATAGCCGATGCTCTCCGCCGTGTCCTCGGTGCCGAGAACGTCCACGGCATAGTCCTCCGCGGCGCACATCAGCTCCGTCAGTCGGAAGCGGCTGTAGGCGATCTTGTCGTTCACGCGGGCGCGGATATCCTCCAAGAGCTTTTCCTTCTCGCTCTCCACATACTGCCGGAGGAAAAGCCCGCCGCGCATGCACGGAGAGAGCAGCAGTTCGCCCACGAGGGCGGTCACGTCCTCCAAGAGCGTACCGGCGCCGCCCGGCAGATAGGCGTCGTCCGCAAAGTCTGCCCAGAATCCCACGGCCTGTATCTCGCCCATTTTTCGGGCGATCGGCTCGATGCGCGCGCCGTAGAGGTCGTCGAGCCGCGCGGCGATGGCGTTCATGTCGCTGTGATACGCCGAGCCGCGCCGAAGAACGCTGGGAATGAGGGCGTTCTGAGACGCGGTTTCCCGGCGCAGCGGCGTCAGCAGATTGAGGCTCAGAAGCCCTGTTTTGAATTTGTCGGTTTGCAGGCAGGTCAGATAGACCCCCGGCAGGATCTCTTTTCGCACTTGGCGCACCCAAATCACTCCATCTCTTATTTCCACATTTTCGTAACCCCCATTATAACATATTTTTCATGATTTGCATATGACATTATTTTGAATTATGCGAGCCCGTCCGCCGCGGCTGTCAGCTGATCGTGACACGGCCGTGGCGCACGCGGATCTTTCGGCCGCAGATATCGGCCTCGTAGCCCTCCCAGCCGGAAGGCAGGCGCGGCTCCACCACAAGGTGCCCGTCTTTGAGACGGATACCCAGAAGATCCTCCAGCACGACGCGGAAAAACCAGCCGGAGGAGCCGGTATACCAGCTCCAAAGCGCCTCGCCGTAGTGATCGGGATTGGCGGAAACGTCCGCCGCCAGTACATACGGCTCCGCGCCCCATTGGGCGGCATCGTGACGCTCGGGCATGCAGTCGAGCAGGAGCTTTGTCCCCTCCTCCGTAAAACCCTCCTTCAGAAGTGCCGAGGCGAGCCACAGTGCGCCGTGGGTGTATTGGCCGCCGTTTTCCCGGAAGCCCGGGCCGCAGGCTCGGATATACCCGGGGTCGCGGCCGGCGTCCTCGAAGGGCGGGGTGAACAGCTTCGTGATGCCGTGAGCCTCGTCATACAAATGCTCCAACGCCGAGCGCAGCGCCGTGCGGACACGGGTCTTATCTGCGCCGGGGCAGAAGGCCGCCCAGCTCTGGACAATGGAGTCGATGGCGCAGGCGGGAGCGCCCGCCGCTCCCAGCGGCGCGCCGTCCTGCCACCAGCCCCGCAGATACCAGCTTCCGTCCCATGCCCGCTCCGCCGCCTTTACGCAGACGGAGGCGGCGTCGGCGTATTTTTTCGCGCCGTCCTCCCCGAGGCGGTCAAGCAGCGCCGCGAAGCGCTCAGATACACAGGCGAAGAACCATGTGAGCCAAACGCTCTCGCCGCCCACCTTGTCCATGCCGTCGTTCCAGTCGCCGGAGCCGGTGGGCAGCAGGCCGTGCGGTCCGCGCCCCCGCTCGATCACCGCGTCGAGCGCCCGGCGGGCGTGCTCCAGCACGGTGTCCGATGCTTCGGAGACGGCGGGGATGAAATAGCGGTCATGCTCCTCCGGCCGAAGGGGCGGCGCCTCGAGCCATGACGCTGATGCCCGGCAGAGCGACCCGTCGCCGGTCTTTTCCACATACTCGCACAGCGCCCACGGCAGCCAGAGAAGGTCGTCCGAGCAGCGTGTGCGCACGCCCTTGGCGCCCTCTGGGGATTCATGCCACCAATGCAGCACGTCCCCCTCGGTGAATTGACGGGCGCAGCAGGCGAGGATATGCTGCTTTGCGCGCTCGGGCGCGACGAGCAGCAGGTTCGTCACATCCTGAAGCTGATCCCGGAAGCCGTAAGCGCCGCCGCTCTGATACATACTCGTGCGGCCGAGGACGCGGCTCGACAGTGTCTGATAGGCCGCCCAGCCGTTCATGAGCCGGTTGAGGCTCTCATCCGGGGTGCGAATATGCACCCGGCTGAGCACGGAGCGCCAGCCGTCCCGGACGCGCAGCAGCTCCTGCGCCGCCTGATCGGGATCGGCGAGCTGCCGCAGGGTCGCTTCGTCCTCGCAGCCGCATACGATGACGGTCATACCGCCGCCGTCCCACAGTGCGCCGAAGCAGGGATCGAGACCCGCGCCGACGCGCCCGTTGAAGCGGCCCTCCAGCCACGACGCCTCGTCTCCCGTGAAGCCCCGCAGGTTCTTGCTCGCCACGGCGCGGAAGACCGCGCCGGGATAGGCGCTGCGGGGATTTTTCGCCGTGAGACAGCCGTTTTCCATGCCGGTGATGACAAAACGCGCGTCCATAGGATCCGCGGCCAGCGCCAGCGGCAGATGCCAACCGATATAGGAGCCGTCGCCGCCCTCTATGAGCAGTACCCGCGCCTTGATCTCCTGCGGCACAAAAGCGGTGACGCTGACGCCCTCGTTCTCCCAGCGCGTCCAGCCGAAGCCGTGGATCACGCGGCAGGGGTTTCTCCCATCGGCAAACAGGCTTCTGCGTCCGGCTGCGGTGATGAGCTCAAGGCTCTCGCCGCCGCCCGTGGCGAGGGGATCGTTTCTCCATGGGGAGATCGGGCATTCCCGGGCGTTTTCCAGCCAGAGGAACCCGGTGCCGCAGTCGGCGGCGAGGTATCCGAAGCTGCCGTTTGTCAGCACGCTGCACCATGCGCGGGGCGGCAGCGGCGGCGTTTGGAAGCTCACCGCCCCGCCCGTGAGATACAATATCTCCGGCGGCCGCTGCCCCCGGGGCAGCTCCGCGCGCAGGCCGGGAAGCTGCACGGCCTTCTGTTCCGCAGGTGGCAGCAGGCGGACGGCTGCGGAGCGCACGTCCTCCCCAACGGCAAAATGCACGCCGCCGGGCTGCCCCTCAAAAGCGGTGAGGCCGTATTTGTCCAGAAAGCGCCGCAGCGCCTCGGCTTTGGGATGGAGATACGCTCCTGCCTCGCCGGTGTCGATCACGAGATCGGATCGAACGCCGCAGGCGGTCAGAAAGGCATGGCGCTTTATCATGCGTCGGGCTTCGTCCAGATCCTCCGCCGCGTCGGCATACAGAATCGGCAGATCGCCGGAAACGCCGTGCTTCCAAAGATCGGAACGGGTCGCGCCGTCCGAGGCGTTCACCCGGCCTGCGCCGATCGCGCTGCATAGCCGGAAGGAGGCCTCGACGCCCTCCGCGCCCATGCCCAGCAGCCCGGCGATGGAGCCCGCCATATCGGAGGCTCCGCCGGAGAGGATGCGCTTCGCACCGCCATGGGCGTCTGCCCGGCTCCGTCCGAAGCAGAGGGCAAGCGCCGCGCAGCCGCCCTCGGGCAGCACGGCTTCGATCCGCACGGGATCGTTCATCTGCCAGCCCGCGCCGGAACGGATGGAAAGCCGCGCCGTGGAAGCAAGGCACAGCCATACCTCCGGCAAGCCCCCGCGGGAGAGACGGCGCACGAATACCGCGCCATCGTGGGCGGTGACCTCCAGCCCCAGCCGCCAGAAGGCCGGATGCGCCTCATAATCCCGGGACTTTGCAAGCACCGGCTCAAAACGGATGGACAGATGACCACCGCTTTCGCCGGTAATGCGCCGCAGCTCGCCGCATTCGCCGGAGGCGACGGCGACGGAGGTTGACATAACACTTGTCTTATACGGCGTCGTGAAGGTGACGACGCCCCCTGCGTAGCGCCATGGGCGGAACGCGGCCTGCCGTCGGGAGGGCGTCAGGATGCGGTCATCTGCGGCGATCTCCAGCCCGTCCGGGCGATAAAGGAGCAGTCCGCCGGTCTGGGCGATGCAGGAACCGTCCGCTTTGACAAGCAGAGTGTATACGCCGTTCGACAGGGGGAAACATGCCGGCGCCTCCGGGGCATATCCCTG
The DNA here is from genome assembly GCA_905234855.1 of uncultured Oscillospiraceae bacterium. Taxonomy (GTDB): domain Bacteria; phylum Bacillota; class Clostridia; order Oscillospirales; family Oscillospiraceae; genus CAJOIG01. The sequence goes on from CAJOIU010000019.1 coordinate 7,879, forward strand.
ACCCTCGAAGGAGAAAGCCGCATGCTCCTGCCGGGGCTCCGGCGGTCGGGTGAGCGGGCTGCGGCTGCGGCGCAGGATCGGACCACCGAGGGGGACGCGCTCGGCCAGCAGCGGACGGAACGCGCCGCATGCCGGCTCTGCCATGAAGTATTGCCGCATCACGCCGCCCTTGAGGCAGTTGGCCGCGGCGCACAGGCTCATGCCCAGATGATGGCTCATGAAGCTGCGTACAGGCTCGCCGTTGGGATCTGTGCGTCCGGGGGTGAGGTCGAGAGCTTCATAGTGACCGTACCGTCCCCATACGCCCCGGCGCTTTAAGCGGCGCAGGTTTTTGACCGCCGCCTTCGGATGCACGCACAGTGCGAGGAAACTGGCATACGGTGCGATGACCAACTCGCCGTCCATATCCCGCCGCAGGGCGAGAGCGCCCGCGCCGTGCGCCTTGTAGCGGTAATCCATGCCCGCGTCGAGGGAGAAGAAGCCGCTTTCGGAGCTGCCCCACGGCGCGTCCTTCCCGGCGGCGCGCCGCCGCTGGGCATACAGACAGAATCGCCCCGTTTCCCAGAGCAGGGAGCCGTTCACAAGGGGCAGGAAAAGCTCCGGCATGAGGTATTCGAACATGGAGCCCGACCAGCTCGCGAGGCCGCGCCAGCCATCCAGAGAGAGCTGTGCCCGGCTGAGCGCCTGCCAATGGCGCAGCGGTACCTCGCCCCGGGCACAGGCGATATAGCTCGTCAGCCGCGCCTCGGAGGCCATCAGGTCATAATGGCCGGGCGATACCTCGCCGCTTGCCGGATCGAGGCCGATGCGGAACAGGCGCTGTTTCCCGTCATAAAGAGCGCCGAGGTCGATCTCATCGGCAAAGGCCATGACCCGCTTCGACAGCGCGTCGAAGCCATGGGCGGATAGTCCGTGCGCCGCCGTGATGAGACAGGCGCAGAGATTGCCACTGTCCACCGTGGAAACATAGGCGGGCTGGAGCGGCGCGCAGGTGCCGGTGTCGTACCAGTTATAGAGATGCCCACGCCAGCGGGGCAGACGCTCAATGGTTGACATAATGTTTTCAATAAAGGCTGCGGCCTTATCCTGCGGTGTGATCTCCAGCTCCATGGCGGCGACGGCGGAGGCCAGCGCCAGACCGATGTTCGTCGGCGAGGTGCGCCGTGCCGCGCCCTTAGGCGGCTGGACCTGCACGTTATCGGGAGGCAGCCAATGATCCTGCCGCGTGCAGTTTTCGGAAAAGTACGACCAGATGGATCTGGCGCATTCCAGCAGGAAGGCGCGGTCGGTGTCCGTGAGGTCGTTTTTCGGCGTCTGCCGCTTTCCGGACAGATGGGCAAAGCATGGTGACGCGAGCCAGATGAGGCCGACGGCCTTGCCCGCGGGATCGGGCGCGAAAAGCAGCAGAGCCGCTCCCGTGATCATGGAAAGCCATAGAGCCGCGGGGTATTGCCGCCTGCTCTCAGCCTGCGCCGCCGTGACCCATTGCAGCATGTTCCGATGGCTCACGCCCATGCGCCATAGGGCGGTAAGCGCTGCGCCGAGGCGGGTGAAGGCCTCCCACGGCAGCAGGATGAGCCGCGCCAGCAGCCGGGTAAACGAGCCGCCCACGCCCCGCAGTACGCCGCTTCGGCAGCGCAGGGCGGCGTCCCGGGCGGGCAGAAAGAGCCCCGCAAAGGCGTCGTGCACGGCTTCCGCCCCCAGGCAGACGAGGGCGACGATCCCCGCGGCGCGGAGGGCGGGGAGAAAAAAGGACAGAACGATGGCGAGAAACGCCGCGGGGGCGGAAAGACTGCGGCGGACGCTGTCGAACAGCCGCCAGCGGTCGATGGAGGAAAGGCTCTGCCCCTGTTTGCCGAGCCATGGCAGGTTCTGCCAGTCGCCGCGGGTCCAGCGGTCGAGCCGCTTGAACCATGAAAAGGCGTTGACAGGCGCGCCGTCGGTCAGCTCCACATCGCCCATATATGCCCCCCGCAGATACGCGCCCTCCAGCGCGTCATGGCTCAGAACGGCGTTTTCCGCAAAACGGTCTTCCAGACAGGCGAGATAGGCCGCCGCGTCCACGATGCCCTTGCCGGAAAAGCCGCCGCGGCCGTAGAGATCGGAAAACAGCTCGCCCGTGGGCGCGCCGTAGGGGTCGGTGCCGCCCTGCCCGGCATAGAGCCGGGTGAAATCGGAGGCCATGGCGCTCTCCAGCTCCACGGACATGCGCGGATGGATCACGGCGTGACCCGCTGTCACGACGCCGTTTTTCACGATGGGCGCGTTGGCCGGATGCATGGCTGCGCCGATGAGCTGCCGCGCCGCCCCCGGCACGAGACGGGTATCCCCGTCGAGGCAGAGGACATACCGGGCGTGAAGCTCCGAACGTTCGCCCGCCATGCAGCGGAGCGAGCTGGGCTTGCCCTGCGTGAGGCGGCACAGTTCCAAGATCGCGCCCCGCTTGCGCTCCCACGGTGTATAGATGCGATCCGCGGGATTCCATTGCATGTCGCGGGTGAGAAGATAGAAGCCTCCGCCGAAGCGCTCGTTCAGCCTGTCAATGGCTTCTTTCGCCGCCGCGAGGCGTTCGGCGCCGCCGGGGGCGGGATAGACCTTCGAGTCCGGCAGATCGGCCAACAGCGCGAACAGGAGATTTTCGCCGCATTCCCGGTTGGAAAGGCGGTATTCCTCCAGTCGCCGGGCGAGCTTCGGCGCGGTATCGTCGTCTGTCAGCAGCGCCGACACGGCGCATACCGTCCGTCCCTCGGCGGGAACGCCGTCCCGCAGCTCCAGCCGCGGCAAACGGCGGGGCTTCACAAAGCGCAGCAGCGTCATATCCGTCACGGAGCCCACCAGCTCCGAAATCGGCAGCAGCACAAGCGCGCCGATCCGCCAGTCGCCGAAGAAGAATCCCGCGAACAGCGATAAGATGAGCGTCAGCAGCACATGGGCGGCAATGTACCCCGCGCCGGATCGCCGGATGGGCGGGTTAAGATAGGCGTGCAGGCCTTCTTCGAGCGCCGTCTGCGCCTCCTTGCGGGGGGTGGAGCCGTGCTTTTTGGCGAGCTGCTGGCATTGCTCCCGGTAAGCGGCGCGGCTGCGCTCGTCCAGCGCGGGATAGATATCGTCATGCCTCAGAAGCTCGTCGATGGGATCGGAATGCTCCAGCGCGTCGGTGAGGTCCAGCTCCGCCAGCGTGCGGAGGCTGGTGAAAAGCTCCGCCGCGCGCTGGGCGTCCGCGCCCTCGGAGAGCGACTCGATGACGGCCATGCGCAGCGCCGCGCCTACGAGCGCGGCTTCGGTTTCCGGCATCTCCTCGGATCGTCTGGCCCCTGTGAGGAACTCCTCCACGCGCTCCTCAGTGATCGGGCCGGCGTCCACGAGACGGCGGCATAGCATGACGAGCGCCGCTCCGTCCGGGCCGCGGCGCAGTTTCCCGGCGGCGCGGAAGGCCGCGAGAGCTAAGCTGCCCTCCCGCCGGGAAAGATATTCGTTGTCGGCATACCATGCCGTGACGCTCTCGTCCCGGCTCAGGTCTGCCACGCGGTGCATGGCCGCGGCGAGGTTCTTGGCGGTCTTTCTGCCGGAGACCGCGCCGGTGACGGGGATGCTTCTGGCCGCCTGTTCGCCCCATCTGGCCAGACGTTCATTACGAATCGTTTCCATATCAAGGATTTTTCCCGCGTTTGGATAGGAATATACCGGGGGCGGCAAAGAGCGGCGCGATCAAATGACCGCGCCGCCCCATGAGTTATCGCATTGTATCGGATAAACCTAAAAGATAATCGGTTGTGACATGATAGAATTTGGCGAGTTTAATCAGAATATGCGTTGGAATATCGTTTTCTCCTGTCTCATATTTTGAATAGCCGGTTTGTGACATGCCTAGATATTTGGCGACTTGCGTCTGGTTCAGATCAGCGTCTTCCCGTAAATCACGGATCCGTGGGTACATAATGACCACCTCAGCAAAGAGCATGGCATAACCTAAAACAGATTATTGACTTTTAACCTGAAACAGGTTAAACTTAAGACATTCTATATTAAATTGCGCAAAAAGGAGAGAAATATGAAACGAGTATTATCAATGCTTTTAGTGCTACTTATGTGTCTCTCGCTGCTGCCAGTAGCGGTTTTGGCAAGCGACGAGCCGGAAGCGGAGATCGAGGCGGTGGAATCGGTCGAGGTCATCGAAGAAGAACCCGCCGAGATCGCAGAATCCATCGAGGCGGAGGCGGAGCCCGTGGAGGTCGCCGACGAGGCGGCCAATGAAGAGATCGGCATTCCCATCGACGAGGAGCATTTCCCGGATGCGAATTTCCGTGACTATGTAAGTCGCAGATGTGACGCAGATGATGACGACATTCTTACGGATTCCGAAATCGCAGCAGTAACCTCCATTGACTGCTGGGGTGACGAAATAGCGTCACTAAAGGGTATCGAATACTTTTCCTCGTTGACAGATCTCTCCTGCGACGGCAACCAACTGACCGCGCTGGATGTTTCGAAAAACGCCTCGTTGAAAAGTCTCCTCTGCCATGGCAACCAACTTACGTCGCTGGACGTGAGCAAGAACACTGCGCTGACAATTCTGTGGTGCGGCATCAACCAGCTCACCGAGCTGGACGTGAGCGGGTGTACAGAGCTGACACAACTTTACTGTAGCAGAAATCTGCTTGCCTCTCTCAATCTGAGCGGCTGCTCTGCACTTCAGTATCTTAACTGCACAGAGAATGATCTTTCAAACTTGGATTTGAGCTCCTGCTCTGCGTTGATAGGTCTTGTTTGCGACAGTAATCGGATTGCAACGCTGGATATATCAAAATGTGCTGATATATCTAGTCTTTGGTGCAACGATAATCAGCTTTCGTCGTTGGATGTATCCAAATGTGTCAATTTATATCAGCTTTCATGCGTCAGAAACAAACTATCTCAGCTTGATATAAGTAATTGTCCGAGACTTCTCGAATGTATGCAGTTTGATCCTGAGGTCAGCGATTCGACCATAGTCTATGGGTCAAACGACGGATGGAGTCCCTGCGTAGCGGTTGATACGTCAGTCACGCTGATTGCACAGAATGTCCAGCCCCTTTCCGCCCCCACCGTGACGCTCTCGACCGTCGCTTCCTCGGGGAAGATCAAGATTTCTTGGAATGCCGTCGAGGGCGCGGAAAAGTATGAGGTCTGGCGCGCCACCAGCAAGTCCGGGACATATTCCCGCATTACCACAACGTCGAAGCTTACCGTGACGAATACCAAGAACACGGAGGCGGGAACGACGTATTACTATAAGGTCAAGGCTATCGGCGGTGAGGGGTATACCGATTCGGAGTTCAGCGCGATCAAATACATCACCTGCGACTGCGCACGGCCGGTGGTGACGCTGACGAATGTGGCTTCTAGCGGCAAGATCAAGGTGTCGTGGAAGGCCGTGGACGGCGCCGTGAGCTATACGGTGTATCGGGCGACGAGCAAGAACGGTGAATACACGAAGATGCTGACCACGGAAAAGACCTATTACACCAATACATCGGCTGTGGCGGGCAAAACCTATTACTACTATGTCGTGGCAAACGGCTCCAAGAGCGCGGCTGACTCCGCGGCAAGCGAGATCAAATCCCGCACCTGCGACTGCAAGCAGCCGACGGTGACGATCCAGCTCTCCTCCAAGGGCAAGCCGTATCTGAAATGGGCGAAGGTCACAGGCGCGCAATCGTACACCGTTTACCGTGCCACAAGTCAGAGCGGACAATACACGAAGCTCATCACCACAACGAAGCTGTATACGGTCAACACCTCGGCGGTCAAGGGCAAGACATATTACTACAAAGTCGTCGCCAATGGCAGCAGCAAATACGCCAACTCCGCCTACAGCGAGGTCGTAAACATCCAATCCAAATAAGGATCACGCGCAAAACGGCGCATCCGGCCAAACGGTTCGGATGCGCTGTTTTTTGGCTGCCTGCGAATGAAAAACCCTTGACAGCGGGGGCGGGTTGTGGTATGATACGCAGGCTGTAAAGTGTTTTTGTTTAACAGAGGGGATGCAACGTGGACAAAAGCCCGCTTGATCGTGCGCTTCTGCTGGATTTTTACGGGGAGCTGCTCACCGATAAGCAGAGGGAATACTGTGATCTCCATTGGAACGAGGACTACTCGCTTGCGGAGATCGCGGAGCTGGACGGGCTGACCCGTCAGGGCGTGTGGGATATCCTTCGCCGGGCGGAGGCGAATCTGCGAAACGTGGAGGAGAAGACCGGCCTCGTCCGGCGCTATCTCGACCGGCGCGAGCAGATCGCAGAAATACGCCGCCAGCTGGAGGCCATGCTCCCCGATAACGACGACAGCCGCGCTGTTCTGCGGCGGCTGGAGGGACTTATATAATGGCATTTGAAAGCTTATCCGAAAAACTGAACGGCATTTTCAAAAAGCTGCGGGGCAAGGGCCGCCTCACCGAGGCGGACGTCAAGGAGGCCATGCGACAGGTGCGCATGGTGCTGCTGGAGGCGGATGTGAGCTACAAGGTCGTGAAGGACTTTGTGAAAACCGTTTCCGAGAAAGCCGCCGGCACGGAGATCCTAGAGAGCCTGAATCCCGCGCAGATGGTCATCAAGGTCGTGAACGACGAGCTGACCGCGCTCATGGGCGGGCAGGCCGTAAAGCTCAACTATTCCTCAAAAGTCCCCAGCGTCGTGATGGTCGTCGGCCTGCAGGGTGCGGGCAAAACCACGAATACCGCCAAGCTCGCCGCGTGGGTGAAAAAACACCAGAACAAGCGTCCGCTGCTCGCGGCGTGCGACGTATACCGTCCCGCGGCCATCAAGCAGCTCGAGACCGTCGGCGCGCAGGTGGGTATCCCTGTCTTCCAGATGGGCGTCAACACCGACCCCGTGGATATCGCGAAGGCCGCCGTGGCGCATGGACGGATGCACGGAAACGACGTGATCTTCCTCGATACCGCCGGACGGCTTCATGTGGACGAGGCGCTCATGGACGAGCTGAGAAACATCAAGGCCGCCGTGGAGCCCGCGGAGATCCTTCTCACCGTGGACGCCATGACCGGGCAGGACGCGGTGAACGCCGCCTCCGCCTTCCATGAGGCGCTGGGCATCACGGGCGTGATGCTCACGAAGATGGACGGCGACGCCCGCGGCGGTGCGGCGCTTTCCGTCCGCGCGGTGACGGGGCAGCCGATTAAATTCGTCGGCATGGGCGAAAAGCTGGACGCCATTGAGGTTTTCCATCCCGACCGCATGGCCAGCCGTATCCTCGGCATGGGCGATGTTTTGACGCTTATCGAGAAGGCCGAGCAGGCCGTGGATGAGAAAAAGGCCGCCGAGATGGCCGATAAGCTCATGAAAAACCGCTTCACGCTGCAGGATTATCTGGAGCAGATGCGCTCGATCAAGAGCATGGGCTCCATGGAGGATATCCTCGGCATGGTGCCGGGGCTGGACGCCAAGCAGCTCAAGGGCGCGAAGATCGATGAAAAAGCGATGGCACGCACCGAGGCGATCATCCTCTCCATGACCCAGAAGGAGCGGGACAATCCCTCGATCCTCAACGCCAGCCGTAAAAAACGCATCGCCGCCGGCTCTGGCACGAGCGTGGTGGAAATCAATCGCCTTTTGAAGGGCTTCGAGGCCATGAACCAGATGGCAAAGCAGATGGCCGGCACCAAAAAAGGCCGCAGAATGGCGAAAAAAGCAGGAATGTTCGGTTTCTGATTTTTCAAAATACAAATAAAACTTACAGTTGGAGGAAAAAACAATGGTTAAGATTCGTCTGAAGAGACAGGGCGCCAAGAAGGCTCCTTTCTATCGCGTCGTGGTGGCGGACAGCCGTTCTCCCCGCGACGGCCGCAACATCGAAGAGATCGGCACCTATGACCCGATGACCAAGCCCGCTACCGTCCAGATCGACATGGAGCGCGCCAAATACTGGATCGCCTGCGGCGCTCAGCCCACCGATACCGTTCGCGGACTTCTGAAGATGGCGGAGGCTAAGGCCGAGGCTGCCGAATAAGCCGGCTGATCCCATGAAGGAACTTCTGACGTATATCGTGCAGAGCCTTGTGGACAATCCGGACAAGGTGACTGTGGACGAGCATACAACGGAGCGTGAGACCGTATTCGAGGTACGGGTCGCCGATGGCGATATGGGCAAGGTGATCGGCAGGCAAGGGCGCATCGTGCGCCAGATCCGCGTGCTGATGAAGGCCGTTGGCCAGCGCCGGGGCAAGAAGGTCTCCGTAGAGATACTGGATTGAAGAAGCAATATCTGGAAGCGGGCAGGATCGTGAACACCCACGGCGTCCGGGGCGAGGTGAAGATCGAGCCTTGGGCGGACGAGGCGGCGTTTCTGACCCGCTTCAAGCGTTTTTATATCGACGGACAGCCGGTGAAGGTGCGCTCCTGCCGCGTGCATAAGACCATGTGCATCGCCGCCCTCGACGGCGTGGACGACGTGAACGCAGCGATGGCGCTCAAGGGCAAGGTCGTGTTCATCGACCGCGCGGACGCCAAGCTCCCGAAGGGCGCGGTGTTCATCCAAGACATCCTCGGGGCGAAGGTCATGGATGAGGCCGGAAACGACCTCGGCGTGCTGGCGGAGGTCATTCCCGCGCCCGCCGCCTCCGTTTATGTGGTGCGCGGCGAACGGGAAATCCTTATTCCCGACGTGCCCGCGTTCATCCTCGATAAGGACGCGGACGAAGGCGTCGTCACCGTCCGTCTCATTGAAGGTATGTAAATGCGAATCGATATCCTTACCCTGTTTCCCGACGCGGTGAACGCGATGATGTCCTCCTCCATCCTCGGACGGGCGGAGGCCAAGGGCGTCATTGAGATCAACTGCGTCCAGATCCGGGATTTTACTACCAATAAACAGCAGCAGGTGGACGATTACCCCTACGGCGGCGGCTGGGGCTGCGTCATGATGGCGCAGCCGCTCAAGGCGTGCCTTGACCATGTGACCGCCGAGGCGGGTCAGCGCCGTAGGCGCGTCATCTATATGTCCCCGCAGGGGACGCGCTTCGATCAGACGCAGGCGCGGCGGCTCGTTTCGGATTACGATCATCTGGTGCTCGTGTGCGGGCATTACGAGGGCGTGGACGAGCGCTTTATCGAGCTTTGCTGCGACGAGGAAATGAGCATCGGCGATTTCGTCCTTACCGGCGGGGAGATTCCGGCCATGGCCATTGCGGACAGCGTATGCCGCATGGTGCCGGGGGTCCTGTCCGATCCGGAATGCTATATCGGCGAGAGCCATTGGGACGGCCTGCTGGAGTATCCCCAGTATACCCGCCCGGAGATGTGGGAGGGGCTGCAGGTGCCGGAGGTGCTGCGCGCCGGGAATCATGCCGACGTGGCTGCTTGGCGGCGTGAGCAGCAGCTCATCCGCACGAAGGAAAAGCGCCCGGATATGTTCGCCGCATTCACGCCGCAGACGAAGGAAGACGAGAGGATCGTCCGCCGTCTGACGGGAAAGGAAAAGCTCTCCTACGACTGCCGCCGCGCCTCGGAGGCGGATATCCCCACGCTCATGGATATCATGGCGCAGGGCATCGCCCGGCTGAACGCGCAGGGCGTGGCGCAATGGCAGACGGGCTTTCCGAATGAGGACGTGTTCCGCGCGGATATCGCGGCAGGCAACTGCTGGCTGTTCGGCCATGAGGACGCCCCCGCGGGCTGCGTTGCGATCTACACGACGCCTGACCCGGACTACGACGATATCGACGGCGCATGGCTCACGGACGGCGCTTACGGCGCGGTACACCGCGTCGCCGTGACGGACGCTTACGTCGGCCGCGGCTTGGGCGAGGAGATGCTGCAGTTTGCGGAGGATATCCTATGCGGCCTCGGCCTTCCCAGCGTCCGCATCGACACCCATCGGGACAACCGCATCATGCGCGGCCTGCTGGAAAAACGCGGGTATATCTATTGCGGCGCCCTGCGCCATGCGGTGGAGACACGCGAGGGGCGGGAGTTCGCCGGGTATGAAAAGCCGCTGGCTTGAGAAAAACAAAGAGGGCGCTGCCTCATTTAGCTAAAAGCTATCTGAGACAGCGCCTTTTTGGCGCTTGGTTTCGGAGCTTTGCCTGAAAGAGGATTACGGGACGATAACGATCTCGCCGGTGTAGGTTCCCGCGGTGATGGGGGTGGCGACGCCGTTCACCGTCATGGAGCCGGCAACGGCGGAGCTCTCGTCAACGGTGAGGCTCATGAGGGTGCTTTCCCCGGTGACGACCCAATTCGAGCCGTTCTCCAGCGTGAGTGCCACGCCGTGGGGAGCGGCATAGGAGGCGTCAAGCGCGTAGTCCGTAAAGCCCTCGGCCGCCGCGGCCTCGTTCCAATGGGCGCAGTCATAGGCGTTGATCGCGCCGGTGAGGGAAGCGCCGGAGAGAGCAAGATTCATATCCCGCTGATAGTCCTCGTGGATCACATCGCCGGTCACTTCCATATCGGTCATGGACACGCTCACGCCGGGGTATTGCTCGCCGTCGGGGACGGCGTTCATGAACATCGTGTCGTTGTTATACACGGTGTGGATGATCGCGCCGGTGCCGTTCGGATCGGGGATCAGCTCGCTGCCCGTGAGGGAGATATCCGTGTTTGTGCTCTTGATGAGGATGACGCTGCCCGCGGTGTGGTCGATATACGCCTGCTTCTGGGCGGCATACTCGACGCCTTGATCGATGGCCATATCCGTGCGCAGGATGCTGCCGTTCACAGTGATGGGCGCGGAATACAGCGGCAGCTCCGCCTGCGAATAGCCCTCGTATTCCCAATAAGGCGGCAGGTTCACGCTGTGGATCATGATGGCGTTGCGGCCGCCGGTGACGATGCTGCCCTTGTCCTTGTCGGTCTGGGCGTCCATATCCTCGGCGGTCAGGCGCGCGGCCATATCCGCGTCTTCCTCGCCGTCCGCAACGGTGCCGACGACTACCCGGCCATAGGTGCCGGAGATGATGCCGATCTCGGCGGCTTCAATATCGGAGCCGTAAAGGAGAAGGTTGCAGAACAGATCGGAATACGCGCCGTAGCCGCCCTCAAAGGTGCGGGCAAGCGTGCCGTAGGCATAAAGGCTCAGCTCGCTCTGCCCCTCGGCGGTAGCAGGAACCGCGCCGTCGGTAGACAGTGCCGCCCAGTTGGAGCTGATGATGGTGGAGTTTACATAATATGCATGGCTTTGGGACAGGGCGAGGGTGGTGCGGACATTGCCGGCCACGAGAAGGTTGCCGGGGTTGCCCGCCAGAGGCTGGGTAGGCGCAGGATCGATGCCGATCACTACGGAGTCCCGGACGACGATATTCGTTGTGCCGGAATCCTGTACGGCGGAGCTGCCGACGGAGACGATGGCGGCGTTTTCGATCACGGTCTCGTCGCCCGAGGCGTTCACGGGGCCGGACAGGGTCAGACCGCTACCGCTGCCGGTATAGCCGTACTCTATGGCGGCGGAGGCCTCGTTGGAGGCGACGAACGCGCCGCCGGACGCCTCGCCGGAGGCAAAAGCGGAAGCGCCGAGGCACAGGCACAGCGCCAGACAGACGAGGACGGACAGGATGCTGCGTACTTTTCTCATGGGATGCTCTCCTTTTCGTTGGATTTTCTTTATTGTACCATAAATTTCATGGATGGGAATCCATTTGCCTGCGTAAAGAAAAATTTAACGCTGCTTGACGCGGCTGATATACTGATAATGAACGCCGCGAAGGGGGGGAGCGAGACATGCCGGATATACGGGAGATCACGGATTTTTCCGCGCCGGAGCTGGATATCTACGCCCGATTGACTGAGGGGCAGCTCCGCAGCGGACACAGTCTCGACGACGCCCTGTTTATCGCGGAAAGCCCGAAGGTGATCGAGCGGGCGCTGGACGCGGGGTATGAGCCGGTGTCGCTGCTCATGGAGCGGAAGCATGTGGAAGGGCAGGCGAAGGACGTGATCGCCCGCTGCGGGGACATCCCCGTATACACCTCGTCGCTCGACGTGCTGACGCAGCTCACGGGCTTCAAGCTCACCCGGGGCGTGCTTTGCGCCATGCGGCGGCGGCCGGAGCCGTCGGCGGAGGAGGTCTGCCGCGGGGCGCGGCGGATCGCCGTACTGGAGGATATCATGAACCCCACGAATCTCGGGGCGATCTTCCGCTCTGCGGCGGCGCTGGGCATGGATGCCGTATTGCTGACGCCTGCCTGCTCCGATCCCCTGTATCGCCGCTCCGTGCGGGTGAGCATGGGGACGGTGTTTCAAGTGCCGTGGGCGCATATCGGCGGTGAGCTGACCGACTGGCCGGAGAAGGGCATGGCGCTGCTGCGCGCATGGGGCTTTCGCACGGCGGCCATGGCGCTGCGGGACGACTCCGTCAGCATTGACGATCCCGTGCTGATGGCGGAGGATAAGCTGGCGCTCGTTCTCGGCACGGAGGGCGACGGCCTTTCGGCGCGCACGATCGCCGACTGCGACTATACCGTGCGCATCCCCATGTCCCACGGGGTGGATTCGCTGAACGTGGCGGCGGCCAGCGCCGTGGCCTTTTGGCAGCTTTCTGCAAAATGAAGAACACGCGCATCGGAAATTCGTCCGAAGCGCGTGTTAGTATAAAATGAGGTTTTCCAGCTCGTCTGCGGTGCGGACGAGCGTTTTTGCGCCCTTTCCCGCCAGAAACGCCGCGTCGCGGAAGCCCCATGTGACGGATAGGCAGGGCAGGCAGGCGTTTCGCGCCGTGGCGATATCCACCTCGGAATCGCCGATATACACCGCGCTTTCGGTGTCCGCGCCCAAAAGGCGCATTGCCTCCCGCAGAAGGTCGGGAGAGGGCTTTACGCGCAGACCCTCGGTATCGCCCACGGCGGCGTCGAAAAGCCCGGGAAAATAATGCGCCGCCAAGAGCTTCACCGCGCCGTCCGGCTTGTTGGAAGCCACGGCCAGACGCACGCCCTGCGCCCGCAGCCGCGTAAGCATAGCCGGGATGCCGTCATACGGCGCGGTTTGGAGCTGCGAATGTGCCTCGTAATAGGGCTTATAGAAATCCAGTACGTGCTGTACCGTCGCCTCGTCCGTCCCGGCGGGGACGGCTCGCTCGACGAGCTTTCGCGCTCCGTTTCCCACAAAGCGGCGGATCTCCTCCCTCGTGCGCTCGGGAAAGCCGAAGCGGCGCAGGGAGACATTCACGCTGCTTCGCAGGTCGTCCAGCGTGTTGAGGATCGTGCCGTCCATATCAAAGATCGCGGTGCGGTAGGGCATGGTTTCCTCCCGTCAGAGGCGGGGCATCAGCTCCCGCAGGATATGCCGGATCGCGTGATCGTTATTGGAAACGACGGTATAGGCGCAGATCGCCTTGATCTCGTCGATGGCGTTGGCGGGCGCGACGGCGATATCCGCCTCCCGTAGCAGCTCGTAGTCATTCCAATAGTCTCCGGCGGCGAAAAAGGTGCGCCCGGCGAGCATGGGATGCGAACGCAGGGAGCGCAGCGCCGTTCCCTTGCTGGCATCGGTGGGCAGCAGCTCATGATAGGTGATCTTCCCGCCCACGTCCGTGGTGCCAAGGACGTGTCGATAGGCGTCGCCCTCCGCCTGACGCAGGATCTCCGCCATCGCGGCCTCCTGCTCGGGCGGGGCGAAGAGAACGCATTTGAAAACATCCTCTTCGCCGACGGCGTCGAGCTCCGTAAAAATGCAGGGGCGGTGCAGACGGAGCATCTGAGGCTGTGCCAGCGCCTCGGGCGTGCAGTATAGGATGCCGCGCTTCGTGTAGAGCTGCAGATCGAGGTTCGGGACGGCGGTCTGCAGGCGGCGCAGGATGGGATCGAGCTTGGCGCGGTCGAGATGCCAGCCGGCGCCGTATGTCCCGGTGCTGAAGTCATAGACGGAAGACCCGTTCAGAACGATGGAGGGCGCGCTGGTCGGAAGCTGTCCCAGAAAACCCAAGGCATTGCGCGGCTCGCGCCCGGTGGCGATGGCAAACATGCCTCCCGCGGCGATGTATTCGTCGATGGCGGCGCGGTTTTCCGCGGACACCTTGCCCTCGGAATTGAAAAGCGTACCGTCGAGATCGGTAAATAAGGCGGTTTGTTGTGGCGTCATAGTCGGTCAGATCACATAGTCGTTTCCGGCCTGATCCTGCTTCATCAGATCGGCAATGGTGAATCGGTCCAGATACTCGTTGATGAGATCGTACAACCCCTGCCACATGGGAAGGGTGCGGCAGTCCGCCATGCGCTCACAGGCGGGACTGCGCGGCTCCAGACAGGCCACGGGCGCCAGCGCGCCTTCGGTCAGCCGCAGGATATGGCCGACGGTGCATTTTTCCGGCGACACGTTCAGACGGTAACCGCCGCCCTTGCCTCGCAGACCGCTGAGGATGCCTTCGTTTACCAGTATTTTCACGATGCTTTCCAGATATTTTTCCGAAATCTCCTGACGGGCGGCGATCTCCTTGAGAGGAACGTATCCATCGCGCTGATGCTCCGCCATGTCGATCATCACGCGCAGCGCATAGCGTCCTTTGGTCGAGACCATCATGTTGGTTCACCTCTGTCGTTTAATAATCCTATTATATTACATGGTATATGGGATTTCAAGGATCGGAAAAGTTTTTTTCAAAAAGCGGTTGACAAAGAGCACGGATCGGATTATAATGCGAATAAACCTACAGGAGAAATAGGTAATAACATGATATCATTTCTAGGAGGCATCAAAATGAGCAAGATCTATACATCCGCCGACCAGCTCATCGGTCGCACACCGCTGTTAGAGCTGACCCATATCGAGAAGGCCGAGGGCTTGGAAGCCAAGCTCCTCGCCAAGCTGGAATACTTTAACCCCGCCGGATCCGTGAAGGACCGCATCGCCAAGGCGATGATCGACGACGCCGAGGCGAAGGGCCTTTTGAAGCCCGGCTCCGTCATCATCGAGCCCACCTCCGGCAATACCGGCATCGGCCTCGCCTCGGTGGCGGCCGCCCGCGGCTATCGCATCATCATCGTCATGCCCGAGACCATGAGCGTGGAGCGCCGTCAGCTCATGAAGGCCTATGGCGCGGAGCTCGTCCTCACCGAGGGCGCGAAGGGCATGAAGGGCGCGATCGCCAAGGCCGACGAGCTGGCCGCGGAGATCCCGAACAGCTTCATCCCCGGCCAGTTCGTGAACCCGGCAAACCCGGCCGTCCATCGGGCGACGACCGGCCCAGAGATCTGGGAGGATACCGACGGCGCGGTGGACATCTTCGTGGCGGGCGTCGGCACCGGCGGCACGGTGACGGGCGTCGGCGAGTATCTCAAAAGCAGAAAGTCCGAGGTGAAGGTCGTGGCGGTGGAGCCCGCTTCCTCGCCCGTTCTTTCGAAGGGCACCGCCGGTTCGCATAAGATCCAAGGTATCGGCGCTGGCTTTGTGCCGGATGTTTTGAATACGGGCGTGTATGACGAGATCATCGCCGTGGAAAACGACGACGCCTTCGCCGCCGGTAAGCGCGTCGGCCGGGAGGAGGGCGTGCTGGTGGGCATTTCCTCCGGCGCGGCGCTCTGGGCGGCCATTGAGCTGGCCAAGCGTCCGGAAAACAAGGGCAAGACCATCGTGGCGCTCCTGCCCGATACCGGCGACCGTTATCTCTCCACCCCGCTGTTCGCCGACTGATCCGGCGGCCGGAAACAGCTTTTCGCATAACATCAAAAAAGGCTCTCTGACAGACTGAAAGCGCATAGCCCCCCGAGGGAGCTATGCGCTTCGTTATCAAGGTACTGCGATGTGTTACGAGGCTTGCGAGGAAGCAAAGGTGGCGTAGTCATCCGCGCCGAACTGCGTGACGTACATCTCGAACGGGAAGGCGTTTACGTCTGCGCCGAAACCGACGCCTGCCAGCTCGCCAAGCGCCATGGCACGGGCGCTCTCGTCAAACGTGCCGTCGCCGAGACCGTCATAGTTGGTCATATATTCGGTGACATAGGCAACATAGGCGTCGTATTCCTCCTGCGTTGCAGGCTGTGCGCTCGAGGCGAGGACATTCGACTGGTTCTCGGTGCCATCGGTAGCGGGCACGATGTCATCGGCAGCGGGAGCGGCGGCAGTGACGGGATCGACCTTGATGAGGCCGTTGTCCAGAACGGTGACGACGCCGTTCACGGCAGAGGTCTCGTCCACGTTGAGGACGGAGACATAGCTCGTCTCGGTGACGTTCCATACGGCGCCGTTCACAAGGGAGAGGATCACGCCGTTGTTTACGGTCTCGGCGGGATAGCAGGTCACCTGACCGAGATTCTCGCGGTTGCCGTGCACAAGTCCGTCGTCACCCACCGCGTCAGCGTCGAAGGCGCCCATCTCGCGGTTGATGATATCCACATCATGCTCGCACCAGCCGGAGGAGATGATGCCGGTCAGCTCGGAGGCGTCGAGCGTCAGCACAAGGTTCTTCGATACGAACTGGTGGCAGTTGAAGATGTCGCCCACCAGCGCGGTATCGCCCGCGCAGTCTTGGAAGTAGGCCTGCACGGCCTCGTTGTAGTTATAGCCTCCCTCGGCCCACATGGTGCTGGCGGGACCCCAGTTGTCGGCGCTCGTTACGTCAAAGCTCTCGTCCTTGGGGGCGATGGAATCGTCCAGCTCGATGATCTGGGTGCCGAGGCCGCCGGGATCGTCGGAGTCGAAGGCCAGAACGAGGACGGGCGCAGTGATCTTGGTGTTGCGGACGAAGAGGTTCGAGCCCGTAGCGCCCATCATCATCTCGGCAGAGGCGGCGTTTTCGTCCAGATTATCCTGCGTATAGCCGTCGCCGGTGCCCTTGTAGATGAAGGCGACCTCGCCTGCGTTCAGATCGGCGTCGGAGACGAAGGTGACGCCGCCGGCGTTCGAATGGCACATGACGATGCTCTTGCGGGCGTTCACCACGGTGCCGTTCACATAGGCGGAGGAGGCGTATTCGTTCGCTTCCACATTGCCGTAGTCGGCGTTCACGGTGCAGCCGGAATAGACGTTGATGTTCGCGCCGATGGAATAGCTCGAATAGCCGGTGCGGCCCTGATCCATATCGGTGATGGTGAGCTCGGAGTCGATGAGGGTGTTCTTGCCCGCGAAATAATACAGGCTCGTATCGTTCGTTTCGGGCAGGGCGACCATGTCCTCCTCGGAGGCCACGGCGTCGAGCTGGGCAAGATACTCGTCCGTGAGGCCGGTGGCGGCCACGGCAAATTCGGCCACGGTCATGATGGAGCCGTCGGGATTGGCATAGCCCTTGCCGTCCACATAGATGCCGTTGAGCTCCTCAAGATCCTCGGCGGTGGGATTCTCGGTGCCGTCCACGGAGAGGGACGCCCAGCCGAAGGAGTTGATGACGGTGTTGTAGTAATAGTTATCGTAGTAGTCGCAGAACTGGCAGGTGCGCACGACGCCGTGCAGACCCAGCACCCAGACCGCGCAGTCCTCGCCCTCCAAGTCGCCGGTGGAGGTGAGGGTGGAATCCGAAACGTAGATGGTGGGATAGGCGTCGTGGGTGCTCAGACCGCCGAAGAGGGCGGTGCGGGTCACGCCGTCGCCGGTGATGTCCACGTTTTTGATGAAGACCGTGCTGTCTCCGGTGACGGCCACGGCGCAGCCGTCGCCGGTGAAGTCGTTGCCGCCGGAGGCGTGATCGCCGGTCTGCAGGATGTGGAAGGTGGAATCGTCGATGCGGTATTCGCCGTTTACGACCGTGACGACGCTCATGTTGGGCGTGTCGGCGGTGATGGACGCGCCGGAGATGCCGTCAACGTCATATTCGCCTTTCACGGCAGAGTCCGCGACATACAGCACCTCGCCGTCCTTCGTGAGGATGGACTGGGTGGAGAACTCCTGCGAGGAATCGGCGCTGTTCGTCACCGGGACGACCTCCAGCACCACGGAGCCCGTGTAGCTTCCGGCCTTCTGCGCCATGACCGTTCCGTCTACGGTCATGATGACGCAATAGCCTTCGGGCGCGGTGTATTCGCCGTCCTGCGTCAGCGTGAGGCCGGTGGGGAAGGCGGTGGTTTCGGTGATGACCTTACCCGCCTCGGCGGCTGCCGGAGCTTCTCCCGAGGGACTGCCGGAGGGCTCGCCCGAGGCCAGCGCGCAGGTCATCAGTCCGGCGATCATCGCCAGCGCGACGATCACGGAAAATAGCTTCTTTGCTGCTTTCATAGTTTCCTCCTTTTCGTTTTGTGCGTTTGGAACGCATAGAATGTATTTATAGTTTAATGTTTAACGCTTTGCTTGTCAAGCATGTGCGATAGGCGGCGCGGCCAAAACACTTTTTTCGCGGAAGCGCATAAAAAGATTGTCCCTCCGATGGGAGGGACGACGGTGCGTTATGCTTGGGGCGCGGCCGACACGGGGGGCGCGCGCTTTTTCCATTTGCCGGAGAGGAAATACGGCAGCATGACGAGAAAGAAGGCGTATCCCGCCGCGGAGCCGCCCAGCCAGTAGCCCCGGATGCCCATACCGAGGATATCGCCCAGCAGGATGCAAAGGCCGACGCGCATGACCACGCCGTCGAAGATGCCGAGGATGAAGTTCATGGCCGGGAAGCCCATGCCGTTGCACAGCGCGGTGCTGGGGCCGCGGCAGGCCCAGCCGAAATAGTTCAGCACGGCGATGAGGACATAGGCGTGGCTCATGGCCAGTACGTCGGGATCGCTGTTGAACAGAGAAAACACCTGCTCCGGCCATGCGATGATGACGGTGGAGAGGACGGCGGCAAACAGACTGCCGATGAGGATGGCGTCCGCGAGGGTCTTCTGCACGCGGTCAAATTTCCGGGCGGCGAAGTTCTGACCGACCATGGTAGCGCCGGCCTGACTGAGGGCGATCGTCACGATGCTCGCCACGGTGGAGAGCTTTGAGCCTACACCGGTGACGGCACTGGCCGTTACGCCATAGGCGTTGATGCGGCTCGAGACAAACAGCGCGGAAAAGCTGATGGCGCAGCTCTGGATCGTCATGGGGACGCCGAGCTTCAGAAGCAGCAGGAGGTTCCGCCGATCCGGGATGAGGTGCCTCGGCTGGAAATCGAAGCCCAGCGTCGCGCGCCGCCGCCAGAGATAGATCACCGAGGCGATGAAGCTCACGCCCTGTGCCGTGACGGTGGCGATGGCCGCGCCCAGCGTACCCATCCCCGCGCCGACGAGAACGAGATCGAGGATCACGTTCAGCACGGAGGCGATGGCGATGAACAGCATCGGGCGCTTCGAGTCTCCCATGCCCCGCAGCATGGCGGAGACCATGGTATAGCCGAAAATGAAAAACAGCCCGGCGGTGCACATGACGGTGTATTGGCGGCAGTAGGTCAGCGCCTCCGGCGGGACGTTCAGTAGGCGCAGCCATAGGTTTGTTCCGGCGAGACCGAGGGCGGTGATGACAAGGCTCGAACTCAGAATGAAGGTGAACATCGCGCCGACGATCTTCGATACGGAATCCCGATCCTGCAGACCGACATACTGGCTGATGATGACCTGCCCGGCGTTGCAGAAGCCCATGGCGATGAAGGTATACAAATGCAGCAGATCAGTGCCGATGGAAACGGCGGAGAGCCCCGTCGCTCCAACGAACTGGCCGACCACCACCATATCCACGAGGTTATAGGCCGTCTGCAGCAGATTCGAGAGCATAAAAGGCCATGCGAAGGCCAGCAGCTGCCGTGTCACGGGGCCGCTGGTATAGTCCTTTATGAGGCTTTTTCCGATATCGCTCATATCTGTCTGTCCCATCCGCTGAGATGCCGTTATTTTATACCAAGCGCCCCGGATATGCAAGGGTCAGCGGCGGATGCGGATGGTGACGAGCATTTCCGCGTCCGTCTGCGCATGCTCCACATCCACATCCACGCCGCCCTGTCGCATGATATCCACGCTGTGCTGCAGGGAATTGAGGAATACCCGCACATCCTTCAGCACGAGGCGCGTCCGATTGTCCGGCGGCGGCTCCTGCGGCGCTTCGAGGAGCCTGTCCACATAGCGCTCCGCCGCGGCCACGGTGAGGGCGTGAGAGGCGATATGCCGCAGAGCCTCCCGCTGGGCTTCCGCGTCCGGCAGACGCAGCAGCGCCCTTCCGTGCCGCTCGGAAAGGCCTGCGGCGCGCAGTCCGTCCAGCACATCCGGCGGCAGACGCAGCAGCCGCAGCTTATTGGCCACCGCCGATTGGCTCATACCGAGCCGCCGGGCGCAGTCCTCCTGCCGAAGGCCGTAGAGCCGGATGAGCCGGGCGATGCCCTGCGCCTGCTCGGCAAAATCGAGATCCCGCCGCTGGAGGTTTTCCACGAGGGCAATGGCGCCGGAGTCCGCGTCGTCGATATCCAGCACCACGCACGGCACCGTCTCCAGCCCCGCGAGGACGGCGGCGCGCAGGCGGCGTTCGCCCGCCACCAGCTCATACCGCCCCTGCCGAAGCCGCACGGAAAGGGGGCTGATGACCCCGTATTGGCGGATGCTCGCCGCCAGCCCGTACAGGCTGTCCTGATCGAATATCTGCCGCGGCTGCAGGGGATTCGGCTCGATCTCATCCGTCCGCAGCAGCACGACGCCCTCGGTCGTCCGCTTCGGCCTCGCTTTCAGTATCTGCATGAGACTGACCTCCGTATCCTTTGTATCGGAACCCATGCTACAGCATTCGAGCCGAGAAAAGGGGAGAATCCGGGCGGGGAATGAATCAGACCGACCAGAATAAGCTAGCCCGAAAGGGTGCCGGGACAAAGCATTGCTCGATCGGCATTCTTTTTCCGCTGCTCTGCGATCGAGACGTTTTCCCCAGCTACCCTTTCAGGACGACACTTCCGATCGTTATGCGCGTGTTGCCTTGCTTTTTTTGCGGGAAGGCTGTAAGATTTTCTTCCCGATCCGTAGTTTCAGAGTGAAGGGAGGGATACGGCATGGACGACGGGGAGATCATCGGCCTCTTCTGTGAGCGCTCGGAGGAGGCTATCCGTGAGCTTGATCGGCGCTATGGCGCGGCAAGCCGCCGTATGGCGCAAAGCATCCTCGGAACGGCGGCGGACGCGGAGGAATGCGTCAGCGACGCCTATCTCGCCGTATGGAACGCCATCCCGCCCCAGAGGCCGGAGCGCCTCGGCGCGTGGCTGTTACGCGTCGTACGGAACCTTTCCGTGTCGCGGTATCGTGCCAACACTGCCGTGAAGCGCAACAGCTTCTATGACGCCGCCCTCGACGAGCTGGCGGAAACGCTGGCCGCGTCGGAGGGACCGGAGGACGCCTTGGCCGCTCGGGAGCTGGCAGGATATATCGACCGTTTTTTGTCCGGCCTTGCGGCGGAGGATCGCGTTTTGTTCGTGCGGCGGTATTTCTTCGCGGACGCCGTGGGCGATATCGCAAGGTCGCTGGGCATGAACGAAAACCGCGTGTCCGTGAGGCTCCACCGCCTGCGCCAAAGGCTCCGAAGCTATCTGAAACAGGAGGGATACATCCTATGACCCGTGATACCCTATCCGCTGCGCTCGGCAGGATCGACGGAGATGACTTCGGCCTTGTGGACTTCGCCAATGGCTGAATTGATTCCGCCTCCGATAAACGCAATTTGGTAAGGTTCTTTTTTCATCGTTTTTGAATATAGTAAAGGATTAGACGAAAGACGAGAGACGAAAGACGAGAGAATGCTCCCTGAGCTTGCCGAAGGGTGCATCTTAAATTACTCGGTGATTATTTTCACGAGGTCGACCATTCTTGCGGTTTTGTCTT
>CAJOIU010000020.1:0-41404 GCA_905234855.1 uncultured Oscillospiraceae bacterium
CCCCAAAAACCGAAACTGTGGACATCCTCCACAAATCTGGTTTGAGCAGGTCTGGTCACTACGAAGAAAAATCAAACCCATCCCCCACGAATTTCGATTGCCCGGTAGCTCACTTGTGGTTGACATTGTGACAATTTAGGTATATTATTGAGACAATAAGCGCGAGAATTGACACAATCACGTTTTTGGAGGTCGATAATATGCCCAAAAACTCTAGCGAAAAGACAAGGATCATCAACCTGCTTATCGAACGAATTGGCGAGGCTCCTGCCGACTTCTCAGCCAAGGCGTTTTCTGCTGAGCAAGGCGTGTCCTTGAAAACAGTTTATCGGTATTTACAGGAGTTGGAAGAAAACGGGCTCATAACAATAACGGCAAGCGGCAGGAAAAACGACTATCGACTCGTTGAAATCAGCTACGAGGTAACTATGGGGATTGGAGAATTCAGCGAAGATCTCGTATGGAAACGTCACGTTGAACCCTTTTTCGCTGATTTGCCGGCTATCGCAAAAGCCAATCTCGGAATAGCGTTTACCGAAATGCTGAACAATGCGATCGACCACTCGCAGGGAACAAAGGCGACGATACACTTGATAAAAAACGGCTTTGAAGCAAACGCAATTATCATGGATGACGGCATTGGGATCTTTAGGAAGATAACCGATGCCATGAAGCTGGAAGATAAGAGCTTTGCTATTCTGGAGCTTGCTAAAGGAAAATTTACAACGGAGCCGGATACCCATTCCGGGCAGGGCGTCTTTTTCAGCTCTAAAATGGTCGATGATTTTGCCATCATCTCAGAGGGACTTATATTCCTCGGTCCGACATCCGCGGCGGATCCGTATCTGGATAGCATAGAGTCTAGCGGAAAAGGAACGACGGTTTTCATGGGGATCAAGTATTCCCATTCTCAGACGGCGCAGGCGGTATATGATGATTTTGCCGGGTCACTTAATGATTACAGTTTCTCCAAAACCATTGTCCCTGTCCGGCTGCTGGAGTACGGCAATGAAAGGCCGCTGGTAGTTTCGCGATCTCAGGCCAAGCGTCTCATTGTTCGCTTCGAACGGTTTCGGAACATCATCCTTGATTTTGAGGGGATAGATTCCATCGGCCAAGGCTTCGCCGACGAGCTGTTCCGCGTTTTTGCCGGGCAGCATCCGGCTTCTAAGCTGATCCCCGTGAACTGCAATCAAGCTGTTCAGGCTATGATCAACAGGGTTCAAGCTCTATAAGACGGCTCTAAAAAAATCCATTGAGCAGGTAGCTGCATGTCCTTCCAATCTGACTGGCTGAGTACCTGCCATTATTTGAACTTTTTCTAGTCATCATCCGCATTTGTATTGACATTGTAATTTGACATTGGGTATAATAAAGCCAGAGGTGATTTATTATGGCGAGCATTAATATGAGTATAAGAACCGATTCGGAACTGAAGTCCCAGGCGGAGAGCATCCTGTCCCAACTGGGTATGAACATGAACGGCACCATCAATATGTTTCTTCAGCAGATCGTACGGGACAAGGCTGTTCCGCTGAGCCTGTCTCTCAACTCGGAGCAGGCTGCCTATGCTGATCTACTTTTCGCCCAGACGGAACGGGCTAAGGGGTATACAGGCCGGACAGCGGATGAGGTTTTAGGCGACATGGATAAGATTATCGCCGCCGCGAAAGCCGGAGAGTGACCATGCCGAAATACAAGGTGATCTTTGGCAGCCGAGTGGACAATATGCTTCTGCGCCATGTGGAGTTTCTGGCACGCGTCAGCGTCCCGGCAGCCAAACAGTTTCGAGATGAGTTCAAGAAGGTCATCCGTGAGATAGAGGAAAATCCGTATCAGTTTCCCTATGAGATCGATATAAACCTCCCGGCGGACACCTACCACAAAGCGCTGTTCGCCAAGCGCTATAAGGCGCTGTTTCTCATAGAGGATAAGACGGTGTATCTGGACGCCGTTGTAGATTGCAGACAGGATAATTCGTTTTAATAATCCTTTTAGTCAAGCAGACTCAACGCTGTTTTTGAGCATATTGATATCGAGCATTTCATCCGGAAGGCAAAAAAGTACACGGAGCTCACGGAGCTGACCTCTTACGCTCTGCACGAGCTTGTGAGCGCGATCAATAACAAAGCGCCTTGTCCTCCACAGATTCCTCGTAAGCGTCAAACGGTATAAAAAATGACCTGCCCAAAAGCAGGTCCGAGAAAACGGTATGGGGATCAATTGTCGGTGGGGAGCCGGCACTCAGCAGGCGCATACTGCGGGTGCAGAGACACCGTCCAGCTGGGGTCATCCAGCGCTCTTTTTGGAGCTGCCCGGAATACCCGCACGAGATAGCGGTACGGATCCAGACCTTCTTCCTTGGCTGTCTCAATCAGGCTGAAAAGGACGGCACTGCTCTCAGCGCCTGCCGGGGTGTTGGCAAACAGGAAATTCTTTCGAGCTATCACAAAAGGCTTAATGCTCCGTTCGGCTCGGTTGTTGCTCAGCTCAATGCGGCCGTCCTCCAGATAGGCAGTCAGATACGGCCATTGGTTCCATTCGCTGCGGATTTATTACAAACAGGATGACTTTCCCGGTGTTATCTGATATAATGAAAGCAACTTCAAAACAGGAGGCAATGTTATGAGACTAGCAAATAAAGCCATCGTGGTGACCGGCGCTTCCTCCGGCATGGGGAAGGCCATCGTTGAGCTGTTCGTAAAGGAAGGCGCATCCGTGATTGCTGTCGCAAGACGCGCCGACCGCCTGGCCGCATTGGCGGAATCCCTGGCCGGTGAAGCGGGCAAGATCGTTCCCTTTACCGGCGATGTGTCCAAGAAGGAAGATTGCGAAGCCATGATCGACGCCTGCGTCAAAGAGTTCGGCAAGCTGGATGTACTGGTGAACAACGCAGGGGTTATGGACAACATGGCTCCGGCCGGAAGCTTCTTGGACGAAAAGTATGAGAGCGTTATGGCTATCGACGTATATGGCCCACTGGCGGCGATCCGCAAGGCCGTGAACGTGTTCCATGCGCAGGGCAGCGGAGGCAATATCATAACCGTGTCGTCCTTCGGCGCACAGCATCAGGCAGCAGGCGTGGTCTACGGCGCGGCGAAGGCCGCGGTCAACGCCATCGTACGTCACACCGCGTTTGTCTATGCCAAAGAGGGCATCCGCAGCAATGCCATCGCGCCGGGCGCCATCAATACCGAGATCTCTTCCTCCATGGGTATGCCCGATCCCGACGGTTACGGACGGATCCAAGGTGTACTCGGGCTGAACCCCGCCATGGGCGAGGGCAGCGACATTGCCAATGCCGCGCTGTTTCTGGCGAGCGACGAGTCGAGCTTTGTGAACGGTCAGATCCTCGGTGTGGACGGCGGCTGGAGCGCGCTGTGATCAACCATAGCAGAAATACGGACGGTGTACCTCGAAAAACGGTACACCGTCCATTTTTTCAGAAGTCGTAAAAGCGCCGTCGTTTTCGCTCGCCGCATCGGCAATGTGTTTTTAGCGCAAGCCAAAGAAGCTCATCGCAAGAGCGATATTCCCCACCCTTCAGGTACTTTACATGCCGTCCGTCACCGTTATGATGTTCATTTTTCAATTTTCATCCTGACATCCGCAGCTTTTCCAACAGCGATTACCTCTAGTTATCACTGCGCAAAATGCATTCTCTGTCGCGGAGCCGCCGTCATTTATCACCCATTTTCTTCCAACGCGGTTTCGCCGTTTTTCGCGGCGGCTCAACCTTTTCTCATAATTTCACGCGCGAAAGCGCCTCTCCGAATCGGTTGTCATAATTCTATATCGCTGTTTCAATGCAAAGAGTTATCAACATTTTCAACAGGTTTTTGAACATCGGTCAAATCCTTGAAATATCAAGGAAATTATCATTTTTACCAATTTTTTCAAATTCACGGATCGTGTCCAGAAACAAATAGTATCAATTTTGCATTTGACATAATTCTGTGTTCCCAGAGCCGCCTGCAGGAGAGCGTCGAAAAATGCAGGATTTGCGCCGCGAGGGCGCGGAAGGCTGCGTCAGGCGTCCAGAAGGCCGTCGTCCGAGAGGGAGACGAAATCCTCCCCCGCCACGATGATATGGTCGTAAAGCACGACTCCCACCTCCGCCAGCACGTCCCGCACCCGCAGGGTGGTGATCTCATCCTCCTTCGAGGGCAGGGCGATGCCGCTCGTATGGTTATGGGCGAGGATGACGGCGGTGGCGTTATGCATCAGCGCGACCTCCACGATCTTCCGCAGGCGAAACGGCACGGATACCGTGCTTCCCGACCCCACCTGACGGCAGTCCAAAACCTTCAGCTTTGCGTCGAGGCAGACGAGATAGACCGTCTCCTCCCGGCAGTTCATGAACCGGGGGATGAGATACCGCCCCGCCTCCTCGCTGGTGGCTAGGATCACGCCCCGCTCCTCCTTGGCCATGCGATAGCGCCGGGCGGCGGCGGGAATGAGCCGGATGAGCGCGGCGGCGCTCTCCCCGATGCCCGGCACGGTCATGAGCGCCTCGGGCGTCGCCTCGAATACCGCGTCCAGCGAGCCGAAGGTCTCCAGCAGCGCATGAGCGGTCTCATTCATATCCATGCGGGGCTGGGCGTAGAAAAGCAGCAGCTCCAGAATCTCATGATCCTTGAAGTTATCAAGCCCGTGCCGCAGGAAGCGCTCCCGCATTCTTTTTCTGTGTCCGCTGTGATCCGCCATGGTGTTTCTCCCGTCTTATTGCGTTCCGGCGCAGGTTGTGGTACAATAGCGCCTGCATCGAAGCGTTTTCACCATTGTAACACATTTTTCGAAAGGAGGCGAGCCTTTGAAGCTCAGGTTATCGGATATCGGCGAGTTTCTGAAGCGGGCGGACATGCTGCTGCTGTGTCTGTGCCTCGCGGCGTCGATCTTCGGCATCGTCATCATCTCCAGCGCCACGAAGAGCTACGGCTCCCTCTCATATGTGTATGTGCAGATCGCGGCGCTCATCATCGGCGTCGTGCTGTATTTCCTCTTCACCGTCATCGATACGGACATCATCGCCGATCAATGGCCGCTGCTCTTAGTGGCGGAGATCGTGCTGCTGCTCCTCCTCATCCCCTTCGGCGAGAGGGGTGACACCGGCAACCGAAGCTGGATCCGCTTCTTCGGCATCGGCATCCAGCCCTCGGAGATCGTGAAGGTCATTTATATCGTGCTGTCTGCCAAGCACATCTCCTATCTGCGGGACTACCGCAATCTGAGCTCGCCCCTGTCGGTTCTTCAGATCGCGGGACATTTCGGCATCCTGTTCGTGCTGATCCTCGGCATTTCCAGCGACCTCGGCAACGCCCTCATCTTCTTTTTCATCTTCCTCATCATGGTATTTGTCGCAGGACTGAAGCTCTATTGGTTCCTGTTCGGCATCGCGGCCATGGCGGTGGTTGTGCCGCTGGCGTGGAACTACGTCCTCGAGCCCTATCAAAAAGAACGCATCCTCGCGCCGTATGACCCCACCATCGACCCCACGGGCAACGGCGTCTCGTGGGAGCCGAACCATGCGAAGATGGCGCTTTCCTCCGGCCGCCTCACCGGCACCGGGCTGTATCAGGGCACGCAAACCCAGTCCAATGCCATCGCCAGCAAGCACGCCGACTATATCTTCGCCGCCATCGGCGAGGAGCTGGGCATGGTCGGCTGCATCGCAGCCATCCTGCTGCTCGCGGCGATCATCGTGCGGTGCGTCTATGTGGGGATGCACAGCCGCAGCACCTTCGGTATGCTGGTGTGCTTCGGCGTGGCCTCGGCGATCTTTTTCCAGGCCTTCGTAAACATCGGCATGTGCCTCGGCCTCACGCCGGTCATCGGTATCGCGCTCCCCTTTTTCAGCTATGGCGGCTCGTCGCTGTTTACCTCCTTCGCCGCGATGGGGCTCGTCTCCGGCATACGCTACAAGCCAAAACCGGCGCAGTATACCACCTTTTCGGCGTATTGAAAATGCACGGCTCATCACCGTGCATTTTTCTTTCAGTCGAAAACCGGCTTCCAGTCGTCCCCCGCGGCGGCGGCCTCGAAGCACATCCGTATCTCCTCGGCGGTGGTTTTTTCCTCCGCCAGCGGCGAGGGCAGCGCGTCCGGCGTAAACCACCCGCTTTCCTCCGTTTCGCTGTTCGGCCGGAACGTCCCGCCCAGCGCCGTGCACGCCACGAAAAACATAGTGATGTTATAGGCATACACCGGCTTGTGGTGCTTTTTCCGATCCAGCACGGCAACGATCCGATCCGCCGTCACCGTAAGCCCGGCCTCCTCCCGCACCTCCTTGACGGCGTTTTCCCGGACGGAGAGATCCTCGTCCACCCAGCCGCCGGGCAGCGCCCAGCGCCCGGTGCGCTCCTTCACGAGCAGGATGCGCCCGTCCCGGATCACCGCGGCGCGGGTGTCGATCTTCGGGGTCTGATAGCCGACGCCGCCGCAGAAGAGATCCCTGACCGTCTCCACAGGCAGCTCCGTATGGCGGCTCACCATCTCCGCCGCGATCTCGCGGATGCGGGTATACCGCTCTGTATCAAAGGGATTGTCCTTCGCGTAATACAGTCCCGCCTGCGCAAGTCCCTGCAGCTCCTGCGCCCAATGCAGCCATAGGGCGGTGTTGTCCATCCCCGCGTCCTCCTTCATTCGATGCCGAATATCCGGCATTTTGCCATGGCAAAGGCCTCCCGCACGGCATAGTTCGCCGCAAGCGAGATATGGCCTGTATGCGCCGCCACGCCCACCGGCTCAAAGCCCAGCGCCCGCCCCATATACCGCAGGCGGTGCAGATGGTATTCGCTGGATACGAGCGCAACGCGCCCCGTGGGATCGCCGCCGTCGGCCGCGATCACCGCCAGCGAAAAGGCGATATTCTCATAGCTGCTCGTGGCGCGCTCCTCCAATAGGATCCTATCCGGCGCGACGCCGTGGGCGGTCAGCCATACGAACATGGCCTGCGCCTCGGTGATATCCTCCCGCGGTCCCTGCCCGCCGGAAACGACGGCCTTCCCCTCGGGATGCTCCTCGAGCCACGAAAGCGCCGCCTCCATCCGTTCCCGGAGGGACAGGGACGGCGTCTTGCCGTACACCGCCGCGCCGAACACGACGGCGTAATCCGCCGAGGTATCCTCGTCGGAGGGCATATCGGCCAAGATCGGGATCTCCAGCAGGAGAAAAAGGGCAAGCCCCGCCGCCAGAAGGCAGGACAGCGCAATGCCCAGCGCCTTGGCGGTCTTCGAGCCCCACCGGCGCAGCAGCCCGCAGGCCGCAAGGATCAGCGCCAGACCCAGAAAGCACAGCGCCGTCATGTTATACCCCGCCGGCACGAGCCAGAAAAACGCCGCCGGCAGCAGCGAGACGCCCGCCGCGAGAAGAAGTCCCCCGCCCCGCTTCATTCCGCCAGCGCCTCCCAGCGCAGATACAGCCCGTCCAGCGTCTCGGAAAGCGCCGACTTTTCCTCTCCGAGCTCCATGAGCTTTTGATAGTCCGTGGCGTAGGTCTCCTCCTCCGCCGCGAGCCGCGCCAGCTCCGCCTCGAGCTTTGCGATCTCCTTTTCCACCTTCGCCGCCTCCCGGGCGGTATTGGGGAGCTTGGAGGCCGAAGCCGCCGGGGTTTTTTTCTTTTCCGCCTGCTTTTTCGCGGCGCGGGAAAGCTCCGCCTGCCGCGTTTTATAGCTCTGATATTCCGCAAAACCGCCGCGGTAATCCGACAGCGCGCCGTCCTTCAGCTCCCATACCCGGGTGGCGAAGGCGTCCACGAACCAGCGGTCGTGGCTCACGAACAGGAGCGTTCCCTCGTAATCCGCCAGCGCCGCCTCGATCCATTCGCGGCTTGCGATATCGAGGTGGTTCGTCGGCTCGTCAAGGATGAGAAGGTTGATGTCCGATTTCATGAGCATGCACAGCCGCAGACGGCTCTGCTCGCCGCCGGACAGGGAGCCGACGGTCTTGAAAACGTCCTCGCCGGTGAAGTTGAAAGCGGCGAGGCGATCCCGCGCCTCTTGGGGCGAGGCTTTGCAGTCGTAAATGAGCGTATCGAGGGCGGAGCGCTCCGGGTGCTCGAAGGTGACGAGCTGCGGCAGATACGCCGTTTTGATGGCGGGGCCGATGCGCACCCAGCCCTCGTCCGGGGTCTCCTCCCCCAGAATGAGCTTCACAAGGGTGGATTTTCCGCTGCCGTTGTCGCCCATGACGGCCACCCGCTCCCCCGGCTCGATCAGCAGCTCCAAGTCGGAAAACAGGCGCTTTTCCCCAAAAGCCTTGCCCAGCCCCGCGATGAGCAGCACCTCGTCGCCCCGGAACTCCTGCTCCTTGAATCGGGCGGAGAGCTTCCGCCCGGTTCTGGGCTTTGGGGCGGTCTGCAGCTTCGCGATGCGCTTTTCCATGGAAAACGCCCGTTTATGGAGCTTGTCGTTTCCCATGAACGCCCACAGATGCAGCTTGTCTGCCGCCGCCTCCAGATGGGCGATCTCCTTCTGGTTTTTCTCATACAGGGCGAGCTGCTCCTCATATCGGCGCTGCTTCTCCTCCACGAAAAAGCTGTAGCTGCCGGAATAGAACTCGCATTTGCCGTCCACCAGCTCGATGGTGCGCTGGGCTATGGTATCGAGAAACCAGCGGTCATGGCTCACGGTGAGGACGGTGCCGTGGAAATGGAGCAGGAAGTCTTCGAGCCATTCCGTGCTTTTCAGGTCGAGGTGGTTCGTCGGCTCGTCCAGCAGGAGGATATCCGTGTCCTCCAGCAGCAGCCGGGCGAGATTCACGCGGGTCTTCTCCCCGCCGGAGAGGCTGTCGAAGGCCTGCGCCCGCATAGGGGCGGTGATATCGAGGCCGTTTGCCACCCGCTCCCGCTCGTAGTCCGCCGCATAGCCGCCGAGGCGCTCAAAATCCGCGGTGAGCCTGTCATATCGGCGCAGCACCTCGGGCGAGGCGTCCAGCGCCATGGTCTGCTCCAGCTCGGTCATCTCCGCGCGGATATCATCCAGATGGCGGTGCGCCGAGCGCAGCACGTCCTCGGTGGTATAGCCCGCGGGATAGACGGGGATCTGGGAGATCAGCCCCACGCGCTTTTGGGCGGGCAGCACGATCTCGCCCTCGTCCGCCTCGAGCTGGCCGGTGAGGATCTTCAGAAGGGTCGTTTTGCCGGTGCCGTTCGCGCCCAGAAGCGCCACGCGCTCGCCCTCGTTCACATCAAAGCTGACGCCTTTGAGGATGTCCACCCCGCCGAAGCTCTTTTTTACGTTGTGCAGGGATATGTCGATCATCGTTTCTTTCCTTATGGTTCATGGGCGGAGGCGGAAGGTGCGCCATGCCGAACGGTCGGCCGGAAGGTTTCAGCGAGGCGGGGTACAGCTTCCGCCGGCACGCCTCCGGGATGCTCAGCCGAATACCGCCTTCTGCAATACGGTGTTCGCGATGGGCGAGGCCACGGCATACCCGCCGCCGCCATGCTCCACCAGCACCACGAAGGCAAGCGGCGCGTCGCTGTTCGTGATAAAGCCCGCAAACCACGCATGGCTGGTACCGTCGCCGAATTCCGCCGTGCCGGTCTTGGCGTGCATCGAAAGGCCGGGATAATTGCCCGCGCCGTAATTGTATTCCACGTTATAGCTCATAAGCTCCGAGAGCGTCCGGGCGGTCTCGGCCTCCATGATACGCTCCGAGCCGTTCGACTTTCCCGCGAGGATGGAGGGCTCCGTCACCACGCCGTCGTTTGCGATGGCGCCCATGAGCCGCAGGAGCGAATAGGGCACCACGAGGTCGTTGTACTGCCCGATGCCCTCCCACGCGGTATCGGCGCTGTTTTCGCCGCTCTCCACGCTGCCGGCGGCGGTCTCGATGCCGTTTAAGTCATGGGTCGAGGTAAGGCCGTATTTCTCGGCATAGGCCGCGATGGTATCGCCGCCGAGCTGCTGGGCGATCTGCGCGAAGGCACAGTTGCAGGAATGCGCCAGCGCCTGCTCCACCGTGAGGGTGCCGTGGGTGCCGGAGCACTTGATGCGCTGCCCGTCCACCTCCAGCGAGCCGCCGCAATAGAAGGTCTGCTCAAAAAGATCGGGGATATTCTCGATGGCCGCCGCCAGCGTTACGAGCTTGAACACCGAGCCCGGCACGAAGCTCGCGCTGATGGCGCGGTTTATATACACGCCCTCATAATCGCTGTCGTCCGCGTCAAAGCCCACGTTGGGGTCATAGGAGCGGGAGGAGGTCATGCAGAGGATCTCCCCCGTCTCGTAGTTATACACCAGCACCGCGCCCCTGCGCCCGTTCAGGGCGTTATAGGCCGCGACGTTCAGATCGGCGTCGATGGAGAGCTTCACCGTGCCGCCCTCGCCCGTGGTGCCGGTGAGGATCGAATAGCCGATGAGCTTCGAGCGGAAGGCCGAAAGCGCGCCGGTGCCGATATTCCCCTTCATATCCCCCACGGCATGGAGGCACGCCCGGCGCACATCCGCCGACTCCGCATAGCCGAAGGCGGATTCGCCGGAAAAGGCCAGCAGCACGCCGTTTCGATCCGTGACGGCGCCGCGGTTGATGACGCCGCCGGAATACACGCTGTCGTTGGCGTAAAACGACGCCCAGTCACCCCCGTCCCGGGCAAGGCGAAAGAGGTAAATCCCCATGCCCGCGACGATCAGCGCCGCGAGGATCAGCGCCGCGAAGGAGCGTGTCGTGACTTTTTTCATAAAACGCCTCCTTCCGCTTCCCCTTCCGCGTCCTCCGGCGGAAGCTCATCCTCCACCCCCGCGCCGCCGGAGAATTTCTCCGGCCGCTTCACGGCAAAGCTCGCCCGGGCGCGGATATCCGACCCCTTTATGAAGGCCAGCAGCGCCCAGCACGAAATCAGGCTCGAGCCGCCCCGGGACACAAAGGGGAACGTCACCCCCGTAAACGGCAGGATATCCATGGTGCCGAAGACGTTCAGGGCAAGCTGCGTCATCATCATGGTGACGGCGGCCGCCGCCGCGATGACGAAATAGGACGAGCGCCCGGCGGAGGCGTTTTTCACCACGAACCCCGCCAGCACGAGGATGGAGGCCACGCAGCACAGGCCGGGGATGAGCCCGAGCTCCTCGCATATCATGGCGAACACCATATCCGTATCCGCCGCCACGACCTCTTCGAACCAGCCGTTGCCCGCGCCCTGGCCGAAGAAGCCGCCGCTGGCAGCGGCGCTCATGGCGCGCGCCTGCTGGTAGCCTTTATTGTAAACGTCGTCCCACACATGCCCCCATGTGGCGAAGCGCTCCACGATATAGGGCTTCACCGTCAGCACCAGCATCACGCCCAAAACGGCGGCAGTCACCGCGAGAAACACCGTGGCGAAGCTGCCCGAGCGCATGAACGAGATCACGAGAAACGCCACGAAAAATACCAGCGCCGTGCCGAAATCGCTCATGAGCGCCAGCGCGCCCACGCAGGCGGCGGAAAAGCCGATGAACACAAACAGGTTCCGATTCACGAACAATCGGTCAAGGGTCGCCGCCCCGGCATAGATATAGAGGATCTTTACAAATTCCGAGGGCTGGAAGCGGAAGCCCGCGATCTCCACCCAGTTCTGCGCGCCGTTCGTGACCTCCGCCAGCACGAGGTTCAGGGCGAGAAACGCCAGCGCCGCGATGAGGGCGGGCAGCCGCAGGGATTTCATGCGGCGCAGGTCGCGCATCCAGATGCCGAGAAAAAGAAACAGCGCCAGGCCCGCCAGCAGGAACACGAGCTGCTTCAGGATCGCCCCCGGCACGGAGGACGCCGCCACGCTCAAGCCTATCGTTGTGAGGAAAAAGCCCAGAAGCTCCACCTCAAACCCCCGTTGGCCGGAGGCGCGCAGCACGATGAAATACAGCCATTGCAGCAGGCACAGCCCCGCAAACGCCACGGCCACGGTCACCGTCGCCCGGGGGTTATAGGCGAGCTGCTCCAGCGTCAGCAGGATCTGCATGGCCGTCAGCAGCAGCAGCGTTCCCGCCGGGCGCACGTTCCGCCCCGGCATATGCCGGTATTTGAGGAGCGACGCCCGCTCCTCCTCCGTCAGATCGACGAACCGGGCGGGCACGTCCCCCAGCGTCAGCACGTCCGCGTCAGCGATGGGAAGGCCGCCCGCGGCGGCGATCCTGCCGTTCACCTGCGTGACGCCCTTGCCGAGGTTATAGACCGTCCACCCGCCGTCGGCGCTGCGGATGAGGCAGGCATGCAGTTTTTCCAGAGAGGGATGCTCGATATAGGCGTCCGCGGATTTCTGCCGCCCCACGATGCATTCCCAATGGCGCAGCGGCACCATGACCTCGCCGGGGAAATAGAGATATGCCCACGTTTCCGGCTCATACCGCTCCCGCAGCATACTGCGCACACAGCGCACCACGATCAGCACCGCCAGAAGCGGCACGACGTATCGCGCGAGGTTTGCCAGCAGCGCCGCGGAGCCGCCGAATAGAAATTCCGTTATGTCCATGCTGGGATTTCTCCTCCGAATAAGCTATTGACATTATACATTTTTGTAACTAAGATGTAAACTATGAAACGAAAAACGCTTTTCTGGATCGTGCTCTTCGCCGTGCTCGCGGCAGCGTCCGCGGGGATGTATCTCCTGCGGGGCGGCGCGGGCGGAACGGTGGCCGCCGTGTATGTGGACGGCGAGCTGCGGGATCGCATCGATCTTTCCGCGGCGGTGATCCCCTATGAGCTCACCGTGGAAACCGAATACGGCTATAACACCCTGCGCGTCAGCCACGGCGCCGTCGAGGTGGCGGAGGCCGACTGCGACGAGCAGGTCTGCGTGCATCAAGGCGCCATCCGGGACAGCCTCGTTCCCATCGTATGCCTGCCCCACCGGCTGGTGATCCAGATCGAGGAGCCGGAGCCATGAGAGGGACGAAAAAGCTCGTGTTCATGGCGCTGCTGGCCGCCATTTCCCTCGTCGTATGGGTCATCGAGGCGCAGATCCCCGCGCCCATCCCCGTGCCGGGGGTGAAGCTCGGTCTTGCCAGCGTCGTCACCCTCACCGCCATGGCGCTGCTGGGGCGGAAGGAGGCGCTGGCGGTGCTGCTCGTCCGCATCGTGCTGGCCGGCGTGTTCGCGGGCAGCTTTTCCGCCATCCTGTTTTCGCTGGCGGGGGGGCTTCTGTCATGGCTCGTCATGGCGCTGACCCTCGGCCTTTTCCCGGAAAACCGCCTGTGGGTGGTGAGCGTTTTCGGCGCGATCGCCCATAACGCGGGGCAGCTTCTCGCCGCCATGCTGGTGACGAAAACGACCGCCCTCATCGCCTATGCCCCGGCGCTTTTGTGCGCCGCCATCGTGACGGGCGCCTTCACCGGCGCCGCCGCCCAAGCCCTGCAAAAGCCCCTCCGGGGGCATATCCGCTGAAAGAAGGAATGACCATGATCGACCGCAAAGCCTTGAAAATCAACGCCCGCGCCGCCCTGCGGGAGGCGCGCCCCCATCCCGCTTGGATCACGCTGGCCGTCACCGGCATCACGCTGGTGCTGCAGCTTCTCAACATGAGCCTGAACGGCGACCTTGAAGCCTACCGCACCATGTATACATCGGCGGCAAACGGGGATTTCACCCTCATCACCGCCACCGGCTCCACCAGCTTCCTCGGCTCCCTGCTGGCCTTCGCGCTGGAGCTGATGCTGATGGTGGTCTCCGTGGGCTATCTGCTCTACTGCATGCGGGTCAGCCGGAGGCAGAAGGCCTCTGTGGGGGACGTGTTCGACGCCTTCGGGATGTTCCTGCGGGTGGTGGTGCTCAGCTTTGTGAAAAACCTCGTGCTGTCCCTGTGGCTGTTTCTTTATGCCGTCCCCGCCTCCGTGCTGCTGGCGCCCTCGCTGATGGCCGCCGCCGGGATGCCCGTTCCGGCGCTGCCCTTCGATATCGCGCCGGAAGTGGCGCTCGTCGTGTGTCTGCCGCTGCTGATCCCCTTCGTCATCGCCGCCTATAACTACAGCCTCGCGGAATTCATCCTGCTGGATAACCCCACCTTCCCGGCGCTGCAATGCCTCGGCCTCAGCCGCATGGCCATGCAGGGGTATAAATGGGAGCGGTTCAAGCTCGACCTGAGCTTCATCGGCTGGTTTTTGCTCTCCCTCATCCCCTTCGTGACCCTGTGGGTGCAGCCGTATGTGACCGTCACCCGCGTCGGCTTCTACGAGGAGATCATGCCCGGCTTTATGGAAAAGCTCCGCACCGTGCCCGCCCGGGCCATGCCCCGGAACACGGATTACCACATCCCCGGCGAACCGACCGCTCCCCCGCCCTCCGATCCCCCGGAGGACGGGCAGGAGGACGAAAAAGAATAAACGCAAAACCGCCCCGGCTTTCCGCGCTAAGCGGAGACCGGGGCGGCGGTTTTTTGTTGTATCAGAAGCACACCTTGCAGCGCACGTAGCCCTGTGCGTCCGCCTCTCCCAGCGTTGTGGTGAAGTAGTTTTTCATGCCGGAGCAGTTGCTTCTCAGGTGGGTCTTATGCCCGCTGGTGCTGACATAGACCGTTGTGTTCTGATCATAGCTCACGCTGGTGGGTGCCGTTCCGGCCGATGTTGAGCCGGAGGTATCGTCCGTCGGCAGGGCTGTGGCCGCCGCGGTCGTCGTGGACGCCGCTTTCTTGCAGGTGACGGATTTCACGCTGCTGTAAGCGGATACCACGGCGGACGCGGATGGCTTCGCGCCGCTGTTGGCCGTGACCTTGTAATAGTAAGTCTTCCCTGCTTCCGCGGCCGAATGAGTGAAGCTCGTGCCGGTCACGGTCTTCAGCGACTTGAACGTCCCGGTCTTGCTGGCGGCATAGTATACGGTATAGCTCTTCGCGCCGTCCGCCTCCGTCCACGAAAGCACCGGCTTGCCCTTGGTGTTCAGCTTCGCCGTCAGCGTGGGTCTCGCCAGTCCGCACACCGCCGACCGGACGGCGCTGTAGGCGGATGTTTTCGTGGATGTGCTCACCTTGGCGGTGCTGTTTGCCGTGACCTTATAGTAATAGGTCTTCCCCGCCTTCGCCGTCGTATCGGTAAAGGTCTTGCCGGTCACGGTCTTGATGGCTTTATATGTGCCGCTTTTGCTCACCGTGCGGTACACGGTATAGCTCTTCGCGCCGTCCACAGCCCCCCACGTCAGCTTAGGCTTGCCGCTGGCAGCCGTGACGGAGACCTTGACCGTGGGTCGCGCAAGGCCGCATACAGCCGTCTTGACCGCGCTTTTGACTGAGCGGTTATAGGAACCGGATACGTTCTCGGCGTTATTGGCAACGACCTTATAGTAATACGTCTTGCCGACCTCGGCCTTGGCATGTGTGAAGCTCGTGCCGGTCACGGTCTTCAGCGCATTATACGTTCCGCTCTTGCTTGTGGCATAGTATACGGTATAGCTTCTCGCGCCGTCCACCTCCGACCATGTCAGCTTCGGCTTGCCGCTGGCAGCCGTGACGGAGACCTTGACCGTGGGTCGCGCCAGCCTGCACCAGACGATGTCGGTCTGTGCCGCCGCCGAACGAACGGTGGACTCCGCCTTGGTTGCGGCGTTGTTCGCCACGACCCGATAGTAGTAGGACTCGTTTGCCTCCGCCTTGGTATGCGTGACGGTCGTTTCCGTCACCGTCTTCAGCGTCACATAGGGGCCGACCTTGCCGACCATATAAAGCACCGTATAGCTTTTGGCGCCGTCCACCTCCGACCACGACAGCACCGGCTTGCCGGTGGCAGCGTCGTGAGTGACCGTGACCTTCGGCTGCGCCAGCTTACAAGTCGCGGATTTCGGCTCGCTCTGGACGGAGTTCGTCTTTTCCGTACTGCCGATCGCCGCGACCTTGTAGTAATAGGTCTTGCCCGGCTCGGTATTATTGCTCAAATCCGTGTAGCTGGTGCCGGTCACGCCCTTCTTGATAAGCTTGTAGTCGCCGTTCTTGCTCGTAGAGCGGTAGACCGAATAGCTTTCGGCGCCCGTGACCTCCTTCCACGAGACCTTGATCTTGCCGCTGGACGCCGCGTTCGTCAGCGTCACCATCGGCTGCGCCAGCTTACAAGTCGCGGATTTCGGCTCGCTCTGGGCAGAGTTCGCCGCGCTGGTTTTGCCCACCGCCACAACCTTATAGTAATAGGTCTTGCCCGGCTCGATATTCTTGCTCGTGTCCGTGTAGCTGGTGCCGGTCAGCCCCTTCTTGATGAGGGTGTAGGTCTTGGTATCGCTCGAATAGCGATAGACCGAATAGCTGTCGGCACCTGTGATTTTCTTCCACGAGACCATGATCTTGCCCGTGGAGGCCACGGTGGAGAGGGTCACCACCGGCTGCGCCAGCGTACAGGTAACGGAGACCGCATCGCTCTGCGCCGAGGCGCGATACCCCGGCAGGGGATCGGCCGCGACCTTGTAGAAATATGTATTCCCGGCGGTCGCCTCGCTGTGGGTCAGCTTGGTGTCCTCCGTCGTGCCAAGCTTCGTGAAGCTCCCCTTCTCGCTCGCCGCGTAATACACCGTATACGACGCCGCGCCTTCCACTTCCTCCCACTCGATCTGCGGCTTGCCGGTAGGTTCCAGCACGTTCGCTGCGATCATCGGCGCTTCCAGCTCGATCAGCAGCGCCTCGTTGCCCTCGCCGATCTCGATCGCGGAAGGATCCCCCTCAAAATCGACGTATTCCAGCGCATTGCACCCGGCAAAGGCGAACTCCTCGACCACCGCCATGCTCTCGGGGAAATAGATCTGTGTCAGCGATCCGCAGGCGTAGAAGGCGCGGATGCCGATCCGCTCCATAGTGGAGGGCAGCTCGGCGTATTCCAGATTCCAGCATTCGTAGAACGCCTCGCTGCCGATGCTCGTAACGCCCTCGTCGATGACGACCGAGGTGATCTCATCCCGCACATCGAACCATGGCGGGGCGGGCGCCTCCTCCGCGAAATAGTGCATGGTATAGAAATCCCACATCTCGCCCTCGCCGCTGATATAGAGGACGCCATCCTCCAGCGACCATGTCAGGTCGTCGCCGCAGGCGGAATCATCCGCCAGCGCCGACAGCGGCAGCAGCGAGAAGCACAGCAAAAGTGCCAGAACAAAGGATACTGTTCGCTTCATGATCCGATTCTCCTATCCAAGTTTTTTACCGCTCGAACTCGGGGACATATTTCCGGAACACCGGCAGCATACCGATGCCGTCCGGCGTCTGGGGGACATGCTGATAGAAAAGGTAATCCGTAAAATCGTTGCCCTCCACGATGGCGGGGCCGTCCGGCGTGATGCCCACGTCCCAGCCCACATAGCGCAGGGTGGGCGTGACCATGGCCGCCTCGCAGCACATCTCGCAGGCCTCCTTGAAATAGGGGATCTTATAGCCGACGAGCTGCTTGCCGGAGGTGGGATGAACGGTGAAGGTCTCGCGCAGATACCCCTCGCCGATGACCGCCGGCCAGTCCACCGTGCCGGTATCCACGTTCACGCGGCAGCCGATGCCGCCGGGGCCGTAGTTATCGACGCATACGTCCTTCGTGCCGAATTTCTGCACGGCATAGATGACGTGGGGCGCGCCGCCCGAATCGATGAGGGTGATGATACGGATGCAGTTGAGGGACGAGGGATTGAACTCCGCCTGCTCCGGGTGCTGCCGCAGGCATTCCTCGCATACGCCGACGCCCTGCGCGCGCATATCCGCCAAAAAGCCCTCCCGCCCCCTGGCGGGGTCGTAGTCATAGATAAAGCAGCCGTGGCCGCAGGCGCCGTCCGTGGGCTTGCAGAACATATGCGGGTGCTTTTCGATAAATGCGTCGATCTCCGCCTCCGAAGCCTCGGAGAGCGCCAGCACGTCCCGCTTCATGAATTTCCCGTATAACCGGGCAAATTCCCCCTTGTTGTCCAGCACATGGGCGTCCCGCTCGTCGTTGAGGGTATCCATGAGCTTCCGGCTCACCACACGGGTGACCATGGTGGCGCGCTGCTCGTCGGTGAGGTCGTACATGCCGAACTGGATATAGTCGTGATAGCCGCAGCCATAGCGCCGGGCGCAGCGGATCATATCCGCCGTCAGCCACAGCTTGCTGCGCCCGCTGATCTCGTGGGCGCGGTCGAGGATCGGCTTGAAGCGCTTGAGGC
This sequence comes from uncultured Oscillospiraceae bacterium, assembly GCA_905234855.1. Lineage (GTDB taxonomy): Bacteria > Bacillota > Clostridia > Oscillospirales > Oscillospiraceae > CAJOIG01. Next base: position 18,063 of record CAJOIU010000020.1, read on the forward strand.
GCATGCCGCTCAACACGCGGACATAGTAGGCAAATTTGTTCATCGTGCCTCCTTATCCGCTATGCTCACAGCTTCTGGGAAAAATCCCACAGGGCGGACACGTCCGCTTCCTCCACCATGCCCCGGTCACAGGCGGCGGCAAGCGTCGGATTGATGGGGAGCTTCACGGTGTTTTCCACACCGAAGCGGGCGGCGATCTCCTCGATATGGCTGTCACCGAAGATAGGCAGCTTCTGTCCGCAGCAGGGGCATTCATACCAGCTCATGTTCTCCACCATGCCCACGATGGGGATATTGAGCATCTTGGCCATATTGACCGCCTTTTCCACGATCATGGAGACGAGATCCTGCGGCGTCGTGACGACCACGATGCCGTCCACCGGCAGGGACTGGAACACGGTCAGCGGCACGTCGCCCGTGCCGGGAGGCATGTCCACGAACATGTAATCCACGTCGCCCCATACAACATCCGTCCAGAACTGCTTCACCGTTCCGGCGAGGATCGGGCCCCGCCATACGACGGGATCGGTCTCGTTTTCCAAGAGAAGGTTGATGCTCATGACCTTCACGCCGCCGGGCGTCTGGGGCGCGATGATGCCGAACTCGTCTCCCATGGGACGCTCATGCATACCGAAGGCCATGGGGATCGAGGGGCCGGTGATATCCGCGTCGAGCACGGCCGCCTTCCTGCCCGCCTTCGCGGCGCTCACGGCCAGCAGGGACGTGACCATGGATTTGCCGACGCCGCCCTTGCCGCTCATCACGGCGATGACCTTGCCCACATAGGACTTGGGGTTCAGCTCCTCCAAAAAGCTCTGGGGCGCCTGACGGCCGGCGCATTCCTCGCCGCAGCTCTCGCACTTGCTGGGGGTGCAGTCTTCATTCATATCCGATATCTCCTGTCGCTTATTTTTTTCGTATGCTTTACCGGCGGCTTTCCCGCCCGATTTATGCCAAAACATAGTATATCCATCCTGCCCGGCTTTGTCAATTCGATTGACAGCCGCCGCCGGAAAACGTAAAATAGAGTTAATAAAACAACGAGGAGGATCACCATGAACCCCTATCCCACGCCCCATATCGACGCGGCGCCTGCCGATTTTGCCGAGACGGTCCTCATGCCCGGCGACCCGCTGCGCTCCAAATTCATTGCCGAGAATTTCCTCACCGCTCCGAAGCTCGTGAACAACGTCCGCGGCGTGCAGGGCTATACCGGCGCCTATCGCGGCGTGCCCGTTTCCGTCATGGCCAGCGGCATGGGCATGCCCTCCATCGGCATCTACAGCTATGAGCTTTATAACTTCTTCGGCGTGGAGAATATCCTCCGCGTCGGCTCCGCGGGCGCCATCGGCGCGCATATCCATGTGCGGGACATCCTGTTCGGGCAGGGCGCCTGCACTACCTCCCGCTATGCCCATACCTTCCATCTGCCCGGAGATTTCGCCCCCATCGCGGACTGGAAGCTGCTCGCCGCCGCCGTAGGCCACGCGGAGGAGATGGGGCTTTCCTATCACGTCGGCAATCTTCTCTCAAGCGACGTATTCTATAACGACGTATCCGACCTCGCGCCGGAGGCCATGCCCGCCGCCCGCTGGGGCAAGATGGGCGTCATGGCCATCGAGATGGAGGCCGCCGCGCTGTATATGAACGCCGCCCGGGCGGGCAAGCGCGCCCTCGCGATCTGCACCGTCTCGGATCACGTCGTAACCGGCGAATCCCTCCCCGCGCAGGAGCGGCAGGATTCCTTCACCGATATGATGGAGCTTGCTCTTCGCACCGCCGCCGATTTCTGATCCCGCTAAAAAACGCATCCCGCCGCTGACCGGCAGGATGCGTTTTTTCATGCTTCGGCGGAGTATCAGTCCTCGAAGGGGAACTTATAAGGCAGGTTGTATTGGTCGCGCACGGCGATAAATTCCTTCTGCACGGCCTCTCCCACGGGCACGCCCTTGTCGGCGCGGAAGACGCTCGTCATATACGCCTTCTCGCCCGCGGTGAAGATGCGGGGCTGGCCGGGAGCCTTCTCGGAGGCGCGGAGCTGGCGGAGGATATCGCCGCAGGTCTTGCGGAAGGAATCCTGCCCGAGGAACGCATCCGGGTCGATCACGATGAAGAAGTGACCGAGGTGATAGGGCTGCTTCTCCCCGTTTTCGCCGATGCCGGAAAGCGCCTTCAAAAACGCGCCGCCCTGCAGCGCCGCGGAGAGCACCTCCACCACGGTGGCGTAGCCGTAGCCCTTATAGCCCGCCAGCTCCTCGCCGATGCCGCCGAGGGGCGCGAGGGCGGCCTTTCCCTTCGTGAGATCCACAAGGATCTGGTCGCTGTCCGTCATGGCGGAGCCGTCGTGGCCGATGACCATGCCCGCCGGGGTGGGCATACCGCTGCGGGAATAGAACTCGATCTTGCCCCGCTGGGTGATGGAGGTGGCGCAGTCGAGGCAGAAGGGGAACGGCTCGTCCGTGGGCATGGCGATCGTCAAGGGGTTTGTGCCGAGCATGTTCTCCACGCCGAAGGTGGGCGCGATGGAGGGACGGGCGTTCGTGCCGGTGATGCCGATCATGCCCTCGTCCGTGGCCATGGTCGCCCAATAGCCCGCGATGCCGTAATGGGTGGAGTTGCGGATGGCGCCCATGGCGATGCCATAGGTCTTGGCCTTCTCGATGAGGGATTTCATCATCTTATACGAGGCCACCATGCCCATGCCGTCGTGGGCGTCGGCCACGACGGTGGTGGGGGTCTCCCGCAGGATCTCATACTCCGTCACCGGGTTCTGGATCCCGGCGTTGATGCGGTCGATATAGATGGGCTTGAAGCGGTTGCAGCCGTGGCTCTCGATGCCGCGGCGGTCGCTCTCCATGAGGACGTCCGCGCAGATGGCGGCATCCTCCGCCGGAACGCCCACAGCCTTGAAGGCGTCCGTCATGAAGCTCCCGATCAGCTCCCAAGGCACATACGGTCTGGTTTCGGGGTCCTTTTCCATATTGAGGTCGGTGATCTGTGCCATAGTATTGCTCTCCTTTTTGGGTTTTTATTACAGTCTTCCCGTCTCGCGCAGCAGCGCTTCGACGAGGGATACGCATTCATAAACCATGCCGTCGCAATGGGCGGAGCGGTCGCCGCCCCGCTCGCGGTTGAGGCGCAGCAGGTCGCCGCAGTCGAACAGGCCGTCATGACGCTCCCGCAGCCGGCGGTAGTATTCCCCCACGGTCGCGGGATCCTCCGCGCCGAAGAGGCCGAGGGCCATGAGGCCGCCGGTGATCGCGCCGCATACGGAGGCGCGCTTCATGCCGCTGCCGAAATTCGCCGTGACCCGGCAGGCCGTTTCCGCGTCCATGCCCGCGTCCTCCGCGAAGGCGGCGATGACCGACTGGGCGCAGTTGTAGTGCCGCTCATGGCTTTCGCGCATCGCCCGCGCCCGGCGGAGGAACCGGCTCCCGCCCTCCTCCCACCGCACCGTTACGGAGGGCGGCAGATCGTCGAACACCCGGCGGAGCGCGGCGATATAGGCCGTCATGCCGCCGTCCGCCTGATCCGCGTTCCGGAAAACGATATCGCGGGGCGCGCCCTCGGACAAAACGTCGTGCAGCGCGTCAAGGTTATTCCCGTAATGCTCCGGCAGCGCCAGCGCCTCCCGCAGCAGCCCGTGGAGCTGCTCCCGGCTCGAAACGCCGGCCAGATCGATCTCACAGGTCATAACTCATTCCTCCCCGTAGAGCAGCGTAAAGCTCTCGTAATGGTCGTCCGTATAGTATATGAGCCCGTCGTTCGAATACACGATGCGCTTCGCGCCCCGGCCGGACGCGCCCGCGGTGTCGATGTCGCATTCGTGAAACTCCCGCCCCGGCGCTTCGGGCAGAAGCCCCTCGTAGTTGCCGAAGCGGTCGCCGCCGATGCTCTTGCCGGGGGCGTATGCCTCCAAGCCGCCGCCGCTCCAGCCAAGCGCCCGCGCCTCGTCCTTCGTGATGAAGTTGCCGGGCAGCTCGCCGTAGGTATGCAGGTAAAGCGCCACGGAGTCCTTATCGGAATACCAGCCCTCGGGATCGAGGGTCGGCGTTTCCGGCTCCGCGGGCGTTTCCGGCTCCGCGGGCGTTTCCGGCTCCGCGGGAGCGGCCGTTTCCTCCGCAGCCTCACGGATGACCTCCGCCAGCTCCGCCGCGGCGTCCACCGCGGCAGCCACATCCTCCGTCTTGACGGCGCAGCCCGTCAGCAGCGTCAATGCAAGACACAGCGCCAGCAGCAGCGCCATGATCCGAGTTTGCTTCATAACCGTTTCTCCCGTATTATCTGATCGTTCCTATGATACCGCATCTTCTTCGCTTTCGCAAGGCTGGATTCTGTCCGTCTTATATGCTATAATGACAAAAAACCTGCAAAGGAGCATGATCCATGGCACCCGAGCAAAGCATCTGTCTCATAAACGATTCCTTCCCGCCCGTCATCGACGGGGTGGCAAACGTGGTCGTGAACTACGCCCGCGAGCTCGAGCGGCACGGCGAACGCGCCGTGGTGGCGACCCCCGCCGTTCCCGGCGCTGACGACAGCGCCTTTTCCTTCCCGGTGCTGCGCTATCCCAGCATCGACACCCGCAAGCTTGTGGGCTATGTGGCAGGCTTCCCCTTCTCCCCGGAGCTGGCCAGCCGCCTGCAGAGCGAGCATACCGCCCTGCTCCACAGCCACAGCCCCGTTTCCTCCACGCTGCTGGCGCGGCAGCTTCGGGACGTGCTGGACGTTCCCCTCGTTTTCACCTATCACACAAAGTTCGATATCGATATCGCGAACGCCGTCCGCAGCAAGCTGGTGCAGGAGGGGGCGATCCATGCCCTCGCCCAGAACATCACCGCCTGCGACGAGGTATGGGTCGTCAGCCGCGGCGCGGGGGAAAATCTGCGCTCCCTCGGCTATGAGGGGGATTATATCGTGATGGATAACGGCGTGGACGTGCCCCGGGGACGCGCCTCGGCGGAGGCGATCCGCGCCGCCGCCGCCGGATACGACCTGCCGGCGGGCGTGCCGGTATTTCTGTTCGTGGGTCGGCTCATGTGGTACAAGGGACTGCGCATCATCCTCGACGCGCTCGCCGCCCTGAAGGGTCAAAAAATCCCCTTCCGCATGGTGTTCATCGGCGCGGGGGGCGACGAAGCGGAGGTGCGCGCCTATGCCGAAGGCTTGGGTCTTTCGGACGTATGCTTTTTCACCGGCGCGATCCGGGATCGGGACGCGCTGCGGGCATGGTACTGCCGCGCCGATCTGTTCCTGTTCCCCTCCACCTTCGATACGAACGGCCTCGTCGTCCGGGAGGCGGCGGCGAGCGGCCTTGCCTCCGTTCTCGTGGGCGGAAGCTGCGCCGCCGAGGGCGTCACCGACGGGCAAAACGGCTATCTCATAGAGGAAAACGCCGCCTCCCTCGCCGTATGCCTTGCCATGCTCTGCCTCGATATCCGGCAGACCCGCGCCGTAGGGGAGCGCGCCTCCGGCGAGCTGTATATCTCGTGGGAGACCGCCGTTTCCCGCGCAAGGGAGCGGTATGCCATCGTGATCGACCGCTGGAGGAGCGGCGGGTTCCGCCGCCGCCATAAGCCCGCGGACGAATTCCTGCGGGCAAACGGGGAGCTGATGGCCGCCCTCGGCACGCTGGAGCAGCGGGGCGAGGCTTGGCAGAAGAAGCTGACGGACGCGGCGTATGCCAATCCGTGGTCGACCTTCCGGGACTGACGGGAGGCGGCTATGGAGCTTCAATGGATCCTCGGCGCCCGGGACGCCTTTGCCGCCGTTTACGGCAAAGAGAAGGGCAGCAGCGTCTGCAGCGCGGTCATGCCGGGCATTCTGGCCGATTTCCGCCGCACCGCCCAGAAAAGGGCGGAGGGCGAGCGTCTGCGGGAGGAATACCTCACGGACGATAAGCGCCGCGTCGCCGTCACGGTGACGGGGGAGCGCCGCGGGGCGCATAGCCTCATCACGTGCATCGAGATAAACGGAAAGCCCGTGCCGCTTCCCCCGGCCGGGCTGGAGATATAAGTGAAACGGAAACGGGCTGCCAAAAGGCAGCCCGCTTGCTTATATGTGCTTTTTATCCGAAGATGGCCTGCATATCGGGATGGTCGAAGCCCTCGTTCCAAACCACGTCGGCCGTATCCATCCACACCTGCATCTGGGCGGAATACTGCTGGCTGGCAGCCTGATAGCGCAGGGTCACATCCTCGCCGTTGGCATCCTGCCCCAGCACGGTATCCGGGGTGATGGGCTGCCGCAGGATGATGTGATAGCCATAATCCGACTCCACGATATCCGAAAGGCCGTAGTTTTCATCGAGAGCCTTGACGGCCTCCTCAAACTCGGGCACCATCTCGCCCTCGCTGAAGATATAGCCGTCGGGATAGGCGGCGAGGCCGGAATCCTCGGAATACTGGTTCATGAGCTCGTCGAAGGCGGGGATCAGCGCGTCCTGATTGTCCTTCATCTCCGTAAGACGGGCATAGATCTCCTCCGCGGTGGCGCGCTTCTCGGCGATCTCCTCCTCGGAGAGGGGCTCCCGGGTCTGCTCGTCCACCGTGAGAAGCAGGATGTGCTTGGCGTTCAGAACGCCGCTCTCGTCGATGAAGGTCTGGGTGGCCTCGTCGGAATACTTCTCGCCGAACTCGCCGTAGGTCGCGATGAACACCTTGTCGTTGAGCAGCGGCACCTCGCTGAGGTAATCGAACAGCGCCCGATCCACATGGTTTTCCGCAAGGAACTCGTCGAAGGCGGCGCGTTCCTCGTCGGTGGTCTCGCCGTCGCCGTCGCCCTGCGCGTCGGCGTTGCTGTCATACACGGAGGCGATGGTGGCCGCGTCCTCGTCATCGAGGGTGACGCCCAGCTTCTCGGCCTCGGTCTGCACCACATGATACTGCTCCGCGCTGAACTGCGCCATGGCGATCAGCGCATCGGCATTGGACTGCTCGGAGGAAAGCTCCCCCACCGCGTCCCAGCTCGTGAGCGCCACGCCATACTGCTCGGCAAGCTGGAGATACTGGGTGACATAGCTGTTGAGCCAGTAGTAGTATTCCATCCAAGTGACCTCGGTGCCGTTCACGGTGGCGACCACCGTATCGGGGGCATAGGTCTCATAGCCCGTGCCGCCGAGGCCGATATGGATCCCCTCCGCCTCCGCCGCGGACTCGACCGCAGATTCCCCCTCTGCCGGGGCGGCGTCCTGCGGGGCGGCGTCCTGCGGGGCGGTTTCCTCGCCGGCAGCGGAGGTCTCCGCGGCGGGCTGCTCGTCTTCGTAATATTCGATTTCGCTGTTTCCGCCGCCGCAGCCGGCCAGCAGGCCAGCCATCAGGCACAGGCAGATCAGCGCTGCGATCCATTTTTTCATGACTGTCTCCTTTGCATCTGCAAATTTCAAAGCGTACCTATTATAGTCGCTCAAACACAAAAAGTAAATTCCATCGGAAAAAGTTTTACAATTCTTTTTCTTTCTCCGCCGGTATGGTATAATGATCCGGCAAACGTAAAACGCTGTCCCTTCGAGAAAGGCGGACCTATGCAAAAGCTCTATACCCCGGCGGGCGAAGCTCTCGCCGGCATCCCATGGAACGATTATCCCCGTCCCCGGCTCGTCCGGGAGGACTGGCTGTGCCTGAACGGCGACTGGGAGTTTTCCTGCGGCGGGAGGACGGAAACGATCCGCGTCCCCTTCTGCCCGGAGAGCCTCCTCTCCGGCGTGGACAGGCTCGTCCCTCCCGGAGAGGAAATGCTTTACCGGCGCCGCTTCACCCTGCCCGCGGACTGGGCGGGAAAGCGGATCCTGCTGCATTTCGGCGCGGTGAGCCGGATCGCCGTCGTCCGCCTGAACGGCGTCACCGTGGCCGTCCATGACAACGGCTATCTCCCCTTCGAGGCGGAGGTGACGGCGCAGCTCCGCCCCGGCGAAAACGAGCTGACGGTGCGGGCGGTGAACGATCTCTCCCCCAAGCATCCGTGGGGCAAGCAGCGGCAGGCACGGGGCGGCATGTGGTATACCCCCGTGTCCGGCATCTGGCAGACGGTCTGGCTCGAGGCCGTGCCGGAGACATACATCCGCGGCCTCTCCGTGGAGACCGGCGACACATGGGCGGAGATCACCGCCGATGGCGTTTCGGACGGGACGGTCACGCTGGACGGACGGGATCATCCGCTTTCCGGCGGCCGCGTACATATCGACCTTGACGACCCGATCCCGTGGAGCCCCGAGGATCCCTACCTCTATCGCTTCACCGTGACGGCGGGAGCGGATCGGGTATCGTCGTATTTCGCCCTGCGGACGCTCACCGTGGCGGAATACGGAGGCATCCCCCGGCTGTGCCTCAACGGGCGCCCGTATTTCTTCCACGGCGTGCTGGATCAGGGCTATTGGAGCGACGGCCTCTATACCCCCGCGTCGCCGGAGGGCTTCGAGGAGGATATCCGCGCCATGAAGGCGCTGGGCTTCAACACCCTCCGCAAGCATATAAAGCTCGAGCCCCAGCGGTTTTACTATGACTGCGACCGGCTGGGCATGATCGTTTTCCAAGACATGGTGAACTGCGGGAAATACGCCTATCTGCGCGATACGGCGCTGCCCACCCTCGGCTTTCTGAAGCATCGGGACGATACCCTCCACACCGACCCGGAGACGCGGCAGAACTTCCTGCGCGCCATGGAGGAAACGGTGCTTACTCTGCGGGAGCATCCCTGCATCTGCCTCTGGACGGTGTTCAACGAGGGCTGGGGACAGTTTCTCGCCGACGACGCCTATCGCCGTCTGCGGGAGCTGGACCGCACCCGCTTCATCGACACCACCTCGGGCTGGTTCCATCAGAAAAAAAGCGACGTGGACAGCCTGCATATCTATTTCCAAAAGCTCCATTTCGGCAGGGAGAGCCGCCCCCAGCTCCTGTCCGAGTTCGGCGGCTGGTGCTATAAGCTGCCGGAGCACAGCTATAACCTCCGCAAGACCTATGGCTACCGCCAATACGCGGATCGGGAGACCTTCCTCAGGGAGCTGCGGGCGCTGTATGACGGGCAGGTGATCCCCCTCGCCCGGCAGGGGCTTTGCGGCGCGATCTATACCCAGCTCTCCGATGTGGAGGACGAGACGAACGGCTTTCTCACCTACGACCGCCGGGCGCGGAAGGCTGAGCCGCAGGAGCTTGCCTATATCGCCGACCGGCTGCGGGAGGCCGTAAAGCCGTAAAAAGCCGGAGAGCCGCCGACGCGCGTCGGCGGCTCTCCGGCCGAATGGAGGTCATTGCAGGTCCTCGCCCCGGATGAACCGTCCCAGCGGCGCATAGATCAGCATGGCGACGAGCTCCGTGAGCACGAGCTCGGCCAGCATATACCAGCCGTTATAGAGGAAGGAATAGAGCCATGGGCTCGTCATGGGCAGGTTCATGAACTCCTCCGGCATCCACTCGCCCCAGATCCACGCGCCGGTGACGAGGTGGCACAGAAAACGCAGGCAGAACGTCACGGCAATGCCCGCCGCGACGGCGCCCCGGCTGCTGCCGAAGATCCCGGACAGACCGATGACCGTGTAGGCGATGATGTAGTCGAGCAGGATGATCCCCACCGCCATGACGAAGCTGGCGGCATAGCCCACGTTGTCAAGCCCGAGGATGAGCTGCAGCACGCTGTAGACGAAGGCGGTGACGACGCCCCATTTCCAGCCGTGGCGATGGCTGGCGATGATAAGCGGCAGCATGCTCACGACGGTGACGCCGCCGCCGAAGGGCAGGTCGATCTTGACGAGGCTCAGCACCGTGGCCACGGCGATGAGAAGCGCGCTCTCCACGAGCTTGCGGGCGGTGATTTTTTTCATGATACGGTTCTCCTTTCGCTGTTCCGAAGGAAAACAAAGCGCCGGCGGGCTGTCCCGTCGGCGTTTCATTGCAGCCTTCGCTGCCGTTTTCCTACGCCGGCATTACCCGGATCAGGTTCGCGGGTCCGGCGCGCCCCACGCGCCGTCTCAGCCGGATGAAGTCCAGCACCCCGTTTCGGTTGTGACCATATTTTACCCCACATCCCCGCCCGTGTCAACCGGGCGGGCGGATATTTTGCGTCCCGCGGGAAAAACTATCCGGCGAGGTGACGCATATGAAAGCAGTGATCCTGTCCGGCGGCGAGGGGACACGCCTGCGGGCGGTCTCCGGCGGACTGCCGAAGCCCATGATGCCGCTTCTGGGCACGCCCCTGCTGGAGCGGACGGTGGCTCTTCTGCGGGAAAACGGCTTCGACCGGCTGTGCATGACGCTCCACTACGAGCCGGAGGTCATCCGGCGGCATTTCGGGAGCGGCGGGCGCTTCGGCGTAAAGATCGAATACCGGGAGGAGACGGAGCCTCTCGGCACGGCGGGCGCGGTCAAAAACTGCGCCGATTTCATAGGCGGGGAGCCGATCCTCGTCATGAGCGGCGACTGCGCCTGCGATTACGATCTTGCCGCCCTCCTGCGGGAGCATACGGAGGGCGTGACCGTGGCGCTGGCGGCTCACGCCGAGCCGCTGCCCTACGGCCTTGTGGTGACCGACGGGGCGGGGCGCATCACGGGCTTTGTGGAAAAGCCGAGCTGGGAGCGGGTGGTCACCGACCGGGTCAGCACGGGGATCTATGCCCTCTCCCCGGAGGCGTTGGAGCGCGTCCCCGCCGGGGAGAAATACGACTTTGCCAAGGATCTCTTCCCCCGGCTGCTGGCGGAGGGCGTTCCCATGACCGGCCGGGTGATGGAGGGATATTGGTGCGACATCGGCACGCCGGAGGCCTATTACCAATGCAACCTTGACGCGCTCCGCGGCCTGTACCGGCTGCCCGGCGGGGACGGGGGACGGCGGATCCTCCCCTGCCGCGACCGGGCGCGGCTCATGCGCGCCGTCAGCGAGGCCATGGTGGGCTTCGGGGCGGATTTCTCCGACGGCCTCACGGTGCAAAACGAAAACGGGCGCGCCCATCTGGCGCCGCTGCCTGACCGCTGCGCCCTCAGCCTCGACGGGGACGCGGCCGCCGTCCGGGCGCTGGAGACCCTTGCCCGGCGGCTGGAAGCGCAGGCGGGTCAGCCCCCCCGCCATTTTGATTTCCGTTATTTCAGCTCCAAGATACGCCCGGAATCGACCCGGACGGTATAGCTCCTGCCGATCTCCATGGACGACCAGATCGGATAATCGCAGGTATAGGTGTATTGCTTGCCCTTGGCCTCGCAGGCGACGCTGTAGCTCTCCTGCGTCTGTCCCTGCCGCAGGGTGTCGCCGAAGGGGATATCCGGCCAGTAGGCGTCCCCCGCGCCGCTGCCGGAGACGGTCTCCGTGCGGTCATATACCCAGCGCTGCGCGGTGTAGTAATATTTCGTCTCAAACACCGGCACCTGAACGTATACCGGCTCCTCGTAGGTCTCGGTATAATACTCCGTGCGGTAGCGCGGCACGGAATGCTCCTCGGTCTCGAAATAGCCGTTGCCCATGTCGTTATAGGTCGTATAGGTATCGTACCCGTCCAGCACCTCGCGGGAACGGGTCTCGGTGACCGTTTCGTAATGATCCAGAACCGAATCGTAGTGGTGTATCTCCCGCTCTGTCCGCAGCAGCTCCACCGCGTCCGCGGGCAGGGCCCAGTCGCTTTCCTCCACGAGGCGGTATTCCTCCACCTCCACGCTCCGCTCCCAGAACCGATCCGTCACCGTGACGCCCCGATCCCGGGGCGCCGTCAGCAGGCTGATGCCGCCGATGATGAGCGCCAGAATGAGCAGGATCGAGATGAGCCGCTTGGGCGAGCGCTTCTGCCGGGGCTGGGAGCCGGAGATCACCCGTTCGCGGTCGGCGGCCTGCTTCTCCTGCTTTTGCGCCTGCTCCTCCCGCTTGGCGAAATAGTCCTGATCCGTCGCCTCCCGCTCATGTCCGCAGTTTTTGCAATGGGTGGCGGAGTGGCTGTTATAGGAATCGCAGTAGGGGCAGAACCAGTCGGGTCCCTTCTCCACCTTGGATTCGTCCGCCACGGGCGTTTTTTCTTTCATATAGAATTTCGTCTCCGCCGAGCGGGTCTTGCCGCAGCTCGGACAGGTCTGCTCCTTGCCGGGAATGCCCTCGTTCCCGCAATAGGGGCAGTCCCAATAGCCTTGGATGATCGCCATGGGCTTTTCCCTCCCCTTCCGCATCGTTCCCGCCGCGGCGCAGGCCGCGGCTTCCGTCGTTATTGTAGCATTCCCGCGCCGGTTTTTCAATGCGTCCTGTCGGATCGGCGCGAAAAAACTGCGCCCGGGCATGGAAACCCGGCTCGATGTGTGCTACAATACAGGCAGAACGAACCGACGCGGGTCATGATCGCGGCGCCCGCGCCGCCGGGAGGGATGAAGAATGCTGCGGAAGCTCGCTTGGGGACTGCTGTTTATATGCATGATCCTCGGATTTCTGCTGCTCTTCAGCCGGGGCGAGGTGCGCGTGCTGCTGAGAGGGCCCGCGAAGCTCACCCTCACGGCGGGGGAGGATTTTGCCGATCCCGGCGCCTCCGCCCTGTTCCGCGGGAAGGACACGACGCTGCTTGACCGGGCGCTGCCCGTGAGCGCCGAGGGGGAGGTAGACACCGCCGCCCCGGGAAGCTACCGGGTCACCTATTCCTCCCAATGGCTCATTTATTCCGACGCGGCGGTGCGCACCGTCCTCGTAGAGCCGACCCCCGAGCCAACGCCCGAACCCACGCCCGAACCCACGCCGGAGATCCCGGACGGCAAGGCGGTCTATCTCACCTTCGACGACGGCCCCGGCCCGTATACGGACGAGCTGCTGGATATCCTCGCCCGGCATGACGCGCATGTCACGTTTTTCGTCACCTCGATATTCCCGGAGTATGCGGACTGCATCCGCCGGGAGGCCGAAGCGGGACATACGGTGGCGGTGCATTCCTATTCCCACCGCTACGGCACGGTGTATGAGAGCGAGGAGGCCTATTGGGCGGACTTCGAGCGCATGAACGATATCATCGAGGAGCAGACCGGCTCCCGCACCACCCTGTTCCGCTTCCCCGGCGGCTCCTCCAACACCGTCAGCAGCGGCAATCCGGGGATCATGACCCGGCTCACGGCCGCCGCCGCGGACAAGGGACTCACCTACTTTGACTGGAACGTTGACAGCGACGACGCCGGCAGCACAAAAACCGCCGACGGGGTCTATGACAATATCATCGACGGCATCCTGAACACCCATACCCACCTCGTCCTTTGCCATGACGTCCACGATTATACGGTGGAGGCCATGGATCGGGTGCTGACGTGGTGCGAGGAAAACGGATATGTTGTGGTACCGCTGACGGCGGATTCCCCCACCATGCATCACCGCATCGCGAACTGATGGCGGGAGGAATGCCCATGCCGACCGATACGCCCCGCTCCCTTGCCCCCATCAACGGGCAGCTCCTGCCGCCATGGCGGGATATGCCCTATGGCCGCTCCACCGTGGGACGGGCGGGCTGCGAGGGACGCTGCATTGCCTATAATCAAGACTGCGGCAGCGGCGAACCTGCTTCCGGGCGGCGCATCAGGGACTTCCTGCCGGGGCGCGGGCGGTATATCAGCGGCTTTTTCGTCCCCCTGGCGCAAAATATGCCGTCAAACGGCGCCGCGCCGTATTGTCCGCCGGGGGAAGCTGTGTTATAATAATGGCAAATCCGATCACAACACTACATACAGGGGGGTCCAGCCATGTTCAAAGACGGTAAAATCTGGTTAGCGCAGTCCGATAAGGAGCTTTTCCTGCTCCCGCAGATGGCCAACCGCCACGGCCTCATCGCGGGCGCCACCGGCACCGGCAAAACGGTCACGACAAAGGTCATCGCGGAATCCTTTTCCGCCATGGGCGTGCCGGTGTTTCTGGCCGACGTGAAGGGCGATCTGTCCGGCATGTGCGTTCCCGGCGCGGAAACCGACGATCTGCGCGCCCGCATGGGGCGCTTCGGGCTGGACAGCTTTCCCTTCTCGGATTTCCCCACCCGGTTCTGGGATATCTTCGGGGAGGCCGGGCATCCCGTCCGCGTCACCGTGTCCTCCATGGGGCCGACGCTGCTTGGGCGGCTGCTGGATCTGACGGAGATCCAGACCGGCGTCCTCAATATCGCCTTCAAGGTGGCGGACGAGCACGGTCTGCTGCTGCTCGATCTGAAGGATCTGCGCGCCATGCTCCAGTTCGTGGGCGAGAACCGCGCGGAATTTACCACCATGTACGGAAACGTCTCCGCCGCCAGCATCGGCGCGATCCAGCGGGCGCTTCTCGTCTTCGAGGAGGAGGGCGGCGAGCAGTTCTTCGGGGAGCCGGAGCTGGATATCCGGGACTGGATGCGCACCGACCTGAACGGCCGGGGGTATATCAACATCCTCTCCAGCCAGCGCCTCATCCAGAGCCCGAAGGTCTATTCCACCTTCCTGCTGTGGATGCTCACGGAGCTGTATGAGAAGCTGCCCGAGGTGGGCGATCTCGACAAGCCCCGCATCATCTTCTTCTTCGACGAGGCGCACCTGCTCTTCACCGATACGCCCAAGGCGCTCGTGCAGAAGATCATCCAAGTGGTGAAGCTCATCCGCTCCAAGGGCGTGGGCGTGTATTTCGCCACCCAAAGCCCCTCCGACATCCCGGACGAGGTGCTGGCGCAGCTATCGAATCGCGTGCAGCATGCCCTGCGGGCGTATACCCCCTCGGAGCAGAAGGCCGTCCGCGCCGCGGCGCAGGCCTTCCGGGTGAATCCCGCGTTCGATACCGAGACCGCCCTCACGGAGCTGGCCGTGGGCGAGGCGCTGGTGAGCTTCCTCGACGAAGAGGGCATCCCCATGCCGGTGGAGCGCGCCTATATCCTCATGCCCCAGAGCAAGCTGGGCGCGGCGGACGGCGACCGTGTCCGGAGCCTCGTCCTCTCGGATGAGTTCGACCTCAAATACCGCCAGAGCGTGGATCGGGAATCCGCCTATGAGATCCTCATGCAGGCAAACGAGGAGCTGGAGCGCCGCCGGCAGGAGGAGGCCGAGGCCGAAGCCGCCGAGAAGCAGCGCCAGAAGGAGGAGCTGGAGGCCGAAAAGCAGCGGCTGAAGGAAGAGGCCGCCGCCGAAAAGGCCGCGCAGAAGGAGGCCGCCGCTGCCGCCAAGGCCGCCGAAAAAGAAGCTGCCGCTGCCGCCAAGGCCGCCGAAAAGGCCGCGGCGCAGCGCACGAAGACCGCCCAGAAGGCCGTGACCGCCGCCTCTTCCACCGTGGTGACCGCCATGAGCCGCAACCTCGTGAACACCGTCACCGGCGGCAAGACCACCAGCGCCTCCACCATCGCAAAGCGCGCCGCAACCAACGCCCTCAGCTCCGTCATGCGCTCCGGCTCCACCTCCATCATCCGGGGTCTGTTCGGCAACAAGAAATAATACCTCACATATACAGCGAACCGGCATGGGCAAAAAGCTCATGCCGGCCTTTTTTTGTTTTGCTCACGCCCCATCGGGCGAGCCGAAAAAGGGCTCCATCCGCATCCCCGGCAGCACCCGGAAGGAGAGCTGGACGAAACGCCCCGTCAGCAGAACGGAGGCCACGGAGCTGATCCCCACGCTGGCGAGCGACCCCACGGAGATGCAGTTTATCACGATGGCCGCCGCCACATACACCGCGTCGGCGCACATTTTGACATTCCCCAGCTTCTTGCCGAAGGTGCGCGCCACCACGTTGTTGAACTCGTCCGGCGCGGGCAGCATCATGTCGCAGCCGCTGATGAGCGCCACGCCGAAGCCTTGGATGGCGATGCCCAGCACGAGCGCCGCCAGCTTCTGCCACAGCGACAGATGACAGGGATCCCACAGCCACATGAAAAAGTCCACCAGATACCCGAAGGGAACGCCCACGCCGAGGCACAGGATGCTTTTGAGGGTGACCTTCCTCTGCACGGCGATCTGCAGAACGACGCACAGGACGTGCAGGAGGATCGTGGCGTTGCCGAGGGTCAGGGGCGTGATGTTCGCCACGGCGTCCGGCACGGCGGTGATGGGCGATACGCCCCAATACGTCCGCTTGAGAAGCACAAGGCCGATGGCCATGCAGATCAGTCCCGCCAGATACTGCAGGATGCGCCGGGGCAGCTTTTTCTCCCGCATCAGTCCGCCCCCTCCCGCTCCGGCAGGCCGCAGCCGCAGTATTCCTGCCGATAGATGCCGTATTGCTTCGAGAGCTGGATGGAGCGGAGGTAGCCGTTTCGCTTCTTGAAATCCGACGGCAGCCATCTGACGCCGTATCGCTCCGCCAGCGCCTCGCCTATAGCATTGAGCATCGGCGCGTTTTTATGCGGGCTGACGGTCAATGTGGTGCCGAAATAGTCATATCCGCCCCCGGCGGCCAGCCGCGCCGTCTCCTCCAGCCGCAGCCGGAAGCATACCGGGCAGCGGGCGCCGCCCTCCGGCTCGGATTCGAGGCCGCGGATCGCCTCCGTGAACTCCCCGCCCCGCCAGCCCGGCTCCACGAGCTTCACCGCCGCCCCCTCCGGCATCCGCGCGAGCAGCTCCTTCAGGGCGGAAAGCCGCCGGTCATACTCCGCCTCCGGCCGGATATTGGGGTTATAGTAGAGCAGCGTCACATCAAAATACTGCGTCAGATATTCCAGCACATAGCTCGAGCACGGCCCGCAGCAGCCCTGCAGCAGCAGCCGGGGCTTCGCGCCGCTCAGCCCGGCGATGACGCCGTCCAGCTCTTTTTGATAATTTCTCTTTTCCATACCCCTATCATACCACAGCTGTAACCGAATGTTAACCACTTCTCCCGGCAAATCCCCTATAATGGTGGCAATCATTTTTGCGGGAGGCGCATCATGGCACGAACCACCAAGGACAATTATTACCTCGATATCGCCGATTCCGTGCGCGAACGGGCGACCTGCCTGCGCCGCACCTATGGCGCGATCATCGTATCGAACGACGAGATCATCTCCTCCGGCTACAACGGCGCGCCCCGGGGACGCTGCAACTGCACCGATATGGGCGTATGCCACCGTGAGGAGCTTCAGATCCCCTCCGGCCAGCGGTATGAGCTGTGCCGCTCCGTCCACGCCGAGGCCAACGCCATCATCTCCGCCGCCCGGCGGGATATGCTGGGCAGCACGCTCTATCTGGCCGGGCGGGACGCCAAGACCGGCGAGCTGCTCCATGACACCACCTGCTGCTCCATGTGCCGCCGCCTCATCATAAACGCCGGTATCGCCCGGGTCATCGCCCGCATCGGCGAGGAGGATATCCGGGTCACGGACGTGCAGGAATGGATCGACGAGGACGACACCGTTTTGTCGTAAAACGCACGTCTTTCCCCAAAAACACCTGCTTATGTGGAAAACTCTGTGGAAAACCCAAGTTTTGCACAGGCGAAAAAACGGGTGCTGGCCTGACCTGCGCTGGACTTGTCTTTACTGGACTAACCTATACTGCGGCAACCAAAGTTAACATAATTTTATGGGGACGGTTTGAGGCCGCCCCCTTTTGTATTGGAACGCTCACCCAAGCCCGGAAGCCTGCCAATCCGGCGTCTCGATGCCCAGCCGCTTCTCCACCGACGCAGCCATTGCCTTATACAGCCCCGGATGGTAGCGATCCCGCCGGATCTGGTTGTTGCGCCGCCAATCCCGGATATAATATACGTTCGGCCGATCCAGCGGCACAAGAAAACCCCGCTCCGTCAGCTCGTTCAGCGCCTCCTGCGGCGCGTCCGTCATCCGCATCACCCAGAAAGGCTCCACACATCCGTCGTCGTCCGCCCCCAGCCCGAGATCGAAATACAACAGCCGCGCCGCCGCGCTCATCGTAAGAAAATCCTCCGAATGCGCCACCAGCTTGGAAAACATCCTTCGCTCCGCCATGGTTTGCCCCTCCAATAGTTGCTTTATGCAATTATTAATAGAACAGTCAGGCGCAAAAATCAACTGTTTGGACATAAAAAAGCAGCATCCGGCGAAAAAACGGATGCTGCTTGCGGTTTTTGTACGGGATCAGTCCGCCACGTAGGGCAGCAGAGCGATCTGACGGGCGCGCTTGATGGCCTCGGTCAGCTGGCGCTGATGCTGGGCGCAGGTGCCGGTGGTGCGGCGGGGCAGGATCTTGCGCAGGCGCGCGGTGTCCTTATAGTCGATGTGGGTCATCTTATCGACGCAGAACTGGCATACCTTTCTGCGCTTGCGGGGCTTGGCACGGTTGTCTCTATCGTAAGGCATGATTGCTATCCTCCTTTATCAAAACGGTAACTCGCCTTCGCCGTCGTCCAGCTCGGCGAACGCGCTGCCGCCGGGGGCAGCGTCGAAGCTTCCGCGGGCAGGGGCGTCATAGCCGCCGGACGCCGCTCTCGGCGCCGGAGACGCGGCATAGGAGCCGCCGCTCTCGCGGGATTTTTTGCTTTCGCAGAAATACACGTTGTCCACCACGACCTCGGCGGAGCGGCGCTTATTGCCCTCCCGGTCGGTCCAGTCGCGGATCTGCAGGCGGCCGGATACGGCGGCCATGCTCCCCTTCTGGAAATACTTCGAGACGAACTCGCCGGTGGAGCGCCATGCAACGCAGTCGATGAAGTCGGTTTGGCGCTCGCCGCCGTCGCGGCCGCCGAAGTCCCGCTCCACCGCCAGGCTGAAGGTCGCCACGGGGGTGTTGGACTGGGTGTAGCGAAGCTCGGGATCGCGGGTGAGGCGTCCCATGAGCGTGATGTGATTGAGCATGGCGGATTACCTCGCTCAATCGACGCGCAGGGTAATCAGGCTGCGCATGATGCCGTCGGTGATACCGAGGATACGATCCAGCTCGGCGGGGAAATCCGGCGCGCTGGTGAACTTGATGAGGACATAATAGCCTTCGCCGATGTAGTTGATCTCGTAAGCCAGCTTCTGCTTCTCACGAACCTCCATCTCATCGATCGTGCCATTCTGCTCAACAAGCGCCTTGAACTTCTCGACGATAGCCGTGCGCTCATCTTCCTCCAGATTGGGGTTCATGATGTACATGACCTCGTACTTCTCGCTTATTTTCGCCATTTGTGCACCTCCTTATGGTCAATTGGCCCCTGTTTTCCCTCAGGAGCAAGGATTTTTGCCCGACCGCATCGGTCAAGCCTTTTTATTATACACATTTTTCTTTTCTTGTCAAATGTTTTGTGCTATACTGCCTAAAGAAATCTTGCACCGATTGGGAGGAATCTATGAAATTTTCCGAAATGCCCTACACCCGTCCCGATAAGGACGAGGTGCTTTCCAAGGTCGCCGACGCCACCGCCTGCCTTGCCGCGGCGCAGAGCTTCGAGGAGGCCGAGGCCGTATACCTTGAGGCGGACAAATACAGCGGCGAGCTTATGACGCAGGCCACGCTCGCCTCCATCCGCCATTCCATCGACACGCGCGACAAGTTCTATTCCGACGAATCCGACTGGTGGGACGAGACGATGCCGCTCCTGTCCGAAGGCATGAACGCCTTCCAGAAGGCGCTGTATGAAAGTCCCTTCCGCCCGCAGTTCGAGGAAAAATACGGCTCCGTGGTATTCAAGAACGTCGAGTTTTCCCTCAAATCCTTCTCCCCCGAGATCATCCCCGAGCTGCAGAAGGAAAACGCCCTCGTCACCGAATACAACAAGCTCATCGCCTCCGCGCAGATCGAGTTCGAGGGCAAGACCTATACCGTCGCCCAGATGGGTCCCGTGCAGCAGGACACTGACGATGCGCGCCGCCTCGCCGCTTGGAAGGCCGTGGGAAGCTGGTTTGCGGGCAAGGGCGCGGAGCTTGACCGCCTCTATGACGAGCTGGTGGCCCTGCGGGACGGCATGGGACGCAAGCTGGGCTTCGACGGCTATACCGAGCTCGGCTACTACCGCATGTTCCGCACGAGCTACGGCAAGGAGGAGATCGAGCGCTTCCGCCTCGCCGTGCAGAAATATCTCGTCCCCGTGGCGGATAAGATCCGCCGCGCGCAGGCGGAGCGCCTCGGCGTCGCCTACCCCATGAGCTATGCCGATCAGTCGCTCATGTTCCGCTCCGGCAATCCCATGCCCGTGGGTACCGCTGACGATATCGTGGCTCACGCGAAGAAGTTCTATCACGAGCTTTCCCCGCAGACCGGGGAATTTATCGACCATATGCTCGAAAACGAGCTCATGGATCTTCTCGCCACCCCCGGCAAGCAGGCCGGCGGCTACTGCACGGAGCTGCCCGCCTATCACACCCCCTTCATTTTCGCGAACTTCAACGGCACGCAGGGAGATGTGGAGGTCGTCACCCATGAGGCCGGTCACGCCTTCCAGAACTGGACGGCGCGGGACATCGTCCCCATCGACTGCCATTGGGCGGGCATGGAGGCCAGCGAGGTGCATTCCATGAGCATGGAATTTTTCGCATGGCCGTGGTCGGAGGGCTTCTTCGGCGCGGACACCCGCAAGTTCCACTACAGCCACCTCGCCAGCGCGCTCACCTTCATCCCCTACGGCACCATGGTGGATCACTTCCAGCATATCGTCTATGAAAAGCCCGGGATGACCCCGGCGGAGCGCAACGACGCATGGCGCGAGCTGACCGCCCTGTATATGCCGTGGCTGCGGCTCGACGGCGAGATCCCCTTCTTCGCCGAGGGGCGCTACTGGCAGCGGCAGGGACATATCTTCCAATCGCCCTTCTATTATATCGACTACTGCCTCGCGCAGACCATGTCGCTGTATTTCTGGGCGGGCATCCAAGAGGATATCGACGCCGCGTGGGAGCAGTATTACCGCTATACGAAGCTTGCCGGCACCAAGACCTTCACCGAGCTTCTGGAAGCGGCCGGCCTGCCCTCCCCCTTCGACGAGGCCACCCTCCGCGGCGTTTGCGAGAAGGCCGCCGCGTGGCTCGACGACTTCGACCTTTCGGATATACAATAAAAACTGGATCTCACGATAAAAAATCTCCGGTGCGGCGCACCGGAGATTTTTTGGTTTTGGGCAAAGCTTACGCCTTGACCTCCTGCTCGAACATCTGCTTCTGCAGCTCGAGGTTCGCGAAACGCTCGCCGGCCTTCTTCTCCGCCTCGGTGAAGAGCTCCTCCGCACGCTCGGGGAAGTTGATGGTCAGCGCGGAATAGCGCGCCTCGTTCATGATGAAGTCGCGATAGGAGCCGGTGGGCGCCTTGGAATCGAGGGTGAACGGGTTCTTGCCCTCGGCCGCCAGCGCGGGGTTATAGCGGAACAGGTTCCAATAGCCGCACTCCACAGCCTTCTTCATCTCTGCCTGGCAGTTCGTCATGCCGCCCTTGATGCTGTGCATCTCGCAGGGAGCATAGCCGATGATGAGCGACGGGCCGGGATACGCCACGGCCTCGCCGATGGCCTTCAAGGCCTGCGCGGGGTTCGCGCCCATGGCGATCTGCGCCACATAGACATAGCCATAGGTCATGGCGATCTGGGCGAGGCTCTTCTTGGCGAGCGTCTTGCCCGCCGCGGCAAACTGCGCCACCTGACCGATCTGGCTGGCCTTGGAGGCCTGGCCGCCGGTGTTGGAGTAGACCTCGGTATCGAACACGAGGACGTTCACATCCTCGCCCTGCGCCAGAACATGGTCGAGGCCGCCGAAGCCGATATCATAGGCCCAGCCGTCGCCGCCGAAGATCCAAACGGTCTTCTTGGCGAGAAATTCCTTGTTCTTCAGGATGGCCTGGCAATGCTCGCCGCCGCAGCCGTCCTTCTCGACAGCCGCCACGAGCTTGCGGGTGGCCAGCTCATTGGCCTTGCCGTCGTCGTAGCTCGCGAGGTATTCCTTCGCGGCCTCGCGGATCGAATCGACCTTGCCGTTTTCGGCAACGAACTCGATATCGCTCTTCAGCCGGTCCCGGATGGCCTTCTGGCCGATATACATGCCGAGGCCGAACTCGGCGTTGTCCTCAAAGAGGGAGTTGGCCCAAGCGGGGCCGCGGCCTTCCTTGGTGCGGGTATAGGGGCTGGTGGCCGCCGGGCCGCCCCAGATGGACGAGCAGCCGGTGGCGTTCGCGATATACATATGATCGCCGCAGACCTGCGTCACGAGGCGGGCATAGCTCGTCTCCGCGCAGCCCGCGCAGGAGCCGGAGAACTCCAGCAGCGGCTGATGGAACTGGCTGCCCTTGACGGTCATCTCGAAGAGCTCTTCCTTCGGGGCGACCTCGTCGACCATGTAGTTCCACACGGCCTCCTGCGGCTGCTCCTCTTCTCTCGGCACCATGGTGACTGCCTTCGTCGGGCAGACGCCGACGCAGACGCCGCATCCCATGCAGTCGAGCGGGCTGACCGCCATGGCAAACTTGTAAACGCCCTTGCCCTTGCCGGCCTTCCAGTCGGCGATCTTGGCGGCCTCGGGAGCCTTGGCGGCTTCCTCCTCCGTCAGCGCGAAGGGACGGATCGTGGCGTGCGGGCAGACATAGGCGCACTGGTTGCACTGGATGCATTTGCCCTCGTCCCAGCGGGGAACGGTGACGGCAACGCCGCGCTTCTCATGGGCGGCGGCGCCAAGATAGAAGGTGCCGTCGGCATGATCGACAAACGCGGAGACAGGCAGGCTGTCGCCGTCCATCTTGTCCACGGGGGTGAGGATGTCCTTCACCATCTTCATGACCTCGGGACGGTCGGGATGCACCTCGGGCTCCGGGGTATCGGGGCAGTCCGCCCAAGAGGCGGGAACATCGATCTTCACGAAGGCGTTCGCGCCGAGGTCGATGGCCTTGTGGTTCATATCCACGATGTCCTGACCCTTCTTGCGATAGCTCTTGGTGGCGGCCTCCTTCATGTGCTGGACGGCCTCCTCCGCGGGCATGACCTTCGCGAGCGTGAAGAACGCGGACTGGAGGATGGTGTTGGTGCGCTTGCCCATGCCGATCTCGATGGCGAGGTCGATGGCGTCGATGGTATAGAGCTGGATATTGTTCTGGGCGAGATAGCGGCGGGAAGCGCCGTCGATGTGCTTTTCAAGCTCCTCGGGCTTCCACTGGCAGTTGATGAGGTAGACGCCGCCGGGCTTCACGTCCTGCACCATCTTGAAGCCCTTGTCCACATAGGACGGGTTGTGGCAGGCCACGAAATCCGCCTTGGAGATATAATACGGGCTCTTGATGGGCTTGTCGCCGAAGCGCAGATGGCTGATGGTGACGCCGCCGGTCTTCTTGGAGTCGTACTGGAAGTACGCCTGCACGAATTTATCGGTGTAGTCGCCGATGATCTTGATGGAGTTTTTGTTCGCGCCGACGGTGCCGTCGCCGCCGAGACCCCAGAACTTGCACTGGATCGTGCCGGCGGGGGCGGTATCGGGCGCGGGCTCCTCGGGCAGGGACAGGTTCGTCACGTCGTCCACGATGCCGATGGTGAACTGACGCTTGGGCTCGTCCTTTGCCAGCTCT
>CAJOIU010000020.1:41436-68542 GCA_905234855.1 uncultured Oscillospiraceae bacterium
GGCCGCCGATGACCTTGATATCGTTCCGGCCGGCGTTGGCAAGAGCCATGACGACGTCCATATAGAGAGGCTCGCCCTGCGCGCCCGGCTCCTTGGTGCGGTCGAGAACGGCGATCTTCCTGCAGGTGGCGGGGATGGCGGCCAGCAGACGGTCGGCGGCGAAGGGACGGTACAGGCGCACCTTCACAAGACCCACCTTCTCGCCCTGCGCGGTGAGGAAATCGATGACCTCCTCGGCCACGTCGCACACGGAGCCCATGGCCACGATGACGCGCTCCGCATCGGGAGCGCCGTAGTAGTTGAAGAGCTTATAGTCGGTGCCGAGCTTGGCATTGACCTTGTCCATATACTCCTCCACCACGGCGGGAAGCGCTTCGTAATAGGTGTTGGCGGCCTCGCGGTGCTGGAAGAAGATATCGCCGTTTTCGTGGCTGCCGCGCATGATGGGGCGCTCGGGGTTCAGAGCGCGGCCGCGGAAGGCCTCCACGTCGGCCATATCCAGCATGTCCGCCAGATCGTCATAGTCCCAGACCTCGATCTTCTGCAGCTCGTGGGAGGTGCGGAAGCCGTCGAAGAAGTTGATGAACGGCACACGGCCCTTGAGGGCGGCCAGATGCGCCACGGGAGAGAGATCCATGACCTCCTGCGTGTTCGTCTCCGCCAGCATGGCAAAGCCGGTCTGACGGCAGGCGTAAATGTCGGAGTGATCGCCGAAGATGGACAGGGCATGGGTGGCGACGGTGCGCGCCGTGACGTGGAAGACGGTGGGCAGCAGCTCGCCTGCGATCTTATACATATTGGGGATCATGAGCAGCAGGCCTTGGCTGGCGGTGTAGGTCGTGGTGAGCGCGCCGGCGTTCAGGCTGCCGTGGACGGCGCCCGCGGCGCCGGATTCCGCCTGCATCTCCTGCACGCGGACGGTGGTTCCGAAGATGTTCTTCTGCCCGGCAGCCGCCCACTGATCCACATAGT
The DNA here is from genome assembly GCA_905234855.1 of uncultured Oscillospiraceae bacterium. Taxonomy (GTDB): domain Bacteria; phylum Bacillota; class Clostridia; order Oscillospirales; family Oscillospiraceae; genus CAJOIG01. Next base: position 42,409 of record CAJOIU010000020.1, read on the forward strand.
CCGCCATCGGGCTGGAGGGCGTGATGGGATAGATCGCGGCGACCTCGGTGAAAGCATACGACACATGAGCGGCGGCATTGTTGCCGTCCATGGTCTTTTTCGCACGGGACATAATACACAGCTCCTTACATCTAGAATATTTACTGTTTTGCGGTTGTATATTTACAGTTATAGTCATTGTAACACATTTCCCGATGGATGGGAAGCATTTTTCTTCCCCAGCGGTGGGTTTTTCTCCCTCCCAAACGGCTCCCTTCGGCTCGACAAAAAAATAATGCTTGTTTATGGGGGAAGAATGCGGTATACTTATCGTGTATGTGTATGCCATCCTGCCGGCGGCGCGGCGCGCCTGTTCCGGCAATCCATATAGAGGGAGGTCCTGCAACTTGGTTATGAAAAACAGCGACAAGGGCATCGTCAACATCGCAAACGACGTTTTCACCAATATCGTGGGCGACGCTGCTTCGAGCTGCTTCGGCGTCAAGGGCATGGCAAGTCAGTCGAAGGACAGCGGCGTTTGGCAGCTCCTGCGCCGGGAATCCATGTCGAAGGGCGTTCTCGTGCATTATTACGAGGACGATACCGTTTCGGTGGAGCTGCATATCGTGGTGGATCACGGGGTCAATATTTCCGCCCTGTGCGAGAGCATCATGTCCGAGGTCACTTATAAAGTCTTTGCCGCCACCGGCGTCACCGTCCAGCAGGTCGATGTGTATATCGACTCGATGAACATGGACTAATTCCAATAGGGTCAGAGGTAAACTGTTTTGAGAGACTATATAGACGGCGCCGTATTCCGGGATATGATCCTGTGTGCCTTCGACGCCTTAGAGGCCAGCGAGCAGGCCATCAATGAGCTGAACGTATTCCCCGTCCCCGACGGCGACACCGGCACCAACATGTGCCTCACGCTGGGCTCCGCCGCCACCGATCTGCGCAGAAACGACGCGGCTCCCACGCTGACCGCCGTGGCGGATCGGGTGGCCTCCGCCCTGCTGCGCGGCGCCCGGGGCAATTCCGGCGTTATCCTTTCCCTGCTGTTCCGGGGGCTTTCCAAGGGACTCAAGAAGCTGGAGACCGCCACCGCCGCCGAATATGCCGCCGCCATGGGCAGCGGCGTGGACGCGGCGTATAAGGCCGTTATGAAGCCTGCCGAGGGCACCATCCTCACCGTCAGCCGGCTGACGGCGGAGGCAGCCAAAAACTGCTCCCAGCAGACCGCCGATTTCGAGGAGGTCTTCGATTCCGCCCTGACGAGCGCCAAGGCCGCGCTGGCGGATACCATCAACCAGAACCCCGTGCTGACGAAGGCCGGGGTGGTGGACGCCGGGGGCTACGGCTATGTCGTCATGCTGGAGGCGATGCTCGCCTTCCTGCGGGGCGAGGTGGCCGTGAGCGCGAAGGCCGCCGCTCCCGCCGCCCAGAAGAAGGCGGATTTCGGCGCCTTCGCCGCGGAGGATATCAAATTCACCTACTGCACCGAGTTCATCGTGCGCCGCTCCGGCTCCAAGAGCTCGGATATGCTCCGCGCCTACCTCGAAAATATCGGCGATTCCATCGTGGTGGTGGACGACGACGGCATCATCAAGACCCATGTCCACACGAACGATCCGGGCAAGGCCCTCACCAAGGCGCTGACCTACGGCGCGCTCCTCACCGTGAAGGTGGAGAACATGCGCGAGCAGCACACCACGCTCGAAAACGGCGCGAAGGACGAACCCGCCCCGGCGGCCGGCTCCGAGCCGGACGCCATCCCCGAGCCCGTTCCCGCCGAAAAGCCCATCGGCACCGTCTGCGTATGCGCGGGCGCGGGGCTCGAGGAGCTGTTCCGCCAGCTCGGCGCGGACGGCATCGTGTCCGGCGGGCAGACCATGAATCCCTCCACCGAGGATATCCTCCGGGCGGTGAACCTCACCCCGGCGGAGACCGTGTTCGTCTTCCCCAACAACAAAAACATCATCATGGCGGCGGAGCAATGCGCCCCGCTCACCACGAAAAACGTTATCGTCATCCCCACGAAGACCGTCCCGCAGGGCATCAGCGCCATGATGCGCCTCACGCCGGACGGCGCGCCGGAGGCTCTGACCGCGGAATTTACCGAGGCGCTGGCCTCCGTCCATACCGCGCAGATGACCTACGCCGCCCGGGATTCCGATTTCGACGGCCATGCCATCCACGCCGGGGAATACCTCACGCTGATGGACGGCGCGCTGGTGGGCTCCTTCACCGAGACCGACGCGGCCGTGACCCGGCTGGCGGCGGAGATTGAGCCGCTCTCGCCGGAATTTATCACCGTTTACTACGGCGCGGACGTTTCCAAGGCGGACGCCCAGCAGGTGGCCGATCGGCTCAGCGAGGCCTATCCCTCGGCGGAGACCTCGGTGATCGGCGGCGGTCAGCCCGTATACTACTACATAATCAGCGTCGAATGACCGAAAAGGGCGGAGCTCTCGGCTCCGCCCTTTCGCTATGCGAAGGCGTCCCTCCCATGCCCGGGAGGGATGCGCTTTTTCTTGTTCAGTTCTCCGTGCCGGGGATCGGCGAGGCTTCGATCTGCGCCTGATCCATGAGCCCCCGGCGCAGGGTGGCTATGAGGGTGTATTCCCAATAGAGCAGCAGCCCCGTCACCGCCGCGTAGCACAGGCTCTCCCCTGCGGGATGCTCGTCGATGACGGACATGGCGCACAGGAACGCTCCCAGCCCGCAATAGAAGATCGCCCGGAAGGGATATGGCTGGCCGAAATGATAGCCCGCGATATGGTAAAAGGCCATCATCGCGGCGCAGATGCCGAGGATCTCCACCGCAAACCGCCAGATAACGGGGTCGGAGGCCGCGGATTTATACGCCGCCACGAGCCACACCCCGCTGAACAGGATGAGGATGCCCGCGGCGATCCGGCGCGCTCCGGCTTTTTCCGGCTTGGCGGCGTTCGTCACCAGAACCGCCGCGCATACCGCCGCCGCCAGCGCCAGCACCCCGGCGATGCGGTGCACCGTCAGCTCACCGGCATCGGTGTAATGCTCCGCCGTGGCATAGAGAAGCTGGAGCGCGCCGGAAAGCCCCAGTCCCAGCGCGGGGAGGATGCCCACCGCCGTATGCAGGAAGCTTTTCCCCGCGAAGGCCAGCTCCGGCTCCACCGGCGGATCCGTCCGCCGCAGCCGGAGGGCGATGATAAAAAAGGCGACTGCCGCCGCCGCAATGACCGCCGCCACGCCGTAGCTGATGCCCATGCCCCGGGCGGCCAGTCCCGTTTCCGGGTCGATGATCCGCATATCCTGAAGCCAGCGGAGCAAAAATCCAAAAGCGCTGATAACAGCGGTGAAAGCCGTGATCCTATAGGCTGTGTTCTGCATATCCTTCTCCGATCCTGCATATGGTTTCTCAACCGTGATTGTATACCCATTGCCGTGCGCCGTCAAGCGCAGGAAGGAACGAAAGAATATGAAATTCCTCCGATCCCTAGGCGTTCGCTGCGGTCTTCTGGCCGTACTGACCGCCGCTTTTTATTTCCTCGCCCCCACGGAGGCGCAGGCCGCCGCGGACGCCGCCACGCCCGTGGCTCTGCAGACGGAGGACGGCATCCTCCGTCTCACCATGGCGGAATATCTGCCCGGCGCCATCGCCGCCGAGATGCCCGTATCCTTCGGCCCGGAGGCGCTGAAGGCGCAGGCAGTAGCCATCCGCTCGTATGTGCTTGCCTCCCATCGCCACGAGGGCGCGGACGTATGCGACGACAGCGGCTGCTGCCTCGCCTACTGCACCGAGGCGGAGCTGCGCGCCCGCTGGGGGCGGGATTTCGACAAAAACCTGCGCCTCGTCCGCCGCGCCGCCGAGGCCACGGACGGGCAATACCTCGCCTACGGGGACAGGCCCATCCAAGCCGTGTTCCATGCCAGCTCCGCCGGAGCCACGGAGGACAGCGCGGCGGTATGGTCGGCGCTGCCGTACCTCGTCAGCGTGGAAAGCCCCGAAACGGAGGAAACCGTTCCGGGACTGACGACGGAAAACCGCTTCTCGCCGGAGGAGCTTGCCGCCCGCCTCGGCCTTATATCCGACGCGCCGCCTGAGGACTGGCTCGGGACGGCGCCGGACGGGTCGCCTCCCTCTCCGTGGCCGGGCAGAGCTTTTCCGGCCGGACGCTGCGCGCCGCCCTCGGCCTCAAAAGCACCGCCTTTTCCGCCGCGTGGACGGGCAGCGAATTTGTCTTCACCGTTTCCGGCAGCGGCCACGGCGTCGGCATGAGCCAATACGGGGCGAAGCTCCTTGCCGCGCAGGGCTGGACGTATGACGCGATCCTCGCCCATTATTACCCCGGCACGGCGCTGATGGGATGATTTATACCACCCAAGAGCCCTCGCCGTCGGCGTGCCATTCGCCGTCCTCCCCCTTATGGGGGATGGTGAGAGTGTCGCTCGTATAAAAAACCTCGAACTGGCTCGTCACGAGGAGCCTTCCCTGCTCGTCGAACACCTCGCCGATGCACATGGCGGTATTCTTCCCCACCCGCATGAGCCGGGATTTCCCGGTGAGCTTGCCCCCGGTGCCGGGGCGCAGATAGTGGATGGTGGCCGACTGGGTGAGCATGCTCCGCCCCACGGAGGCGGTGGCCATGCCCGTGCAGCAGTCGCACAGGGCAAACAGCAGGCTGCCGTGCGCCACGCCTTGGGGATTGAGGCTGTCCTTCGTCATCTCCACCTCTACCTCGCAGTAGCCCTCCTCCACCACGGGGAATCGGATACCGTTGAGGCGGTTGAAGCCCCCCGCCGCGTTCATGTATTCCTTGAACTGTTCTATGTCAAGCATAGTGAAACTCCCGTTACGCTTTCATTTTCTTCGGCAGGCGCCTGGCCGCCGCCGTTTTCACGAGCTCCACGCCCTTCTGGATCAGCAGCGGCAGGAACAGCCCCGCCAGCAGATACAGGATATAGGCCTCATAAATATCATGGGGCGCGTAGTAGTACCAAAGATCGGTCTTATAAGCGACCCAGTCGAACCCCTCGCATACGCCGAGGAAATGATTGAGCAGGGCATAGCCCGTCTTGACCGCCATGAAGCCCAGAAACTGATGGAGCATGATGGCGTAGGTATTGTCCGCGATGGCCGTCACGATCCGGCTGCGCCCGATGGACGGCTCCAGCAGCCGCGCCGCCCGCAGCCAGAAGGCGATGCCGAGATACCCCACGATCACCGGGAGGAAGGGGCCGTCGGTGAAATCGTCGCACCATGCGGGGGTATAGCTCACCGCCCAGCCGTGGCGGTAGATCACGATGAGCTGGCACAGTAAAACAATGGCGAAATACCAGACATTCGGCAGGGTGTCATGCTTTTCCAGCTTCTCCTTATACAGCCCCCCCAGCGCGTAGAAGGGCAGGAAATAGGTCAGCCGCGACAGCACCACCCAATAGCCTTTATAATACCCCTTCGCGGACAGCCAGATCCCCGCCAGACCGAGGATGAGATCGACGGCATAGACGAGCCATTCGCTGTAATTCTCGCCGAAAACGGCGCGAAAGCCCTTGCGGGTCAGCACGTTCCACACATGCAGCATGAAAAGCGGCGCCACGAACCAGCCGCCCAGATTGAGGCCGAACTGATGTCCGCTCGTCAGCGGCAGCAGCAGCAGGGATTTGAGCGTGATATGCTGCGGCCAGAGAAGATCGAAGCCCCAGCGCCGCAGCAGCGCCACCAAAAGCCCATAAAACACGTTCCACGCATACATGGGCAGAAGCAGGGTCCTGACCTTCTTCCACAGGAATTTCCCCGCCTGCGTCTCGCTCCCCCGCCGGTAGAAATACCCGGACGCGAAGGCGAACAGGCCAAGATGGAACGCATAGGGCGGGAACCAGTTATAGAAAAACGAGACGCCGCCGTTGCCGGCATGCCCGGCCACGACGAAGATCATCCCCAGCGCGTATAGGAGCTTGAAGCGATAATCGGTTTTCTGCCCGCTCATGAAAGCCTCACCCCAAAAAGAGAGGGCAGCATAAACTGCCCTTTTTCAGAGATTATAGCATCACACCACGGCCTCGTCAACCTTTTCCACCGCGATCTCGCCGTCCCGCAGCAGGGCTCTTACCTTGTCCCCCGCTTTGATCTCTCCCCGCAGCAGCAGCTCCGCAAGCCTGTCCTCCACACGCTCCCGCAGGCACCGGCGCAGCGGCCGCGCCCCATAGACGGGATCAAAGCCCTCCGCCGCGAGCCGGGTCAGCGCCTCCGGCGATACCGACAGCTCAACGCCCTTGCGCCGCAGGCGGCCTCCGATCTTCTCCAGCATCCCCGCCGCGATCTGCTCGATCTCCGGCTGGGTCAGCGGCCGGAACACGATGATGTCATCCACCCGGTTCAGAAACTCCGGCCGAAAGGCCTGCCGCGCCTGATCCGTCACCTGCGCCCGGATCTCCTCATACCGCGCCTCGCCGCTGTCCTCCCGGCCGGAAAACCCCAATCGCCGCCCGCCGCCGGTGATGGCCTTCGCGCCGACATTGGAGGTCATCACGATCACCGTGTTGCGGAAATCCGTCTTGCGGGACTGGGCGTCCGTCAAAAATCCGTCCTCCAGAAGCTGGAGCAGCAGATTCAGCACGTCCTCATGCGCCTTTTCGATCTCGTCGAGCAGCACCACGCTCCATGGCCTTCGCCGCACCCGATCCGTGAGATAGCCGCCCTCGTCATGGCCGACATAGCCCGGCGGCGCGCCGATGAGCCGGGAGACGGAGTGCATCTCCATATATTCCGACATATCCACCCGGATCATGGCGTTCTCGTCGCCGTAGACCGCCTCCGCCATGGCGCGGCACAGCTCCGTTTTTCCCACGCCGGTGGGTCCCATAAAGAGGAAGCTGCCCACCGGCCGCCCGGGATCCGCCAGCCCCACGCGCCCGCGCCGGATCGCCCGGCACACGGCGCTTACCGCCTCCTCCTGCCCGATCACCCGGCGGTGGATCGTCTGCTCCAGCAGCGCGAGCCGCTCGCTCTCCGTCCGGGACAGGGTCTCCACCGGCACCCCCGTCCAGCCGGAAACCACCGCCGCCACGTCCGAGCCGCGCACCTCGCCCCGGCGCGGGGACAGCGCAAAGCTCCGCCGCGCCTCATCCAGCGTCTGCCGCTCGCTCCGCTCCGCGCCGCGAAGCTCCGCCGCCTTTTCGAAATCGCCCCGGCGCACCGCCGCTTCCTTCTCTGCCTTGAACGCTTCCGCCCGCTCCCGACTCTCCTTCACCGCGGGCAGCTCCTCGTCCGTACCCATCCGCACCCGGCTGGCCGCCTCGTCGATGAGGTCGATGGCCTTGTCCGGCAGGAATCGGTCGGTGATATACCGGGCGGACAGCTCCACCGCGGCGGTGATCGCCTCGTCCGTAATGATGAGGCCGTGATGGCTCTCGTATCTGTCCCGCAGGCCGGAGAGGATGCGGATGCTCTGCTCCCGGGTCGGCTCCTCCACCACCACGGGCTGGAAACGGCGCTCCAGCGCCGCGTCCTTCTCGATGTGCTTTCGGTATTCCTCCAGCGTCGTCGCGCCGATCATCTGGATCTGACCCCGGCCGAGGGCGGGCTTCAGGATATTCGCGGCGTCGATGGCGCCCTCCGCCGCCCCCGCGCCGATGATCGTGTGCAGCTCGTCCACGAACAGGATCACGTCCCCGGCCTTCTGCACCTCGCGCAGGACGGTTTTGACCCGATCCTCGAAATCGCCCCGGTATTTCGTCCCCGCGAGCATGGACGGGATATCCAGCGCCACGAGCCGCTTGCGGCGCAGCTCCTCCGGGACGCTCCCCGCCGCGATGCGCCGCGCCAGCGCTTCCGCCACCGCCGTTTTGCCCACGCCCGGCTCCCCGATCAGCACGGGATTGTTCTTCGTCCGGCGGGAGAGGATCTGGATCAGGCGCGTCAGCTCCCGATCCCGCCCGATCACGGGATCAAGGCCGCCCCGGGCGGCCAGCTCAGTCATGTCCCGGCTGTACTGATCGAGGGTCTTCGTGTCCCCCCGGCGCGCCGCGGGACGGGGCGGCGGGGTCTCCCCCGGCTTTTTCGCCGGATCCCGTCCCGCGAATACGTCCATGACCTCCGTATACAGCCGGTTCGGATCGATCCCCGCCGCCTCCGCGATGCGGGACCCCGCGCAGTCCGGCTGCCGCAGGATGCCCATGAGGATATGCTCCGTGCCTACGAAGCCGTGACCGAGCCGTGCGGCGTCGTTCACCGCCAGCTCCACGGCGCGCTTGGCGCTGGGACTCAGGCCATGGGCGGGAGCGCCCGGCGCGCCGCGTCCCGCCGCGTCCGCGATGAGTTTTTCGAGGTTCGAGGCCTCCAGCCCCGCCCGGCGCATCACCCGGCAGGCCAGTCCCTCCCCCTCCCGTAAAAGGCCGAGGAGCAGATGCTCCGTGCCGACATAGCTGTGTCCCAGCGACGCGGCGGCCTCATAGGCGGCCTCCACCGCTTTCTGCGCGCGCTCCGTAAAGCGCTCTTGCTGTCTCATTGTCATCCCTCCGACTGGATTATAGCCGTCCGGGGGCAAATAAAAGCACGAGATGGTGTTGATTTTTCTGTTTTTTATGATAATATAGGCTGTGTCATAAATCTATAGGAGGTAACATCATGGCTTATCGTATTACCGACGCCTGCATTTCCTGCGGCTCCTGCGCAGCGCAATGCCCCGCCGAGGCGATCTCCGAGGGCGATACCCAGTACGTCATCGACGCCGACACCTGCCTCTCCTGCGGCGCCTGCGCCGAGCAGTGCCCCATGAGCGCGATCGTCGAGGACTGATAGACCCATCGGTACATCGCGGGCGATATGCATGGCATATCGCCCGCCTTCCTATCTCCCTGTTCTGAAAGGATCTCTCCATGAAGCAGCTATGGCCCGACGGGCCTCTCTATACCGACGACCCCGCCTTCAGGATCACCACCGATTCCGTGCTGCTGGCCGCCTTTGCCGGCGGCGACATCTTCGCCCGCTGCATGGATCTCGGCTGCGGCGGCGGCCTTGTATCCGTCCTGCTGCACCACGCCTGCCCGGACGCCTCCTTTGACGCCGCGGATATCCGCGCCGACGCCGTTACCCGGTGCCGGGAGAATTTCCGCGCCAACCGTATCCGCGGCGAGGTGATGACCGCCGATGTGCGGGAGCATCGCGCGCTGGGGACGGGCGGGCAATATGATCTTGTGGTATGCAATCCGCCCTACTATTATAACGGCCCCAAGTCCCCCGATCCGGCACGCGCGGCCGCCCGCGGCGGCTCCCTGTCCCCCGCCCAGTTCTGCGGTGCGGCGGCTTATCTCCTGCGCCGGGGCGGGCAGTTCTGTCTTGTGCATAAGCCGGAATTTCTGACGGATATCTTCGCCGCCATGCGGCTGGCCGATATCGAGCCGAAAAAGCTGCGCCTCGTATGTCACAAGGCCGACAGCGCCCCCTCCCTCGTACTGCTCTCCGGGCGCCGGGGCGGGAAGCCCGGCCTCACCGCCCTGCCGAGCTGCATCCTCTGCAAGGAAGACGGCACGCCAACCGACGAGATCCGCCGCATCTATCACATGCGAAGCCAATAAAAAACCGCCGCGCCGGCAATTGACCGGTACGGCGGTTTTTATTGCGTTATTCCTCTTCTTCCCCGTCTTCGTCCTCCTCGTCTTCCTCGTCCTCATCGTCGTCCTCGCCTTCCCGCCGGCGGGCGGCGGCGCGGCTGACGAGGATGCTCAGCTCATACAGCGCGAGCATCGGGAGAGCCGTCATGATCTGGCTGAGCACATCCGGCGGGGTGATGATGGCCGCCACGAGAAACACCGCCAGCACGGCATATTTCCGCGCCTTCACCAGCGTCTGCGGCTTCAGAAGCCCCAGCCGGGAGAGCAGATAGCTCAAAACCGGCATCTCGAACACGACGCCGAAGGCAAGCAGCATCCCGAGGATGAAGCTCATATAGCTGTTGAAGGAGATGTTCGCGGCGATATCCTTCGAGCCGTTGAAGCTGTAGAGGAACTGCAGCGTCAGCGGCAGGATGAGGAAATAACAGAACGCCGCGCCCAAGAGAAAGAACACGAACCCCGAGATCACGGCTCTGCGGGCGGAGCTTGCCTCCCGCTCCGTGAGGCCGGGCTGGACGAACGCCCAGATCTGCCACAGGATGAAGGGCGACGCCAGCACCAATCCCAGCACCAGCGCCAGCTTCATATAGCTCGTGAGCAGCTCCGACGGCGACAGATACACGAAGGAAAACCCCGTGCTGAGCGCCAGCGCCGCGTCCACGAACCGCTGTATAAAGACGAAGCAGACCACCGACAGCACCACGAACACCAGAACGCACCAGAAGATCCTCCGGCGCAGCTCGCCAAGGTGCCCGGCCACGGTCATGGCCTTTTCGTCTTTTTTGTCCGCATGGGCGGCGATGGCTTATTCCTCCCCGTCGCTCTCGGCGGCTTCGGCCTCGGCCTTTTTGATCTTCTTCGGCTCCTCGTCCTCGTCGTCCTCATCGTCGGCCAGCCCCTTCTTGAAGTTGCCGACGGTCTTGCCAAGGGATTTACCCAGCTTCGGCAGCGCCTTCGGCCCGAAGATCAGAAGCGCGATGGCCAAAACGATTAAAAGTTCCCAAATGCCTGCTTTCATGTCAAGTTTCCTCCTGTGTTGTTTCGGCAGGTTCGGCCGATATCGGCTCCGCCGCCGCAGTTTCCGTTTCCTGTGCGGGCACGGTCTCCGGCTCCTCCGAAACGGCGGCCTCGATCTCCTTGCCCGCCGCCGTCAGATCCTGCTCCGCCGCGCCGAGATCCTTCTCCACCGCTTGGATATCCTCCGTCACGGATTTCTCAAGGCTCGCGCCCATGGTTTTGAGATCCTTCTGGATCCCCTCCATGTCCGATTTGATGTTTTGGAACTCGTCGATCTCCTCCAGCTCCTGCGTGGCCTCCCGGACGTATTTCTTCACCGAGCGGACGGCCTTGCCCAGCGCCCGTCCCGCCGCGGGGAGCTTCTCCGGCCCAAGCACCAGCAGCGCGATGATGAGGATGATGACAAATTCGCCCCAGCCGATCTTCATGCGACCGTCTCCTTTACTCTGTGACCGACGCCTCGGTCACCGCGTCCGGCTCGCTCACCGGCACGGGCATCCCCGAAAGCGCGGGCGACATCCGCTGCGCCTGCGTCTCCTCCTCGGGGATCGAGGCTTCCGTTACCGCGTCCGGCGTGGGAGCCGGGGTCGGCTCGGGCTCCTCCTCCGGGATCGAGGCTTCCGTCACCGCGTCCGGGACGGGGACGTTCGGATCCGGCTCCGCCGAGGCGGGGGCTTCCTCCGCCGCAGCCGCCGAGGCGGCGGGATCGGCGGGATCAAAAGCCATGGCCGCGTTGATGGCGGCAAGCGTCGCGTTCGATGTGACGGTGGCGCCGGAAACGGCGTCCAGCCCGTCGCCATAGGCCTGCACGCCGGAACGGCCGATGAACTGGCCGGCATACCAATCCTCCAGCACCCGGTCGCCGCGGCCTTCCGTTTCCATGAAATTCTCGTCGCCGATCACGAGCCCGGTCACGACGCCGTCCGCGGTAAAGCCCACGGTCACGGCGATGGGGCCTTCCCCAAAGCCCGTGGCGCGGACGACATAGCCGTTCTCGGCCTGCCACCAGCCGTCGATGCCCCGGACGGAGCCCATCCAAACCGCCTCGGCCGCGCCGGGCAGCACCGCTTGGAGCTGCTCCGCCGACAGCGGCAGCGGGTCGCTATCCGATGCCGCCGACACATCCTCCGGCAGGAGCGCCGTCATATACGCCAGCGCCTTATTGACGCCGGAAACGACCGCCCCGGAGCTGATGGAAGCGCCGGTGACGCTGTCGATATCCTGCTTGAGGACGAGCATCCCGCTCCTGCCCCGGAACTGCTCGGTGAAGGCAGGCTCCCGGGTCTTCGCTCCGAGGCCGCTTGTTTCGGAAAAATCCGACCCGCCGACGCTGATGGCCGTGATCGACCCGGCGGTATCCACACCGACGGTGACCTCGATCTCGCCGCCGAAGCCGATGACGGTGATCTGACCCACATAGCCGAGGAGCTCCCCCGTCCCGTCATAGGCCTCATACAGCCAGTCGAGCGGCTCCTCCTCCGGCAGGACGATCTCCGTCATGACCGCCGCGTCCTCCATCACAGCGCTGCGCGCCGCGGCCTGCGCCTCCAGCGCCGCCGCCGCGATGGTATCCTTTGTGAGCATATAGACCCCTGCGATGGCAAAGCTCATGACGATCGACACGAGACACAGCGTCACGAACGGGGGCAGCGCCCGTTTTTTCTCAGCACGCATATACTCCCACACCTTACCCTTTCCTTCTCCCTGCTATCATAGCACGCCGCCCATGGAACGGCAAGGAAAAAATCCCCGAAAGCGATTGCCAAATTACATTTTATTTATTATAATGGCAACATGAGTAAAAGATTTGACGAACTGTTCGGGGAGATCGTCACGATCCTCCGGCGGGATTACGCCGGAGCAGACCTCGTGGGCGAGCGCCTCGATCCGCGGTATTACAACCAGTCCATCGGCCAGGCCTGGCACGACGACAAGCTCGACGAGCTGCTGTTTCTGCGGCATGTGAGCCAGATGCTCGCCTGCACCGGCGACCGGCATCTGCATCTGGAGCTCCAGCCCTCGGAGCACTATACGCCGTGGAGCCCCGGCTTCTTCACCCGGCGATATGAAAACGCGCTGTACGTCACCGCCGTGACGGACGAGGATCGCCTCGTCCCCGGCGACCGCATCACCGCCGTGAACGGCGGAACGCCCGCGGCGCACCGGGCGAACATCCAGAAAAACTTCTTCTATGCCGACACGCCGGAGCGGGAGGACTGGCACGGGATGCTGAAAATGGCGGACAGCATCGACGTGGAGCGTTCCGACGGCAGCCGCGAGCGGCTCGCCCTCGCCCGCCATCCCCGGCGTTCGCCGAAGGCCGCCCCGCAGGTGTATGACGCAAAGGGCGGCGTGATCCTCGATCTGCGGAATGCGGCGGATATCCCGGACGGCCTGTTCCGCGAGCTTCTGTCCCTCGTCTGCCGCCGGGACACCCCCCTGCGCGAGCTGGCGGACGGGGACGTATATGTGAATTACACCCGCTTCAACTGCCTTGTGAAGGCCGCCGGTCTGGAGAGCGTTGAGGGCGCGGAGGGTTACCTGCGTGAGCTGCGGGAGAAGGCCGGAAAAGGTCTGCTTTTCGAGCCGGACGAGGACGATACGATCCTCCCCGGTCACGCGGGCGGCGCGGCGGTCGTCCTCACCGACACATGGACGCGGGACGGCGCCGAGGCGCTCTCGCTCGCGGCCAAGCGCGCGGGAGCATATCTCATCGGCCGCCCCACGCTCGGCACGATCGACCTGTGCGGCGACGTGCATTACGCCCTTGACGAGCGATATGTCCTCACATGGCCGACGGCGATCGCCAAGGCGGCTTCGGAGGGACGGGGCGTATTTGGCCGGGGCGTCGCGCCGGATCGGTATATCCCATGGACGCCGGAGGAATGCCGCCGGGACCTCCTGCTGGACGCGGCAATCGAATACATCGCAGCAAAAACATGAAAATACATTTGGAGGAGAACCCCATGGAAAACAAGAAAAAGAAGCTCTCCCGCCGCGATTTCCTGAAGGGCGCGGGAGCGGCCACGGTCGGCGCTGCCGCCGTGAGCCTGCTGGGAACCACCGTATTCGCCTCCGCCGACGCTGTGACGGGCGCGAGTGAGGTCGAGGAGGAGCAGCAGAACACCCGCCGCGCGGGCGGCGGCTCCGGCGGCTCCGGCGAGATCACGCCGGGCGACGTTTCGGACGAGGGCCGCGTCTGGGGCTATTCCGGCCCGGGCGACTGGCTGGGCAAGGCGCCCGACCCTGCTGAGCTTCCCATCGCGAAGACCCTCGAATGCGACGTGGCGGTGATCGGTCTCGGCCATTCCGGCGTGCAGGCCGTGCTGGGCGCGGCGGAAAAGGGCGCGAAGGTCATCGGCGTGGAGAAGCACCCGGAGGACACCCATTCTTGGTTCGGCGAGGACTTCGGCTGCTGGAACTCCGACGTGCAGGTGAATCAGGCGGGCTTCGGCCCCTATGACCTCGGCGAGGTGGTGGACGAATTTGTCACCCGCGGCGGCGGACGCGCCAATCCCGAGATCGTGCGCCTGTATGTCCACAACTCCGGCCCCACCATGGATCACATGCTGGAGGTCGCGAAGGAAATGGGCGTCGATCCCCGGGTCTATACCTATGACAACACCGAGGACGGCTGGCTCATCATCCAAGCGAACTTCGACTACGACAAATGGAAATCCGGCGCGGACATCTACGACTGTCTGCGGAAGGATTATCCCATCTGGCCGGGCACGAAGACATGGGCGGCCTCCTGCCAGTTCATGGGCGAATACAACGACCACATGGTTGGCGGCGTGGCGGCAAACTCGAAGCTCGGCATCGTGCAGCAGGCCTGCCTCGACAAGGCCGTGCGCGATTACGGCACGGAGCTTATGTACGGCGCTTCCGCCGTCGTGCTGGTGCAGGACGAAGATAAATCCGTCACCGGCGTCATCGTGCAGGACGACGCCACCGGCGAATATGTTCGGCTGAACACCGCCAAGGGCGTGGTCATGGCCGGCGGCGACTATGCCGGCAACCCCGATATGTGCTGGGCGCTGCTCAATGAATATATGGAGCGCTCGGAGCGCGCGGGCGGCTCCAAGGCGCGGTTCTATTCCTCCGGACGGGACGGCTCCTCCGTCAAGATGATGTGCTGGGCGGGCGGCTATATCGAGCCTGCGCCGCGCGGGATGATGTCCCTCGGCGGCGGCCCCTCCGGCGGCCCGTGGGGCGCCAACTCCATGCTCTGGCTGAACGCCGAGGGCAAGCGCTACTGCAACGAGGGCAACATCACCGCCGCGCAGACCGCCTCCGTACGCCAGAAGCGCGGTATCGCCTGCCTCATCACCGACCAGAAATGGTTCAAGGGCGTATGCAACTCCGGCCTTGAGCATCAGGGACCGAACGGCGGCCGTCCCCAGTTCTATCAGGACATGATCGACGGCATGAACGCCCTTCAGCCCGGCCAGCGCGCCAATATCATCGGCTGCACCATCGCCGAGCGTATGGGCGGCACCGTCATGTGCGCCGAGACCATCGAGGATATCGCCCGCATGGTGGGCTACAGCGATGAGATCATCCCGAACGTGGTGGAATCCGTGAAGCGCTATAACGAGATGTGCTATGCCGGAAAGGACACCGACTTCGGCAAGCGCGCCGAGGCGCTCATCCCCGTGGACGAAGGCCCCTTCTATGCCTGCTCCGGCTCCGTGGGCGGCGGCGGCGCGGGCGTCTCCATGGTCACCATGTCCGGCGTCATGACCGATAACCGGCTGAACGTCCTCGACCTGAACGGCAACCCCATCAAGGGTCTGTACACCTGCGGCAACTCCCTCGGCGGACGCTACGGCACCGGCTACTGCACGCCCTGCGCGGGCAGCTCCATCGGCATGGCCGGCACCCACGGCCGCCTCGCCGGACAGTTCGTTGTGGACGGCAACTGATCAGTACCCATCCGTAAAACCAATGGCGGGAGCGGCCGCTCCCGCTCCGTCTTGCCGCGAAAAGGGCCGCGCGGCGCTATACAAATTGACATAATCCAACAGAAAAGCGATGGTATTCTTGTGGATGTTGGCAAGTTGACAGGCGCGGCGGGATCGGGTAATATAGTAGGGAACCGAATATTGCAGTTAAAGGATAGAGGCGCAGTTGTCAAGAGTAGGATCGGTGTCAAGGCATCGCAAAGCCGTTGCCGATCGGAAAGGGGCCGCTGCCGAAGACGGAGTGGGCGAGCTTCGTCTGGGCAAACGGAGAACATCCGTTTGACTGTCGCATTTGCGGAGCGCTATGGATTAATTGTGACCCGGGCTTCGGGAGGACCGAGGGCGGTATGTATGATTGAACACAGCGAATGCAAAAAACTGCATTGGCTGTTTTTTGTTCCTTATTTGCAATAGACGGGAATATTATTGCAAGGAGAGCATACACATGAAAAACGAACCCATTTTCCGCGGCGTCGCTACGGCGCTCATCACCCCGCTGAACGAAAGCGGCGTGGACTACGAGACCTTCGGACGGCTGATCGACTGGCAGATCGAGCAAGGGATCAACGCCATCGTGATCGCGGGCACCACCGGCGAGGGCTCCACCCTCACGGACGAGGAGCACAAGGAATGCATCCGCTTCTCCGTGGAGCGGGCGGCGGGGCGCGTGCCCATCATCGCCGGCACCGGCTCCAACGACACGGCCTACGCCATCGAGCTTTCCCGCTATGCCTGTGAGGTCGGCGCGGACGCGCTCTTGGTCGTCACCCCGTATTACAACAAGGCCACCCAGAACGGCCTCATCGCCATGTATACCGCCATCGCGGACGCATCGACGAAGCCCGTCATCCTCTATAACGTCCCCTCCCGCACCGGCGTGAGCATCGAGCCGGCCACCTACGCGGCGCTGGCGGCGCACCCCAACATTGCCGCCATCAAGGAGGCCAACGGAAACATCTCCAAGATCGTGGAGACGGCCTCGCTCGTGGGCGGCAAGCTGGATATCTATTCCGGCAACGACGATCAGGTGGTGCCGATCCTCTCCATGGGCGGCATGGGCGTCATCTCCGTGCTGTCGAACATCATGCCCGCCCAGACGGTTGCCATGTGCGACAAGTGGTTTGCCGGGGATATCGCCGGTGCGGCGGCCATGCAATGCGAGCTTCTGCCCATCATCAACGCCCTGTTCTCCGAGGTGAACCCCATCCCCGTCAAGGCGGCAATGGCGGCCATGGGCTGGGGCGAGAACTATCTGCGCCTGCCCCTCACCCCCATGGAGGACGCGCATTGGCAGAAGCTCGCCGCCCTCATGCGGGAGCAGGGGCTTATCGACTGAGAAAAGAGGGATCGCTTTGGATATCATCATAAACGGCGCGAACGGCCGCATGGGACGCATCGTGGCGCAGGAGGCGGAAGCCGGCTTCGCCGACGCCGCCGTAGCCGCCCGGATCAGCCCCACGTTTTACACCGACAGCTTGGAAAACACCTATCCTGTGCTGGAGCAGTTTGACGGCGCGGCGGACGTGGTGATCGACTTTTCGAACCACGCCGGAACGGCTGAGCTCATGGAATACTGCGTGGCGCGGCATCTGCCGGCGGTGGTGGCTACCACGGGCCATACGGAGCAGGAGCTGGCGCTCATCCGCGCCGCCTCGGAGGTCATCCCCGTGTTTCTGTCCGCCAATATGTCCATCGGCGTGGCGCTGCTGGCCGATCTTGCCCGCCGGGCGGCGGCGGTGTTCCCGCAGGCGGATATCGAGATCATCGAGCGGCACCACAATCAGAAGCTCGACGTTCCCAGCGGCACGGCGCTGCTGCTCGCCCGCCGCATCAAGGAGGCGCGGCCGGAGGCCGAGTTTGTGATCGGCCGCCATGAAAACGGCAAGCGGACGCCGCAGGAGATCGGTATCCATTCCCTGCGCTACGGCAACGAGGTCGGGACGCACGAGATCCTCCTCTCCACCGGCAGCGAAACCGTCACTCTCAAGCATGAGGCGGAAAACCGCTCCCTCTTCGCGCAGGGCGCGCTGACGGCGGCGGCCTTCCTCTGCGGCAAGCCCGCGGGACTCTATGACATGCGGGACATCGTGGGATAAGGGTAATCCCAGTCAGGAGGCACATCCATGAACGCACAGGAGATCATTCAGTATATCGCAGACGCCAAGAAAAAGACCCCCGTGAAGCTGTATATCAAGCAGCGCCTGCCCATCGACTTCGGCAGCGCGAAGGTATTCGGCGCGGGCGACAAGATCATATTCGGCGACTGGGCGGAGCTTGCCCCCATACTCTCGGCGAACGCGGAGAAGATCGAAGACATCGTCATCGAAAACGACCGGCGCAACAGCGCCCTGCCGCTCTTGGATCTGAAGGATATCCCCGCCCGCATCGAGCCGGGGGCGATCATCCGCGAAAACGTCGCCATCGGCCAAAACGCCGTCATCATGATGGGCGCCATCCTCAATATCGGCGCCGTGGTCGGCGAGGGGACGATGATCGATATGGGCGCCGTCCTCGGCGGCCGCGCCACCGTCGGCAAAAACTGCCATATCGGGGCAGGCGCCGTGCTGGCAGGCGTCATCGAGCCCGCCTCCGCCGTGCCGGTGGTGGTGGAGGACAATGTCCTCATCGGCGCGAACGCCGTGGTGATCGAGGGCGTGCATATCGGAAAAAACGCCGTCGTGGCGGCGGGAGCGGTCGTCATCGAGGATGTGCCGGACGATATGGTCGTCGCGGGCTGTCCCGCCCGGATCATCAAGCGCAAGGACGAGACCACTTCCCAGAAGACCGCGCTGGAGGCAGCGCTCCGCAGTCTATAATCATCCATACATAAGAGGCATCCTTATGGCAATGCAGGATCGGCTCAATACCACGCTGTATACCGCCAAGCCCAGCGCCATCCGGGCATTTTCCGCCCTGGCGGCGCAGACCCCGGGCTGCGTGCGGCTCACGCTCGGCGAGCCGGATTTCGACACCCCCGCGCCCGTATGCCGCGCCGCGGGGGAAGCGCTTCAAAACGGCGAGACCCATTATATCGCCAATACCGGCGACCCCGCTCTGCGGGAAAGGATCGCCGCCTTCGAGGCGGCGCATAACGGCATGGATTATGCCCCGGAGGAGATCATCGTCACCGCCGGGGCAACGGAAGCGCTGTTCACGGCGCTTTTCGGCGTTCTCGATCCGGGGGATGAGGTCATCGTACCATCCCCCGCCTTTGTGCTGTACGAGCAGATCGTGAATCTCTGCCGCGCCGTTTATGTCCCGCTGGACACCGCGCCGGACGGCTTTCAGATCGACGGAAAAAAGCTCGCGGCGCTCATCACGCCAAAAACCAAGGCCATCGTACTCAATTCGCCCAACAACCCCACGGGCTGCGTGTACGACGCACGCAGTCTCGCCGCGGTATACGACGCCGTGCGCGGGCGGGATATCTTTGTCGTATGCGACGACGTGTACCGCCAGCTATGCTACAGCGGCGAATACCACAGCTTCGCGGAATACCGCGATCTGCGGCCGCAGCTTCTCGTGGCGCAGAGCTTCTCGAAGCCCTATGCCATGACGGGGTGGCGCATGGGCTATCTCTTGGGCGACCGCCCGGTGATGGAAAAGCTCGCGCTGGTGCATCAGTTCGCGGTGGTATCGACCCCCGCGCCGTTCCAGCGGGCGGCCATGGCCGCGCTCGAATACGACCCCGCGCCCATGCTGGCGGAATATGCCCGGCGGCGAACGTATGTGCTGGGGCGGCTGCGGGGCATGGGGCTTCCCGTGAACGAGCCGCAGGGGGCGTTTTATGCGTTCCCGTCCATTGAGGGATTCAGTCTGCCCTCGGCGGTTTTCTGCACCCGGCTGATCCGGGAGGCAGGCGTTGCCGTCACGCCGGGCTTCTGCTTCGGCGCGGAGGGCTATATCCGCATCTCCTATTGCTGCGCCCCGGAGCAGCTCGCGCTGGGGCTGGATCGGCTGGAGGGCTTTATCCGCGGTCTGCGGGGAGGCGATAAACCATGACGGCAGATTGGATGACAGAGGCCGAAGCCCTCTCCGGGGAGCTCTCCGCCCTGCGGGAGGCGTTCCATCGGATGCCGGAGCTGGGCAATCACGAATGGAAAACGGCGGAGCGGATCGAAGCGTATCTGCATGCCTGCGGCATCCCCACGGAGCGTCCCTTCGGCACCGCCGTAATAGGACGGCTCACAGGGGCGCTGCCCGGCAAGACCGCCGCCTTGCGGGCGGATATGGACGCCCTGCCCCTGACGGAGGCCACGGGCGCGCCCTTCGCCTCCGAGACCCCGGGCGTGATGCACGCCTGCGGGCATGATATCCATATGACCGCCGCGCTTGGCGCGGCGAAGCTTTTGAGCGCTCGCCGCGAATCCCTGCAGGGGTCGGTGGTATTCCTCTTCCAGCCGGACGAGGAAGGCGACGGCGGCGCGCAGCGCATGATCGAGGCGGGCTGCCTCGACGGCGTGGACGCGGTGTTCGGCGCGCATGTCTCCCCCGCCCTTCCGGCGGGCTGCGTCGGCGTGCGGTATGGAAAGTTCTACGCCGCATCGGACGTTTTCCATATCACCGTGCGCGGAAAAAGCGCCCACGGCGCGGAACGGGAGCGCGGCATCGACGCCTTGGAGGCCGCCGCCCGGCTGGTGCCGGCGCTGCTGGCGCTGCCGGAGACCTTTCCGGGGGAGCGCAGCGTGGTGTCCGTCGGCCAGCTCCATGCGGGCACGGCGGTGAACATCGTGGCGGAGCGGGCGGAGCTTTCCGGCGTTCTGCGCACCTTGGGGCAGGATTCCCGCGCCGCCATGGGCGAGCGGCTCACGGAGACCGCCCGGCGCGTCGCGGCGCAGACCGGGGCTTCGGCGGAGGTCACGCTGCACGGGAGCTACCCCGGCGTCGTGAATCACGACGATATGACCCGCCTTGCGCAGGAGGCGGCGGAGGCGCTGCTGGGGGCGGACAAGGTGTCCGTCATCCCGGAGCCCACCATGACCACGGAGGATTTCGGCTATTTCCTGCTGGAACGCCCGGGGACGTTTTATCACCTCGGCGCGGGCTGCCCGCTGCCGCTGCACAACGCGGCCTTCCTGCCGGAGGCGAGCACGGCGGTCACGGGCGCGGCCATGCATGCCGCCGTCATCGAGCGGTTTTTATCGACGAATCCATAAATAGACAGGACAGGGATACATATGAAAACGACAGTAGTAAAATTCGGCGGCACGTCGCTGGCGAGCGCCGCCCAGATCGAAAAGGCCGTGGGCATCGTCCGCGGCAGCAGGAACCGGCGGTACATGGTGGCCTCCGCCCCCGGCAAGCGCAGCGGCGACGATATCAAGGTCACCGACCTGCTGTATCGCTGCCATGACCTTGCCGCGGCGGGGCAGGATTTTTCCGAAACGCTCGCCGCCATCGAGCAGCGGTTTGCGGATATCGTGCGGGGTCTGGGCATCAGCTTCGACGTGGCGGCGGAGATCGCCGTGCTGCGCGAGCATCTGCAGAACCATCCCGCCCGGGATTATATGGCGAGCCGGGGCGAATATCTGAACGCGAAGATCATCGCGGCGTTTCTCGGATGGCCCTTCGTGGACGCGGCGGAGACCGTTTTCTTCACGGAAACCGGCGCGCTGGACGGTGAAAAGACCTTCCGCGTGCTGGGCGAGCGGCTGGCGGGACTGGATAACGCCGTCGTTCCGGGCTTTTACGGCGTACTGCCCGACGGCACGGTACACACCTTCTCCCGGGGCGGCTCGGATGTGACCGGCTCCATCGTCGCCCGGGCGGTGAACGCGGCGCTGTATGAGAACTGGACGGATGTTTCCGGTATGCTTTCCGCCGATCCGCGGGTGGTGGACGATCCCCGGGTGATCGACTATATCACCTATTCGGAGCTGCGCGAGCTTTCCTATATGGGCGCCTCCGTGCTGCACGAGGACGCGATCTTCCCCGTCCGGCAGGCGGGCATCCCCATCAATATCCGCAATACGAACCGCCCCGCCGATCCCGGCACCATGATCGTGTCCCGCATCGAAAACGGCGGCACGAGCCGCAAGGTGACGGGCATCGCCGGACGTAAGGGCTTCGCCGCCATCCAGGTGGAGAAATCCATGATGAACGCCGAGGTGGGCTTCGGCGCGCGGCTGCTGAATATTCTGGCGGAAAACGGCGTATCCTTCGAGCATTGCCCCACGGGCATCGACACCATGTCCGTCATCGTGGGCGGCGAGCATTTTGCCGAGGTGAAGGAAACGGTGCTGGCCCGCATCCGGGAGGAGCTTTCCCCGGACTGGCTCTCCGTGGAGGAGGGGCTTTCCATGATCGCCGTGGTGGGTCAGGGCATGGTGAACCTGCGCGGCACGGCGGCGCGGGTGTTCAAGGCGCTGGCGGATGAGAACATCAATATCCGCATGATCGACCAAGGCTCCAGCGAGATGAACATCATCGTGGGCGTGAACGACACCGATTACGAGGCTGCCATCCGGGGCATCTACCGCGAGATGGAGCATCTGATGAAATGACGGGCAAGGCGGTAAAATTCACGAAAATGCAGGGCTGCGGCAACGACTATGTGTATGTGGACTGTTTTTCCCAGCAAATAGACGATCCCCCCGCTCTCGCCCGCGCCATCGCCGACCGGCACTACGGCGTCGGCGGGGACGGCCTCATCCTCATCGAGCCCGCGGAGGGCGCAGACGCTTTCATGCGCCTTTATAACCTCGACGGCTCGGCGGCCGGCATGTGCGGCAACGGCATCCGCTGCACGGCAAAATACATCTACGATCACGGCATCCTGCCCCCGGAGCGCCGCACGGCGCGGATCGACACCCCCGCGGGCGTCCGGGAGATCGCCTTGACCGTGGAGGACGGCCGCGTGACCGCCGCCACGGTGGATATGGGCATCCCGAAGCTCACGAGCGAGCTGCCGGAGCGGATCACCGTGGCGGGCATGGCGCTCTCCTTTATCGGCATCGATATGGGAAATCCCCACGCGGTCTATTTTCTGGAGGACAATCCCGCCCTCGGCGCTTCGGACGTTTCGGCGCTGCCGCTGGCGGCTTGGGGCGCGGATTTCGAGACGCACCCCCGGTTCCCGGATCGGGTCAATTCCGAGTTTGCCGCCGTCCGTTCCCGGGGAGAGATCGACTTCCGGGTATGGGAGCGCGGCTCCGGCGAGACGCTGGCCTGCGGCACAGGCGCCACGGCGGCGGTCGCTGCGGGCATTTTGGCCGGGAAGCTGGACGACGAGGTGCTGGTGCATCTGCCGGGCGGCGACCTGCGCATCCGCTATGACCGGGCGGGCGGCCACGCCTTCATGACCGGTCCCGCCGTGGAGGTCTTTTCCGGCGAATACCCGCTGGGCTGACGGAAATTCACCGAAGGTAAAAGGATTTTGTCGCGCTCTTTCGCGTTTGTCAAGGCGGCTGGATGGACAAACCGGCATTCTTCCGATAGGATGGCGCTGTTCCCGAGGGAACAAATCAAGCGCGAGGTGACAGTCGTTAAAGCGTTCTTATGGAAGCAGCTCCCTGTCGAGGGAGCCGCTTTTCGTTTTGTCATCCCCCGCGGACGACCTCCGCGAGGATCGCATACGTCTCCTCTGCCTCCGGGACGCCGAGGCCGATATACAGCGGCCAGACGTGGAACATCCCCTCCGGGCAGACGGTATAGTGGCCAATGCCAGCGTCGGCCAGCGCCTCGTCGAGCCGCCGGGCATCGGGGTATAAAAGCTCGCCGGTGCTTGTGACGAGGGTGATATCGCCGAGCCCCTCAAAGCTGCCGTACAGGGGGCTGACAACGGGATCGGTCAGATCGAGATCGCCCGCCCACAATGCCCCGAGATGGGCGAGCATAGCGGAATCGAGGGCAGGGTCTTTCTTTTCATATGCGGGGATCTCGGGGTTTTCCATCGTCACATCCACCCATGGGCAGATGAGAACGAGCTTCTCCGGCTCCGGCAGGCCGCTGCCCCGAAGCTGCATCGCAAAGGACAGCGCCATGCCGCCCCCGGCGGAATCGCCCATGAACACGGTCTTCCCCGCCTCACAGTCCGCCGTATACGCCGCATAAAAGGCCGTCAGCGCGGCATAGGCAGTTTCCGCGTCGTTATCCGGCAGCTTGGGATAGATCGGCACCACGACCCGCGCCCCCGTATCCTCCGCCAGCCGATTGAGAAACGTCCAATGGACGCCCCGCGGCTGGTCGATATACGAGCCGCCGGGAAAATAGAAGACGACGGTCTGCGGCTCGTCCGCGCCGCTGAGGACAAAGCACTGCATACCTGCGGCGGCGTCCTCCGAAACGGAAACGGTAAACTCCGCATCCTCCGGCAGCGCATACGGCGCGGCATTCTCGGCGCGCTTTTCCGCAAGATAGCTCCCGAACGCCGCCTCGGTGGTGTATCTATCCTTTCTGAGCTGCCATGCCAGCAGCGTTGCGGCCTGCGAGCGGCCGTAATACAGCCGCGAAAACAGCGGCAGCCCGAAAATGCCCAGCAGCAGTACGAGCGCGAGCAGCCCCGCAAGGATCACAAGCGTTTTCTTTTTCATGGCGAGCCTCCTCCCCTGCCGCTCCACTATAGCCTATCCGACCCGATCCGTCAAATAGGAAACCGCAAAACCGCCAAAATCCGGCGTGGCGGTTTGTGCGCATAGACAATTTCCCAGAAACTTTACGTTAAATTAATGTTCAAGTTGTAAAATATATGAGAAATAACAGCCGGGAAACGGCAAATATCAAAGGAGGAGCAACATGAAAAAAACGCTGAAAATCATCCTGAGCCTCGCCTGCGTGATCGCGCTGGTCGCCTCGCTCGGCGCGGGCGCCTTCGCCTACACCGACGCGGAAATCGAAAAGATCGCCATGGACGCCCAGCGTGCGCTGGATATCCAAGCGGTGGAGAACATCATGAACCGCCACGTCATGTATCATTGCTACGGCGAGCATCGCGAGGAAATGGAAGAGCTGTGGGTGCAGGAGCCCGAAAACCAGGCCACCGCTTCCTTCGGTCAGAACCAAGGCTTCATGGTCGGCTACGGCTCCATCTGGGACGGCTATGTGGAAGGCCATGACACGAGCTGGCTCTCCAGCGCCAAGCGCTACTGCCAGAACAACGGCATCGACGTATCCGGCTGGACGGACGACCAGATCCTTGAGGTCTACGGCGGCGTCGGCCAGCTTCTGCTGCACGTCACCACCACCGCCATCATCGAGATCGCCGCTGACGGCAAGACCGCCAAGGGCTATTGGTACTCCCCCGGCATGATCGCCGAGTCCGGCCAGAGCGGCAACACCATCTGGGAAGCCTACGGCGTCGACTTCGTGAAGGAAGGCGACGAGTGGAAGATGTGGCATCTTCATATGTTCACCGACTTCATGGGCAGCTTCTACATCACCCTCGGCGGCTCCGGCGAGCCCAACACCTCCGTCGCCCCCACCGCGGCTGAACCCGCCGGCTCCGGCGAAGCTGCCGCACCCGCCAACGACGGCGCGCAGGGGAACATGACCGATGTCGATGAGTTCCTGCGTCACGATTACCTCTCCAGCCCGCAGTACAGTGAGTTCAGCAAGCACCGCCTGCGCAGCGAGATGGAAGTCGTTCCCATCCCCGTGCCGTATGAGACTTGGGACTTCTCCGTTCCCAACTTCGGCCCCACGCAGGCAGAATGGGAAGCTCTCGGCGTCGACTTGAACGCTTGGTATGCCGCGCATCAGTAAACCCCATCAATAAAAACAGCGCCTCCCGGGATCCCATCCGCAAGGAAGGTGCTTTGAGGCGGCAATCACCAGCCCAAAAGGATATGAAACAGGCGTGACCGCAGCGGCCACGCCTGTTTTGTCTGCTTGTTACGGATTTTGCGGGGCAAAATCCGATGCTCGTTAGAACCGTGGACAGAGTTGTGCTCGCCAAAGGCTTCCCCTTGAGGGGAAGCTGTCAGCCGTAAGGCTGACTGATGAGGTGTCTTTCCGCGTTTACTCAATACTTGTCAGGCCGAGCCGCCTCAAAATCAGCACACACCCCATCGAAATTCCTGTTGACGTCGTTATTGGAATACCGCACGATGGTAATTCCACGCTGATTCAGAGCATTGTCTCTTTCCCAATCGGCAGCGATACCCTTGTCCTCAAAGTGCTGTGAGCCGTCCAACTCGATCACAAGTTTAGCCGAGGCACAGTAGAAGTCCACAATGTAATGGTCGATGACCTTTTGCCTGTTGACCGTAACAGGAAGCTGTTTTAGAAAGTCGTACCAGAGGTGTCGCTCCTCCTTCGTCATCTCGCGGCGAAGCTTTTGTGCGTTTCTTTTTAACGGATTTCCACCTCATCCGTCACGGCTGGCGCCGTGCCACCTTCCCCTCAAGGGGAAGGCTCTGTTCTGTCCTCAAAGTATCTCAACAAACGTATGCTCTCAGCGAACTTTCAGAATATCAAGCGTATGATTCGATGCTCCGATCAAATCCTGCCTCTCGCACGTTGCAAAGTGGTACTCCAGCCATTTTGCAAAAGTTTCCCGATCCATTTCATCAATAAAGTGGCGCATATAATGAGCAGCTCCATCTGTTGCGATCAGCTTCATTCTATCCACCGGAAAC
>CAJOIU010000021.1 GCA_905234855.1 uncultured Oscillospiraceae bacterium
TTCAAATATTGGCAGTCACATTATATCACAGCATAACAGTTTGACACAAGCTTGGATTGCAGCTATTGTTTACTTTTCTTTTCACCATCTTGATCGGATGACGAAATATATAGTCCTGGACGGCCTTGGTCGCTCTGAAGGCCTTATCAAAGCTCTGGTTGTTTTTCTCCGCAGTAAAGATACTGCTGTTTCTATTGGCACAGGTACTGGAAAAAACGTGAAGCCGGACGGCTGAAAACGCATCTTTCCGAACTGGACGCGGCGTAGTCCAGAAAAAACTGAAAACTCTCCACATTTGACGCCTTCCCACAGGCTGGCGTCTGTGAAAGTGCGCCCAAAACGCGGAAGTTTTCCACATTTCGGGCGCGCTTTTTCAATTCTTGCTTATCCTGATGGCAGAAAAGAGCGCGTCACATAAATTTCCATTCTGCAACGCGCCCTGTTTTTCGTCTCACCACCGTTCGTTATAACCGTAGGTGCGGCCATTGTCCACAATGTGAGATACAGAGTCTCCGTATGAATGGCCAGAGTATCTTTCAGAATCTATGAATTTCTCCCAATCGGTCTGAGATGAGTAAGAAAAGGACGAACCGCCGTCGTCATCATCATAATATGGACGTGAGGGTCGAGGAGGGGTGGACGGTACTCCCAGCTCATCGCGAAACAGTTTGGGGATGGCGACGAACAGGGCGACGATAATGATCACGCCGCTCGCAACGGCAAGCCAAGCGAGTAATGACATAGCAAATTTTCCTTTCTGTTTTGAACAAAAATTCATCAAAGATCTGTTGTGTTTTTCTAGTGTTATTATACTATAATCGCGCCGTTTATGCTATAGTTTGAGCCAAATTTCTCGAAAAAATTCTTTGCTGTTTTCGTGATGTTCGCGCAGAATTTCTGAGCAATTTTCGTTCTGCTTTCAAGCCGGATCAGCAGAATTTCTGAACAAGATTTTTGGCGTGTTAATAATTTAGACATAACATTTTTTTCGGTTTTTGTTCAGCTTCTAAGCCGTTCCGACCAACTTTTTTCGAAAAATTTCGACCAAAACCGTTGCCAGACGGCCGGGGATCTGGTATAATCAAGACATAAAATTGAATAGAAATTACACGATGATTTTTGCTTTTTGAGATGCACGCAGACGGCGTGGGTACTGTGGAGATGATTCTCCAGATCAGTATACCCATGCCGTTTTTTGTTGGAATTTGCGCTGGCGTGGCCAACAACCTCACTCAATCGAACCACCAAAAACCACTCCTCAGATGCCGTTTACGGGCTAAAAACCACCGGTAAATCGTTGCAGGACCATAGGAGATTAGCTGCAAAACCCATGTCAAATCGTTGCAGAACCTATGTAAATCAGTTGTTTTTTCGGATACAACGAAAAAGCATCATTTTTGACCCGTGGAATTCGGTATTTTCAAGGGGTTGAGCGGTGTCGATATCATCAGCACATAAAACTGATACAAAAAGGAGGACACATATGGAGGACAGATTTGACAGGCTCTGCGATCAGATCCACGAGTATATCGCTGCATGCAGACTTGATGGGTACGTGCTACTATATCACGGTTGCTCGATCCTCGTTTACCCCTGCATGTCGGCATTCAATGTTGAGGTCAAGAGCCTCGATGGGCCGTACGACATCGCCAGTCATGCCGATACACTCGACGAAGCAGTCCAACTCGGAATGGAGATGGCTGAAGACCGAGACTGGTTCGAAGGGAGAGGTGATGTGCGATGACAGATGTGCAGATTAGAGCTATCGGTGCAGCGTATGCAAGGAGGTTGGAGCGTTATACGGACACTATGTCTCAAGATCGTGCTGCCCGCGGACGTGTCGAGAGCTACATCACAGCATGGACCACATGCCTACATAATCAACTGGGGTCATTCCATACACAGTGTGCTGTGACTTCATTTTTGACTCTCTATACCATCCTGCACGATGCATACGGCATCACGATCGATGAAATCGTTGCGGGTAAGCCAGACAAAGAGCGGCTTAACAGCATCATTGATACATATCTAAAGAATAAAATTAAAAAGGATGATATAAATGACCAAAACGATTGAATACCCGCACTGTACCATCTCAGTGTATCCTCATCGCGGTCGGTGGCAAATCGAGCTGGTTCATGCCGGGGCAGATCATCCAATAGTTTTTGACAGCGCCCCGACACAAGGTATTGCCGAGACAACTGCACGATGTATCGCGCGAACTGTGTCGGGCGAATCGTTACACTATGTGTGAGATCACAGTGACAGTACCGGAGCATATCCGAATCGTTGCGGTCGAGATGGTCGAGATTAGACACGGAACGGATCAAACACCCGTGATGATAGAGCTGCCGACCGGGCTGAGAGTCAAACAGATCGTGCTCGAACCAACACACAGTAGGGAGAAGAAGTGATGGCTGGAATCAATTACAAGTCATTGTTTGCATATGACAAGAGCCGAAAGCTCTATCACAAAACGATCACGGTGCAGAACGCGGACGGAACCACGATGCGAAAAAAATTCACGGCGAAAGATCCCAAAGAATTGTACAACCGCCTCCATGAATTCGAACACTCAGGCCGAACCACTAAGCAATTTGTGACGGTGGAGAAAATGCTCGACCTATGGCTAGAAGAAAAAGAGCGCGAATGCCGCCATGGCACTCTCCGCTCCTACGAACCAACCTGTAAACAATGGCAACCGCTCTATGCTATGCGAGTCGATCAGCTGACGACCGATACCATACAATCACGACTCCAACAGATGCACGATGACGGCCTCAGTGCAAAGACGATCAAGACTGCCCGGTCATGTCTCCGTATGGCATATGACTGGATTAGGCCGCAGTATCATGGGGCACTCGCCAACCCAGTCAAAGAAGCCAAACTCCCGAGAGGTATGAAGAGCACGAAAAGGCACGCACCGACGGAAGACGAAACGAAACGGATCATCGATAGCGTCAATTGTTACTTCGGCTTTTTCTATTTTATGCTATTGTATACTGGCATGAGACGGGGCGAACTGTTAGGACTCCGATGGGATGATGTCGGCTTAGAAATGAAAAGAATCAATATCTCCCACGGTGTCACATTTAAATACGGTAAACCGATCGTGGGTCCGCTGAAAACTGAATCCTCCGTCCGACAAATACCCATACTGCCTCCGTTGCTGGATGAACTCCAAAAGCGCCGACCAGACGACTGGAAAGGAAAATATGTTTTTCCTGCTCCGACCGACGCGTATAGCCCGATGCCAGAGTCAACTCTGAAAAGACACGAGATGCACTACTGTATAGAAGCTGGTTTCGTCAAAGTAACAGAAAAGAAAAGGACAAAGAAGGATGGTTCGGAGAAAGTACAACCTGCCTACCACTCGACGATCACGCCTCATATGATGCGGCACGGAACGGCTACCCTTTGTTATGAGGCCGGGGTCGACGTCATGACAACCGCCGCTCTGCTTGGGCACGCAGACACAAGAGTCACGCAAGAGATCTATACCGATCTCAGACAACGACACCAGCAAGTCGAACTGCAAAAACTAGAACAGTACATGGCTGAAAACTACAACAAGCCGTCTCAATCGTGAGACGGCTCTTTTTTCACAATTATCAACCTATTGAAATGGTAGGGAAGTGTATACTTTAGTGTCACGGTTTGTATGCACTAACACACTGCTTGGAGCGTTCAATCTAATCCAGCCGGCCACAGGCCGGCTTAATTCAATTGAACGCCAAAACACCGCAAACCCGCATGAATACAATAAAAATTGGATCGATACATGTTGCATCGATCCGATTCATTTTGGCACGGCATGAGGGATTCGAACCCCCGGCCTTCTGGTCCGTAGCCAGACGCTCTATCCAGCTGAGCTAATGCCGCTCGCGCCCAGCTATAATAGCATAAGCAAAACCAGAATGCAAGAGGTTTTTTCAAATTTTCCCCTTTTTCAGAGGCCGATGGTGTTGGCAACGTTTTCCACTACGTCGCCGACGGAGCGGATTGCCTTGCCGATGGTGCTGGATTTCTGTTTCTTCGGCGCGGCGACCATGCCAACCATGGAGCCGACCGCGAGGCCGACGCCCATTCCTTTGATAAACGACATTTTGTTCATTCTTTACCCCTCTTTCATCCCTAGTATTTCCCGCGGCTTTGTGATATATTACCTGTAAAGCAAAAAACACGCTTCCATATTTATGGAATAGAAGGAGCCTGTCATGATCATCAGCATTCTGGCCGTCGGCGACGTATGCGGCGTGCCCGGCCTGACTTTTTTGGAAAAGCGCCTGCGTACCGTCCAGCGGGAATACGGCGTGGCCTTCACCGTGGTGAACGGCGAAAACGCCAATGTCGTTGGCGTGACGCCGGAGCAATGCGACCGCATCTTCAACGCCGGCGCGGATGTCATCACCCTCGGCAACCATACATGGGTACGCTGGGAGCTGCAGCCGTATCTGGCGGACAATGTCCGGGTCATTCGGCCGATCAATTACGCGCCGCAATGTCCGGGACGCGGTTTCGGCGTATACCGCACGCCCTTCGGCGAGATCTGCGTCGTCAACGCCCTCGGTCGGTTCACCCTCGACGCCAATACGGACAACCCCTTTGTGGAGGTGGACAGGCTCTTGGAGGAGCTGTCGCCCCGGCCGAAGATCATCCTGCTCGATATGCATGCAGAGGCCACCAGCGAGCGGCTGGCCATGGGCTATTTCCTCGATGGGCGCGTGAGCGCCGTTTGGGGGACGCATACCCATGTGCAGACCTCGGACGCCGCCGTGCTGCCCGGCGGCACGGGCTACATAAGCGACCTCGGCATGACGGGCGCAGCCCGCAGCGTGCTGGGTATCGACGTGGAGCAGTCGATAAATAAGTTTCTCGGCGATCCGCCCCGGCGTTACAAGTCCGGCGGCGGGCCGGGAAAGATGGAATGTTGCCTGTTCGATATCGACACCGAAACCGGCCGCTGCGTCAAGGCTGAGGCGCTGAGGATAGAATGATCCGTATCTTACACGCGGCCGATCTGCATCTGGATTCGCCGTTTCAGGCGCTCGGCCGGGAAAAGGCGCTGCAGCGCCGCGCGGAGCAGCGGCAGCTCATTCTGCGCATCTGCGAGGCGGTGCGTGAGCATCGGGCGGATATCGCCGTTTTTTCCGGGGATTTGTTCGATTCCGAGGAGGTGTTCTCCGATACCGGGCAGACGCTGGTCAAGGCGCTGTCCGCGCTGGAAATCCCCGTCTTCCTCGCGCCGGGCAACCATGACTGGTACGGCGCGCGCTCCGTGTGGGCGCGGCTGCCCTTCGGGGAGAACGTACATGTCTTCACGGAGCAGGAGATCCAATGCGTCGAGCTGCCCGAACTCGGCGCCCGCGTATGGGGAGCAGCCTTCACGGGAAAATACCGCAACCCGCCGCTGGCGGGGTTTGAGGCGGAAAAGGACGGCGATACCGTGGATATCCTCGCACTGCACGGCGAGGTGGGCAATCCCGCCTCTCCCTACGGCGCGATTACGGAAGAACAGCTTGCCCGCAGCGGGATGGACTATGTCGCCCTCGGCCATGTCCACGGCTTCAGCGGCCTGCGCCGTGCGGGGGATACCTTCTATGCATGGCCGGGCTGTCCGGAAGGCCGCGGCTTTGATGAAACGGGTGAAAAGGGCGTGATCCTTGCAGCCGTGGAGCCGGGGTGCTGTGCCATCGACTTTCTTCCGATCGCGGGGCGGCGGTATGAGATTGCCAAGGTGGAGCTGACGTCGGCGGCGGACGCCCTTGCCGCCGTAACCGCGGCGCTGCCGGCGGATACGGCGCGGGATATTTACCGCATCCTGCTCACCGGGGAAACGGACGCCGCCCCCGATACGGCGGCGCTTGCCCGGACGCTGGAGGATCGGTTCTTCGCGCTGGAGCTGCGGGATGAAACGCGGCTGCGGCGGGATATCTGGGCGGAGCGAGGGAACGATACCCTCAAAGGGCTGTTCCTCTCCCGGCTATGGAAAGCGCTGGAGCAGGCAAGCGACGATGCGGAGCGCGAGCGCGTGACGCAGGCGGCGCGTTGGGGACTGCTGGCGATGGAAAACGGCGAGGAGCTGCCGCTGATTTAAGAGAGAAAGAGCATGAAGATAAAGAAAATGACCGCATACTTCGGCGGGCTGGAGGGTCGGACGCTCACGCTGGGCGACGGGCTGAATATCATCTACGCGCCGAACGAGAGCGGGAAATCCACATGGTGCGCCTTCCTGCGCACGATGCTGTACGGCGTGAATACCGCCCAGCGCGCCAAGGCCGGGCAGAAGCCGGATAAGGTGAAATACCGCCCATGGAGCGGCGCGCCGATGTCCGGCAGTATGGAGCTTGCGTGTGATCTCGGACCCGTCACGCTCCGCCGATGGACGGAGCGGGCCAATCAGCCCATGCAGGCGTTTTCTGCCACGGTGACGGGGACGGAGAGCGCCGTGCCCGAGCTTGTCTCCGACACCGCGGGGGAGACCCTCACCGGCATGCCGCGGGAGGTGTTCGAGCGCAGCGCGTTCATCCGGCAGGCCGGCATCGAGATGACGAACGAGCCGGAGCTGGATCGGCGCATCAGTGCCATCGCCTCCTCCGGCGACGAGGAGGTATCCTTCCTCGAGACCGAAGCGCGGCTCAAATCATGGCAGCGTCATCGCCGCAGCGGAAAGCGCGGCGCGATCCCGGAGCTGGAGGCGCAGATGGACGAGGCACGCCGTACGCTGGAGAGCATTCGCGGCGACGCAGAGGTAGTCACGGCGGCGGAGGGCGAGATCGCCCGGCTGGAATCGGAGCAGGAGGCCGCGATCCTGCGTATGCAGGAGGCGCGGGCGCGGCAGCGGAAACGGGCGCTGGCGGAGCTTGCTGAGGCGCGGGGCGCCGTCCAGCTTGCCGAGGAGAAGCAGAAGGCCGCGGAGCGGGCGTTTGAGGAAGCGGAAGAGGCCGCCATGGCCACGCCGTATAAGGATCTGGGCGTCGAGGAAGCGGCCAAGCGCTCGGAGACGGATCGCGCGAACGCCGAGGAACTGCTGCGGCTGGCTGACAAGCTGCCGCCGGTGAAGCTGGCTTTCATCCCGCTGGCGGCGGCGGTGCTGGCGTTTCTGCTGGCCATCGTGCTGCCGTGGCATGTGGAATGCGCGGGCGTGGGCTGTATTCTGATGCTGCTGTTCGTGGTGATGTATACCCGGCTGCTTTCCATCCAAAGAACCAAGGCGGACACGCTTGCGCAGCGGCAGCGCATCTTGGACGCATACGGCGTATCCTCGCCGGAGGAGATCGACGGCCTGCTGGCGGACTACCGCCGCCTGTGGCAGGCGCGTCAGAAGGCGGAGCTCCGTCTGGAGGACGCCGAGGAGGCGCTTTCCGCCGCGCGGGAGGCACAGCATGCGGCGGAGGCATGGGCGGTGAACGCCCTCGATTTCACGAACGGCGATAACGAAGCCGCCCGCGCCGGGCAGGAGGCAGAGGCGATCCGGGCGCGCATCACACGGCTCAAGGAGCGCCGTGCCGAGGCGGAGGGACGCGCCCGGGCACTGGGCGATCCCATGGCGCTGGAGAGTGAGCTGGCCAATGGCGAGCGGCGCCGGGAGGAGTTGCTTTCGCAGGAGCGGGCGCTCACGCTGGCGCTCGATACGCTGCGGGACGCGGACGCGGAGCTTCAGCAGCGGGTATCCCCGCGGCTCGCGAAGCGGGCGCAGGAGCTGTTTGCTGCGCTGACCGGCGGGCGCTATGACGAGGTCACCCTCACCCGGGATTTCGCGGCAAAGGCGCGACCGGCCGGAGAGGCCGTCGGCTGGGAGG
This sequence comes from uncultured Oscillospiraceae bacterium, assembly GCA_905234855.1. Classification (GTDB taxonomy): domain Bacteria; phylum Bacillota; class Clostridia; order Oscillospirales; family Oscillospiraceae; genus CAJOIG01. The sequence goes on from CAJOIU010000021.1 coordinate 7,803, forward strand.
CGGATTACCTCTCTGCCGGGGCGAAGGATCAGCTCTATCTGGCGCTGCGCCTCGCGGTATGCGAGCTGGCGCTGCCGTCGGATGACCCCTGCCCCATCGTGCTGGACGACGCGCTGGTGAATTTCGACGAGGAACGCATGGCGCTGGCGCTGGTGCTCCTGCGGGAGATGGCAAAGGAGCGGCAGATCCTGCTGTTTACCTGCCACCGGCGGGAGGGCGAGTATTTTCGTCACGACCGTTCGGTGACACGGATCGACGCGGAGTGACGGAGAAAGGCGGAAAAAAGAAATGGAGAAAAAGAAAGCGGTGAAGATGTTCCGCACGGCGTCGGCTCTGCTGGCGGTGTCGGCGCTGATCGCGGCGGTGATCCTGCTGGCATGCACGGGTTTCGCGTTCACGGATTTGCTGCGGAGCCCCGCGGCCGTGACACAGGGAGCCGATATGACGCCGGAGGCGTATGTGACGGCGGACGTGTCCTTCGTGATGGATATATGCGCCGTGGAGCGTGACGGGAACGGTGAGGCCAAGGCCTATTTTGCCATTGTCCCGGTGGGCGATCAGTTCGTTCTTGTACGGTTTCCCGCCGACGACTATGACCATTTCGCCTCGTTGGAGGCGGCCACACGGAGCTTCCTGCGGGGCGTATCCAGCGATATGGGCTTCCATCTAGCCGTGACCGGCATGACCCGGCAGCCGCCCAACGAGGCGGCGGCGCTGCTGGCGCAATGGTTCGAGGATAACGCCTCATGGATGAGTCAGTCCGGCGTCATCGGCGCGGTGGAGGATTACGAGACGTACCTCGGCGCGGTGATGATCGACTCCGGCACCGTGGGCAGCGTGAGCTATCCTTCGGCGGTCGCCATGACGTTGATCGCGGCGCTCCTGATCGTATTCGCTGTCGTGGAGATCGTGTTTTTCTGCGCCGGTCGGTACGATCTGCCCGGAAAGGGGAAGGATAAACGGCATGTCTGAATTTGTCGTACCCTGCCTCTTCGGACTGGAGGGTCCCGCGGCGGACGAGCTGCGCCGCATAGGGCTCGATAATGTCCGGGCGGAGAACGGGCGCGTCCGCTTCGACGGGGACGCCCTTGCCTGCGCCAAGGCGAATCTGCGTCTGCGGACGGGGGAGCGGGTGCTGCTCCTGCTGGGCAGCTTCCCGTCGCCGAGCTTCGACGCGCTGTTCGAGGGCGTGAAGGCGCTGCCGCTTGCCGATTATATCCCCCGGGACGGCCAATTCCCCGTAAAAGGCTATTGCCTCAACTCTGCCCTCCATTCCGTGCCGGATTGCCAGCGCATCATAAAGAAAGCGGCGGCTGTCGCCCTTGGCCGCGCCTATGGGACCCAATGGCTCCCGGAGACGGGCGCGCTGTATCAGCTCCAGTTTTCCGTCATAAAGGATCGGGCGGAGATCTATCTGGATACGACGGGCGCGCCGCTTTTCAAGCGGGGCTACCGCCCCGGCCATGTGAGCGCGCCTCTGCGGGAGACGCTGGCCGCGGCGCTGGTGGGCTTTGCACGCTACCGGGGTCGGGATGCTTTTCTCGACCCCTTCTGCGGCAGCGGCACCATCCCCATCGAGGCCGCCCTCATCGCGCATAACCGCGCGCCGGGCTTGAACCGCGCCTTTGCCGCCCAGCAATGGGCGTTTGCCCCCGCGTCCGTATGGCGGGAGGCGGCGGAGGAGGCGCGGAGCCTCGAATATCACGGGGAATACCGCATCTTCGCCTCGGATATCGACCCCAAGGCCGTGGCGCTCAGCCGCGAGAACGCCCGCCGCGCGGGGGTGGAGCGGGATATCGTGTTTTCCGTGGCGGATGCCTGCGCGCTCACGCCGCCTGCTGAGACGGGGGTCGTCGTCTGCAACCCGCCCTACGGCGAACGGATGCTGGAAAAGCAGCAGGCGCAGGCGCTTTACCGTGCTTTCGGCGCGGCGCGGCTGCCGGGCTGGAAGAGGTTCATCATCTCCTCGGACGCCGATTTCGAGCGCTGCTACGGCCGACAGGCAGATAAAAAACGCAAGCTCTATAACGGGATGCTGCAATGCAATTTGTATATGTATTTTACATAAAACGGCCGGTATTATTTGTGCAGATTGCCAGTTGAAGAAATTGACTGACTGGGGTATTATATGTGTGTTAGCACTCGGACTAAATGAGTGCTAACACACATAGTTTTGTTAATAATAATTGATGTATAGGAGGCACAAACATCATGACTCTCAAACCGTTGGCGGATAAGGTCGTCGTCAAGCGCCTTGAGGCGGAGGAAAAGACCAAGAGCGGCATCCTGCTGGCCGCCGCTGCGCAAGAAAAGCCCGAGATCTATGAGGTCGTGGCCGTGGGCCCCGGCGGTGTGATCGACGGGAACGAAGTGAAGATGGAAGTCAAGGCCGGCGACCGCATCCTCACCGGCAAGTACACCGGCACCACCGTGAAGGTGGACGGCGAGGAGTTTACCGTTGTCCGTCAGGGCGACATCCTTGCCATTCTGGAAGACTGATTGGAGGTAGAATATCATGGCAAAGCAGATCATTTACGGAGAAGAAGCCCGCACCGCTCTGCAGCGCGGCGTTGATAAGCTGGCGGATACCGTCAAGATCACCATCGGACCCAAGGGCCGCAATGTGGTGCTCGACAAGAAATTCGGCGCGCCCCTCGTAACGAACGACGGCGTCACTATCGCCAAGGAGATCGAGCTGGACGACCCGTTTGAGAACATGGGCGCTCAGATGATCAAGGAGGTCTCCACCAAGACGAACGACGTGGCCGGCGACGGCACCACCTCCGCCACCATTCTGGCGCAGGCGATCATCCGCGAGGGGCTCAAAAACCTTGCCGCCGGTGCGAACCCCATGGTCATGCGCCGCGGTATCGCCAAGGCGGCCGACGCTGCGGTGGAAGCCATCAAGGCCAACTCCCAGCCCGTTTCCGGCAGCGGCGATATCTCCCGCGTCGGCGCCGTATCGAGCGGCGACGAGAAGATCGGCCAGCTCATCGCCGAGGCGATGGAGAAGGTGGGTCAGAACGGCGTTATCACCGTTGAGGAATCCAAGACCGTCGAGACGTATTCCGAGGTCGTCGAGGGCATGCAGTTCGACCGCGGCTATCTGAACCCCTACATGGTCACCGACACCGAGAAGATGGAGGCCGTGCTGGACGATCCCATGTCACCGATAAGAAGATCTCCAATATCCAAGACATTCTGCCCGTCATGGAGCAGGTCGTGCAGGCCGGGCGCAAGATGCTCATCATCGCTGAGGACGTCGAGGGCGAGGCACTGGCTACCATCGTATTGAACCGCATCCGCGGCACGTTCACCTGTGTCTGCGTCAAGGCTCCCGGCTTCGGCGACCGCCGCAAGGAGATGCTGCAGGATATCGCCATCCTTACCGGCGGACAGGTCATCTCCTCCGATATCGGCATGGAGCTGCGTGACGCCACCGTGGATATGCTTGGCTCCGCACGTCAGGTGAAGGTCTCCAAGGAAAACACCATCATCGTGGACGGTGCGGGCGACGCCTCCGCTATCGCTGACCGCATCCGCCAGATCACCAATCAGGCAGAGGTCACTGAGAGTGAGTATGACCGCGAGAAGCTCAACGAGCGTCTGGCGAAGCTGGCCGGCGGCGTGGCCGTCATCAAGGTCGGTGCTGCGACCGAGACCGAAATGAAGGAAAAGAAGCTCCGCATCGAGGACGCGCTCAACGCCACCCGCGCGGCGGTGGAGGAAGGCGTCGTCGCCGGCGGCGGCACGGCCTATGTCCTTGGCTCCAAGGCGGCGGCCGCCGTTGCCGAAGGCCTTGAGGGTGACGAGAAGACCGGCGCTGCCGCGGTTGCCAAGGCGCTTGAAGCTCCCATCATGCAGATCGCCGCGAACGCCGGCCTGCAGGGTGCCGTTATCCTTGACAAGGTTGTTTCCAGCGATGTTCCCACCTATGGCTTTGATGCTGCGAACGAGACCTTCTGCGATATGATCGCCGCAGGAATCATCGACCCGACCAAGGTCTGCCGTAGTGCGCTGCAGAACGCGGCCTCCGTAGCCTCCATGGTTCTCACTACTGAGAGCCTTGTGACTGACATCAAGGAGCCCCCCGCGCCTGTCGCCCCAAACCCCGACATGGGCGGCATGTACTGAGAATAGCCGCAAGCCCTTGAAAATGCCGGATTTTGGCGCACCGTAAACGCCATTTACGCCAAATTTACGCCAATTAGAGCGTAATTCGTACGCCATTTGAAAGCACTTGGTATGATAGGAAACTCCCCTTGTTTAAGGGGAATTTTTTGTGTTTCATCATTGGATAACGAAAGCGTTTTTACTTGATTTCCTGCTCCAGGCCGTCAAACAGGTCACAGTCGAAGAATGTCCGCACGGAAATGTCCAGACCGTCACAGATCTTCTTGATGGAAACGATGCCCGGGTTCTTGCTCTTCTCGTTGAGCATGCTGTAGATGGTGGACGGAGGGATGCCGGCAATGTTGGCCAGCGCATTGACGGCGATTTGCCGATCCTCACACAACGCCAGAATACGCTTGGCAACCGCTTCTTTCGTGTTCATAAATCTGCTCCCTTACGATATATCGCAAGACAAGCTTGCCCATTTGCGCGATATATCGTGTGGGATGTATCGCAAATTTGATCTCGGAGTGTTATAATTGCGATATATCCCATGAAGGAGAAGCTTTATGAAAGAACACGGTTCTGCGTATTTTGTGAAGAAGCCGAGGACGATCGACGATCTGCATATGCCGCACTTGAAAGAGCAAGAGCGTCCCTATCGCTGCCCGTGTCAGCGAGGCGGATGTGCATGGTCTGAAAAGAATGATTCATGGAAGAAACAAAATGAAAAGGTTACATGTTCGTTTAATCTTTTTCTGTTATAATAATCCATAAGATCCGCTGTAAGTGTTTTTATAATCAGCCTGTAATTCCGAAAGCAGGCTTAATAAATTAGGAGGTTGAACATGAAAAAGATCATCGCATTGCTCATTGGCACAATCCTTGTTCTGGGCTTGCTCGCCGGCTGCGGCGGCTCTGGGACGCCCGAAGCGCAGGAAGCTCCGACTGCGCCGGCATCTGCGCCTGCGGAGGCAGCGCCTGCCGCAGAGGAGGTCACATGGGACGACTATATCGACTGGCTGGCCTCCGCAATAGGTGCGAACTCCCCCGACCCCGACGGGTTCCGGGCTCTTCTCGCCGAGGCGCAAAGCTGGGAGGATGTGGACCCCGCGTCCCCTCCATGGGATAAGATATTTGACGAAGCGGCCTTCGACGCCTCAACTTGGGATGAGTTCGTGGCTGCCGGGGGCATCGGCACCTACAACGCCGAGTATGAGGATTCCGCCAGCAGCGGCGAGCCAACGGGCGAGCCTACTGACGAGCCCGCCGCCTGACACACCCGCCGCTGTCAAAGGATCCAAGTTTTCAAGCTGCGAAGACTTGGATCCTTTTTCATGTTCGTTTAATCATTCGGTGTTACACTCTCAACGATCACAGCTTGTGCATTTTAAGAAAGTAATATAGAATGAACAAAAGGCGGTGACATCATGCGGATCCTGATCGTGGAGGATGAGGCACGGATGGCGCAGACCATCCAGAGCCTTCTGAAGAAACAAAACTATATATCCGATATCGCTGCGGACGGCGAGGCGGGTCTCGACAGTATCCTGAGCGGGATATATGATCTTGTTATCCTTGACGTGATGCTGCCGAAAATGGACGGGTTTCAGGTGCTGGAGTCTGCACGGGCGCAGGGGATACAGACCCCTCGGCAACTCCCGCTGCGTGAACCTCATGGGCGCGCAGAGCACCGAGACCGTGGTGGACAGCACGGTCACCGCGGCGGGCTGGGGCGGTCTTTCCGTGGACGACGGCAGCTACATGCGCATGGACGTTATTAACTCTACTGTGGACGTGGGCGAGGGCTACGGAGCGTTTGCCATCGGCCAGGTGACGGAGAATTGGTACGGCTCGGACGTGAACACGGGTGTGCTTGGCTTCATCATGATGGGCGGACATGTGAATATCGGCGGTTACACCGGCGGCGATGAGATCACCGTCAAGCGTATGGAGGCCAAGGACGGCGGCGAGGGCATCGACACCTATTACGCCCAGGAGACGGACGAGGTTGTGACCACAGTCCAAAGCGACGCGCTCCCGACCGGAGAGATGAAGACCTCCCATATCGTCTCAGATCGGTTCGGCTTTGAGGCTCACTCCATGATGCTGAACGATACCGTAAACACCGTGACCCTCACGGAGAACACAGAGGTGGAGACCGGCGAGGCGGCGTTCATCGTGAAATCGGGCTTTGCGGAGATCACCGTGGACGGCGCCAGCGTAAAGCCGGGCGTCAGCCCCTATACCGGCGAGACGGTGTTTCTGCAGATGATGGACAACGACGACGGCTTCTGCGGCCTGACGAACTTCCAGTACAGCACCTTCGGCGAGTATTTTTGGGAGCCGGATGGCTGGAGCTATGAGTTCCATGACACCATCGACACGGATGATTATGACCTGCAGGGCGGCAGCGGCTACGACGTGTGCACCTACGGCACGGAGGCGCAGAAATCCCTCGGCCAATGGTGGACGAAGGTCGATCTCAAAAACACCGATATTATCGGCGATCTGTGGAATTCCACAGGTTACTGGACGCAGGGCGGCAGCGATCTTCTTGTGACCATCGGGGAGAACGCCTCCGTTACGGGCGTCGTCTCCGCTGGCGCGTATCAGCACTACGCCAAGACCTATGAAGTCGGCCTGTACGGCTATTACAGCGCCACCGGGGAAGAGAGCGTGCCGCTCGAACAGAACGAGTGGTACAACAGCCCGTATTCCGGCAGCTGGGAGAACGCGAAGTACATCTCCGTTGTGGCAAATACGCCTTACTACTATGGTGCAAACGGGGTGGATGTGACCCTGACGGACGGCGGCGTGTGGAATGTCACAGCGCCGAGCTTCATCACGGGGCTCACTGTGGACGGAGGGAGCCTTGCGAATGTCGGCGGCATTTACAAGATCCTCGTGGACGTGACGCCGGGCGACAACGCGGTGGATACGGTCACCGTCACGGGTATCGGCAAGGTCGATTGGGATGGCGGCGACATTACCCTGACCGCGGAGGATGACTATACCTTTTTCGTGATCGTGCCGGAGGGGGGTTCCGTTGACAATATCCTCTCCGCCGGGGAGAGTATCAGCTATGGTGCGAAGGAGTTTGAAGGTCAGTATTTCGGTTCCTTCTATGATCCGTCCATAGGTCTTTTGTCCGAGCCTATGTCCCTGCCGGAGCAGGAGAGTGTGAGCAATACCGCTCCCTCCGGGGAGGCAAAGTCCGTCGAGGAAGCGTATGCTGCTTACATCCGCGGGTGGCTGCAGAACGAGCTTCTGCACAACGACCAGATGACGCAGGAGCAGATCGACAATGAGTATATGCCCCTCATTGAGGCGGGGGACTATACGAGCTTCCCCGTGTCTTATCTGTATGACGGCTGGCTGGAGACCGGCACCGCCATGACACTCGAGGAATTTGCAGCGCAGTATTTAGGATAAAGCTTTTAATCCGGGATCACTATGAAAAACCGAAAGCGCCGTCCCCGCAGCCGGGGGACGGCGCTTTCAGTCGGAGCGCATCAGTTGATGATGGGCGGCTTTCGATAGAGATACTGCCCGCCTCCCTTACGGAGGCAGCGGCCGTCCTCGGCGGCTTTCACGCCCCGAAGCCATACCTCCCGGGCGCGGCCGGTGACGGTGAAGCCCTCCCATGGGGAATAGTCGCATTGCGTCTCCTGATCCGCCGCGCGGATCGTCCCGCGATAGGCGGGATCCCATACGACGATATCCGCGTCGAAGCCCGGTTCAAGAGCGCCCTTTTTGCCCCAGAGCCCCATGGCCTTCGCGGGGGCGGCGCTCAAGAGGCGGCACATATCCGCCGCGGTGATGCGTCCGGCGGCGACGCCCGCCGTCCAAAGCAGGGCTGGGCGCGTTTCAAGGCCGGGCAGACCGTTCGGGATCTTGGAAAAATCGCCGCGGCCAATCTCCTTCTGCCCGGCAAAGTTGAAGGAGCAATGATCGGTGGAGAGGATATCCACCCTGCCGTCCTCAACTGCCTGCCAAAGGGCATCCCGATCCGCCGCGGAACGGATGGGCGGGGAGCAGACGAATTTCGCGCCCTCGAAATCGGGACGAGCATAGACCTCGTCCGTCAGTGTCAGATACTGCGGGCAGGTCTCCACCAGCACGGACTGACCAAGCTCACGGGCGGCGTCGATCTCCGCCAGTCCCTCGCGGGTGGAAAGATGCACGATCCACGGCAGACCGCGCGCCATACGTGCCAGCTCCAAAAAACGCCGCACGGCGAGAGCTTCCACCTCGTTCGGACGGGACAGCGGGTGATATTTCGGGGCGGTATGGCCTGCAGCCAGCAGCGCGGCGACGCCGCTGTTTACCATGCCGCCCAGCTCGCAATGCATCCCTACGAACGCGCCCTGCTCGCCCGCCGCGGCGGCAAAAGCGCGGATATCTTCGTCGTCAAGTCGGAGATTGTCATAGGCCATATAGCCCTTGAAGCTGGTGATCCCGGCCTCCGCCATGCGGGGCAGCTCCTTTTTTGTGCGCTCGTTCCAGTCGGTGACGGCCATATGGAAGCCGTAATCGCAGGCGCAGCGCCCGTCGGCGCGGGTATGCCACACGTCAAGCGCCTCCGCCAGCGTATGTCCCCGATCCTGCGTGGCAAAGTCGATGACGACCGTCGTGCCGCCCGCAACCGCGGCGGCGGTGCCGGAAGGGAAGGAATCGGCCGTGACCGTGCCGGAAACCGGCATATCGAGATGGGTATGGCTGTCGATGAAGCCCGGGAAAAGCAGGCAGCCGGACACATCCACGACCTGCTCCGCCTCGCCGGGCGGAACGATTTTCCCGCCGTCGATGTACAGGTCGCGCTTTTGGATCCCATCAGCCGTCACAACGGAGCCGCCGCGAAAAACGATCATATCGTGCCTCCTATAAGGTGCGCCGTCACAGCTTGAGTGACGGCGCGTATTTTTGGAAAACGGGCAGCATGCCGGTCTTTTCCGGCGTCTGTGCCGGAAGCTGCCAGAAGTCGTGGGCAGTGTAGTCGTTGCCCTCCACGATGGCGGGGCCTTTGGGCGTGATGCCTACGTCCCAGCCGATATAGCGCATCTGCGGTACCTCAAGAGCCGCCCTGCATACACATTCGCAGGCCTCGAAGAAGCAGGGCACCTCGCGCCCTTGGAGCTTTATATGGGTCATGGGATGCTCGTCATAGGTAATGCCGAGGGAGCCGTCCCCACTCACGCCGGGGGAGCAGATTATTCCCGTTTCGAGATCGACCCGGCAGCCGAAACCGTAATTGTCCACCACGCGGCCGTTCAGGCCGAATTTCTGCGTGGCGAAGATCACATGGGGCGCGCCGGCGTCGTCGATGAGCGTGATGAGCCGCAGGCAGTTCATGGCGAGGGGATAGACCTCCTCGCTGCGGGGATGCTGTCGCAGCACCTCCTCGATGAGCCACGCCTCGTTCTCCTCCAGCGCGGCGTAAAAGGCGTCGAAATCCGCAAACTGCGCGGAATCGAGCTTTGAGCAGTCGTGGCCGCAGGAGCCGTGGGCGGGCTTGCAGAATACGACGGGATGCTTTTCGACAAAGGCGCGCACCTCGTCCTTCGAGGCGGTGCGGAAGTTCAGAAAATCCCGGCGGATATAAGCGCGGAAGGCGGTGTTGAATTTCTCCTTGTCGTTGAAGGTGTCCTCATAGCGAGGGTCGTTGAGAAGAGTGACGAGTTTTTTCGATTTGACGCGGGTGACATAGGTGGCGCGCTGCTCGTCGGTCAGCTCCCAGAAGCCGAAGGTGAGGTAGTCGTAATACCCCGCGCCGTAGCGGAGGCCGCAGCGGAGCATATCGCGCGTGAGCCAGCCCTTGCTGCGGCCGGAGAATTTCTGCGCCCGATCCAGCACCTCGGCAAATTTGCCATACCGCATCCCGGAGAGGACGCGCAGATAGTAAGGGAAAAAGGACATCGACGCGCTCAGCCCTGCGCCACGGCGGCGTTGAATTCGCAGATCAGCTCGTCGATGGCGGCGGCCTGCTTGTGGACGTCGGCAAATTCGGAGCCGTACCAGAGGGCGTTCAGCTCCTCCACTGTCTTGCCCTGCTGCTCGACCCATGTGTAGTACTTGAGGTTATGCACGCGCTTGCGCTCGGCATACGTCAGCTCCAGCAGATTGTCGGTCTTCTGCGCCTCCAGATGGCGGGCGAAGTCCACGGCGGCCTTCTCGTGGGAATAGACGCCGTCGGCGTCGCGCAGCTCCTGCAGGCGGCTGCCATACATGGCGATAGAGTCGGTCAGCACGGTGGCGACGACATCGTGTTCGGTGAATTCGTAATATTTCGCCATCTTGATGCAGCACAGCAGATTCGCGATTCCGGAAATGCCGAGCCAGCTCAGCTTCTCCGCAAATTCGGGCTCGAGACCGAGATCGCGCACGAGGAAATCGACGCCCTCCGGCTCGTTGAACAGGCGGATCAGCTCCTGACTGTCGTTATCGTCGATGGCGATGACCATATCGGTGTTTTTGACGTTGTGGATCCAAGGCACATGCTTATCGCCGATGCCCTCTATGCGGTGACCGCCGAAGCCGCAGTTGAGCAGCGTGGGGCATTGCAGCGCCTCGCCCGCGCCGAGCTTCATGGCGGGATACAGCTCCTTGAGCTTGTCGCCGGAGCCGATGGCGCCGGCGGAGCCGGTGGTGAAGCATGCGCCGCTCAGCCGGTCGCCGGGACGGCGGATGCGTTCGAATACCTCCGCGATGGCACTGCCCGTCACCTCGTAATGCCAGAGGTGGTTGCCCATCTGCTCGAATTGGTTGAAGATCATATTGGCCGGATCCTGCGCCAGCTCATGGGTCTTGTCGAAAATCTCCTTGACGTTCGATTCGCAGCCGGGGGTGGCGATGATCTCCGCGCCGATGGAGCGCAGCCAGTCAAACCGCTCTCGGCTCATCTCTGCGGGGAGGATGCCGATGGCGTGGACGCCGAGGAGCTTCGAGTTGAAAGCGCCGCCGCGGCAGTAGTTGCCGGTGGAAGGCCATACGGCCTTCTGCGCGGAGGAGTCGAACCGGCCGGTGACCAGCTCCGGCACGAGACAGCCGAAGGACGCGCCGACCTTATGACAGCCGGTGGGGAACCATTTTCCGACCATGCCGATGATGCGGCAGGGAACGCCCGTGAGCGCGGGCGGAAATTCGATATAGTTCGGCGCGCCGAACAGGCCGCCGGACTCCTTCGGCTCGTTGTGCCAGTTCACGCGGAACAGGTTCACGGGGTCGATGTCCCACAGGCCGGTCTTTGCCAGCTTATCCAGAACGCTCTGCGGGATGAGGGATGGATCCTTCATCTGTGCGAAGGTGGGGATCACAATGCCGTTTTCCCGGGCGCGGGCGATGTTTTTCTCCCGACCCTGCTTGTTTATGGACAGATCGATCATGAGAATCTCTCCTTTATATCATTTACCGTCATTATAGCGGCTTTTGCGGGGAATTACAAGATTTGTCTGTCACAATCCGCCCGACTATGTTATACTGTAAATAAATAGATCAGACGGTAACGGAGAGGATCGAAGCATGGAGTCCTTTGTTCTGCGAGGCAGCTATATTTGGTCGGAAAGCCCGCGGGAGCTGGTTTTGAAACCCCGCGCCTATGGCGTATGCGATGAAAACGGCTGCTGTGCCGGCGTATTCGATGCGCTGCCGGAGCGATATGCCGCGCTGCCCCTGCGGGATCTAGGCGAAGCGCTCATCGTGCCGGGCTACAGCGACCTGCATACCCACGCCGCGCAATACCGGGATATCGGCCTCGGGATGGATATGACGCTGATCGAATGGCTCGACGGGCTGACCTATCCCGAGGAGGCTCGGTTTGCCGAGGCGGACTTTGCCCGGGAGGTGTACGGGCGGTTTGCTGCCGAGCTGCGCACCGGGTTCACGACCCGGGCGGCGATCTTTGCCAGCGCCCACCGGGAAGGGACGGAGATCCTCATGGAGCTTCTGGAGCAGACTGGCCTGCATACCCTCGTCGGCAAGGTGAATATGGATCGAAGCGCGCCGGATTATATACGGGAGCGGGACGCCGCATCCGCGCTGGCCGATACGGAGCGCTGGCTCAGGGAAACGGCGCGGTTCCAGAACACGAAGCCCATCCTCACGCCGCGGTTCGTGCCGAGCTGCACGCCGGAGCTTTTGACGGGACTTGGTCGGCTGGCGGAGCAGCGGGGGCTACCCGTGCAGAGCCATCTCGACGAGACGCCGGAGGAGGTCGCATGGGTGCGGGAGCTGTGCCCCGACAGCGAAAGCTATGCCGCGGTTTATGACGCGGCGGAGCTGCTGGGGCCGCAGACGGTGATGGCGCATTGCATTTACATGACCGACGCGGAATGCGCGCTCATGAAGGAGCGGAGCGCGTTCATCGCCCACTGCCCCAGCTCGAACGCGAATGTCCGCAGCGGCATCGCGCCGATCCGCAAGTATCTGGACATGGGGCTGAATATCGGCCTCGGCACCGATATCTCCGGCGGCAGCAGCCTCGATATGGCGGACGCCGTGCGTGACGCGCTTTCCGCCTCGCGGCTGCTGTGGCGGCTGGGGGAGGAGCATTGGCCGCATCTTCACGCGCGGGAGGCGTTTTATCTCGCCACAGCAGGGGGCGGCGCTTACTTCGGCAAGGTCGGAAAATTCGCCCCCGGCTATGCCTTTGATGCCGTGGCGGTGGATGACGGCGCATGGAGCGGCGGGGACGAAACGCTGGAGGTTCGCTTCCACAAGATGATCTACCGCGCCCGATCCGCGAACGTCGTATCGAAGTATGTGAACGGCCGCAGGCTGTTCTGACGACCGCAACAAACCCGCGGGGCAGACCGTATGCGCGATCTGCTCCGCGGGCTTCTTTATGCGGTTTTATCTGCATCAGAAAATGAACTCGTCACCGATGGCTTGGGGATCGGAGCCGTCCGTGCCGACGCGGCACAGCCGGGGCTGATCGTCAATGACGGTGGCATAATAGACCGTGTTTTCCGTGACGTGCCGGATCTGGCAGTAGGCCTCGGCCTGCGGCAGCCCGATCCGCACAGGCTCGCCCGCGCCGTCCATGGGGAACACAAGGATGCTCTCTGCGGCGAGCTGCGGCACATACACCTTTCCGTCGAAGCATGCGACGCTGTCGGTCAGCTCTTCAAGGGTATACCGCCCGCGCAGGCGGCCGTCCAAGTCCCGCAGCTCCAGCAGCGCGGTCTGTCCGCCGTCGGAATATGTCAGATCACACAGCCCCTCAGGGCCGGCGGTGAGATAGCCCGCGTTGGAGCTGATGATCTTCACCTCCGCGGTCATGGTACTGTCGTTGCGGTATACGCCGTCGTTGCGGGCGTAATAGATAAAGCCGTCCGCCGCTGCCAGAAGCTGGACGCCATCGGGATACACGGCGGCCGGCTCGCCTCCGGTCAGTGGGACGCTCCATAGGCTGCCGTCGCCGTATCCTTCGAAAAACACCGTGTCGCCCGCCAAACAGAAGACACCGCTGGGGGAGAGCTCGGCGCTCAGCACCGAGGGCTCGCCCTCGGCCGGGCAATAATACAGCGCGGAGGGATCGAGGGAATAGAAATACTCCTTGCTGGAGACGCAGAATCCGCCGTCGGTCGGGATGATGCCCGCGATATATCCGATGTCCTCCGGCAGCAGGTCATGGAGATCCGTGATATCCTCCGCCCGGGCGATCCCGGTGTATACAGCGCCGTCCCCGCCGGTCACAAACAGAGCGGACAGGCAGGAATCCTCCGCAGCGCCCGGGGAGAGGACGGGCTCCGTACCGGGCAGCACCTCCGGCTCGGCGGTGGGCTCGGGGATGGGAACGGGTGTAACCTCCGGGGTGGGGGCGACTTCGGCGACGGCCTCCGGCGTGGGCTGCGGAGCTTCGGTTCGTCCGCAGGCGGCCATGCCAAGCAGCAGAGCGGCGGCGGTCATCAGGCAAAGAATGCGTTTCATAGCGGATACCTCCGATAAACGGTGGGTTTGTTTCTTTTGTTACCATTTCACAGTATACCACGTTGGAGCCGCAGATGCAAGCAGTGCACAAAAAGAGGCCGCTCCCGCGCAGGGAGCGGCCTTGAAAGCGTGCGATCAGTCCTTTTCCGCGGAAAGGAAGCCGTAAACGACTGCCGCCAGAGCGCCGCCGACCAGCGGGCCGACGATGAATACCCAAAGGCTCTTGAGGGCTTCGCCGCCGGCGAACAGCGCCGGGCCGAAGCTGCGGGCAGGGTTCACGGAGGTGCCCGTAAGGGCGATGCCGAGGATATGCACCAGCGTCAGGCTCAGACCGATGACAAGGCCGGCTATGGCGCCGTTTTCCACCTTGGAGGTCACGCCGAGGATGGCGATGACGAAGACAAAGGTGAGGATGATCTCGATCAGCAGGGAGCCGAAGGCGCTGCCGTTATAGAGGCCGTTGGCGCCGAAGCCGCAGTCAAAGCCGAAGATGAGGCCGAGGATCAGCGCGCCGAGGGTGGCGCCGATGCACTGGGCGATGACATAACCTATGAAATCCTTGCCGGTCATCTTTTTTGAGATGAGCATGGCGATGGAGACGGCGGGGTTGATATGGCAGCCGGAGATGTTGCCGATGCTGTAGGCCATGGCGACGATCACAAGGCCGAAGGCCAGCGCGGTGAGGATATACCCGCCGCCGGAGGCGGCGTCACAGCCGACCGCGACCGCCGTTCCGCAGCCGAAAACGACCAAAACCAGCGTACCGATGCATTCCGCGATGTATTTTTTTATAGCGCTCATAAGAAAACCTCCTGTATTCCGGGCAAATGCATCCTGCCCGCTTGATAGGAAAATTATACCACGTTGTCCGAAGATTCACAATATGATTTACATAATATTTTTGTTTTTTTGTTCCCGGCAGTTTCCGCTGCTTCGGGCGGCGGAAAAAGGAATTGCGTTTTGCGGGAACGAGTGCTATATTTTAGGTAACAAATCAATGTGAGGAGGCTAGGTTTATGAAACGCATCCCGGATGACGTGATCCGGCGTTTGCCGCTGTATCTGCGAAAGCTGGACGGGCTGTATGCGAAGGGTGAAAAACGTGTGTCCTCCGGCGAGCTCTGTCGGCAGCTTCGGATGGAGCCGTCCCAGCTTCGCCGCGATCTGGCGTGGTTTGGGGATTTTCCGCAGCAGGCCTTTGCTTATGATATCGATGGACTGCGCAGGGAGATCGGCAAGATCCTCGGCACACACGAGGAGTTTTCCGCGATCCTTGTCGGTCCGGGTAAGATCGGCTCGGCGCTGATCGAACACTTCAGTTTCATAGTAGACGGCTATGAGGTCCTCGGCGCGTTTGACGTAAGTCCCGAGAGGATCGGCACGGAGATCGCCGGCGTACCCGTGTATGATATCGCCGGTCTGGGGGATTTCGTCCGGGAGCATAAGGTCGATATCGCGATCCTGACCGTTCCCCGCGGCCCTGCGCAGAAGCTGGCTGACGTGCTGGTGGAAAGCGGCATCCGCGCCATCTGGAACTTCACGAACGAGGAGCTGGATGTAGGTGCGGCCGATGTGCTGGTGGAAAATGTGCATTTTTCCGACAGTCTCCTGCACCTCAACTATTATCTGGCGCAGCGAAACGGGGAAACGGACTGAACCCGAACGAACAAAGAAGCCCTTGGAAACGCGGCGCGTTTCCAAGGGCTTTTCCGCTGTGAAAGGGTTATTTGGTGAGCGTAAGGGTGTATTCGCCGTCCGCTTCCTCGACCGAGAGAGCATAGCCCTCCAGCGCGGCGTAGCGGGAGATATTCTCCACGCAGACCATGGCGTCTACCATGACCTCCAGTTTTTGCGGGTGATTCTTTTTGACCTCCTGCTGAACCATGACCACGGGGATGGGACAGCTTTGACCTCTGGCGTCAATCATAATGATCCTCCATGCGCTTATGCGCGGTAATCGTGATGGATAAACTTATTTGGCTGCCTTCTTGAAAGCAGATGTGTTCAGAAGCGAGATGACCAGCAGCACGGCAAAGCCGATGCATACCGCAATCTTGCCGTTTACGGAGATGCCGCCCGCGGAATAGACGCCGTCCGTGAGGCTGGCGGCGGAACCTGCGAGCTTGAAGTTATGCGCCAACGCCGCGCCCACGAGCATGCCGAGCACCGTGACCGCGCTGTCGCCGTTGCCCTCGCCCGCGAGGATGAGCTGACGGAGCGGGCAGCCGCCCAGCAGCACGCTGCCCCAGCCCACCAGCGCCATGCCCAGCAGGTTCCAAAGCTGGCTCGCGTGGGCAATGGGCTGCAGATAGGCGGAGAAGCCGTGGAAATTGCCGAGGATGATGTTTCCGATCAGCACCGTTACGAAGATCGCGACGAACCCGGACAGCAGAGAGAAGTCCTTGAACATCACGGCGTCTCGCATACCGCCGACCATGCAAAGCCGCGCCTTCTGGGCGAGGGCGCCCACAACGACGGCCATCAGCAGAGAGACCAGCACGGTGGCGTGCTTGGATCCCGGGCCGCTCTCGGAAAAGGCGAAGATCGACGGCACGGCGAGGACCAGAAGGAACATCACGAGCAGCGCGGCGGGCAGAGAGATGCCCTCGCTCAGCGTGACCTCGTAGGTGCGCTTGAGGGAAAAGCCCCGCTTGATGAAAAAGATGCCGATGAGGATGCCGAGGAAAAAGCCGGCCAGCCCCACGAAGGCGTTCAGATCGCCGCCGCCCATGCGGAGAACCATCCGCAGCGGACAGCCCAAAAACACCAGCGCTCCGATCATCACAAAAACGCCGATCAGAAAGCGCGTTGCGGGGGAGGAACCGGCTTTGGCCTTAAATTCTTTGGTGGCGACGGCCATGATCGTGGAGCCCAGAACGAGGCCGACGATCTCGGGACGGAAATACTGCACGGGCTCCGCCGAGTGAAGCTTCATGGCTCCGGCGATATCCCGCACGAAGCAGGCGATGCAGAAGCCCATATTCGCGGGATTGCCCAGCGCTGTCAGCAGCAGCGCCGCGATGCCGACGACGACTCCGGCGATCGGCACCCATGGATTGATGCGTTTGAACATGACAGACACTCTCCTTCATGGATCGGATGACGGTTTCTGTCATTCATTTTAGAATATCGTCAGAGGTGTGTCAAACAGGCAGTTACGATGAGCCGGTGCTGTTATCGCTTTTTTCGATAACAGCACCGGCTGCATCATAGCCTTTTCAAAAACTCCACAAAGCGCTGCTCGGCGCTGCTGAGGAGCATATCCTTCGGATAAATGAGGTAGATATCCCGGCGAAGACCCACAGGATCCATGGCGAAAGCGATCAGCGTGCCGTCCGCGACCTCCCTCGCTACGGCCAGCGCGGACAGTACCGACACGCCCACCCCCTGCGCTACCATCTGCTTGATCGTTTCGGGATCGTCCACCCGGGCGAGGATATGGAGCTGATCCTTGGGAAAGCCGATGCCGGTCATATAATCCTGCACGGTGCGGTCGGTGCCGGAGCCCTCCTCCCGCGCCACGGTGGGTTCGGCCAGAAGCTCCCTGCCCAGCGCGCCCTGCTGATGCAGGCAGCGGTAATGCTCGTTGTTCGGCGCGACCATGACGAGCGTGTCCTGCGCCAAGGAGATATATTGGAAGACTTCCGGCTCCAGCTTTGCGCCGACGAAGCCCAGCCGCACGCTGCCGCTGCGGATGAGCTGATGGATCTCGGCGGAATCGCCCCGCCGGAGATGATAATGCTGCTGGGGATGTTTTTTCAGATAAGCGGCCAGATACCGGGGAAGGAGATACTGCCCCGGAACGGTGGAGGCGCCCAATAGCAGCGGTTCCGCTGAATTTTCGGTTACAAAGAGAGAAATCATCTCCTCGCAGTCAGCAAGGACGCGCTTGGCCATGGGATAAACGCGGCTGCCGGCGGCGGTGAGGCGCGGCAGATGCCGGTCAGCCCGCTGCAGCAGCGGCTGGCCGAGGATCTGTTCCAGCGTGCTGATATGCGCGCTGACGGTGGATTGGCTCAAAAACAGCGTTTCCGCTGCCCGGGAAAAACTGCCGCATTCCACCACGGCGGTGAATGCTTCGAGCTGCTTGAGCGTTATCTGCGGCATGGCGGAGCCTCCTTCTTTCGGCGGGATAAATGACGGGCGCGGCTCATGGAAGCGCCATCTCGTGGAAGCCCGCGACCTCGATCCCGGCCTGCCGGATCGCCTGCTCTGTGGCTTCGCGCAGCTCCGGCGGTGCGCTCCAAGCAATGCCGCAGTCGGCGGAAAGAATCCGGGGCGCCGGGATGAGCCGCCCCCCAAGACGGTTTTGGCGGCATACCTTTTCCGTTGCCATGGCTTCGGCGGTGGTATGGAAGGTCACGATAAAACGCGGTTTTTTCTGCGGCACGGCAAAAGCCTCCTCTGCTTGCGGCTGTGCGGCTATTATATCACGCCCGGCGCTTTCTTGTCCATGACCGCAGCCGCTTCTTTGACAAAACGCAAAAGCGGATATTGCAATTCATGGGGCGGAATGATAAAATAACCGTTTGTGTAGAAATGTTACGGAACAAAGGAAGAAAGCTATATGGCGAATCTGAGAAATATTGCGATCATTGCCCATGTCGACCACGGCAAGACCACACTGGTTGACGCGATGCTTGGTCAGTCCGGCGCGTTCCGCGCCAATCAGCAGGTGGCCGAGCGCGTGATGGATTCCGGCGATCTTGAACGCGAGCGCGGTATCACCATTCTGGCGAAAAATACCGCCATCCATTACGGCGACACGAAGATCAACATCGTCGATACCCCGGGACACGCCGATTTCGGCGGCGAGGTGGAGCGCATCCTGAAGATGGTGAACGGCGTGCTGCTTTTGGTGGACGCGGCGGAGGGGCCGATGCCGCAGACGCGCTTCGTGCTGGAGCGGGCGCTGCAGCTCGGGCACAAAGTGATCGTCGTGGTGAACAAGATCGACCGCCCCGATCAGCGGGTGTACGAGGTCATCGACGAGGTGCTGGAGCTTCTGATGGATCTCGGCTGCACGGATGAGCAGCTCGATTCCCCGATGCTGTTCGCCTCTGCGCGGCAGGGGATCTGCTCCGTCTCGCCGGAGGTGCAGGGTACGGACCTGAAGCCGCTCTTCGATGCGATCGTGGAGTATATCCCGGAGCCCGATCAGCCGGTGGACGAGCCGTTCCAGATGCTCGTGAGCTCTATCGATTATAACGAATACGTCGGCCGCATCGCCATCGGACGCATCGAGCGGGGCTGCATCCGCCAGAACGAGGAGATCGTCGTTTGCGACTACCACGGCGACCGCCCGACGCGCAAGGCCAAGGCCGTGAGCCTTTATGAGTTCGAGGCGCTGGGCAAAGCGCCCGTCACCGAGGCCTTTGCCGGCAATATCATCGCCATGAGCGGCATCGGCGACGTCACTATCGGCGATACTGTCTGCGCCCCCGCTGCGGTGGAGCCGCTGCCGTTCGTAAAGATCTCCGCCCCGACCATCGAGATGACCTTCTCGGTAAACGACAGTCCCTATGCCGGGCGCGAGGGCAAGTGGGTCACGAGCCGCAACATTCGCGACCGGCTCATGCAGGAGACCCTCAAGGACGTGTCCCTGCGCGTGACGGAGACCCAGTCCACGGACGCCTTCAACGTGGCCGGACGCGGCGAGATGCACCTTTCCATCCTCATCGAGACGATGCGTCGGGAAGGGTATGAGTTCCAAGTATCTCCCGCGCGCGTGCTGTTCAAGGAGATCGACGGGAAGACCTGCGAGCCGATGGAGCGCGTCGTTCTGGACGTGCCGTCGGAATGCGTAGGCTCCGTTATGGAAAAGCTTGGACAGCGTAAGGCGGAGTTTTTGCAGATGAACCCCGTCGGTATGCGCATGAAGCTCGAATTTCTCGTGCCGACGCGCGGACTGTTCGGTTATCGCAGCGAGTTTCTTACCGATACGCGCGGCGAGGGCATCATGGCCTCCGTGTTCGATTCCTATGCGCCGCTGAAGGGCGAGGTGAAGCGCCGCAACACCGGCTCCCTCGTCGCGTTCGAGACCGGCGAGGCGCTGGCCTACGGCCTGTGGAACGCGCAGGAGCGCGGCGCGCTGTTCATCAGCCCCGGCACGGCGGTATATGCGGGCATGATCGTCGGCGAAAGCCCCAAGAAGGAGGACATCGTCGTGAACGTCTGCCGCGCCAAGCATCTGACGAATACCCGCGCCTCCGGCTCCGACGAGGCGCTGAGGCTCGTGCCGCCGAAGCAGATGAGCTTGGAGCAATGCCTTGAATTCATGGCGGACGACGAGCTTTTGGAGGTCACGCCGGAGCATCTGCGCCTGCGCAAGTCCATCCTGAACCACGAAAAGCGCATGAAAAGCGAGCATCGGAAGTAAAAAAAGCGAGCATCGGAAGCAAAAAACGTGTTTGACAAAACACATTTTGTATAGTATAATCTCCTAGATTCTGCCCGTGTGCTTGGTTCCGGGAGCTATACGACCCGCTACTCAGCCGCAGGGCTTAGCAAATTATCGAAAGGAAGAGTATAACCATGATCACAAAGGAACAAAAAACCGCCATCATCGAAAACAACAAGACCCACGAGAACGACACCGGCTCGCCCGAGGTTCAGATCGCCATCCTCACCGAGCGCATCAACCAGCTCACCGAGCATCTGAAGGTTCACAAGAAGGACAATCACAGCCGTCAGGGTCTGTTCAAGATGATCGGTAAGCGCCGCCGCCTGCTCGACTATGTGGCGAAGAACGACATCGAGCGCTACCGCGCGATCATTGCCAAGCTCGGCATCCGCAAGTAATCGCCGCTTGCATTTCTGAAGGGTATGAAGGTTTTGAGGGAGACAAGAGAATATTGTCTCCCTCTTTTTTATGCCGCTTAAACGCTTTTGCGTTTTTTCTGGATAGAATAGATTCGTGTAAGGAAAGGGAAAAGAACAAATGATCATCAAACACAAAACATTCGACAACCTCCATCGCTGGGAGATCGACTACTGCGGCCGTCCCCTCAAGATGGAAGTCGGCCGCATGGCCGAGCTCTGCAATGCCGCCGTGTATGTGCAGTACGGCGAGACGACCGTGCTTTGCACCGTGACGGCCTCCGCCCGTCCCAAGGACGGCATCGACTACTTCCCCCTCGCCGTGGACTTCAACGAGAAGCTCTACGCTGTCGGCCGCATCCCCGGCTCCTTTATGCGCAGGGAGGGCAAGCCCTCGCTGCCTGCGGTTCTGGCCTCCCGCCTCATCGACCGCCCCATGCGTCCGCTGTTCCCGTCCGACCTGCGCAACGACGTCGTGATCGCCTGCGAGGTCATGAATGTGGATCGTGACTGTTCCCCGGAGATCACCGCCATGATCGGCGCGGCCGCCGCCGTCGCTATCTCCGACGTGCCCTTCAACGGCCCCATCGCCGGGATCGTCCTCGGCTATGACGGCGAGAAGTATCTCTTCAACCCGACCCACGCCGAGAAGGAAACAAACCAGATGACCGTCACCGTCGCCGCGACCCATAAGAAGATCGTCATGATCGAGGCCGAGGCGAAGGAGATCCCCGACGACGTGATGTACGAGGGTATCGTGCAGGCGCACGAGAAGCTGCAGCCCGTGCTCGATCTTATTGATCAGATGGTGGCCGAGGTCGGCAAGCCCAAGTTCAGCTATGAGCATGCCGCGTTCGACGAGGAGCTGTTCGAGAAGCTCGTCGCCAACGAGTTCGAGGGTATGGAGTACTGCATGGACACGGACGACAAGAACGTCCGCGAAGCCCGCGTGAACGAGTGGGTCACCGCCGTCGAGGAGAAATACGGCGAGGAGCATCCCGATCTCATGCAGTATATGGATGAGATCCTCTATAAGCTCCAGAAGAAGGTCGTCAAGAAGTGGCTGCTGGCCGGCAAGCGTGTCGACGGCCGCGCCATGAACGAGATCCGCCCGCTGGCCTCCGAGATCGACGTCGTCCCCGGTGTGCACGGCTCCGGCCTGTTCACCCGCGGTCAGACGCAGGTGCTTTCCATCGCCACGCTGAACACCCTCTCCGCCGCCCAGAAGCTCGATACCATCTGGGAGGAGACGGAAAAGCGCTTCATGCACCACTACAACATGCCCAGCTACTCCACCGGCGAGGCGCGTGCCAGCCGCTCTACCAGCCGCCGCGAGCAGGGGCATGGTGCCCTTGTGGAGAAGGCTCTTGAAGCGGTCATCCCCTCCGCCGAGGAGTTCCCCTATGCCATCCGCGTGGTGAGCGAGGTTCTCTCCTCCAACGGCTCCACGTCGCAGGGTTCCATCTGTGGCACCACGCTTGCGCTCATGGCCGCCGGCGTTCCCATCAAGGCGCCCGTCGCGGGCATCAGCTGCGGCCTCATCCAAGACGGCGACGATTTCACGACGTTCATCGACATTCAGGGCGTGGAGGATTTCCACGGCGAGATGGACTTCAAGGTCGCCGGTACAAAGAAGGGAATCACCGCCATCCAGATGGACCTCAAGAACGACGGCCTCAAGCACGAGATCGTGAAGGAAGCCTTTGAGATCACCCACGAGGCGCGTATCCAGATTCTCGACGAGATCATGCTGCCCGTCATCAGTGAGCCGCGCCATGAGCTTGCGGCGACCGCGCCGAAGATGATCATGATGAAGATTGACCCGGATAAGATCCGCGAGGTCATCGGCTCCGGCGGTAAGGTCATCCAGAAGATCACCGCCGATACCGGCTGCAAGATCGATATCGAGGACGACGGCTCCGTGTATATCGCCTCGCAGGATATCGAGGCCTGCCGCGCCGCGAAGCAGACCATCGACAACATCGTGTTCGTGCCCGAGGTCGGCCAGCTTTACTACGGTCAGGTCGTCCGCGTCATCCCCATCGGCGCCTTTGTGGAGCTGGTGCCGGGCAAGGACGGCATGGTGCATATCAAGGATCTTGAGTTCAAGCGCACCGAAAAGGTCGAGGACGTGCTGAACGTCGGCGACTGGACATGGGTCAAGGTCACGGAGATCGACGACCGCGGCCGCGTGAACCTCTCCCGCAAGGACGCTGTCAAGGAGCGTCAGCAGGCCGGCCTTCCCATCGACCGCGCCTGATCGAACCGAATACGCCGCCCAAAGCGGCAAAAAGATCGCATGACCAAAACGGCCATGCGATCTTTTGTTTTGCGGGCATCGTTACCGATATAGCTTATCCAGCGCCTGCATGGTGGTGAATCGGTCGGCGGCATATTGCCCGATCAGAGAGTGGCAGTAATCCGATACGGAGCGTGTCAGCGCGGCGTTCATAAACACGAATGCCGTATAGGGTTCACGGCACCGCAGCACAGCCACGGCGTCCTTCATGGTGAGGATCTGCAGATCGCGGAAGTGCGCGCTGGGAAGCAGCGTCAGATGGTAATTTTTCTCCCGGCTCACGAGCTCCCGCACCGCCGCGGCGTGTTCGGCGTATTCCTCCGGCGTATAGGCGAGGGGAAGCCCGGTCGGCTCTGTGCCGAAGTTGATGCTCACGCGGCCTTGCTCCACGGCTTCCCGATCCGGCAGGCATACAAGCTCATGCAGCGCCCCCTGCGCCAGAATTTCGAAAAGCTGCTGCCTGCTGTCTCGATGGAACGCCATCAGCCTTCCCCGCTGGGCAGGGAGGATCGCTGCCCGGGTGAGGATCCTGTCCAGCAGAGCTTCCGGCATGGAGGCGACGGACAGACCGTCGAGGATGGCGGTGTTTTTTCCCGGCTGCGCCCGATAGAACCGCCAGAACTCATCGGCGCTGGATGCGGGATAGGTTTTCAGAAACGGCGAGGCGCAGGCGAGCATCGCGCCGTAGCCGCTTTCCAAGGCGTCCAGCCGCGCCTTGTCGGTGATATAGTCATACCAGCGGTTCTCCTCCGCGTCTGCAGGGAAGAAGCCCAAGATCCCCGCGCCGCCGGGACGCAGAAAAACAGTGTGATGGAACCGGGCGCTGCGGGTGCGGCGGAAAATATAGGGCTCGATCTGGCCGGAGATATACAGCGGAAACCAGCCGTTGATCGCAGAGATCATTTCCGAGCCGACCCGGTCGATGTTATGGATGATTCTGATATGCACACCCTCGCGGATGCAGGCAGCCATCAAGGCCGCCCATAAGGAGAAATAGGCTGCATCGCCGCTCATCCAAGTCATGGGTTCATCGGAATAGAGCAGGAGCTCCCCGCCCTCCCGGGCGGCGTCATCCAGAAACCGAACCACCGCAATCCGCAGTCCCTCCGTGCCCCAATACCGTTCCGCCTCCCGGATAGGAGGAAGCTCCGGCGGGGGAGCGGGAACGCCCTGTCCCGGCGTGAAGGCGTCGATAGAGCGGAACAGCGATTCGGCCAGCGCCGAGGGATCCTCCTCGGAAGAGGCGAAAAGCCAATCCCGCAGCACCTCGGCATCGAAGCTCTCTCCGGCGCTTTGGCATAGCTCCGCCAGCGCCGGGAGACGGCCCTTCTTTTCGGCGCAGGCAAAAAGCAGCTCGGAGAGCCGCTCCCGGGTGTCTCCGTTGCGGTGGGGGTAATAGATCCCGCTGCGATAGCGGCTCACGAGAGAATCGTCCACATTCATCTGCGCGGCCAGCTGGCCGTTCGACAGCTCCAGCAGCGTCATGGCCTGATCCAGCCGCTCCCCGAAGGCCGCCATTGTCATCTCCTGCGTGCGCTTGCTTTTGGGTACGACCGGGTGCGGCGGGGTGAAATCGCTGTCTTCATACAGCCATGCCAGAAGCGCGGGGATCATGACCTCCGCCCGGGTGTCCTCCGCCCCGCAAAGCTCGCACAGCATCGAGAGCATATTCTCGTAATCGGCATAGCGAACCACACCCTCGACCAGCCGCAGGACGGTTCGGCTGCCCGATCCCGGCTCCCGGGTCCCGCTTTTCAGCCGGGAGATATTGGAGGGCGAACAGCCCGCATACCGCGCGATTTCCGTGTTGCTGCATTGCAGGAGCTGAAAAAGCCGTGTGATCCTTTCCGACAGCATGGGTATCCCTCTTGTGTTCATGCGGATTTGGCACAGAAAGTTTCAATGAGAAATTATGTGCCATTGCTGACATTATACCACGAGGCTGTTAAAATAAAATAGGTAAATTATAAATGCCTTCAAAAAGGGAGGATGGCTTATGATCTGTCCATATTGCGGCGCATCCATCGAGGATGGAGCGAGATTCTGCTCCGAATGCGGAAATCAGCAGATGCCGCCGAACAAACCCGCCCAAAGCTTCTGTCCCTACTGCGGGGCGGCGCAGGAGGAGGGATCCGTCTTCTGCGATACCTGCGGAAAAAAGCTGGACGGCTCCGCTGCAGCCGATCCCCCGCAGGAACCCTCGCCGACAGGCTATTCCGCTCCCGGAACACCGTTGGGCTATTCCGTTCCCGGATCGCAGACGGGCTTCTCCGTTCCGAAAGCGGCAAGCAGCCGGAGCGAGAGTACATATAACCGGGTGAAAACGGGCGGCGCAGCCCGTGATTTCCGCGTCACCGCAAAGCCGGAAATGCGCATCTTGGGTATCCCCGTCCGGGGCAAAGCCATGTGGATCGTCCTCGGCGTGATCGCGGCGGCGGTGATCGCCCTTGTGGTGTTTACAAAACTCGGCGGGGAGAAGGAGCCTGTCGAGGATAGCGCAGCGCGCTCCTTCGGGATGTCGGAGAAGACCGCGGAAGCGAGGGAGGACGGGGAGGAACCCCTGCGGGAAGGCAGCGTGAGCAGTCTGATGGAAAGCGCGGCCAAGGCAAAGCAGGCGGCGCTGGAAGAGCAGGCGCTGGAAGAGCAGGCGGGGGAAGAGGAGACAGCCCCCGAGCCGACATCGGATCCCACCCCCGAGCCGACACCGAAAGCGGCAGAGAAGCCGACGATCACGACGCAGCCGAAGGATCAGACGGCGGCGGAGGGCGAAACGGCGACCTTTGCTGTGGAAGCTGACGGCGATGAGCTCACCTATCAATGGCAGTATAAAAAGAGCGACGGAACGTGGCAGAATATAACGAACAGCGACTATACGGGATTGAAGAGCGCCAAGATGACGGTGCCTGCAACTACGGGACGCAACGGGATGCAGTTCCGCTGCGTGGTGACGAATGACGCGGGATCGGTAAGATCGGAAACTGCGAAGCTGACGGTGACGGCTTCGACGCCGAAGCCGACGGCCAAGCCGACCGATACGCCGGCGCCGACGCCCCGATACGACCGAAACGACTACTCCACAACGGAGCAGCCGACGCTCGCGGATTTCCAATGGGTGACATATGATATTCTCCATGGCAGTCGGCCGGAGGGCTTGGAAAAGCTCAAATATACCGAGGCCGCCGGCGGCTGGAAGTGCTATATCCTCGACGATCCGAACGGTGAATACGACGCCGTGGCGGAACATTTCCTAAATGTCGATATCAAGGGGAAATATACGGATGTCACGGTGACCTTCGACTGGATCTATACCTTCATCGGCGCGGAGGGCGAGGGCTATGACGACAACAGCCCCGATTCTACCTTTAAGGGCGCTTGGTCAGGCGGCGTGATCGAGGCGACCGGCTCGGGCAACGTGACCTTTACTGACTTCTATTATCTGGACGGCAAGGAATACGCCATCGGCACGATGATGTGGCCGGACGGCATCCCCGCCGCTGTCTTCATGGTTCGCCCGTAAGACGGCCCTGCGGGGGGAGAAAGACGCAAAAACACAGACAGCAAGGACGAAAGGAGATCGTGACCATGAAGGGAACAAGAATCGCGCTGTCTCTGCTGCTGGCATTGGCGCTGGCGCTGAGCCTGTGCGCCTGCGGCGGGGCAAAAACCGACAAGCTGAGATCAAAGGTCGAATCGGTCAGCGATCGCGATACCTCCGCGAACGAGGCCTATGCCGGGGAGTATACCTTCTGCTGCGCCCGGTTCGGCGCCGCTTATATGGATTCCATTTTTGACTACGACGGCGAGGCTCAGGCTATCCCGGATCGGTATGTGGATACCCCGGAGATGGCGGGGGAAACGGTGCTGCTGAAGGCCGACGGGACCGGGTATCTCTATTGGGGCGAGGACAATCAAGGGCTCATCGACTGGTGGACGGTGGAAGGAGACTCCCTTGCGTTCCAAGCGGGTGTGTCGGTCTTTGACGGAACGATCCGCGATGGCTTCATGACAGTGGAGATCGAGGATGGCTTTGCGCTCTGCTTTGCTTTGCCCGATGCGGATACGTCCGACGTGGAGCCGATCCCGGTGGACGACTACTTCCTGCTCCTCTACGGTCTTGCGCCGGACGGGGCTGAGCCGGAGGCTGAAACGGAGGATGCTTCGTCTCTGGAGGGCGAGTATACGGTTTTTGCCGTGCAGACCGAGGGATATCTGGTGGAGCCCGATGTGCTTGAGATCGCCTCCACGCTGACGCTGACGGCGGACGGCTCCGGCTTCATGACGATAGGCGATGAAGCCATGGATATCCGCTCGTGGACGGCGGAGAGCGGAATGCTCACCGTTGTGCTGGCGGACGACAGCTCCGCACAGGCAGCCGTGCGCAGTGGGGTTTTGGAGCTGGATATCTGGGGCGACGGCGGGATGATCCTCTGCTACGCGCGGGAGGGGACGGATATCTCCGCGTATGATCCCATGACGTTGGAGGAGCTGATGGAGGCTCTCGAAGCCGACGCGCCGGATTCCCGGCTGAGAGCGCTCTGGGAGAGCTTGGATACCGAAACGGGCGTCCACATGCGCTATGATCTGCATACGGAATTTATGGATGCGGATCAAAGCATTGATGTCCACGGGAAGGACGGCGTGTATTATTCCCGCCGAACCACCACTGTTTCCGGCTTTGAGAACACGGTCATTACCTTCTTCCGGGATGGAACAGCCTATAATCTGTCCCCGAAGGATATGACCGGCGTTATCGCCACCACAACGACATCCTCCATCGTCTCGGATAATGTCATGCGGCTGGATGCCCTGTATTCCGCCATCTGGAATCGTGCGCAGGAGTCGGATTATTCGGTGGAGACCCGGGAAATGGACGGAGTGACCTATACCGTGGAGGTCTTTCCCGCGAGTGAGTATCAGGCAGAATCGGCGTTCTATTTCGATAGCCGCGGACAGCTTGCTTACTACATCGAGGGCGCGCCGGTCATCGATACCGTGGTTGAGATCGGCGAATTGGTCTATACGATCCACACCATCGACGACGCGGTGGACGAGACGCTCTTTGACATCTCCGGGTACGATATAACGGAATGATCCCGTGAATACGAACAGGCCGCCCGCATCTTTTCGGATGCGGGCGGCTGAATGTACGTTCGGTTTGCTTCGGGAGGATCATATGCTGTCGGCGGCAAGACGGAACGGCCTGTCCACATTGCTCACGCCGATGACGATGTGATGTCTGTCGTGGGTGTTGGCACGGATGGCCTTGAGCAGATAGTAGGTGGGAGCGCCTTCGATCATCAGTCGGTAGATCATGGAAAACGACTGTCCGTTCGCGAGCTGCTCCAGCAATGTCTGTTTCCGCATACAATCCGAGACCCGGGACAGATCCTCGGCGTATACCACCCGGGGGAGATTGCGCTGCGTGTCGGCGAAAAAGTCTGCGCCGCTGCGCTGGATCTGCAGATCCTCATACTTCCCTTCCGAGCTGAACTCCACATAATGATCGTTCTGCGTATCGACATAATAGACGCTCTCGAAGCCGGAGGAGAGGGCGTTGACGATCTTGCCGGAAACGGTGGCATCATAATGGGCGTCGGCGGATGCGCGCCCGCGGGAAGCCGGGGTAAGGGGAACGCTTTGCTCCTTCGCCTTGCGCTCGAGGAGGAAACGCTCAAATTCCGCCGCCGGGATCGGACGGGAAAAATAGAAGCCCTGCACCAGATCGCAGCCCATGGCCTTCAGGGCGTTCAGCTGCTCCTCGCTCTCGACGCCCTCGGCGATGACGGGTACGGAGAGATAGTCCGCGATATCGATGATGACCTCCAGCAGGCGGGTGTCCTTCCGTTCGCTAAAGGCGGCGCGGATAAACTGCATGTCCAGCTTCAGCGCGTCGATGGGCAGGGTGGAGATCATATTCAGCGAGGAATAGCCGGTGCCGAAATCGTCCATCTCGATGCGGAAGCCCAGCTCTCGGAGCTGGCTCACGGTTCTGATGATCTGCTCGGAATTTTGGGTATAGGCGGATTCCGTGATCTCCAGATAAAGCTCATTTGAGGTGATGCCGTGGTTCCGAAGGATCTGCTGGAAGGTTTGGATCAGATTGGGATCGTACATGTCGATCCGAGAGACGTTGACGGAAACAGGGACGGTGAAGCCGAGCCGTGTCTTCCAGTCCATGATCTGGGCGGCGGATTCCCGCCAGACGTAATTGTCCAGAGTCTGGATCAGACCGTTTCCCTCAAAGAGCGGGATGAACACGCCGGGACTGATAAGACCCAGCTCTGGGTGCTGCCAGCGAACCAGCGCCTCGGCGCTGGCCAGCATCGGCGTATCCGGCCGGATATCGAATTTCGGCTGGTAATAGACCTTGAACTGCTTTTCTTCGATGGCTTTTTGAAATTCGTCTATGAGCTGCTCGCTGTACAGCTCCTGCTCGTGCATGCGGTTATCATAGATGCCGATGGTTTTTGCGAAGCTGTTGCGGACGGTGTCGGCGGCCATTTTGGCGCGGTCGAACCTGCGCTCAATGTCCATGGTCTTGTCCACCTTGGCATAAACGCCCATGCGCAGGCGGATGCGGTTGTTGACAGAGCTGTCCCCCGCCAGACCGATGGAGGCGTTGTCAAGGATCGCCTTATAGTCCTTGCCGTGGGGGCAGTAGACGAGGAAGGTATCCGCCTCGCGCCGGCAGACGATGCCGCCGGTGTCCCGCACCATATCCCGCACCATCTCGCCGATGCGGCGCAGGGCGTCGTCGCCGTAGGCGGTGCCAAAGCGCTCGTTGATGATGTGGAAATGATTCACGTCGATCACGATGGCGTCCATTTCCAGATCCTTGTGATGCTGGTCGAACTGCTCGGCGTAGCGATAGAAGTATTCACGGTTATAGAGACCCGTCAAGGGATCTCGCTCCGTATAGCTGATGATATCGCGATCCTCGGAAAGCTCGATGGTGCGCAGAGCGCGGGCAAGGATAACACCTGCCTGCGGATAGGGCTTTGGAATGAAATCGATGGCGCCGAGACTGAGGCTCTCGATCTCTGCGGTTTGGTCGGAGGTGACGACGATGACGGGAATGGACTGAAGCCCGGGATCCTCCTTGATGCGCCGCAGGACCTCCAGCCCGGGAATGAGCGGCATTTTGAGATCCAGCAGGACAAGGGAAAGAATGTCCCGATGCGCTTGGATTTGCTCCAGCGTCTCCTGCCCGTCTGCCGCGAATATGACCTCATAATCCTTTTCAAGTACCGAACCGAGCAATGCGCGGTTGATCTCTTCGTCGTCAGCGACCAGAATCAAGCGCTTCCCGTTGGTGGAATGGAATTTTTCGTGGCTCTTAAACATACGAATGCACGCCTCCCATACCGTTACCTATGTTACCATATTATAACAATCAATAGGCGTGAAATCAACCGAAAGCGTAGAAGACCGACAACTTTTTGTGCAGCTTCCAATTTGACTTGCAGCGGAAAAACCTTTATATTGTCCTTGGGAAGCACGGCGGATACAGCCGTGCGGAATGGGGTGTGACAATGCGGGAGATAGGGATCGGCATGGTTGGCGCCGGGCGCGGCGCTGAGCTGCATATGGCCGGGTATGACCGGGTATACGGCGTGGCGGTGCGCCGCAGGGCGATCTGCGGGCATACGCCGGAACGGCTCCGCAGCGCTCAAAAAAGATTCGGCTTCGAGTATACCACCTTGGAATTTGAGGATCTGCTCCGGGATCCGAAGATCGATGTGATCGATATATGCACGCCGCCCTATGTCCACAGAGAGCAGATCGAAAAGGCACTGGCTGCCGGGAAGCATGTGATCTGCGAAAAACCGCTGACGGGGTATTTTGGCCGTCCCGGCGATCCGCAGCCTATCGGCGACGCGGTCTCCAAGCAAAAGATGTATGCGGCGCTGCTGGCTGATATCGAAGGGCTGAAGACCGCGGTGGCGGCAGCCGGCGTAAGATTCATGTACGCCGAGAATTATATTTATGCCCCGGCGATCCAGAAGGCGGGGGATATCCTCCGAGCCAAGAAAAGCCGCATCCTGTATATGAAGGGCGAGGAGAGCCTCCAAGGCTCCAGCTCGGCGCTGGCGGGGGACTGGAGGAAAAGCGGCGGCGGTTCCCTGATCCGCGTAGGCGCCCATCCGCTTGCCGCGATCCTGTGGCTCAAGCGAACGGAGGCGCGGACGCACGGGGAGATCATCCGTGTCAAAAGCGTGTCGGCCGAGACGGGACGGGTGACCTCCCGGCTCACGGCCTATGAGCATCGGCATATCGCCGCCCGTCCGCGGGATGTGGAGGATATCAGTACGGTCACGCTTACGTTTTCCGACGGGACGCAGGCGGTGATCCATGCGACGGACGTGCTGCTGGGCGGCAGCCGCAATGCGGTGCAGATTTATGCCAACGATGCGGTCATCGATTGTAATCTGACGCTGACGGATCATATGCGCACCTATCTGCTGGATGAGGACGGCATGGACGGAGTGTCCTTTTCGGAAATGCTGCCGGTCAAGACGGGATGGAACCGTCCCTTTGTCGAGGATGAGATCCTGCGCGGCTATACGAATGAAATGCAGGACTTCATGGAATGCGTCGCGTATGACCGTGCGCCGCGGTCGGATTTCGAGCTGGCGTATGACACTGTCAGACTGATCTATGCCGCCTATGCGGCCGCCGAAACGGGCGAGCGGATCAACCTGTGAGCCGTATGTCCGCAGGAAAGTCGAAGTTTTTTCGAAAAGAGAGATTTTTCTCTTGCAATCTCTCCCGGTCTGTGCTAAGATACTAAAGCTGAAACGCAATAACCGGGTGTGGCGAAGTTTGGTATCGCGCCTGAATGGGGTTCAGGAGGCCGCTGGTTCAAGTCCAGTCACTCGGACCA
>CAJOIU010000022.1 GCA_905234855.1 uncultured Oscillospiraceae bacterium
GGGCCTTCGAGTGATCGAGCGCCGGGACATCCGGCGGGCCGTGCGGCAAGTAGTAACAAGGCCGATCCTGTTTTAAGGTTCAGCCGCAACCGAACGTCGCTTCACAAGAATAAAGATCATTATGCACACGAAACGCTTCAACAAATTGTCTGTGGAACTATGCCGGAAGGCCGTGATCGAGTGCTTCCGGGGAAAATGGAGGCGAAACGATGTTCTGACATTCATTGAAAAATATGCGGGAATCCCGCGCGACGACATCAAGATCGAAGCGCTTTCTGGGGTATGGAAGATCCGGGCGGAGGCTGTGGAATCAATCGCCCTTGCGCTGCTGGACATCATCGAAGATCTGGAACAGCGCGGCATAGAGCCGGAGGACATGGAACAGCCCGCGATCCGGCAGCGCCCGGATGGGATGACGGGCAAGGTCAGGGACATCGCCCTGCTTTGCATCCTGCATCAGCTTTTGGGGCATGCGACGAAGTTGATGCTGGAACCGCTGTTCCATGCGCGGATCCTGCCGACGCAGCACGCGAGTATGCCCGGACACGGACAAACGCGCCTGAAAGATCAGGTGCATCGCTACTTCCTGCGGGAATCGCTGGGCATCAGTTACTTCCGAAAGACGGATGTGAAAAGCGCATATAAAAGCCTGCAATATTCCGTTTGCCTTAATCTGATCCGCGCGGAGCTGCCGAAGGCGACGACGATCTTCGCCTTGATGGACTATTTAGGCCGGATCGCGCCGGGAGGCCATTTGATTATCGGCGGATATCTGGACGCATGGCTTTTCAATTTCGCGATGAGCTACGCTGTGCGTTATCTGTTCACGCTGGGCTATACGCGCCGCGGGAAGACGATCCCCTATGTGATCCGCTGCGATACGTTTATGGACGACTTCGCCGTCCTGTCCGGGTCGGTCAAGGGACAAGTCCGATCTGTGCGGGCGCTGGACAAATGGCTGGTGAAACACATGGATCTGCGCCTGAAAGAAACGACGGGGATCGTCAAGCTGCTTCCGATCGAGGAAGAAAAACGGCGACGAAGCCTTCCGCGTCCAGCGCAGCGGGGCGTCCCGATGCTGGACATGGCGGGATATCGGATCAGCCGGACACACGTCACGATCCGGCGGAAGGTATTCAAACGAACGCGGCGTCAGCTGCTTCGGGGCTGGGATGAACTGCAGCGGACGGGGACGCTGCGCCGCGAGCGAGCACAGAAGATAATTTCATATAACAGCTATATCGAACAGTCAGATTCTTTTCACTTGAAAGAAAAATATCATGTCGTCGAGCTGGTAAAAGCGGCGAAAAGGGTTTGCAGCTTTTACGGGTGGCTGGACGCGAAGAAAAGAAAGGAAGTGCATCATGCTCTACAAACACGCAGACGCGGATCACCGCCCGGAGCGGGTGACGGTGGAGCCGCTGCCGAACGGGGAAACCGCCGTCCGGCTGGCGGACAACATCACGGAATACACAGCGGAGGAAACGCCGGAACGGGTGATGTACCGTTTTGATGAAGTCAGCTTCACGACGGGCGGCTATCTGACGGCGGAGGAAATCGCCGCCGACTTCGCGCGGTGGTGGGAGATCGGACAGATGGACACAGCGCCGGAGCTTGTCGAGGAAGTCCCCGCGCCGGAGGAAGAAGAAATTCCGATGACGCGCAGCGAAATGTCGGCGCTGATCCGCGCGCAGCAGGAACAGATCGCGATCTTGGAAGATTGCGTGATGGAAATGTCTGAAGTCGTCTATGCGTGAGCATAGGCGAAGCACAACGAAAGGAAGGTATGTGCTATGAGTAAATGCACAGCAGAACAGGCCGTCACCGCGCTGGAATACTGGATCGGCTACTATGAAAAAGCGTCGTCCCTGTACGCTTCGACGCGCGAGAAGTCGGCGTTTGAACTGAACAAGGGCAGCGCGAATTATACATACGCCGGGTATTACTGCGGGATTCAGGGCGGCGAATGGTGCGCGATGCAGATCAGCGTCGCGATCGCCGAAGCCTGCGGCGGAAGTAAGACCGACGCGAAGGCGGTCATGTGGGGCGTGTGGCCTTATTCCGCATGTAATCAGGTATATGACGCCGCGCCCGCTTCCAGCAAGGGACGCCGCGGCGCATGGACGCCGAAGCCGGGGGACATCATCGTCTTCACGAACGACGGCGGGAAAACACGCTGTCACACGGGCCTTGTGTACGCTGTCAGCGGTGGTTATGTCTATACCATCGAGGGTAACAGCAGCAACATGTGTAAGAAGCGTTCCTATATCATGACGGATTCGTATATTTACGGATATATCCGCCCGAATTATGCGGCGTCCAGCAATACGGCTTCCGTCCTGTCCACGATAGAACAGTACGGAAAAATTGTGCTGCCGGACACGGGGCTTCATCTGCTGTCGAAGGGCTGCGCGGGCTTGGAGGTCATGACGCTTCAGAAGATTCTTTCCGCTTCCGGCTACAAAGGCGCAGACGGAAAGATCATCAGCATCGACAAGGCGTTCGGGGTGAACACGCAGTACGCCGTGAAGCAGATGCAGAAGGATTTGTCCATCGAATCCGACGGCTATGTCGGCGCGGAAACGTGGCCTGCTATGCTGCGGAAACTGGCGTAAAGGAGGCGTGACGACATGGCTGCACTTTGGGCGTCGAAGATCATCGAAGGAAAAAAGACCTTCGCACAAGTCCCGCGGCTGCTGAAAGATCAGGTCAGGGAAATCCTGACGGATCGCGGCTATGCGGATCTGATCGTCGAAGACGACGGCGAATAATGGAGGCCGCGCGATGAACGAAGCGAGGGACGCGCCGCCCTTCGAGGGTGGCAGCGGCGGCGTGTTGGAGATCATCGACCTATTGTGTCAGGTCACGAACACGCAGGCCGCGATCATCAAGAAACAGGCGTATGTGATAGGGCAAGCGGGAATAGCAAGCACGATTGACGACGAACTGCAAAAAGAGCGGGACGCCGCCGACGCGCAGCTGGACATAATCGAATACAAATTGCGAGGGCTTTAATATGTCGATCGAATTGACGATCCTGATTTCTGTCGTTTCGGTGTCTGCCGCTGTTTATTTTGGCCTGAAAAGCACACGCCGCGCAGAAAAGGAAGATGTCGAATCCGACGCGGCGGAGCGATCCGCCGTGATGGTGAAGCTGGAAAACATTCAGACGGGCGTGATCGAACTGCGGACAGAGTTGAAAAGCTACAAAGAAGAAATGCAGCGGATCAACGAACAGACGATCCGAAACGAAGAAAGTCTGAAGTCGCTGCACAAGCGCGTCGATAGGATGGAAGCGCTGCTTCAGCTGACGGAACCGCACGATCACGCGAAGGACTAAACGGAAAGCGGCGGCGGGCGCTGCCTGTCGCCGAGGAAAGGAGAAAGATTATGATTAACTGGAAGGTAAGAATCAAAAACAAAGTGTTTTGGATCAGCGCGATCCCCGCGCTGCTGCTGGCAATTCAGGCGGTCGCCGCCGTCTTCGGCTTTGAAATCGACTTGTCGGATATTTCCGGGAAGTTGATTGCGGTCGTGGACACGGTGTTCGCGTTCCTGACGGTTCTTGGAATCGTCGCGGATCCTACGACGCAGGGCGTCAGCGATTCGGCGCGGGCTATGTCATACGATAAACCGAACTGATAACAGGAGGACGGAAACATGTTCTATGTGGGAAACGATTTCGAGAGCGCGAAGGCGCGCCCGTACAAAACGCGGGACGGCGCGATCAAAGCGGCGGAGCGGGACGGCCTGAAGGCGTTCGATGAAGACGGGAATCAGGGTTATCCCGTGATCGTCGAGGCTGTCAACGAAGTCCCGGATGGCGCGCTGGAACCGAACGCCGACGGCAGCGTGAACGCTTATGACGCCGACGGGAACCTGATCGGAACCGTGACGCCGGAGGATGTCGCCGCGGCGGAAGCGAACATCACGGAAGACGACATCAACGCAGCGATCGCCCGCGCCGACGACGCCGCCGCAGCGCCCGCCGCGAAGAAGGTCACGAAGCCGATCAGCGGCAAGATCCGCCGCGCCTTCGACGGCAAGATCAGGCTGCGCCGCGCGCCGTCGTGGGAGCCTTCCGCCGTCTGCGGCGCGTCGAAGTTCACGACGAAGCGCGTCGTCGGCGCTTGCGATGTGGACGGGAAAACGATGTTTCTGACGGAAGACGGGTTCTTCATCACGGGGGATCCTGATCTTGTCGTCTTCACGCCGGACGACGTAAGCGCCGCCAAAACGGACGGGACGATTTGAAATATCGACGCGCACGTCGAAAAACAGAACATAACAAAAAAGCACATGAGGTAGACGCTTCATGTGCTTTTTTTGTTATGTTCTGCGTATTAATTATATATAACCCGTCGGCACCACAGTGATGCAACTGAGCAGGATAAACGCCGCCAGCACCGCCAGCGCCAATAGCTGTGCAGGACGGCTGTGCCATTCCTTCGACGTTCCGCGGCGCGTGCGTACATTGCCCTTCGCGTCCGTCACCGTCTCCTCCGTAAAACGGAAGCCCAGCACCACATAAACCACGATCGTGAGAACGATCCCAAGAATCAGCACTAACATACCTGACACTCTCCTTTCTTTCAAATTTGTTGGTATGGTATTGCTTGTTAAGAAATTAACATATTTAGCTGTCCCTGTCAAGATCAATCGTATGCAGACACAAATTGTTTACAAATAACGGCGGCGCTCCGTCTCGGGAGCGCCGCCGCTTCAGCGATCGTTTACCACCATTTTTTCTTTTTGAACAGGACGACCATGGCCGCCACGACCACAGCAGAGATCAGAACCACCGCCGGAATGCCGTACTGCCATTTGAGCATCGGCATATTCACAAAGTTCATGCCGAACCAGCCGGTGATGAGCGTCAGCGGCATAAAGATCGAGCTGATGACCGTCAGCACCTTCATCGTCTGGTTGAGATTCACGTCCAGCATGGACTGATACGCCTCACGGAGCTGCAATACGTTATCGCCCAGCATGGTGACGTTCTGCATAAGACGCTCGGCCTTTTCGCGGAAAATGCGGAAATACAGCAGATTTTCCTCCGCAAAGAGGTCGTTTTCGTTGTTGATGAGCTCCTGCCCGAGATCCATGAACTGCACATAATAATTGCGCAGATACAGAAGATCGGTCTTCTGATTGAGCAGCGTGCGGTTGAAATCCTCCTCCACCTCGCCCTCGAAGATGCCGCCCTCCAGCTTGTGGATGCGGAACTCGAGATCCTCCAAGGTTCGATTGTCGCGGGCGATCAGGCTGTCCAGAAAGGCATAGATCAGCCGTTCCAGCGTCACGGTAGAGGCGGGATAACGGCTGAGCGCGGCCTTGAAATTCCGCTCCGTGCTCATGTCGCGGTCATAGACGTCCACCACCAGCATGAGGTTTTTGCGGATATACAGCGCGACGCAGTCCTCATCCTCCTGCGGATGGCTGGCGTCCGCCACCGTGATGGTACAGAAGCTGTAGCTCTCATA
The DNA here is from genome assembly GCA_905234855.1 of uncultured Oscillospiraceae bacterium. Taxonomy (GTDB): domain Bacteria; phylum Bacillota; class Clostridia; order Oscillospirales; family Oscillospiraceae; genus CAJOIG01. The sequence continues at coordinate 5,484 of CAJOIU010000022.1, forward strand.
CACCTCAATGCCGGAGCGGAAATACCGGCGCTCCTCCTGGCATTGATCCAGCGTCGCCTTGGAAAAGCCGAAGCGGCGGTAGCAGTCCTTCAGCCGGGAGAGCGTGATATACCCCGCCGTGATATGCTCAGGGTCGATATTCTTTTCTTCGATCTGCTTCATGCCGCCCGAGCTGAACTCATAGAACATAGCACGCCTCCCGATTTTCCTGCATTCTTGCGCGTTGAGGGATTTTGTTCCCGGTCAATGACCCGACGGCCTTAGGCTTTATGCCACTTTACGCCCTGCGGCGTATCCTCGAGGATGATGCCCTGCGCCTTCAGTTCGTCGCGGATACGGTCGGCCTCTGCCCAATTCTTCGCTTTTCGGGCAGCCTGCCGGGCGGCGATCATCTCCTCGATCTCCGCGTCAAGGCTCTTTTCCTCGCCGAAGGGGATGCCCAGTACGCCGCACAACTCAAGGAAGATATCCCGGCAGGCAATCGCCAGCGCCTTGGTGGGATCAGCGGCGGGGGATACGGCGGCGTTCACGTCACGCGTCAGCTCGAAGATAACGGAGATGGCATCTGCGGTGTTGAAATCGTCGTCCATGACCTCGATAAAGCGCTCGCGGTATTTCGCCAGCCCTTCGACAAACGCGGCGTCCTCGGCGGAAAGCACGTCGTTGCGGCCGTTTTCCGCGAAGAAATCGAGGTTCTCCTTCGCCGTTTTGAGCCGATCGAGGGCAGCCTGCGCCTGCTCGAGGATATCTGCGGAATAGTTCAGCGGGGAGCGGTAATGGCTCATGAGCATGAACAGACGGATGCAGTCGTAGCCATACACCGCGGCGGCCTCCCGCACGGTGAAGAAGTTGCCGAGGGATTTCGACATCTTCTTGTTATCGACATTAATGAAGCCGTTGTGCAGCCAGTAATTCACGAACTTGCAGCCGTTCGCGGCCTCGGACTGGGCGATCTCGTTTTCATGATGCGGGAACGCGAGATCGGCGCCGCCGGTGTGGATATCGATGGTCTTGCCGAGGTAGCGGTTCGACATGGCCGAGCATTCGATGTGCCAGCCGGGACGACCCATGCCCCAAGGGGATTCCCATGCGGGTTCGCCGGGCTTCGCGGCCTTCCAGAGGGCAAAATCCATCGGGTTTTCCTTGATATCGTTCACCTCTATGCGCGCGCCGGCCTGCAGGTCTTCGAGATTCTGGTGGCTGAGCTGGCCATAGTTTTTGAATTTGAGCGTACGGTAATACACATCGCCCTGCGACTCATAGGCATAACCCTTCCCGATGAGCGTTTCAATGATCTCGATGATCTGCGGGATATTCTCCGTTGCCTTGGGATGCACCGTCGCCTCGCGCACGCCGAGCGCCTTCACGTCCGTCCAGTATTCGGCGATATACTTCTCCGCGACCTCGGCGGAGGTGATGCCCTCCTCCTGCGCGCGCTTGATGATCTTATCGTCCACATCCGTGAAGTTCTGCACGAAGGTCACATCATAGCCCCGGTATTCGAGATACCGGCGCAGCACGTCGAACATGATGATGGGACGGGCGTTGCCCACATGGATAAAGTTATACACCGTGGGGCCGCAGCAGTACATGCGGACCTTGCCCTCTTCGATGGGGACAAACTCCTCCTTCTGCATGGTCATGTCATTATAAAACCGCATATCGTTATTCTCCTTCTTCGTCTTTTGTAATGCGCTCGGCGATCTCGTCGAGCTGCCGCCACAGCGTGAGAAGCTCCTGCGCCACGGGGTCGGAAACGCTGATCTGATCCACCATACCGGCAAAATCCACCTTCTCCCCCGCCAAGCGGACGATGCGAGCCGGCACGCCCACGGCGGTGGAATCGGGCGGCACCTCGGAAAGCACCACGGCGTTCGAGGCGATGCGGCTGTTATCCCCCACCTTGAAAGGACCGAGCACCTTCGCGCCGGAGCCGATAAGGACGTTATTGCCGATGGTGGGATGGCGCTTGCCGGTGTCCTTGCCGGTGCCGCCGAGGGTCACGCCCTGATACATCAGCACATCGTCGCCGATCTCGGCGGTCTCGCCGATGACGATGCCCATGCCGTGGTCGATGACGAGGCGGCGGCCGATGGTGGCGCCGGGATGGATCTCAATGCCGGTCTTTTTTCTCGTTCGCTGGGAGATGGCGCGGCCGAGGAATTTGAGGCCGTGCGTCCAGCACCAATGCGCCCGGCGGTGACGCAGCGTCGCCTTCACGCCGGGGTATAAAAGCCATATCTCCAGCGCGCTTCTGGCCGCCGGGTCGCGAGCCTGATACGCGCGAAGGATTTCAGACAGATAAGAAAACATGAATTGAACCACCTGCGATATTGTATGCACGGCAGCGGGACTTCGTCCGTCAGAGCGCCTCTCCGATCAGACCTCCGTCCTCCGCGCCGGTGATCCTCACCCGCGCAAATTCGCCGGGCGCGGCATCGCCGCCGGTGAAATATACCTGCTCGTCGATCTCCGGCGAGTCGGCATAGCGGCGGCCGACCCAGTATTCCCCGTCCGTGCCCTCACACAGAACAGTGAACACATGGCCGATCTGCTCGCGGTCGTAGTCGTCCATGATGCCGTTTTGCAGCGCCATGAGCGCGTCACGCCGCGACTCTGCTTCTTCCGTGCTACATCGGTCGATCATTTCGGCCGCAGGCGTCCCTTCCTGCGGGGAGAATACGAAAACGCCCGCCCGGGGCAGTTTCTGCTCGCGCAGAAAATCCATCAGCTCCTCAAATTCCGCCTCGCCCTCACCGGGCAAACCGACGATGAGGCTCGTGCGAAGCACCACCCCGTCGATCCGCTCACGCAGCTTTTGGAGAAGCCCCACGATCTGCTCCTTCGTCTCCGGGCGGCGCATACGCCGCAGGATGCCGTCGTTCACATGCTGGAGCGGCAGATCGAGATACTTTACGATCTTCGGCTCCTCCGCAATGAGGTCGATGAGCTCGTCCGTCATCTCGTGCGGATATAGATAGTGCAGCCGGATCCACTCGATGCCGGGGATCTGAACCAAGCCGCGAAGTAGCGTGCAGAGCGTCGTGCCGTCGCGGAAATCCCTGCCGTAATGCGTGAGGTTCTGGGCGACAAGGATCAGCTCCTTCACCCCCGCTCCGGCCAGCGACCGGGCTTCGTCCAGCACTGCCTGCATCGGGCGCGAGCGATAGCGGCCGCGGATCGAGGGGATCACGCAGTACGCGCAGCGATTGTCGCATCCGTCAGCCACCTTGATATACGCCCATGCGGGGCCGGTGGACACGGCGCGATCCAGCTCCGGCAGCGGCGCGTTTTTATCGAGAAACCGCGCGAAATGCCGCTCCTTCGATTCGATCGCCTCCACGATTTCGGGAAAACTGCCCGTTCCAAGCACGGCATCGATCTCCGGCAGTTCCCGCAGGATATCGCCCTGATACCGCTCCGGCAGGCAGCCGGTCACGATGAGGCGGCGCAGAGAGCCGGTTTTTTTCAGTTCCGCCAGCGCAAGGATCGTGTCGATGGCCTCCTGCTGCGCGGCGTCGATGAAGGCGCAGGTATTCACCACCGCGGCCTCGGCCTCGGCGGGATCGGCCACAAGCTCATGTCCCGCCGCCGCCACGAGCGCGATCATCTGCTCGGAATCTATGAGATTTTTTGCGCATCCCAGCGATGTGAATGATACCTTCATACTGTCCTCAAACCGGGCATTTGCCCGTCATTCGTAATACTCGTCGTCCTCTGCGCCGTAGCGGGTCAGCGCCGCGCGGATATCGCTCCACGCATATCCCTTGCGGAACAGCGCATTCGCCGCCTTGTCCCGTTCCTTGCGGTCGGAGGCGTCCTTTCCGCGCAGCCGCGCGGCCAAAAGGCGGTCGATGGTCTCCGTTCCCTCCGGCAACTCCGTGAGCGCTTCGTCCCAAAGCTCCTTCGGGATCCCCCGGCGGATGAATTCCGTTCGGATGCGTCCCGGGCCATAGCCGTTTCCGGCGTAATGCCGGACGATCATGCCCGCGTATTCCGCGTCGTTCACAAAGCCGTAATCGATGCACAGCGCGCAAACGGTTTCGATATCCTCCGGCGATGCGCCCTTTTCCCGCAGCTTGTCCCGCAGCTCTTTTTCAGAGTGCGGACGTTTCAGATAATCCACCGCCCATTTCTTAGCCTGCTCCAAGGGGGTCTGCTTTGTCCGCCGTCCCATGGCCTTTTCCGTTTCGGCGGCGGGGTCGTTCATCACAGAGCGGACGGTGAATCTATCGTTTCCGTTATCCACGGCTGGGATCAATCCTCGGAGCCGTCGTCAAAATCGTCGGCGCTCACGTCGATGGCGCGGCCGGCGGCCTTGGCGGCTTTGAGCGCCTGCGGACTCATGAGCTTATAAGCGTCGGCGCGAATCTGCGCCTCCAGCTCGTCCGCCTTATCGGGATTGGCGATCAAAAACTCCTTCACATTATCGCGGCCTTGGATGCGCTCGCCGCAGCAGGTGAACCACGCGCCCGCCTTCTCGATCAGCTCGAGCCGCACGCCGAGATCCACGATCTCGCCGATCTTGGAGATACCCTCGCCGTAGATCACGTCGAACTGCGCCTCCTTGAAAGGCGGCGCCACTTTATTCTTCACGATCTTGACGCGGGTGCGGTTGCCGATCATCTCGTCGCCGGATTTGAGTGTTTCCACGCGGCGCACATCGAGGCGCACGCTGGAATAGTATTTGAGCGCACGGCCGCCCGGCGTCGTTTCGGGGTTTCCGTACATAACGCCGATCTTCTCGCGGAGCTGGTTAATGAAGATGACGATGGTGTTCGTTTTCGACACGATGCCCGCCAGCTTGCGCAGCGCCTGGCTCATGAGTCGGGCCAGCACGCCCACGGAGGAATCGCCCATATCGCCTTCCAGCTCGCTGCGGGGCAGCAGCGCCGCCACGGAGTCGATCACGATCACGTCGATGGCGCCGGAGCGCACCAGCGCCTCGGTGATCTGAAGCGCCTGCTCCGCCGTATCCGGCTGGGAGATGAGGAGGTTGTCGATATCCACGCCCACAGCCCGGGCATAGGCCGGTTCCAGCGCATGCTCCACGTCGATATACGCGGCGTCGCCGCCGGCCTTCTGCGCGGAGGCAACGATATGCAGCGCCAGCGTCGTTTTGCCGCTGGCCTCGGGGCCGTAGATCTCCACGATACGCCCCCGGGGAACGCCGCCGATGCCCAGCGCTATATCTAGGCCGAGGGAGCCGGTGGGGATCGCCTCCACGTTCACGGGGATATCCTCGCCAAGGCGCATGATCGCGCCCTTGCCGTAATCCTTCTCGATCTGATGCAGCGCCGTTTCCAGCGCCTTTTTCTTATCCGCCGCCTGTCCTACCTGCGTGACGGGGGTCTTCTTTTTTTCTGCCATATTCCGCTCCTTCTCCGCCGACCCGCGGCGGTCATATTACTGTATCAAAGATGGCCGACGATGACGCGCTCAGTGCCGCCCGTGTCCCGGAGGGCTTCGATCTCCGCAAACCCTGCCTGTGACAAAAGCTCCGTCACCGCGGGCGCCTGTCCCTCGCCGATCTCCAGCATAATCGTTCCGCTGTCCCTTAAAACGGACTTCCACAGGGCGATCACCGGCCGGATGATATCGAGGCCGTCCTCACCGCCGTCCAGCGCGCGATACGGCTCATAGTCCTTCACCGAAGCGTCCAGCGTTTCGATCTCCGCCGTGGGGATATACGGCGCGTTGCACACCAGCAGATCGAATTTCCCCAGCAGCATGGGCGGCTTCTGAGTCGCGTCCGCCTCGATGCAGATCGCCCGCATTTCGAGGTTATTTTTCTGCACGTTCCGGCGACAGACGGTCATCGCCTTATGATCGTTATCCACCAGAACGACCCGCGCGCCGGGCATATGCACCGCCAGCGCACAGCCGATGCAGCCCGATCCGGCGCAGAGGTCGAGGATGCGGGGCTTGCCGTTTTTCCCGGCAAACAGCGCGATGGCCGCCTCCACTATGACCTCCGTATCCGGCCGGGGGATCAATACATCCCGCGTGATCTCCAGCGGCACGCCGTAAAACTCCCAGCCACCGGTGATATACGCCACCGGCTCGCCTTCCAGCCTCCGCCGGGTCATTTCCCGCACCCGGTCAGCGAAATCCGGCGCGGCGTACAGCGTCAGATCGCGCATGAACTGCGCTACGGTTTTCCCCGCCGCCTGCGCCACCAGCAGCCGCGCCTCCAGACCAAAAGCCTCGACCCCAGCGTTTTTCAGCGTTTTTCTTGTTTCGATGTAGATCTCGTTATATGTCTTTGCCATAGCTCATATCCGCTGCTCCGGGCGATCAGAAGGCGTCCGCGCCCTGCACATCCGGGATGACAAGCTTCAGCGCCGTAATGGCGACCTCGATCATGGAATCGTCCGGCTCGTTCGTCGTCAGATGCTGGAGCTGCCGTCCCGGCCATGATAGGATGCGTGAGAAGGTCATATCGTCATGCCGGCCCAGCCAGCGATTCAGCTCATAGCTGAGGGATACCACCACCGGCAGCAGCAGGATCTTCACCAGCATGCGCAAAAACACGTTATCCACATGCAAAAAGGCGTTCACGAGGATAAACACGAAAATCGAAAGGATCACCACAACGAGCAGAAAGCTCGTGCCGCAGCGGGGGTGGAAGCGACTTTCCTTCCGCACGTTTTCCACCGTAAGCTCCTGCCGATGCTCATAGCAGAATATGGTCTTATGCTCCGCGCCATGATAGGAAAACAGGCGCTTTATATCCTTCATCTGCGACACGCCATACATATACGCGAGGAAGATGACAAGCTTCACGATGCCCTCCAGAAGCGTGCGCAGGCTGTCATGGCCTGTGCGGAGGGCGGGGATCAGCCCCACAAGCAGCGTCGGCAGGAAGATGAACAGACCGATAGCCAACGCGAGACCCAGCACCACCGCTGTGCCGATGACGAATTTTTCCGCCTTTTCCGAGCCGAATTTTTCCTCGATCCAGCGGTCGAGCTTTGACGGCTCCTCCTGCTCCTCCTCCGGCATAAAGCTCGCCGAATAGGTCAGCGCCTGCATGCCCTTCACCATGCTGTCCGCGAAATTCACCACGCCCCGGATGAGCGGCCAGCCGAGCCACGGATGCTTTTCCTTGATGAGATGCAGCTCGTCAACCTTTGTGACCATGTTCCCGTCCGAGGTGCGGACGACGATGGACTGTCTGTCCACGCCGCGCATGAGGATACCTTCGATGAGCGCCTGACCGCCGATGGACGTGCGGAAGCCGCAGCTTTGTTCCTTTGCCATATAATCGCCTTTCTCCCAGTTCTCGAAGCGGCGCAGAGCCGCATTGCTATATATTTCAAACCGTCAGTTCGTCCTCGTTCATCACGGGCAGCATGACCGTGACGATGAGGCCGGTGCGGCCGTCCGCCGCGTTTTCCAGCTCCAGCTTTCCCTTGTGCCGCGTGACGATCTCATCGCACACGGAAAGCCCGATGCCACTGCCGCGCTCCTTGCCGCTGCCCTTGTAAAACTTCTTTTTTACGAACGGCAGCTCATCGGGCGGAACGCCGGGGCCAAAATCCCTAAAGCGGATCACGACCCATTGCTCCGTCGCGCCGATGGTGACGACGATGCGTCCGGCGGCACGGCCGTATTTCGCGGCGTTATCCATGATATTCAGAAACACCTGCTTGAGCCGCTCGGGATCCCCCAGCACAAAGGGGATGTCCTTCGCGGGCGGGGTGTATTCCACCGTGACGCCCTCCTGCGCGAGGAGCTTTCCGTAGGTGAAAATGGCGTCCTCCAGTTCGCCGGCGATATCCAGCGTCTCGACGTTCAGATTGAAGCGTCCGTCTTGGATGCGGGTAAATTCCAGCAGCTCCTCCACCATTTTCGTGAGCCGCCCGGACTCCTTCGATATGATGGCGATGCCCCGGCGGGAATCGCCGGAGATCGTGTCGTCGTAGGCCAGCGTTTCCGACCAGCCGGTGATGGCCGTAAGCGGCGTGCGCAGCTCATGGGACACGGAGGAGATAAATTCCGTCTGCACTTTTTCCGCCTCGCCGATCTTCTCGCTCATCTCGTTGATGGCATCGGTGAGGTCGCCGATCTCGTCGTCGTATTTTTTCTGAGCCTGTATGCCGTAAGACCCCTCCGCAATGCGGCGGGCGATGGCTGTCAGCTCCACCAGCGGCTCCGTGACCGTTCGCACGAAATAGAAATTCGTCACCAGCACCGCGAAGATGATGACCAGCCCCACCGCCGCAGCCAGCGCCGTCATTTTGAGGATCTGCCGATCCACCAGCCGCAGGCTCGTGACATACCGCATAGCGCCGATCACGGCGCCGTTTCCCGTCAGCAGCGGAGCCGTCACCGCCATGACCTTTTCATCCGTACCGGAGCGCCGTCCCGTCCAGTAGCCGACGCGCTTCTCTTCCAGCGCCGTCTTCACATCCTGCGTATCGGGCGTCGTTCCGGCGGAAAAGCCATAGCTCGAAGCCTCCACCGCGCCCCGGGTATTGATGAATTGCAGCACGACGGCGTCCTTATCCTCAAAGCTCTCGGTATAGCGGTAGGCGCTTTGGTAATATTCCCCGTAGCTCTGAGAGAGATATCCCGTGAAAAACTGGGAGGCGGATTCCGCCTTCGCGGCAAGCCCGGTGCGCGCCGCGCTGTAGTAGTATGCCCGGAAGCCGAGGGCAAACGCCACGGTGAACAGGATCACGATGCCGACCGTCAGCAGGATGCCGGAACGCAGCCAGCGCTGCCGCAGCCCGCGGACATGCTTCATGAGATTCATGGCGTTTCACCTTCCTTCCGAAGCGTTATGTATGACTTAGAAGCCCCACTTATAGCCGTAGCCCCAAACCGTGGTGATGTAGGTAGGGATGGTGCTGTTATCCTCGATCTTGATGCGCAGGCGGCGGATATTCACGTCCACGATCTTCAGCTCACCGAAGTAATCCCGCCCCCAGACGGCGTTCAGGATATCCTCCCGCGAGAGGGCGCGGCCGGGGTTATCCATGAAGAGCTTGATAATGGAATATTCGATCTGCGTGAGCTTGATGCGCTCGCCGTTTTTTTCGAGCGTGCGGTTGCGGGTGTTGAGGCGGAACGGCCCATGGCGCAGTTCTCCGGCCTCCTCCTGCGCGTCGTCGCCGCCGGTGCGGCGAAACAGCGCATCAATGCGCGCGGTGAGTTCCGCCGGAGAAAAGGGCTTTGTGACGTAATCGTCCGCGCCGGTCATGAGTCCCGTCACCTTATCCATCTCCTGCGACTTCGCCGTGAGCATGATGATGCCGATCTTGGAATCCGTCGCGCGGATGCGGCGGCAAACCTCAAAGCCGTCAATATCCGGCAGCATCACATCGAGCAGCGCCACCTTGATATCGGGATTCTGCTTGAGCTGCTCCAGTGCCTGCTCGCCGGTTTCCGCCTCGATGGGTTCAAAGCCCGCCCGCTTGAGATTGATGACAACAAAGCTGCGGATGCTGGATTCATCCTCCAGAACCAATACTTTCTTCATTTCCTTTTTCCTCCTGCGTGCTTGTTTAGAAAGATACCTGCCAATCGGGATAGATCAGATTGAAGTTTTCGGAAACATCCTCCGCCGTAAGCTCCGATGTTGAAAGCTCGGCGGCAAAAACGGTGGTCTCATTCTGCCGGAGAACAAAGCGGCCGCCGGCCGAAGCGCGATCCATGCGGTTTTCGCCGGTCAGGGTATAGACCGTGAGAAGCGTCTCGGTCTCGCCGCTGTCCGTCTCCTGCAGAAGCGCCGCGGCGGCCTCCCCCGGGACGGTGCGATCCATCAAGACCCGCAGTCCCTCGGCGGAAACCGACTCCGGCAGCGCGAGATACCAGCCGTCCTCATAATCATGGCACGTCGTCATGACCCGCGTCTTATTGCCGGCGGAGTCGAACGCGAACCAATCGAGGATGTCCGCCGCGCCCTCCGGGATCTCCATGACCCGGTCGCCGTTTATATCCTCCGCAAAGGCCTCCCCGGCGCGGAGCGTATTGCTCCAACCGATGGGCGTCAGCGTCACGTTCGAAAGCCCGCCGTCCGCGGTGAACACATCGGTAACGAGCTCCTCACCGCCCCAGCGGCTCTCCACAAACAGCGCCGCCGCCCCGTCGGCAAGACGTCCCATCCGACTGCGCAGCACCTCGGTGATGCCCACGGACAGCCGCGCCTCATACGAGCCGGGATTGCCCTCCGCGTCGAAGGTATAGCGAAGGAGGGAGCTTGCGCCCGCGTAATCCACGGACAGATTCAGAAGATCCTCGATCCCGTCTCCGTCAAGGTCGCTTACGAAAAACTCCGAGCATCCGGCGCTCATCAGCTCCGTCTGGAAATCGGGCTTGAGGGAATACACTGACAGCAGCCGCAGCTCGCCGCTGATCTGCCACGCGATCACCACCTCCGCGGCGCCGTCGCCGGTGAGATCGGCATACTCCACGCTGCTGACCGCGGAGCCCTCGCCGCCGATGATGACATAGAGATAGAAGTCCCCCGCCCCGTTCCGGCGATAGACGCACACGGTGGGCGTATGCCCGCTGTCCGCCAGAAACGCGATAGCCTCCGGCTCGCCGTCGCCGTCGAGGTCGCGAAGCTGCACCGACTGCCGATTGCTCCCGGCGATGGGAGCGGCGTATTCGCTTCCGTCACGGATGCGGGTAGCTATGAGCTGCTCGAGCTGCAGATATTCGTCCGACATCTGGGGAAGGGCATACAGCCCCTCCGCCCCCGAGGATACGCAGCCTGCGCAGGCGACCGCCATAAAAAGCGCCAGCAGCAGAGCCAGCGCTCTGCCGTTTCGTTTCATGGGATCACCTCGCTTGTAACCTTTTTCTTTATCCGTGACATTATATCACATTTGTAACCGAATTCCTAGCGGAAGTTACAAATTTTCGGAAAAAGATTTACAAATATCTACCGTTTTCGTCACGAAAAAAACTTTCGAAAATTCCGGCCGCTCCATCTTGCAGACACGCTGAAATCGGTTTATAATGTTGAATTAGTAAATTAAAGAGATAGATTCGTTTTTCATAACAGGAGGCAAGTCACATGGAAATCACCATCACCAGAACGACCGCGCCGAAGCAGAAGCCCGCGATCGAGGGCATCCCCTTCGGAACCTATTTCTCCGATCATATGTTCCTCATGAACTACCGCGAGGGCGAGGGCTGGTACGACGCCCGCATCGTCCCCTACGGCCCCCTTTCGCTGGAGCCCACCACCATGGCACTCCACTACGCGCAGGAGATCTTTGAGGGCATGAAGGCCTATCGCACCGCCGAGGGCAAGATCCAGCTCTTCCGTCCCAACGAGAACATCCGCCGCATGAACCGCTCTGCCGAGAAGCTTTGCATCCCCCCTGTGCCCGAGGATATTTTCCTCGACGCGCTCAAGAAGCTCGTTGAGATTGATCAGGACTGGGTCCCCTCCGCGCCGGACACCAGCCTGTATATCCGCCCGTTCGTGTTCGCCACCGACGCGCATCTCGGCGTCCATGTCGCTCACACCTATCTCTTCTGCATCGTCACCTGCCCCGTGGGCTGCTATTATCCCGAGGGTCTGAACCCCGTCAAGATCGCCATCGAGAGCCGCGAGGTCCGCGCTGTCCGCGGAGGCACCGGCTACACCAAGTGCGGCGGCAACTACGCCGCCTCCCTCCACGCCAGTGACGCGGCGGAGAGGAAAGGCTTCAGCCAGGTGCTGTGGCTCGACGGCGTGGAGCAGAAATACATCGAAGAGGTCGGCTCCATGAACGTCATGTTCAAGATCGATGGAAAGATCATCACGCCCTCCGTGGAGAAACTGACCGTCCTGCCCGGCATCACGCGCAAGTCCGCTCTGACGATCCTGAAAAACTGGGGCTATGAGGTCGAGGAGCGGGATCTGTCTGTGGACGAGCTCATCGCCGCCGCAGAGGACGGCAAGCTGGAAGAGGCTTGGGGAACCGGCACCGCCGCTGTCATCTCCCCCATCGGTGAGATCAGCTATAAAAGCAAGATGTACACGGTCAACAACTTTGAGATCGGCGAGGTGACCCAGAAGCTGTACGATACCCTCACCGGCATCCAATGGGGCAAGCTGGACGATCCCTTCGGCTGGGTCGTTCCCGTCTGCTGAGCCCGGCATAAGCAATCATCGCGGCGCGATCGTCACGATCGCGCCGTTTTCTATTGCGCCGCCAAGGCGCATACTATCTGTAGAAGGTCATACGCATGAAACAAATCAAACGAATCCTTCCCCTTGCGATCATCGCCGCGCTGCTGCTGGCTCTCGCCGGCTGCGGGGCCGAAAAGGCACCGGAAGCCGTCACCTCAGAACCCGCCGCCTCCGAGATCGCCGCGCCGGCGGCCGAGCCCGCGCCGTATGTCGGCACTTGGCAGCTCGCCATCGAAAAGAACGACGGTATCGAGCCGGATCTCTTTTTCCTGTTCGGCTCAAGTCTGCACGCGCAGGGCGCGGGGCTGACCATCACGGAGGACGGCGCCATCGAATACTTCCTCGGCCTCACCGGCGGCACGGGGACCTACACCGTGGAAGGCGACACCATCACCGCCGAGGTCACGAGCTATATCGAGAGCGCCGAGGAAACGCTCACCTTCCGCTATGTCGAGGAGGACGGCGTCCCGTATATCGTCTACGATATGGACGACGACAATTATGCCCGGGAGATCTGGTGGGAAAAATAATCCCCCGCATACACGCAAAAGCACGGCGCGGCCAGCTTGGCCGCGCCGCTATATTATCCTTATTCCGAATCAGTCGATGCCGCCGAAGCCGCCGGGAGGCTCGTCGCTCGGGCCGAGGTCGGCCGGGCGCTCGGGCGGAAGCTCGGATGCCCCGCCGGAGGCCTCGCCGGAACCCGCCTCGGGCGTCACGATGATCTCGCCCGTCCATGTGCCGCCCGCGGAAACATCCACCGCCGCGCCGTTGACCGTGACGACACCGTTTATGGTCGCCCCCGGCTCCGTCGTAAGACTCATGACACGGCTTTCATCGGTGACGTTCCAAACGGACGCGCCGTCCATCGAAAGATAGGTGCCGCGCACCGCGTTATATTCGTCGAAGGCGCACAGCCAGCCATAGATATTCGTAGGATCGACAGCCTTATAGCTCTCACAGGTGTCAGCAGGATCGGCGGTATTGGCATACCAGCCGGTCGTCGGATCGACAGCATAGGTCACGTCCGCGTAATCGGCATACAGGGCGTTCCACTCCTTGAGACCCTTCGTATAGATCGCGCCGGTGAGGGTGGTGTTTATGAAATCGAGGCGCATCGGACGCTGATAATCCTCGTTAGAGATATCGCCCGTCCAGTCGTTGTCCACGGAATAGACGCACGCGCCGTGGATATCCTCGGTGGCGATATCGTCAAGGATCTGGATGGTGCTTTCATCAAGATCGACGACGGACTGGATAAGGATGCCGTTCGAGCTCTCGAGCTTCGTGTTCGTGAGGTAGGCGTCCGCGCACGCGCCGCGGAACAGCACCGTGGAGCCGTGCAGATGATCCATCCATGCCTGCTGGGCGATGGGATACTGCTGCACGGGCTGATTCGTCGCGCCTACGGTGGAAAGGGTGGAATTTGTCACGATGAGCTGCGGCAGGGTCTTCCACGCGGTGGAAACGGCGGAATCCTTCACCCCCGTTTCGGGGTTTGCCTGATGCATGGTATCGACGACGTGGAACACCACGGCATTGCGCGCGCCGATGATTTCGGAGGGCGTATCCTCCGCCAGCTCCTCGCCCTTTAGGTTTTCAAGGAAGAGCTCGTCCTCGGCCAGCAGCGCGTCGGCGGACGAACCGACCTTCAAAACGCCTGTGTTCGTGACGAACACGCCGTATTCCGCGGAGTCGAAGCGGGAGCCGTAAACATTGACCTCCAGCCCCGTATCGGCATAGGTACCGTAGCCGCCGTACCAGTTATAGGCATCGCCGTTATAGAGATAGAACTTGAAGCTGCTGCCGCCGGTGTCGGTGCTCCATGAGCCGTAGCCCTCGCTGGCAACGGTGGTGTTATAGATATACGCCGAGAGCGTGCCGCAGGCGATGAGATTGCGGGAGTTGCCGAGCTGCGCCGTGAACCACGGCATATCGCACCACGCGGCGTCCGAACCCGCGGATTCGATATAAGAGTCCTTGATGACCGTCGTCCCGGCGTTGAGGCTCACGGAAAACCGGCCGACGCCCGCGTTTTTCACATAGGTGTTCTCTATCGACACCGCGCCGCCGCGCACGGCAATGCCCGCGCCGCCGGAGTTTTGGCTGCCCCAGATGATTCCCTCCGGCTCGGAGAGATCGACGACGGTATTGAAGCCCATCGTCTCGCCGGTGAAGTGGGTCGTCACATCGAACAGCTCCTCCTCGCCGCCGATAGCCACCGCGCCCCCGGTGATCTGGATGCCGCCCGCGTCATTTTCCGCAGAGGTGAGCCGAACGCCGGAGATCGCCTCCGGGCCGATGACCGCGCCCGGCGCTTCCTCGACGGTGACGCCCGCCCCATCGTCACGGGTCAGTCCCTCGTCCGACACGAGAAGCGCCGGGGTGCCCAGCGCGTTCATGTTCGGCGCGCCGCTGCCGCCCCCCGAGGGCTCGCCGCTGGCAAGCGTCGGGACTGCCATCGCCAGCAGAAGGCACAGGCACGTGAACAGAGTGCATAGCTTTTTCACATGGTTCTCCTCCCTTACGTTTTATTTAGGTTTTCAGTATACCATCTTTTCCGGCGGTTTGGCAATCCATTCCGCCGTCCGGCCGCTTGCGCTCCCGAATCTTCATACCGCTGAAGGTCAGATAGGCCGCCTGCGTTCCCAACTCGTCCGTCACCGTAACGCCGAACAGGCAGGTGCGCCGTCCGCAGCGGATCTGCTTGGCCTCCGCCGTCAGGCGGCTGCCCTTCGGCGCAGCCATGAAATGCACGTCCGCTGCCGAGGACACGAATACGTCCCGGTCAAAATTCGACGCGACGCCAAAAGCGAAGTCCGCCAGCGTAAAGATCGCGCCGCCCATCGGTACGCCCAAGGAGTTCATGTGCCGCGGCTCCACCGGCATAGAGCAGAGCGCGTAGCCGTCCGCCACCGCCTCGATGACGCAGCCCGCCTGTTCCGTGGCAAACGTCGTATCCATAAAAACCTTTCTCGCCCGCTCCAGATCCGTCATATTTCCATCTCCTTATCCTTCGGCTACTTGCTGCTATCATCCTACCACAAACGGCAGACAATGGCAAATGCGACTCCGCTCCCCACCGACTTGCACTTTTTGCCCTTCTGTGGTATGTTTTAGTGGGAAATGGGCGGCATACCGCCCACATTCGATCCCCCGGAGGCGCAGGCATGTCTCAAACAACAAAAAAAGTAATCCGGCCGCGGCGGCTGAAGGTATGGCAGCGGCTCTTTCTGGCTGTTGCGCTGGTGGTCATCCTCATCCTGTGCAGTACCCTCTTCACCGATTTCGGCCGCATGGCTTCCACGGAGAAGCCCGTGCCGGACGACGGCACCTCCGGCTGGACCGACCCCGTCTATGCCTATGTGGTGGCGGAGGAGGGCAGCCTCACCGTTCCGTTTTTCAATGAGGCGCTGGCGGAGGAGGGTCGCTGCGGACGGGGCGCCTATGTTGAGCTGGAGAGCTGGGAGCCCTTCGTAGCCGAGGATGGCCGAGAGTATTATCACGCCTTCCTCGATGGACAATACGGCTACCTGCGGGTCGTCGATGTCTCCGACGACAAATCCGACGTTTTGCAGGAAACGCAGGTATATGTCCGCACACCCGTCACCCTGACAGCGGAGCCGGACGGCATCGCGACCTGCGGCCTTGCCCGTAAAGGGGAGCTGCTGCGCATCGTCGGCTACGATTATTTCCGTGACGACGGCATGGTCAACATGTACGAGGTTAAGCTCGGAACGGAGATCGGCTGGATCCATTCCGAATACGTCTCGCCCACCTATGCCGAGTCGCTGGAAAACTGGACGAATGAATACGGCAGCTATGAGAACCACGTCATGCGGGGCGACTCTTACGGCGGAGGCGACGCGGCGGATCTCGACTATTGGCCGCATCGGAAGGGCGATTTTGCCGATGACGGCAACGCCATGCCGGATTCCTGCTACGCGCTGCACATCTCCCCCATCAACGCCACAACGGAGATGATCGAGAGATACCTCGAGCTGGCGGAGGGCACCGCCATCAACACCTTCGTGTTCACCATTTTCGATGAGGGTCAGCTCGCCTATGCCTCGCCGCTGATCGAAAGCCACGGCCTATTGGAGCAGTATAACGTGGGCACAACACTGGAGGAATATCAAAAAGCCGTCCGCATGGTGCAGGACGCAGGTTACTACACCGTCGCCCGTATCACCGTTTTCAAGGATTCCGCGCTGGCTCAGAAATACCCCGAATGGAGCATCACCGACCTAAACGGCAGCCCTATGAAAATCAACGATGCGTATTGGCCCAGCGCCTTTTGCCGGGACGTATGGGAATATAAGCTGGAGCTGGCGCTGGAGGTCGTGGATACCTTCGGCTTTCAAGAGGTGCAGTTCGACTACGTCCGCTTTCCGGACTATATCATCAACTATGAAAACGAAGGCACTGTCGATCTGAAAAACCTTTATGGCGAATCCAAGGCACAGGCCGTCCAGCGCTTTCTGATCTATGTCTCGGACGTGCTGCATTCCCATGGGGTCTATGTCTCCGCCGACGTATTCGGCGAGACCTCCAACAACTATGTCGCCCCTTACGGACAGTATTGGGACGCCATCAGCACCGTAGTAGACGTGATCAGCGGCATGCCCTACCCCGACCACTACAGCAGCTATTGGACGCGGGGCGGCAACTATCGCCCCTATGAGCATCCCTACGAAACGCTGGATAATTGGGCCGCCCATGTCGCCCTGCGGCAGAGCGAATGCTCCTCCCCCGCCATCGTCCGCACATGGATCCAAGCATGGGACGATCCCGGCTATGCCTATGACGAGTTGGCCGTCATGCGGGAGATCACCGCCCTCTACGACAACGATATCACCGGCGGCTATATGCCGTGGTACTCCCTCGGCTCCCTGTATAACAAGGAAAACCTCGGCGGTGCTATCAACTATGATTACTACGCGTTGTACCTCGAAGCGGAGGCGGCAGGCGTCAAGCTCTCGGAGTATATGGGCGTTGATACGAGCGAATGACCTTACAAACAAAAAACTGCCCCGTTGGAAGCAAAGCTTCCAACGGGGCAGCACTGTATCAGAGGATAATCAGCACTCGATTTCCTGCTCGGGCAGCGCCGCGCATACCGCCAGCGACAGGAACGCCTGTTCCTTTTTGTCGGAACGGGAGGTGATGGCGATGGGGATGTTCGCGCCGACGATCACGCCGCAGCTCGAAGCATGACCATGCATCTGCAGCACCTTCACGAGCATATTGCCCGCCAGCAGGTTCGGGGTGACGATGCCGTCAAACTCGCCGCAGAGGTCGCAGTCATAGCCCTTCAGGCGCGCGGCCTCCTTGCTGATGATGAGGTCATAGGCGATCGGGCCGACCAGCTCGCAGTCCGCAATGGGCTTTTCCTTGTGGTCGTGAACGATCGACTGTGCCTCCACGGTGTCCACCATATGGAAGGTGGGCTTCTCCACCAGCGAGAGGATGGCGATGTTGGGATGCTCATAGCCGAGAGCTTTGAAGGTGCCGGCCATGTTCTTGATGATGTGTTTGCGCTGGTTGATGTCAGGATCGGGGATGATGGTGACATCGGAGATGGCAAGGATGCGGCCGTAATCCGGCATCTTCATCATCGTGATCTGGGTCAGCAGCTTATCCTTGCGGATGAGGCCGTTTTTCTTGTCGAGGATCGGCAGAAGGAAATCACGGGTCTGGGTATTGCCGCGCATCAGAACATCCGCCTTGCCGGCCTTGATGAGGTCGATGGCCGCCTGAACGACATTCTCGCCCTCCTCCGCCGCGGGAACAATGGTATATTTACGAGCCAGCAGGCTGAGATCCTTGAGCATCTTGGTGATCTTTGCCTCGTCGCCGACCAGAATCAGCTCCGCAAAGCCGGCCGCCTCGGCCTCGAACGCTCCGAGAAGGATATTCTCCGAATCCGCGCCCGCAATGGCGACACGGATCGGCTTTTCGACCGCTTTCGCTTTTTCCACAACAAAATCGAAATTCGTCTTATACATGGTGTTACACTCCAAAACCGTATTGACCGATGATGGAAAAACAATCCAACTTTCGGCTTTTATATTATAGTACAATCCCCTTCTGCGGTCAAGCATATTTGTGCTTTTTTTGACATGTCTTTTTCTGCATAGAATCGGCCCCCGAAATCGTTCTATACGATTCCGGGGGCCGATCGGTTCATAGGTTATTTTGCTTTGATGTACTTATAGGTGCTGTAAGCGGAGCGCGCGGCGGAGGCTTTGATCGTGGTGCCGGTGTTGGCAACGATCTTGTAATAATACTTCGTGCCAGAGCTCGCGCCGGTATGCGTGTAGCTCGTGCCGGTCACGGTTTTCAGCGCCGTATACGTCCCGGTCGAGCTGGTGGAACAGTAGACCGTATAGCTCTTCGCGCCGGTCACCTTGCTCCACTTGATCACGGGCTTGCCCTTGGTGCTGAGGGTAACCGAGGAGATCGTCGGCCGTGCCGGGGCGCAGGCGGTAGATTTCACCGCGCTGTAGGCAGATTTGGCCGCAGACTTGGAGCCGACCGCCACGACCCAGTAATAATAGGTCTTGCCCGGGGTGATATTTTTGCTGGTGTCCGTGTAGCTTGTGCCGGTCAGCCCGCTCTTGATGAGCGTTTTGCTTCCGCTGCTGCTCGTGGAGCGATACACCGAATAGCTCTTGGCGCCGGTGACCTCCTTCCACGCAACCTTGATCTTGCCGCTGGAGGCCACGTTAGACAGCGTCACTACCGGCCGTGCCAGCTTGCAGGTAGTGGATTTCGCCGCGCTGTAAGCGGAATTTGCCGCAGTCTTGGTGCCGACCGCCACGACCTTGTAGTAGTAGGTATTGCCTGCCCCCAGCTTGCTGCTGGAGTCCGTGTAGCTGAGGCCGGTCACGCCACTCTTTATGAGCTTGTATTCCTTACTGGTGCTGTCATAGCGGTAAACCGAATAGCTCTTGGCACCGGTGACCTCCTTCCACGAGACCTTGATCTTGCCGCTGGAGGCCACGTTCGAGAGCGTCACTACCGGACGCGCCAGCTTGCAGGTCAGAGACTGGATCTCGCTCGCCGCGGAATTCGCAGCAGGCTTGGAGCCATTGGCCACGACCTTATAGTAATAGGTGCTGTTCGCGGCCGCCTTGCTGTCTGTGTAGCTGAGATCGGTCACGGTCGCGATATCCTCATAGTCTGCGGTGCTGCTGGCCGCCCGGAAGACGGTATAGCTTTCCGCCTTCTCGATCTCGTCCCACGTCACCTTGATCTTGCCGGTGGAGGTCAGATTCGAGAGGGTGATGGTCGGCTGCGCGCAGGCGCAGGTGATGCCGTCCGTCATCTTCGTGCTGTAGGAGGAGTCACGGTAGAATTCGCCGCCGTTTGCCATCACGACATAGTAGTAGGTTGTGCCCGCCACGGCGTTCGAATCCGTGTAGTAGGTCTTCGTCGTCGTATAGAGCTCCTTATACGTTCCGTTTTTGCTCGTAGCGCGGCGGACCGTGTAGCTTGTGGCATTCGCAACGGCACCCCACGTCAGCTTCGGCTTGCCGGAAGCCGTCACCGTAGCGGCGCTCACCTTCGGGGTAGAGAGCTTGCTCGCGATCACATTCTCCACGATGCCGGAAACAAGGAGCGTGCGGCCCTCGTCCGCTACATGCACTTCGGCCTTCACCGCAGTCCCGTCCAGACGGACGACCGTATCTTCGGTAAAGACGCAGCCATCCTTGGCGCGGAGGATCAAGTGATGCGTGTAGGCATAGCCGGACTTCGCCTTGCCGCCGTCCTCGGAGGAGACATAGTCTTTCTCCCCGGCGGCGTTGTCGCCGATCCATTCCTCCAAGTACAAGGTCATCTGCTGCGGGGAATCGCCGCTCGCGTCGATCGCCGCCGCAAAGGGGATCTCTTTTCCTGAGTAGAAGCTTCTGTCGACGCCGGTGATGTCCGCATATTCGATCGGCGTATCCGCAACCCCCAAGAACTCGAACTCTGCATTCAGCAGGGCATCGTTGCCCTC
>CAJOIU010000023.1 GCA_905234855.1 uncultured Oscillospiraceae bacterium
GGGGTCCACCCGTTCCCATTCCGAACACGGAAGTTAAGCCCGACTGTGCCGACGATACTTGTCTGGAGACGGACCGGGAAAATAGGTCGCTGCCAACACAAAGCGAGACAGCTTCGGCTGTCTCGCTTTTCTTTTTTCTCCGCTCGTCGCGTGTTTATCTCCGGCATAAAAAACTTAATGACAAACGATAAAAAGATGTTGACGAACATTAAATCCTGTGCTATAGTATAGCCATCAGGAACAAACAGGAGGAAAAAACAATGAAGGCTCTAAGCAAAGCTACACGGATACTTGCTCGTATCTTTGAGATCGGCCACTGGGTTGCGGCGGGCATCATGCTCGTTCTGCTCATTACTGCCATTGCCTTTCCGGCGCAGATGAATGAGATGATTACCGGCGATATCACTGCCGAGGAGTCGATGTACGGTTTCCATATCACGCTGGCCGGTGCAGACGGTACGCTGAGCAGACCATCGGTCATCGTCTTTGCCGCCGCAGGCGTTCTTCTGTCCGCGCTGATGGCTATGGTGTTCCGGAACGTGTATCTCATCATCAGGACCTCCGAGGGGAACACCCGGTTCTCCAAGGGCGCGACCCCCTTCCAGCCTGACGTTACCCGGATGCTGCGGGAGATCGGCTATTTCACCATCGCCGTCCCGATCGTGTGCCTTGTCATGAGCGTGATCGCACGCCTTGCCATTGGCTCGGACTATGACGTTGAGACAAGCGTGGACCTCTCCTATATCGTGATCGGACTTCTCGTCCTGTGGCTGACGCAGGTGTTCACCCGCGGCGAGCAGCTTGAGCAGGAGTCCGAGGGGCTCATTTGAGGTGGACGCCATGGGACAGATCATATTGCGGCTCGACCGCATGATGGTGGAGCGGAAAATGTCGCTGAACGAATTGGCCGAACGGGTCGGCATCTCGAACGTGAACCTCTCCAAGATCAAAAACAACAAGGTGACCGCCATCCGCTTCTCTACCCTCGCCGCGATCTGCGACGCGCTGGACTGCGGGGCGGGGGATATTCTGGAATATCAAAAAGACGCATAAGCTGAGGGCGCCCGCGGAAAAGCTCCGTGGGCGCCCGATTTTTATTCCTTAAGCAGCATCAGCGCGGGATCGGGGAAGCACAGCAGCAGATTCCCCGGGGGCAGGCGGCGGTATTCGTCCTTCGTGACCGTCCAGCCGAAGGGTTCTCCCGCATAGCCCGGGCGGCGGAGGAGCAGGATGTATTCAAAGGGATCCTCTATGGCCCCGGTCACCTCCATCTCATAGACGTTCGGCCCGGGCGCATCGGCCAGCACCGCGTAGTGCCGCCGCAGCCCCACCATGTCGCCGGTGCGGACGCCGGAAACGGACAGCTCCATGTCCCAGTCGTCGGCAAAGAAGACCGTGCGGCCGTTTTCATGCCGCAGCCCGGAGATGCGGCTGAAATTCTTGCAGCCGGTGAGCATGGCGGCGGTATACGTTTTCGGGTCGCGGAACAGCGCGTGCTTTTCGCCGAAGGCGTCGATGCGGCCGTCGTTGTAAACAGCGACGGCATCGGACATGCGGAAGATCTCGTCCCGGCTGTGGCTTACGAGCAGCGTCGTGCCGCCGAAATCGCGCACCACGGCCATGACCTCGCGCTCCATCCTGTCCCGCAGATGCGAGTCGAGGGCTGAGAACGGTTCGTCGAGGAGCAGGGCCTCCGGCTCGTTTATTAGGATGCGCGCCAGCGCCGTGCGCTGCTGCTGGCCGCCGGAGAGCTGCCGGGGATACTTGTCCCGCAGCTCGGCGATCTGCATTTTCTCCAGCATGGCGTCCACGGCGGCTTTTCGTTCCGCCTTCGGCAGCCGCCACGCCCCGGCGGCGACGTTTTTTTCCACTGTCATATTCGGAAACAGCGCGTACTGCTGGAAAAGATACCCCACCCGACGCTCCTGCGGCGGAAGGTCGATATGCTTTTCCGAGTCGAACAGCGTGCGTCCGTTCAGAACGATGCGCCCGGCGTCGGGGCGCTCGATGCCGGCGATGCATTGGAGGGTGACGCTTTTGCCGCAGCCGGAGGCGCCGAGAAGGCCGAGAAGCTCCCTCCCCGCCTCAAAGGACACGTCCAGCCGGAAGGCGCCGAAATCCTTGCGGATGTCCACCTGCAGTCCCATCACGCCGCCTCCTTCCGCAGACGCGCCGGACGGTTCT
Organism: uncultured Oscillospiraceae bacterium; assembly: GCA_905234855.1. Taxonomy (GTDB): domain Bacteria; phylum Bacillota; class Clostridia; order Oscillospirales; family Oscillospiraceae; genus CAJOIG01. Next base: position 2,185 of record CAJOIU010000023.1, read on the forward strand.
TCTCTTTGCGCTCCAAAAAGTTGACCGCCAGCAGCACCACGGCGGAAATGGCGAGATTCACACAGACCCAGCGGAAGGCAAGTGCGTCGTTGTCCGTCCGCCAGAGCTGATAGACCGTGGTGGCGACCGTGGCCGTGCGTCCGGGGGTGTAGCCCGCGATCATGCTCGTGGCGCCGTATTCACCCAGCGCCCGGGCGAAGGCCAGCACCGTGCCCGCAAGGATGCCCTGCCGGCAGGCGGGCATGCGGATGCGCCAGAAGATATAGCTATTTTTGAGGCCGAGCGTCTGCCCGGCAAAGGCCAGCGTCTCGTCGAAGGATTCGAACGCGCCGCGCGCCGTGCGGTACATCAGCGGGAAAGCCACCACCACCGTAGCGAAGATGGCCGACCACCACGTCATCACGAGCTTTACGCCGAATACGCTTAGGATAAACGCGCCGACGACGCGCTTCGGCCCGAGCACGCGCAGCAGCAGATAGCCCACCACCGTGGGCGGCAGCACCAGCGGCAGCGTTAGGATCACGTCAAGGACGCCCTTCACGAGCCGCGGCAGCTTGGCGATGCCGTAGGCCGCCCAGATGCCCAGAAAAAAGATGATAAATGTGGAGATCGCGGCGATGCGCAGCGAGTTCCAAAGGGGAAACCAATCCATACCCGGCTCCTCCGTATAAATACTGTAAAGGGAGTGTTGCGCGTCAACACTCCCTTATTATAATCATGTCCGAGGACAATAGCAAGGTATCGTGATCGGGCGCAGCGCTTGGAAACCTGTGCGCCCGGTGCGGAGAAAAGTATCACGCAAGCGGGGTGAAGCCCACGGCCTCGAAGATCTCGGCCGACTCGGGTGTGCAGCAGAAATCGAGAAACGCCTGCGCGAGCTCGGGGTTCGCGGAAACGTTCATGACCGCGGCGGGATAAATGACCTGCCCGCACATATCGGCGGTGGCGGTATCAACGATCTCCAGACCGGCAGAGAAGGCGTCGGTCTGATAGATGATGCCGGAGGGGACATTGCCCTCGGACACCGCGCCGGTGACCTCCTTTACGTTGGAGCCATAGGTGATGACGCTGGCAAGCGCTTCCTCGTCAAGGCCATAATAGGCCAGGATCTTCTGGGTGTACTGACCGACGGGAACGTCGGAGTTGCCCATGGCGAGGAAGAGCTCGTCCGCGGCGGCTAGCTTTTCGGCCCAGTCGTCATAGGAGGTGATCTCCGCGGGGTTGCCGTCGGGAACTGCCAGCGCGACCTTGTTCTCAAGGATGTTGAAGCGGGTGCCGTCCAGCACAAAATCGAGCCCGTCGGTGTTCACCTCGGGATCGGCGGTGATGTCCAGCTGGTTCATCTGCTTCTGACCGGCGGAGATGAAAACGTCCACATCCGCGCCCTCTTGGATCTGCGTCTTCAGCGTGCCGGAGGAGTCAAAGTTAAAGACCACCTTGACGCCGGGGTTCGCGGCCTCGAACAGCTCGCCGATCTCGGTGAGCGTCTCGGTCATGGAGGCGGCGGCGAAGACGATCAGCTCGGCCTCCTCCACGGGGGGCGCGTCTTCCTCCTCGACGGGGGCTGCTTCCGCGGCAGCGGCGGCCTCGGCCTGCTGGGCGGCCAGCGCGTCTACCTGCGCCTGCAGAGAGCTGACGGCGGCGCTGATTTCAGCGAGCTTTTCCGCGGCGGCGTCGGAGGAGCCGCAGGCGGTCAGCGCGAAGAGCATGCACAGCGCCATGACAAGGGCAAGGATCTTTTTCATTTGTATGTCTTCCTTTCGGTTGGTTTTTTACGCCCTCATTATACGGCGGTGGGTGGACGGATTTCAACGGAAAAAATACGGTCACAACCAAAAATCATCTGGTGACAACTTATAGGTTGTTTTCCGGCGGCCTACGGCGGCGGCAGGGGAAAATGGCGGTTTTTGCAAGGAAAAACGGGTAAAAATGGATGAGATTTCCCCGCTTTTTCACAACTGATCCGATGATTCCATGGCGAGGGGAACGCAGGATCGCAAATCGGTAACAACAAATAATATGTAACAAATTCAATTTTTATTGTTACAGAACGCGCCGGGGTTTGCTATAATGTTGTCATACGAACAGAATGGGTTAGGAGGCGGCAGTATGGCGGATAAATTCACGCCGGAGCAGCAGAGCATCGTATCCTTCAGCCTCATGGGGCCGGAGAGCGGCGCGCCCTGTCAGGTGGATTCCAGCGGCGGGCGGATCACGCGCATCCGGCCGTATTTCTACGACAAGGAATATACCGACAAATACTGCAATCCGTGGAAGATCAACGCCCGGGGCAAAACCTTCGAGGCGCCCGACCGGGTGACGATCACCCCCTTCGGCCTCGGCTATAAATCCCGGGTGTATTCCCCGAACCGGGTACGCTATCCCCTCAAGCGGGTGGACTGGGATCCGGACGGCGAGCGCAATCCGCAGAACCGCGGCAAGTCGAAGTATGTCCGCATCAGCTGGGATGAGGCCGCAGAGATCGTGGCGAAGGAGCTGAAGCGGCAAAAGGAGAAGTACGGCCCGGAGGCCGTTCTGTGCCAGGCGGACATGCACGGCGAGGGTAAAAACGTCGCCCCCAGCCACGGCTGCCCGAACCGGCTTTTATCCCTCATGGGCGGGTATACGCTGCAGATGCGGAACATGGACTCGTGGGAGGGCTGGTTCTGGGGCGCGAAATACGTTTGGGGCTGCGAGCCCGTCGGGGAGATGGCGCCGCAGACGAACCTCTATCCCGATATCGCGAAAAACGCCGATCTGCTGCTGTTCTGGGGCTGCGACCCGGAGACGACGCCGCTCGGCGTGGTGTCGCATATGCCGTCGCGGCTGTGCTATTGGCTCTCGGAGATCGGCCTCAAGAGCGTATACGTCTGCCCCGACCTCAACTATGGTGCGGCGGTGCACGGGGATAAATGGATCCCCGTCCTGCCGAATACCGATGTGGCGCTGCAGCTTGCCATTGCGTATGTCTGGATCACGGAGGGGACGTACGACAAGGACTATATCGCCTCCCACGCCTATGGCTTCGATAAGTTCGAGGATTATGTCCTCGGCCGGGAGGACGGCGTGCCGAAGACCCCCGCATGGGCAAGCGAGAAATGCGGCGTGAAGGAGTGGACGATCAAGGCGCTCGCGCGCGACTGGGCGAAAAAGACCGCCTCCATCATCCACGGCAACGGCGGCTGCTACATCCGCGGGCCGTATGCCTCGGAGCCGGCGCGTCTTGAAGTCATGCTGCTTGGCATGCGCGGCGTGGGAAAGCCCGGCGTTCATCAGGCAAAGATGATCGAGTGGAGCCTCTGGAACCGGGATTATCCCGTGCCGTATCAGGGCAAATTCGTGCCGAAGATTACCGCTATCGCCGATCCCCTGCGCCCGGTGGACGGGGACGTGGACCCGAAGATCAACATGAACCGCTTCGTGCTGACGGACGCCCAGAAGGAGAGGGCGCCGGAGCTCATCGACCTGTTCAAACGGCTTCCCGCGCCGAAGCAGTTCATCCCCCGCTGCTGCATCCATAAGGCGATCCTCGACGGCCATGCCGAATGGCGCGGCCTGCAGTGCTTCTCCTCGAGCCAGCAGCCCGGGCCGGACAATTACCGCTATCCCACCCAGCAGTATCAGTTCCAAGAGATGCAGTACCCCCGCCCGGGGCTCAGCCGGGTGCATATGATCTGGACGGACGCCCCGTGCCAGACGACGTGCTGGAACGACGGGAACCTCACCATGAAGGCGTTTCAGGATCCTTCCATTGAGTGCATCGTGGCGCAGCATCCGTGGCTCGAAAACGACTGTTATTTTGCCGATATCATCTTCCCCGTCGTCACGAAGCACGAGATGAACGACCTTGGAAACGACATGTCCTCGGGCAATTTCACCTCGATCTATCTCGAGGAGCCGTGCTGCCCGCCGGTGGGCGAGAGTCTCTCGGACTTCGATGTGTGCGCGAAGGTGGCGGAAAAGCTGGGGCCGGAGTATTACGCGGCCTATACCGGGAACATGAGCGAAAAGGAGCGCGTGCGCTTTTTCTACAAGGCCACCGGCTGCGAGGAATATATGACGTGGGAGGAGTTCCGCCGGCGGAAGATCTTCGTCGTGCCATGCAAAGAGCAGGAGGAGCATGAGGCGCTCCCCGCGGGACTGCTGAAATTCTATGAGGACCCGGAAAACAATCCGCTGTCCACCCCTACGGGGAAGCTGGAATACTATTCCACCGAGATCGCGGAGTATACCCCGGACGACCCGGAGCGTCCGCCCGTGCCGCATTGGATCGAAAAGAGCGTCAGCCACGACGAGCGCCTGTCCTCGGAGCGGGCGGAGAAATACCCGCTGCTGTGCATGTCGAACCACGGCCGCTGGCGGATGCACGCCCAATGCGACGACATCGTTTGGAACCGCGAGGTGGAAACGATGAAGATCCGCGGCAAGGACGGCTATCAGTATGAGCCGGTGTGGCTGCATACGTCCGAGGCCGAAAAGCGCGGAATCCGGCACGGCGATATCGTCAAGGTATTCAACGAGCGCGGCGTGGTGCTGTGCGGCGCGTATGTGACGGAGCGGCTCATCCCGCGGACGTGCTATGTCGATCACGGCTCGCGGCTTGACCCCATCATCCCCGGCTGGCTCGACCGCGGCGGCGATATCAACACCATCACCCCCACCTCCACCACCTCAAAAAACGCCACGGGCATGGCGGTCTCGGGCTTTTTGGTGGACGTGCAGAAGGTCACGGACGAGGAGATGGCCGGCTGGAAGCGCGACTATCCCGAGGCGTTTTCGCGGCATATCGACCCCGACGCGGGCGTGTGCCTCGCGGGATGGATGATCGGGTCCGAGGACGGCCAGGGAGGCGCCGGATGAGAAGAAAAGATCGGGAGGTCACGGAGCCCGGCGAGATCCTGCGGATCGTCGATACGGCGAAGATCCTGCATCTGGGACTGATGGACGGGGATTTTCCCTATATCGTTCCGCTCCATTACGGGTACGAGTACCGGGAGGGCAGGCTGATCTTCTATATGCACGGCGCGCGGGAAGGCCATAAGCTGGAGCTGATCCGCCGAAACCCACATGTATGTGTCGAGCTCGAATGCGATGTGGAACCGATCTCGGGCGGCGATATCCCCTGTAAATACGGCGCGGCCTACGCATCCCTCATCGGCCGGGGAAAAGCGGCGCTCGTGACGGAGGAGCAGGAAAAGCGCCGCGCCCTGAAGCTTCTGATGGCGCATCAGACCGGCCGGGATTTTGCCATAGACGGCGCGATGGCCGCCTCCGTGGAGGTCATGGAGGTCGTCCTTTCGGAGTTCACGGCAAAAGCGAGGCCAAGGATTTAAGGAAAAACCCTACCTATGCGGGAGGCAACGGATTGATATGAAAGCATTTGTGATCGATGTGGCGAAATGCTCCGGCTGCTACAACTGCCAGCTCGCCTGCAAGGACGAGCATGCCGGAAACGACTGGACGCCCTATGCCAAGCCCCAGCCCATGACGGGGCAGTTCTGGTGCCGGGTGACGGATCATGTGCAGGGAACGATCCCCAAGGTGCGCATCCACTATATCGCCCGGCTGTGCAATCATTGCCGGAACGCGCCGTGCATGGCCGCCGCGAAGGACGGCGCCGTATACCGCCGGGAGGACGGCCTTATCGTCATCGACCCGGAAAAGGCCGCCGGACAGAAGCAGATCGCCGAGGCCTGCCCCTACGGCGCGGTCTATTGGAACGAGGCGCTCTCCCTGCCGCAGAAATGCACCGGCTGCGCGCATCTGCTCGACCATGGCGCGAAGCTGCCCCGGTGCGTGGAGGCGTGCCCGACGGACGCCATGCGCTTCGGCGAGGAGGAGGAGCTCCAAGATCTCATCGAGGGCGCGCAGGTGCTGCAGCCCGAAACGGGCGCCTTCCCGCGCGTGTATTACCGCAATATCCCCGGGCAGTTCATTGCCGGGACGGTGTATGATCCCGTCGAAAAGGAGGTCGTCATCGGTGCGCGGTGCCTTCTCAATTCCGGCGGCAAGCGCTGGGAAACGCGCACGGATGAATACGGCGATTTTTGGTTCAACGACCTGCCCGTCGGCCTCTTCGACCTCTCCATCCAGACGCCGGGGTATGAGGTGAAGCTCTTTGAAAACCTGCGCACGCGCGAGTGCGTGAATCTCGGCGATATCCCGCTGGAGCGAAAATGAGACGGTTACAACCTATGAGTTGTAACTAGAAAACAAACGCAACGTTGACCTTGATACCATTCCATAGTTTATTATATATAAGATAGGGCGGCTGTCCGCCGCTTTCGGAGGAGCACCGTATGGACGAAAAACGACCCGTCAGAAACAGCAAGGACCGCACCGAGCGCAACAACCACGCGAATGACGTGCGGCTGCGTCTTCTCGACGCGGACGGCGACAGGCTCCTGCGGGCGCTGAATAACGCCAAGATGGTCGGCGTCCTCTCCGGGGTGGAGGTCATGTATGTCTTTCTGTTCCGGGGACAGTACCTCTGCTTCATCCACAAGCTGGACGCGGAGGAAGGGCGTCACCGGGCGTTCCCGGCGGACGAGCGCAACACAGCCATGATCAAGAACCTCGCCTCGGCCGCAGACAAGCTTTTCGAGATCACCCCCAAGCCCGATATGGATCCCATGGGCGTGATGGTGGCGGCGGAGCGGGGGATCATCTCCTATCTGGACGCAACGGGTCAGCTTCCCGCCGAGGACGTGGATTTCATGGACTGGCAGGATGCCCCCGCGGAGGAATAAGACTTTACTTTTGATGTCATAAAACGAGGAGGTAGAGAATGATAACGTACAGGTTCGAGTGCAGAAGCACCCGGCGCGGCTTCACGGAATGGGCCAGCGTATGCGACGAGAGCGGTGCGGAGATCGAACGCATCGACCGCGACGTGCATATGGAAACGGTGCGCCAGTTCCGGGAGCGCGTGGGCGCCGAGCTGGAGGCGAAGGGCTATGTCCCCGCCCCCGGGCAGTACACGCTGTGATCGGGAAGAAAGAGGTGTGAGCGTATGAAATTTGTTTCTGTTGTGATCCAGCACCACGCGGGCCCGACCGGCGACGTTCTGATCTGCCGGAAGGCGGGCGGCGCGTGGGAGTTCCCCAGCGACCGTATCCGCACGAACGAGACGGATGAGGAAGCCGCCGAGCGCGTGGCGTGGGAGCAGCTTGGCATGAAGGTCGCCGTCGGCAAGCGCGCCATGATCGGCCGCAAAAAGCCGCAGGACGGCGTTACCGAGCATATCGCCTGCGGCAACATCACCCACAATACCGACAGCAAGTTCATCTTCCGCAACTACTACGAGGCGGTGAACAAGTGGCAGACAGAGCCGAAGGCCGGAACGTATGATGAGTTCCGCTGGGTGCATCCCTCCGAGCTGGGGCAGATCGGGTTTTCCGGTGACGACGCGAGCTTCATGGCGAAATACGATCCTTGGGTGAACGGCCGTCCGATCCCCGACGTTCGGATGTATTAAGGAGGCGGCGGGATGAAAAAATTCTATTTTGAGGCCGACCGCAAGCAGTGGGAGAAGCCGACGGAGCCGAAATATATGTTCTGCGCCACGGCGAAGGTATGGGCGATCGCCGAAACGGAGGAGGAAGCGCGCGCCGTCGCGCTTCGGAAGCTCGAGGAGAAATATCACGGCACCGGCATCCTGCTCGACGAGCCGCGCCTGCGGCTGACGAAGAGCGCCGAGCTGCCCGCGGACTGGAGCTACGGCTACGGCGACGGACGCGGCGCCGGCACTGCCGAGGAAAAGGCCGCCCTCTGGGCGGACAATAAGCGATAAGGAGGAAAGACCGTGGAGCTTGTGAAAAAATATCTTCTGCGTCTTCCCGACGAGAATGTGACCATGACGAAGGAGGAGCTTTCCTCCCGCGTGAAGGAGATCCTGAAGGATCATCCCAGCGAGTTCATGAACGCCTACCGCGTGTGGTATGAGGGCTTTGAGGGCTGCGGCATGCCCGGCACGGACGTTTACGACGTGATCGTGGAGACGATGCGCTCGATGACGGAGGACTGGCAGGACATCGGCGCCATGCGCTGGGAGAAATACGGCGTCGTGAACCCCAGCTTCAAAAACCTGCACTATGCCGACATGGAAAAGGAGCGCTGCGGCGTTCCCATGCTGCTGCACCGCTTTCACCTCGGCGCGCACTATCAGGGGCCGGACGGCCGGATCTTCTGGATCCCCGTCATCGAGGACTACGATATGCGCTGCTTCGAGCGCAAGGACGGTAAATACGTCGGCACGATGGTAGAGATCGACCCCAACAGCGAGTACGCCCGCCAGATGGTCGAGGTCAAGGTGTAAGGAGGAGCAGCGACTATGAGTTTTGAAAAAGCGATGCGCTCCGACAGCAAGCGCGAAAAAATTACCCGCAGCGTCTGCGTCGGCGGCCCGATGACGCTTCATACGATCGACGGCGTGATCCGCCGCGTCCGTCCCATTGTGCTGACGGACGACGACGCCCCCGGCTGGGTCATCAAGGCGCGCGGCAAGGAATACACCCCCCAGCGCAAGATGACCATGTCCCTGCTGGGCTACTGCGAGCGGGACAAGACCTATGCCTACGACCGGCTGAAATACCCCATGATCCGCGAGGACTTTGTCGAAACGCCGGACGGCAAGAACCGCAACACCGAAAACCGCGGCAAATCCGGCTATCGCCGCGCCTCGTGGGACGAGGCTCTCTCCCTCGTCGCCCGCGAGATCAAGCGCCTGCAGAAGACCTACGGCAAGGAGACGATCACCGCCTGCACGTCGAGCCACCATTCGTGGGGTCTCGTGGGCTATAAGATCTCCCTGTTCAAGCGCTTCTTCTCCATGATGGGCTATACCCGCGTGGCGGATAACCCCGACTCGTGGGAGGGCTTCCATTGGGGCACGCCGCATACCTACGGCTACTACTGGCGTCTCGGCGGCCCGGAGCCGTATGATATGCTGGAGATGGCCATGCAGAACTGCGAGACGATGGTCTGCTGGTCGTCCGACCCCGATACCAGCCGCGGCGGCTATTCCGCGCAGGAATCCGCCCTGTGGCGCTGGTGGATGAAGGAGATGGGCATCCAGTTCATCTATATCGACCCCTTCAACAACTACACCTCCGTCAAGCACGCGGACAAGTGGATCGGCCCCCGCATGGGCACCGATGCCGCGCTCCTCGAGGCCATTGCCTATGTGTGGATCACCGAGGGAACGTATGACAAGGAATATGTGAAGCAGCACGGCCACCGCTTCAAGGAGTTTGAGGATCACATCCTCGGCCGCGGCCCCGACGGCACGCCCAAGACCCCCAAGTGGGCCGAGGAGCTGACGCTCGTCCCGGCCATGGACATCAAGGCCATCGCCCGCCGCTGGGCGAGCACCCCCACCACCGCCGGCTCCGGCATGCGCGGCGGCTTCGGCGGCGCCTGCCGCTCCGCGAACGGCACCGAGTATGCCCGTCTGCTCGTCCTTCTGGCGGCCATGCAGGGCATGGGCAAGCCCGGCCGCAACTTCTGGGGTCCCGGCTGCGGCGGACCGATGAACTATAACTTCTGGTTCGGCGGCTATTCCGACCCGCTGGCCTCCATCGCGAACGCCCCCATCGCGGATCATCCCGCGGTGAACTCCGTGGAGCAGGTGCTGTACCGTCCGAATCTGCCGGACGCCATCCTGAACGGCCATTACGAGTGGCTGGGCGAGGGCTTCTGCGGCGGCGGCGTCGATCTTGAGTTCACGCGCCATGTGTATCCCATGCCGGGGTATAACAAGGTGCACTGCTTCTGGCGCTACGGCGGCTCCTTCTTCGGCACCATGCTCGATACGAACAAGTGGGCGAAGATGTATAAGAGCCCCGAGCTGGAATTTGTGGTGAACCAAGATATCTACTTCACCCCCGAGACCCGTCACGCGGACGTGATCCTGCCCGCCTGCTCGAACCTCGAGCGCACGGATATCGGCGAGGTCGGCTCCTCCGGCATCGGCGGCTACTGCTCGCATTCCGAGACCGGCAACTCTTGGCAGATCATCGTCTATCAGGACAAGGCCATCGAGCCGCTGTGGGATTCCCGCTCCGACTTCTGGATCTTCTCGCAGGTGGCGGCTCGCCTCGGCTTCGGCGAGGAATTCACCGAGGGCCGCACCGAGGAGGAATGGGCCAAGCGCTTCTGGCAATTCTCCGATCTGCCCAAGGCCATGAGCTGGGAGGATTTTAAGAAGAAGGGCTACTACATCATCCCCGTCTCCATGAAGGAGGAGGATCGCGACCCGAAGACCGGCCTCATCGAGAACTGGGACCGCTATCCCGGCTTCCAGTGGTTTGCCGAGAACCGTCCGTGCGACACCATGAACCACAAGGTGTTCCAAGAGGAGCATCTGCTCGGCACCTTCTCCGGCAAGTTCGAGTTCGTTTCCGAGTCGTTGCTTTATTGGGAGCCGGACGACGAGGCGCGACGCCCGATCCCGCAGTATCAGGATTCGTGGGAGGGTCATAAATCCCTCACGGCGGACAAGTATCCCTACGGCCTCATCTCCCCCCACCCGCGGTTCGACTATCACACGCACTACAACCAGCACGCCAAGTGGCTCTGGGAGATCCCGAAAAACCGCGTGATCATCAACGGCAACCCCTATCTCGTTTGCCACATCAACCACGATACGGCGGAGCGCAAGGGCATCAAGGACGGCGACGTGGTGCGGCTCTTCAACGACCGCGGCAGCGTTCTGTGCGTCGCCCGCGTGACGTATCGCTGCAACCCCGAGACGATCCACGCCTATACCTCCTCCGGCATCTATAACCCCATCGAATACGGCAAGTACATGAGCTGGGACAAGGGCGGCAGCATCAACGTCCTCACCCCCGGCCGCCTGATCGGCGATTACGTCCCCGCCATGTCCCCCTACAGCTGCAACATCGAGGTGGAAAAGGCCGATCCCGACCCGAACTTCGGGCAGGGCTGGGAGCATATCCTCGACGCCGTGGATAAGCAGGCGCTGGAGACTGAGCGCCCGATCCGTACCTCCGCCGAGGCCGATCTGCTCTTCGGCGAGAAAGACAACCGGAAGGAGGCGGTCTGACCATGATGAAGACCAAAATGAAGAAGCCCGGCATCGTCATCAATTCCGCCCGCTGCATGGCGTGCTACGCCTGCTTTATGGCCTGCAAGGACGAGCATTGCGGCTGGGATACGCCGCTGTCTAAGTCTCAGCCCGAGCTGGGACAGTACTGGATGAACATCGTGGAATGGGAGCGCGGCGACAATCCCCGCCGCGTCAAGACCGCGACCGTTCCCACCCCCTGCAATCACTGCGACAACCCCGCCTGCCTGGCCGCCGCGAAGGACGGCGCCGTGTATAAGCGCGAAGACGGCATCGTCATCATCGACCCGGAGAAGGCCGTTGGCCAGAAGGAAATCGCGGACGCCTGCCCCATCCACGCCGTTTACTGGAACGAGGCGCTGCAGCTTCCCCAGAAATGCACCATGTGCGCGGAGCTGCTGGACGATCCCGATTATCCCGGCTTCGAGCCGCGCTGCGTGGAGGCCTGCCCCAATCAGGCGCTGGTGTTCGGCGATCTGGCCGATCCCGAGAGCCGCGTTTCGAAGCTCATTGCCGCGAACAAGGTCACCCCGGTATCGGGTCTTGTGGGCTCCGTCGTCCATCTGAACATCCCGCAGAAATTCCTTGCCGGCACCGTCGCCTATCCGAAGGAGCTGGAGGAGGTCTGCATCGGCGCAAAGGTGAAGATCGAATGCGCCGAGACCGGCGAGACCCATGAGACCGAAACGAACTGGGCGGGCGACTATGAGTTCGAGGATCTGCCCGAGGGCATGACTTGGACGGTCACGATCTCCTTCGACGGCTTTAAGGACGCCGTGTACGAGGGCGAGCGTACCGATCATGACCATTACGTCGGCATCACCTATCTCGAACCTGTGAAAGCGTAAGAAAGAACCAGACCGGCCTCATCCGAAGCGATGGGGCCGGAAGCCTTGTGAAAATTGATTGAGAAAGAAGGGCTTTCCGTTGGAACTTCGCAATGTTGTGATCGTAGACGCCTGCCGCACGGCCGTGGGCAAGATGGGCGGCGCTTGCCGTCCCCTGTCCGCGCTGGATATGGCCTGCGCCACGATGAAGGGGAATCTTGACCGCACGGGCATCGACCCGAAGGAAATCGACGAGGTCATTCTGGGGCATTGCCGCCAGACCTCCGACGAGCCGAACATCGCCCGCGTCGCGGCGCTGAAGGTCGGCATCCCCGAGACCGCCTCCGCCCATACCGTCATGCGCCAGTGCGCCTCCGGCATGACCGCCGTGCAGAACGGCGCCATGCAGATCATGACCGGCGTTTCGGATGTCGTCCTCGCCGGCGGCACCGAGAGCATGTCGAACGCCGTGTTTTATGTCCGCAACGCCCGCTGGGGCGTCGGCACCGGCACCACCGAATTTGTGGACGCCCTCACCGAGGGTCAGTTCAAGAGCCAGCCGGAGGAGACCTACGGCCGGTATAACATGGGCGCCACTGCCGAGCGCGTGGCGATGGAACTGGGCATCACCCGCGAGGAGCAGGACGCCTTCTCGCTCGAGAGCCAGCGCCGCGCCATCGCAGCCATCGACTCCGGGCGCTTCAAGGACGAGATCATCCCCATGGTGATCCCGCAGGGGCGCAAAAAAGACCCCATCGTGTTCGATACGGACGAGTTCCCCAACCGTACCACGAACGAGGAAAAGATGGCGAAGCTGAAGCCCGTTTTCAGCATCGAGGTGCATGAGGACGGGAAGATGTTCAACTCCAAGGAGCTGACCGGCACCGTCACCGCGGGCTCCAGCTCCGGCAGGAACGACGGCGCCTCGTCGATGCTGCTCATGAGCGAGGACAAAGCTGCTGAACTTGGGTTGAAGCCCCTCGCCAAAATAGCTGGCATGGGTCAGTCCGGCTGCGATCCCCAGCAGATGGGTCTCGGCCCCGTTTACGCCGTGCCGAAGGCGCTCAGGCATGCCGGGCTCACCATCGACGATATCCAGCTCATCGAGCTGAACGAAGCCTTTGCCGCCCAGTCCCTCGGCTGCATCAAGCTGCTCGGCTGGGAGGACAAGATGGACATCATCAATGTGAACGGCGGTGCCATCGCCCTCGGCCATCCCGTCGGCTCCTCCGGCTGCCGCATCCTCGTCACGCTCATCCATGAGATGAAAAAGCGGGGCTTGCGGTATGGCCTTGCCACCCTCTGCATCGCGGGCGGCATGGGTCAGGCAACAGTTATTGAAATGTGCGATTGAAGAAGAAAGGAAAGTGAATCCCATGTCCAAGTCCAATAAGATCATCATCCAGTGCTGCATCTGCGGCGCGGGTACCAAAAAGTCGCAGGCGCCCACCGTGCCTTATACCCCCGAGGAGATTGCCCGCGAGGTCGTCGCCGTCGCCAAGGCCGGCGCCTCCATCGCCCATATCCACGTCCGCGAGGACAAGGAAGTGGACGGCGTCATGCAGATCGGCTATAAGTCCATGAGCCTGCAGAAGTTCACCGAGGCCGTGGAGCTCTCCCGCAAATACTGCGCGGAGGCCGGCGTGGATATCCTCATCAACCTCACCACCTCCGGCGGCGAGTATGAGGACTTCAAGCGCCTGCAGCACCTCGGCGCGCTCAAGCCCGAGATGTGCTCCTTCGACCCGAACACCATCAACTGGGCGAACAGCTATATCTTCGAAAACAGCCCCCGCTTCCTGAACCTGCTGGCGCAGGAGGTCGTGAAGCAGGACGTGAAGCCCGAATTCGAGGTCTTCGATACCGGTCACATCGATTCCGTCATGTACTATGTGAACAAGCACGGCATCCCCAAGCCGCCCCATATCCAGTTCATCATGGGTGTCGGCGGCTCCATGCCCGGCACGGCAGAGAACCTCGCGTTCCTCGTCAATAAGCTGCCCGAGGGCGCAACGTGGTCGGTCTCCGGCATCGGCAAGGCGCATATGCCCATGATGCTCGCCGGTCTCGCGCTGGGCTGCGACGGCCTGCGCGTCGGCCTCGAGGATAACGTCATGTACGGCAAGGACGCCGAGGGCAACAAGATCATCGCCACGAACGTCATGCTCGTTGAGCGCGCCGTGCAGCTTGCGAAGCTCGCCGGACGCGAGATCGCCACGGCGGAGGACGCCCGTCAGATCCTCGGCATCGACCGCCATTGCCTGCGCGACGGCAAAACCGAGCCTGTCAGCCTGTAAACAAATCTCAAAAAAATCTCCGAGCCGCGGCGGCTAAAGCGTTTGCCATGCCGCCCCGGCCGCGGTATACTGTATACCGCCGGGGTAAGGCCGGAAACGGTCTTGCCTTCACGTCTGAAAAGGAGAGCGAAACGATGCTTCACATGGGTCGCTCTGTCTTTTCGGAGCGATCTATTGTTGTATTAAGGAGCGATGCCGGTGGAAACGAATCTCGATTATATCGCGGCGCGGGAGCTGCTGCTGGAGCAGGTCGCGCCCGTGCAGGCGGCGCGGGTGCCGCTGGATACGCCGCGGCTCTTCGGCGCGGTGCTGGCGGAGGACGTGGTCGCCTCGGAGGACGTGCCTCCCTTCGACCGCTCGCCGTATGACGGCTATGCCTTCCGGGCGGCGGACACGGAAAACGCGGACGGGGATCACCCGGTCACGCTGCGCATTTTGGAGGAGATCCCCGCCGGAAGCATGTGGACGCAGCCCGTGGAACCGGGCACGGCAGCGAAGATCCTCACCGGCGCGCCCATCCCTCCGGGGGCGGACGCGGTCGTGAAATACGAGGAAACGCTCTATGACGCTGAAACGGTGAAGGTCTTTTCCGCGTTCGCGGCGGGGGAAAACATCGTTCCCCGGGGCGAGGATGTGCAAACGGGCGAGCTGCTGGCGACGGCGGGCACGCGCATCGACCCCGCGCTGCTGGGTGTTCTCGCGGCGCAGCATATGGCCTCGCCGCTGGTATACCGCGCGCCGAGGGTCGCCGTCATCACCACGGGCAGCGAGCTTGCCTCGCCGGACGAGCCGCTGACGGGCGGGAAGATCGTCAATACGAATCTCTATACCTTCCGCGCGGAGGCGGAAAAGCTCGGCTGCGCCTGCGAGACCTATACCGTAGGCGACGATCCCGAGGCCATCGCGCAGTTGCTGCGCGAGGCACTGCAGAGCAGCGATCTTGTCATCACCACGGGCGGCGTGTCCGTCGGCGATTACGACTATACGCCGGACGCCATGGAACGCGCGGGTGTTCAAATGCTCATCCGCACGCTGAAGCTGAAGCCCGGCGGCGCGTCGGCCTATGGCGTGAAGGACGGGAAGCTCGTATGCGGGCTTTCGGGCAACCCTGCCTCGGCGCTGACGAATTATTACGCCGTGGTGCTGCCCGCGCTGCGGAAGCTCTGCGGCTATCGCGAGCCGCGGCTGACGGAGCTTACGGTGACGCTGGCGGAGGATTTCGGGAAGAAAAGTCCGAAAACGCGCCTCATCCGCGGCACCCTCGACCTTGCGGACGGCATGGCGCGGATGCATGTATCCCATGCGCAGGGAAACGGCGTGCTGCACAGCCTCGTGGGCTGTCAGCTTCTGGCGGAGATCCCCGCCGGAAGCCCGAAGCTGCCTGCCGGGACGAAGCTTCTGGCCTATCTAATCCCCTAAGGAGGCGGTCATATGAAAAAGATCAAAACAGAGGACGCCGTCGGGCTGACCCTCTGCCACGATATCACCGAGGTGCGGGACGGCTTCAAGGGTCGCGCCTTCAAGCGCGGTCAGGTCATCCGGCGGGAGGATATCCCGCATCTTCTCGATCTCGGCAAAAAGCACATCTACATCTGGGAGGAAAACGCCGGGGAGATCCACGAGGAGGACGCCGCCCTGCGGCTGGCTGCCCTCGCGCCGATGGATAACGCCGAATACACCGGCCCCTCGGAGGGGAAGATGACGCTGACGGCCAAGGAGGACGGGCTGTTTCGCGTGAATCGGTCGCTGCTGGACGCCATCAATGAGATCGGGGAGATCACGATCGTCACCCTGCCGGATCATTACCCCGTGAAAAAGGGCATGAAGCTCGCTGGGGAGAGGATCATCCCGCTCGTGTGTCAGGAGAGCGAGATCATAGAGGCCGAGCGGCTCACGGCGCAGGCCGACCGCCCGCTCATGGAGCTGCTGCCGTATCAAAAGGACGTGCCGGTGGGCATCATCGTCACGGGCAGCGAGGTCTATTCCGGGCGCATACAGGATAAATTCGAGCCGGTGGTGCGCGAAAAGGTGGCGGCCTTCGGGGCGAACGTCCTCGGCTGCATCTTCTGCGACGACTATCTGGATATGCTCGACTCCGCCATCGAGCGGTGGCGCGCCCGCGGCGCGAAGCTCATCGTCATGACCGGCGGCATGAGCGTCGATCCCGACGATCTCACCGTCACAGCCATCCGACGCAGCGGCGCGGAGGTCGTCACGCAGGGCGTGCCCGCCCAGCCGGGCAATATGTTCACGGTGGCGTATCTTGACGATATCACGATCCTCGGCGTGCCCGGCGCGGCCATCCACGCGAAGACCACCATGCTGGACGTCGTCCTGCCGCAGGTATTCACCGGTCTGCGCTTCACGCGCGAAGAGCTGCGGCGGCTGGGCGCGGGCGGCCTGTGTCAGGGCTGCGGCGAGTGCCGGTATCCCAACTGTACGTTCGGAAGGTATTAAAGGTATTCCATGAAAGATTCCTTTGATCGGGAGATCACCTATCTGCGTGTCTCCGTCACCGACCTGTGCAACCTGCGCTGCCGGTACTGTATGCCGGACGGCGTGTGCAAGCTGCGGCACGGGGATACCCTCTCCTTCGAGGAGATCACGGAGATCGTCGAGGCCGCGGCGAAGCTCGGCGTGCGCAAGGTGCGGGTCACGGGCGGCGAGCCGCTGGTGCGCCGGGGCTGTCCGGCGCTGTGCCGCATGATCGCCGCCGTGCCGGGGATCGAGGAGGTCGATCTCACCACGAACGGCACGCTGCTCGCGCCGCTCGCGGCGGAGCTGAAGGCGGCGGGCGTCACGCGCGTGAATATCAGCATCGACAGCCTCGACCCCGCAAAATACGCCGCCATCACCGGCGGCGGGCGTCTCGCGGACGCGCTGGACGGTATCCGCGCCGCAGCGGAGGCGGGTCTCTCGCCCATAAAGCTCAATACCGTGCTGATCGGCGGGTTCAACGACGATGAGATCCCCTCCTTTGTGGAACTGACGCGGGCTGCGCCGATCGAGCTTCGCTTTATCGAGCTGATGCCTATGGGCGGGCGTTTCGGCAAGGAGGCGTATCTTTCGGGCGACACGGTGCTCGCGCGCGTGCCGGAGCTTCAGCCGCTGCCGGATAACGGCGGCGTGGCGCGGCTCTACCGCCTGCCGGACGGAAAGGGGCGCGTGGGGCTCATCTCACCTCTGAGCCGCCATTTCTGCGCGACCTGCAACCGCCTGCGGCTCACGAGCGAGGGGCATTTGAAGCCCTGCCTGCATTCCGAGCAGGAGATCTCCGTCCGAGGAAAGCACGGCGACGAGCTTCTCGAGACGCTGCGCGCGGCGATCCGGGCAAAGCCCCGGATGCACGGACAGCTTGACGCGGAGCACCCCAGCGCGGCGGGGCGCGGCATGAACACCATAGGAGGATGACCATGGCTATCGAGCAGGATTTTACCCATTTCGATGAGCGGGGCGGCGCCCGCATGGTAAACGTCGGCGGCAAGCCGGAAACGGAGCGCACCGCCGTGGCGGCGGGCTCGGTGCTCGTAAACGAGCGCACCTTTGAGCTCATCCGCACCGGCGGCGTCAAAAAGGGCGACGTGCTCACCGTGGCGCAGCTCGCCGGGATCATGGGCGCGAAGCGCACGCCGGAGCTGATCCCCCTGTGCCATCCCATCCCGCTGACGGGCGTGGAGCTGGAGCTGCGCCTCGACGGGACGCGGCAGGCGGTGGATATCACGGCCACGACGCGCTGCACCGGCGCCACCGGCGTGGAGATGGAGGCGCTGACGGCGGTAGCGGCGGCGGCGCTCACGGTATACGATATGTGCAAGGCGGTGCAGCGGGATATGGTCATCGAGAATATCCGGCTGCTGAAAAAATCCGGCGGACAGTCGGGCGATTTTGTACGGGAGGAATAAGGATATGGAATACACGGCGGCGGTCATCACGGTCAGCGACAAGGGCGCGCGGGGCGAGCGGGAGGATACCTCCGGCCCGGCGCTCGTGAACCTCTTGGAGGATAACGGCTATACGGTCGTCTATACGTCCATGGTGCCGGACGAGATCGATGAGATCCGGCGCGAGCTTACCCATTGCGCGGATGAGCTGGGGCTTTGGCTCGTGCTCACCACGGGCGGCACGGGCTTTTCCAAGCGGGACGTGACCCCGGAGGCCACGGAGGGCGTCATCGAAAAGCGCGTCCCCGGCATCCCGGAGGCCATGCGGGCCGAATCCATGCGCATCACGCCGATGGGCTGCCTCTCACGCGAGACGGCGGGTATCCGCGGCGAAACGCTCATCATCAATCTGCCCGGCAGCAAGAAGGCGTCCACGGAGAATTTCTCCGCGGTGGTGAAGCCCGTGCGCCATGGTCTGGAGATCCTGCGGGGCGTCAGCCACGACTGCGCGGCGCTGCATCATCACGACCATCATCACGGGGAGGAGCATCACCATCATGGGTAAGGTTCTGGCGGTATGCATCAGCGAGGTGCGGGGCATCCAAAAGCACCCCGTGGAGGAAGCCGAGCTGCGCGAAAACCACGGCATCGTGGGCGATGCCCATGCCGGGGACTGGCACCGGCAGGTGTCCCTTTTGGGCATCGACAGCGTGAGCAGGATGCAGGAGCGGGTCGATTTGAAGCTGCTGCCCGGGGCGTTTGCGGAAAACATCCTCGTGGAGGGGCTGCGGGTATATGAGCTGCCCATCGGTACGCGGCTGCGGATCGGCACGGCGCTGTGCGAGGTCACGCAGATCGGCAAGGAATGCCATCACGACTGCGCCATCCGCAAGGCGGCGGGCGACTGCGTCATGCCCCGCGAGGGCATTTTCGTAAAGGTCCTGCGCGGCGGCGCCGTCCGCCCCGGCGACGAGGTCGCGGTGATCGGGGAATAAGATAGGAGCCGTCCGGCGGGATCGGGCGGCTCTTTTCCCGCCTTGCAATGGGCGGGAAACTATCGTATAATTCTTAACGAAAACAACCCGTTCGCGGGAGAGGGAGGCTCACCATGCAAAAGACAGCGGCGTCTGGCGGGCTGCGGCTCAATTACCGGCGCACGTTCCTCATCGGTTTTGCCTTTTTAGGCATCCTGCTGCTCTGGCAGGTATACGACTCTTGGTGTCCGACATTTCTGACGGACATCTTCGCCCGACGGATGTACGGCCTTTCGTCCGCGGAGCTGAAGGCCGGCGATCCGGACAAAATTCTGAACGTGCAGTGGATCGTGGGCATCATCATGGCCTGCGATAATCTTGCCGCGCTCATCCTGCTGCCGATCTTCGGCAGCCTCTCGGACAAGACCCATACGCCCATCGGCAAGCGCATGCCGTATATCCTCACCGGCACGCTGGTTTCGGCGGTGGCGTTTCCCTTCATCCCGCTGTTTTTCCATCGCGGCCAGATCGCGGGCATGGTGGTGATGATGGGCGTGGTGCTCATGTTCATGATGATGTACCGTAATCCCGCCGTGGCGCTCATGCCGGATATCACCCCCAAGCCCCTGCGCGCCAAGGCCAACGGCATCATCAACATCATGGGTTATTTCGGCGGCGCGGCAGCCACGGTGCTGGGCATCTTCCTCAAGCTGAGCGACTACATAAACGCCGCCGACGCAGCGCGGAAGCTCTGGATCATCGAGATCCCGTTCGTTGTGGCCTCGATCCTCATGGTGATCTCGGCGTTCGTGCTGTTTGCCACCATCCGTGAGAACAGGCTCGCCGAGGAGATGAAGGACGAGCTGGCGCTCGGCGAGCGGCTCGCCGCCGTGGAGACGCCCGTGGACGACGACGCGCCCATGTCGAAGGCCAACAAGCGGATGCTGCTGGCCATCCTCGGCGCGGAATTTTTGTGGTTCATGGCGGATAATGCCATCGGCACCTACATCGGAAACTACGTCATCTATTACCTGAACTCCGCCTCCAGCGCCACCATGATCCTCACCATCGTGGGCGGGCTCGCCTCGGTGATCGGCTTTGCCATCGCCGGCTCCATCGCCGACCGGATCGGCCGGAAATGGACGGTCACCTCCGGCCTCGGCATCACGGTGATCGCGCTGGCGGTCATGTGCTTCGTGCGCCCAACGGGAACGGTCACGGGCGCGGGCGGCGAGCATGCCTTCCCTGCGCTGCTGTTCGCGGTGTGGGCGGTGAAGGGCTTCGGCATGGCGCTCGTACATAACTGCTCGTTCCCGATGGTCGTGGAGCTCTGCTCGTCGAAGAAGATCGGAAAATTCACCGGCTACTATTACGCGGCCAGCATGTCCGCCCAGACGATCACGCCGATCCTGCTCGGCCTTGTGTTCAAGGTCACGCTCGCGTGGGGCGCGCTGCCGGTGTATTCCACGGCGCTGTTTTTCGCAAGCTGCCTCGTGTTCGGCCTCTGCGTGAAGAATATCAAGGCGCGGAAGCTCGAAAACGTCAATGGCCTCGAGGCGCTCGTCGGCGACTGACGGAAAGGCGCAGGCATGACCGTATTCATCATCCTATGCGCGCTCCTTGCGCTTGCGGTGCTGCTGCTGGCGCCCGGCCATGCGTCCAAGGCGGCGCGGGCGCCCTTTGAGGGGGTGTATTTCGCCCATCGCGGCCTGCATACGCCGGATAGGTCCGTGCCGGAAAACTCGGCGGAGGCGTTTCGCCGCGCCGTGGCGGCGGGCTATGGCGTGGAGCTCGACGTGCATCTTACGGCGGACAGACAGGTGGTGGTGTTCCACGACGATACGCTCGACCGCGTATGCGGCGTGAGCGGACGTGTGGAGGATCGCACCCTTGCCGAGCTCCGGGCGCTCTCCCTGTGCGGCACGGAGGAGCGCATCCCCCTGTTTTCCGAGGTGCTGGAGATTCTGGGAAAAACACCCGTTGTGGTGGAGCTCAAGACCGGCGGGCAGAACCGGGAGCTGTGCGAAAAGACCTATGCGCTGCTGCGGGAATACGATGCCGTGGCCTGCATCGAGAGCTTTGATCCCACCATCGTGCGGTGGTTCCGCAAGAATGCGCCGGAGCTGCTGCGCGGCCAGCTCGCCACGGAGCAGGCGGGCTATCTCGACTCCGGCAAATCCCCGCTTGTGGCGGCGATCCTGTCAAACACGCTCTTAAACGTGCTGGCAAGACCCCAGTTCATCGCCTATCACATCGGGAAACGGCCGCTGCCGGTACGCTTCGCGGAGCTTTTGGGTGCTATGAAGGTGGGCTGGACGGCGCATTCTTCCGCGGACGAGGCGGGACTGGACGCGGTGATCTTTGAGTTTTACCGTCCATAAAGCCATGGAAAAACCGAAGACCCGGAACGCAGCATCAGCGCGTTCCGGGTCGTTTTTCTATGGGGTCAGCAGAGCCCGGCGGCTTTTTCCGCGGCCTCGACGACATGCTTTGCCAGCACCGCCGTGGTCACGGAGCCTACGCCCCCGGGTACAGGCGTGATGGCCTGTACGACGGGCTCTGCCGCGGCAAAATCCACGTCGCCGCAAAAGCATCTGCTTCCATCAGTATGGATGCCCACATCTACGAGGATCTGTCCCGGCGCGGTGAAGGAGGCGTCCACGAGCCGCGCCTTGCCCGCGGCGGCGATCACGATATCCGCCTTGCGGCAGATAGCCGCCGGATCGGGGGTTTTCGAGTGGCATACGGTCACGGTGGCGTTTTTTTGCTGCAGCAGCATGGCCACGGGGCGGCCGATCACGAGACTGCGGCCAACGACGGCGGCGCGGCGGCCGGAAAGAGGCGCGCCGTAATACGCCAAAAGCTCCATCACCGCCTGCGCGGTGCAGGGAGCGTAACCCGCGCCGTGCCCGGCAAAAACCGCAGCCATAGAGCCGGGGGTCATGCCGTCCAT
>CAJOIU010000024.1 GCA_905234855.1 uncultured Oscillospiraceae bacterium
CATGGACAAGGAAGACAAGAAGGGCAAGGTCATCCGGCAGGAGCGTTACGCCGGCGCGATGCAGCGCAGCTTCTATGTGGGCGAGGGCATCACGGAAGAAGATATCAAGGCCAAATATGAGCATGGTGTGCTGAGCCTGACCATTCCCAAGAAGAACGTACCTCAGCTTCCGGAGAAGAAAGTCATCATGATCGAGGGCTAAGCCCCTATTCTGCACCCCGCCATCGAGGCGGGGTGCTTTTTATTATCAAGCCGAAAGAAGATCCATTATCATGACGGACAATATAATTCACATAATCAAATCGATGCTCAATGTTGACGCGTACTTCACATGGTTTTAACACCTCCGAAATGAACGACGCATTTCTGCACGGTATCGGGCAGCAAGAAGACCGTCATCTCCGCGAAGCCGATCAGGCACACTGGCGCAAAAGGCCATTTCCGTAACCATAGTGGCATAAAAAACCTTCCAGCATCTCTTGCGAGCTGCTGGAAGTCCATAATTCATTATTTTATTTCTCTGTCTCCTTGACGGGGTGCAGTCCACAGCCAGGCGGGAGAGTGCCTTTATCCGATTGATTTAGGCAAGGGTGTATTTGCTCAGATAATCCCGAAAAACTCTGTCAAAATCGCCGTCCTTGCGTCTGACGAGATTCACGTAGTCGTGGGTCTCAAAGGATGCGTGCTGCAGCTCGATCAAGGCCACGGCAATATTGCTGCAATGGTCGGACACCCGCTCAAAGTTCGTGACGAGATCGTTCAGGACAAATCCGTTGCGTATGGTGCAGCGCCCCTGCTGCAGGCGCTCGACGTGGCGGCGCTTCACCTCGGAGCAAAGACCGTCGATGACCTCCTCCAGCGGCTCGACCCGCTGCGCTGCCTCGCTGTCGTTTTCGACAAAGGCATCCACCGCCATGCGGATCACCTCCAGCAGCGCCTCGATCACCACCGCCAGCTCCCGCTTTGCGTCCTCGGAAAAGGCGAGGTTGTTTTCATGCAGCTCCTGCGCGCTTTGGGCAATATTCAGCGCGTGGTCGGTGATGCGCTCGAAATCGGTCAGCGTATGCAGAAATACAGTGATCTGTCGGTTCTGTTCGTCCGTCAGCTCCCGGCCGGTGATCTTGATGAGATACGAGCCGAGGGCGTCCTCATACCGATCCCCCTCCGCCTCCAGCGATTCCACCGCCGCGAAGCCTTCCGGGCGGAAGCCGTTCAGCAGCGCCGTGGCCTCCTCCACCGCGCGCAGAGCTTTTTCCGCCATGGCGTTCATGACGATGCGGCTCTG
The DNA here is from genome assembly GCA_905234855.1 of uncultured Oscillospiraceae bacterium. Lineage (GTDB taxonomy): Bacteria > Bacillota > Clostridia > Oscillospirales > Oscillospiraceae > CAJOIG01. The sequence goes on from CAJOIU010000024.1 coordinate 1,286, forward strand.
CTCCACCGCCAGCGCGGGATAGGCAAGAAAGCGTTCCTCCAAGGCAAGGGAAGGCTCCTCCTCCCCGGCAGGGGGTGCGCGATCCGGTACCATCCGGGTCACGGCAGCCTCCAGCGTCTTCGTAAACGGCACGAGAACGAGCAGCATCACGAGACGGAGCACCGAATTGACCGCGGCCATGGAGAAGGGATCCATGACGGCGGCGGTGAACGGGAAGTGAAACAACGCGTCGGCGGCGTAAAACAGCGCCGCGCTGACGATCACCCCCGCGGTGGACGCGGTGAGATAGACCATGGCGGTGCGCTTTCCCTCGGTATTGGCGCCCAGCGCGGACAGCAGCACCGGGAAGGACGCGCCCACGGTCACGCCCATCAGCAGGGGCAGCGCCGCGCTGAAGGGCATCGCCCCCGTCACGGACAGAGCCTGCAGGATGCCCACCGCCGCGGAGGCCGATTGAAGCAGCGCCGTGAACACCGTCCCGATGAGGATGCCGAGGAGGGGATTCGTCATGGACGTCAGCATATCGGTGAACCACGGCTTTTCCCCCAGAGAGCTGACGGCGTCGCTCATGGTGCTCATGCCCAGCATCAGCACGGCAAAGCCCATGAGGATATCTCCGATGAACCGACTGGTCTGCTTTCGGCTGAACATCCGCAAAATGATGCCGATCACGGCGACCCCGCCCGTCAGCGTGGCGGTGGAGAGCAGCGCGCCCCACCCGGCGCCGCCCTCGATATAGCTCAGGCAGATGACCCAGCCGGTGATGCTGGTGCCGAGGATCGCTCCGAGGATGATCCCGACGGCCTGCCGTACCTTCATCATCCCTGCATTCACGAAACCGACCGCCATGACCGAGGTGGCGCAGGAGGACTGGATCACAGCCGTCACGCCCGTGCCCAGCAGGATGCCCCGCAGCGTAGTGCCGGACAGTCGGAACAGGATCGGCTCGAGCTTGCTGCCCGAAGCCATTTTCAGCCCGTCCCCCATCAGCGTCATGCCGAAGAGGAACAGGGCAACGCCGCTCAGCAGGAGCAGCACTTCCGTTAGACTCATTTTATCTGAAACTCCCTATATCAATTTAATTCCAGCATTAGTCTAGCGGCGGAAGGTCAAATCCGCTATCGGGGCATCGTAAAATCTTCGTAATAAAGCCGCGCCCACGAAACGCGGCAGGCGTTCGCGGACGCGGCGTGATCACTCGGACAGCCGTCATCCCGGTCAGTCAAAGGAGAACCGTTCCTTGTATTCGCGGAAATAGCGCTCAAATTCCTCATCCTTCCGGCTCATGAGGCTTTCGATGTAGTTATGGGTGTCGAAGGACTCATGCTCCAGCTCGATCATGGCCACGGCGATGTTGCTGCAATGATCGGAAACGCGCTCGTAGTTTGCGATGAGATCATTGAAAACGAAGCTGTTCTGCAGGGTATATACGCCCTTTTGCAGGCGCTCGATATGCCGGTGTTTCATCTCGTCGCACAGGTTATCGATCAGCTCCTCCAGCGGCTCGACGTGGCGGGCGGCATCCTCGTCGGATTCCGTCAGCGCCCGCACAGCGGTGTCCACGACCTCGCACAGGGCGCCCTCCATGACGGACATCTCCTTCGCCGCCGCCTCGGTGATGGGGATGGATTTCTGGTGGATCTCCTGCGCGTTTTCCGCGATATTGGAGGCATGGTCGGAGATGCGCTCCAGATCGGTGATGGCGTGCAGGAACTGATAAAGATCCTCATTCTGCTTCTGGGTCAGCTCCGCAGAGCTGACCTTCACGAGATAGCTTCCCAGCTTATCCTCGTATTGATCCACCATCTCCTCCTCGTCCTGCACGGCTTGGAATCCCTCGTCGCTGTAGTCCCGCAGCAGGGCGAGCGCCTTGCGCAGATTGTCCCGCACGCACTCGGCCATAGAGCGGACGACGATGCGGCACTGCTCGATGGCGAGGGAAGGATGCTGGATAAAGCGCTCCTCCAGAAGCTCCCAATCCCCCGCCTCCTTGGCGGGCTCCGGCTCGTCCTTAATGAAGAAGCAGGCGAGCTTGCCCAGAAGCCCGATGGCCGGGGTCAGCACCGCCACGGTGACGATGCGGAAGACCGTGTTGAGCGCAGCCACGCTTACGGGCGTCATAAAGGCGTCCATGAAGGAGAACGGATGCACGGCGTTCACCGCGTAAAACACGACGCCGCAGAAGACCGCGCCGAGAACGTCGATGACAAGGTGCACCAGCGCCGTGCGCCGGGCATTGATGGAAGCGCCCAGCGCGCTGATCAGCACCGGCAGCGCGCCGCCTACGGCGATGCCGAGGATGATGGGATACGCCGCCGAGAAGGACAGCGCCCCCGTCATGCTCAGCGCCTGCAGGATGCCCACCGCAGCCGCAGAGGACTGGATCACGGCCGTGAAGACGATTCCCACGAGGATGCCCAGCAGAGGATTGGAGAATTTCGTCAGCAGCTCAATGAAGGCCTCGCTCTCCCGCAGCGGACTGACGGCGTCGCTCATAGCGCTCATGCCGAACATCAGCACCGCGAAGCCCAGCAGGATCGTACCGACCCGGTTATGGACGGGGTTTTTGCTGAATTTCAGCAGGATGATGCCCACCGTAGCCAGAAGGCCGGTGATGAAGGCCGTGGACAGCAGCGCCATCCAGCCGCCGCCCTGCCCCAAGGAGGACAGGCTGACGATCCAACCGGTGATGCTGGTGCCGACGATGGAGCCGAGAATGATGCTGACCGCCTGGGAAAACTCCATAAGCCCGGAATTGACGAAGCCGATGGCCATAACGCTCGTGGCGGAAGAGGACTGGATCAGCGCCGTCACGCCGATGCCCAGCAGGATGCCTTTGAGGGGATTGCTCGTCAGGCGGTATAAAACCACCTGCAGCTTGTTTCCGGCGACCTTATTGAGGCCGTCGCCCATGAGCGAGATGCCATACAGAAACAGCGCCAGACCGCCCAGCAGGGAAATGATGTTAAGGATGCTCATATGACCCGTATCTCCCACTATACAACTTTTGATTTCTTTTAACCAAATTTGATTTTAGCATATAAACATCAAATATTGTACCTGCTAATTGTAAAATCCGCGTAAAAAAAGGCGCCGGAGAAAAAAAGTTGGCCGCATCGCCGGATGTATGGTACAATATCCGGGGAAAACACAGCAAAAAATGAAAGGAGCATCCACATGAAGAAACTATGCAGCATCCTTCTGTGCCTCGCGCTGGCATTGAGCCTCGGCGTCGGCGGCTTTGCCTCCGGGGAGGCCAGCGGCGACGCCTCCGGCTCGACCGCGGCGGAACCCACCGTCACCGCATCCGCGGCGGCTCATCCCGAGCAGGCCATTACCCTCGACGGCGTGGCCATGGGGCAGGTGCAGCGCCTCGTGACGACAGCGGCCGTGGCCTATGACGGCGGCGCGTCGGACGAGCTGCACTCCACGTTGGAGGGCGTCACCACCGACGGCGGCACCACCTGCATCACCTCCGACGAGGAAAACACCGTGGGCGTCGCCATCCGCAACACCGGCGCGTTCGTCCTCGGCGGCGAGTCCGATCCCGCGCTGGTGGCGGAGAAGATCAATTTCTCCTATATCACCAGCAGCTATTATCCCGATTGGGCGGCCTTCTGCGAGGCGCTGGGGTATGACGCAAGTCTCTCTCTGGAGGAGATCGCGCAGTCGCTGGTGGACAGCGGCAGCACCGCGCGGTATACAAACCTCGGTCTGGCCGCGCCCGATACCGTCGTGCTCAGCGACTATGTCATCGATCTTGCGGGCGTCGGCACCAACGATATGGGCGGCTTCGGCGCGGCGGTCTATGTGTCCGATAATGCCGTAGCGGAGCTCAATAACTTCCGCGTCATCACCCGCGGCCCGGGCCGCGGCACCATGTTCACCCGCTTCGCTGCGGATGTCACGGTGAACGATTCCACCTTCTATGCCGTTTCCGATCCCAATCTGGTCACCATGCAGGGCTGCCCTCCCGGGCTGTTCCTTGAGGGCAAGATCCGCGCGACGAACGCCGTCGGAGCCTCCCACGCGACGTATAACAACTCCGTCGTCATTTCGCAGGGCTGGGGCGCTCTCAGCACCGACAGCGACGACCTTTATACCGCCAGCGGCGAGCCCACCGAGCTGCATATAAACGACAGCTATATCGCCGTCCTCACCAGCGGCTACGGCGCGTATTCCGACGGCGGCGCGCGGGATTACTTCATCGGCTCCGTCATCGACGTGCCCGACTACGCGGCGGTGGAGACCGGCGGCGGCATCGTGTATTATGAGGACTGCTACATCAACTCCGGCGAATACGGTGTGATGACCCACTCCGGCAACAGCGTGGGCGATATCCAGTTCATCAATACCGAGCTGCATGTCGGCGAGGCGGGCGTCATGCTGCGCGATACCGCCAATAAGGTGCTGTTCGACAACTGCACCATCGCCTTCGACGGCACCTATACCATCGACCCGGCGGTCGCCGCGGCGCATGGCGTGGACATGGCCGATGTGGACGCTCAATTCGGAAGCGTCAACGGCGTGATCGAGGATTATACCCATACGGTATTCAGCGCCGATGCGTCCAACTGCATCGTAAAGCTCATCCATAACTCCGACGGCGGCTCCGGCACCGAAAACTCCGGCGCTGCGCCCGAGGTCACGATCAAGGACTCCGTCATGACCGGCGATATCCTGAACACCGCCGCCATGACCGGCGACGATTACACCGCCACCAGCGGCCCCGCGGGCGTCGGCGTCCGCACGCCCCGCAGCCTGATCGTCACGCTGGACGGCTCCGAGATCACCGGCGCCATCTCTCTCGGAAGCGACGACTGGGAGGTCACCCACTTCGCCTCCGGCGACACCGCGTCGCAGGAGATCGGCTATGCCGCCGCCACCGTGCTGGGCATGTACCGCGAGGGCGACAACGGCCTTGCCCTTCGGCTGGAAAACGGCTCCGTCTGGAATGTTGCGGAAACCTCGTATCTCACCGAGCTCACCCTTGACGCCGCCAGCACCGTGAACGGCACCGTCACCGTGGACGGCGCTGCCGTTGATGTGAGCGCGGGCGGCACGTTTGCGGGCGAGATCGTCGTATCCCCCGCCGCGGCCGCGCCCTCCTCCGGCGAGCCCAGCGGTTCGGCTTCGTAAACACCGTATAAGCACCGCAATCATAAGGGGCTGCTTTCAGACAGCCCCCATAAAAAATCGGCAGCCGGCTCTTTTCGGAGTCGGCTGCCGATGCATTTTCGGTTATTCGTACTGTTCCAAAACGCCCAGCAGCTCGTTGATCATCTCTTCGTCCGAGAGCCGGAACTTGATCTCCACCCGGCGGCTCGCTTCCGCGTCCACATTCCCGTAGTCATCATAGATCGGGCTGGACCAAGAGCGCCCCGCTACGGAGACGAGGGAGCGGATACGGCTGAGCATCGCGTCGGAAAACAAGGACTGCCCGTCCCCCAAGCAATAGGCCGCCACCGCCTCGGCGCGCTCCTGACTGAGCGCGAGGTTATACTCATACCCGCCCACTGTATCGGTATGCCCCTCGATGATGATCTCGGACACATAGCCGATATAGTCGTCCGACAGCACAACGCTGAAATACTCCGGCAGGAAATCCGCCAGCGTAGACGCGCCGGTATTTGTGAGCCGCGCGCTGTCATATCCGAACAGAATGCTCGAATCAAGGGTGATGGCGCCGGTCTGCTCGTCCACGGAGATGCTCAGATCGGAATCGGCAAAGGCGTCCCGCAGGTCGGCGATCAGCTCCTTCTTCACACCGATGATCTCCTCGAGCTGGAGCTGCTGGGTCTGCAGCGCCTCCTTCTGCAGGGAGATCTGTATTTCCTTCTCTTCGAGCTCGTCTTCCTGCAGACTCAGCAGCGTCTGCGAGGCGGCAAGCTGCGCCTTCTGCTCCTCCAACTGCGCCTTCTGGGCGTCCAGCAGCGCCTGCGCAGCGTCCAGCTCCGCCTGCTGCTGTTCCAGCTTGGATCGCTGCTCGTCCAGCAGGAGGTTCTGCGCCTCCGTCAGATCGAGATAGCCCAGATTCTCGACGATGGCCTGCTCCAGCTCCTCCTCCCGCTCCCGCAGCTCCAGCTCGCTTGCGTCGTAGGAGTTTTTCACCTGCATAAGGACGAACAGCGTCCCGCAGATGATGAGGATGAACATCAGAAGCACGCCCGCCATCATATCGGAATAGGACTGCCAGAAGCTGGTTTCCTGAAATTCCGTTGGCTTTCTGTGTTTTCTGGCCATGATGCTCCTCCTTTATCAGAGGTTGGCGCGGCGCTCAAGGTCGGCGTTGAATCGGTTCAGCAGCTTCTGGGTATCGGACGCGGCCTTCAGCAGGAGCTTCAGCTCCGTATCGATGGTTTTGGCGATGCCCTTGATATCCGAATCCACGCCGGACACGGTCTTAGGCAGCGTCTTCATCGACTGGGTGATGGTATCGGCGGCAACGGTCACGCCGTTGAGACTGTTGGTGAGGCGGGCGATGCTGTCGTCCATGGCGGAGATGCTGTCCGTCACCGAGCGGGACAGGCCGCTCTCGATATCCCCGGCGGCGCGTTCGAGCCGCGCGGCAGCAGCGTCCACATCGGTCGTAACAGACTCCGACATGGAGCGGATCGACTCCGCCGACTGGGTGATCTGCTGCCCGGCCTCGGTGATGCGGCGGGCGCTCTCCGCGGAGGCGGCGTTGATGCCCTCGGCAATGGACGCCACCGACTGCGCCGTCTGCAGGCTCTCCCGCGTATTGGCGGCGGCAGCCTCCGACGCGGAGGCCAGCGATGTGAGATAAGTTTCCTCCTGCGCGTGCAGGCGGTGATACTCCTCCATAAAGCTCTGCATCTGCCCCACCACACTCTGCTGGGCGTTCGTAAGCCGCTCGATGGAATCTGTATACGAGGCCATCGTCTCCGTGATGCGCTGCGCCTGCGCCTGCGCCTCGGCCAGTTCCTGCCCGGTCTTTCCCACGCTCGCGGTCATAACTTGAATGCTGTCGATCATGTCCTTCTCCCAGCGGGCAAGCTCCTCCGTGCGGTTTTTGAGCTGCAGGAAGATATTGCCGAGAGAGCTGTTCATGCTGTCGAGGAAATAGCGCACGACCTTTTCCATCCCGGCGCGCTGATCCTCAATGGCAACGGTGACGTACTGGGTGATGGTGGTCTGAAGCTGATCGACCGTGGGCTTCATGAGCGTGATGATCGCCTCGCTCACCTGATCGCCGATATTCGTTCCGAACGCCTGCAGCGCGGCGTTCTGCTCCATCTGGAGGCGGAGCATAGCGTTTTCCGCGGCATGCTCGTTGCTGGGACGGACGGATTCGGTAAAGGCGTCTTGGAATTCATACAGCCCCTCAAGGCTGTCCTTCAGGAGCTTTTTATAGCTGAGGCCGAAGAGCAGCGAATAGATGAGGCCGAAGATCGAAGTCAAGAACGCGATCTTGATGCCCGCCATCAGCGCCTGCGTGCTCGACTGCATCACATCCACGGTGGAGGCGTCGAAATTCCGCAGGCCGTAGACAAGGCCGATGAAGGTGAACAGGATGCCCAGACCGCTCATGATACCGCCAAGCTGGTCGCAGAAGGGCTTGTTCACGGCGGAGTAAATCAGCTCCTCCCCGATATAATCCTCGATGCGGCAGTCGGCGGTGAGGGAGTTCTGCTTCTGCAGACGGCGCAGCTCCCGCAGATAGGCGCCGTAGCGCTCATCCAGCCGTTTATGGCCGAAGGGCGCCGGATCCTGCCCGTATTTCTCCCATAGCCTCTTGGGATCGTCCGCGGCGCGGAAGATATCCTCCGTCACACGGCTGAGCGCCGTGACCATCTTGGCCAGCGGCCGGGCACAGCCGGCAAAATACACGATGAGAAAGATCATCGCGATGACGGCGAACACGAGATTGATGGCAAGGTCAAGATAGCCCTCGCCGGTCCTCGTGAACCAGAAGACCGCCAGCGAAGCCGCGAACACAAGGATAAAGATCAGTCGGCTGACCGCGTTCCATGCTTTGATATGATGGTTCATTTTCCATGCCTCCTGTGATAGGATGCCGAATCCGGCATTGTATCGCGCCTGCCGCCATGCTATAATAGCAGTCGTCGGCAGCGGTCGATCCCCTTTACCGATTCGCCCGATCCCCGCCAAAAAACGGGGGATAATGACATTTTCAGCTTTATCATACTACACGTTTTTTTCTAATTTGTAAACAAATAATTTCAAAAGTAACAACTTTTTACACATAAGACGGCCTTTACGCCGTCAGAAAAGAGGGAACACATGTTTCGCATTGGATGCCATATCTCCGCCTCCGGCGGCTACGAGGCCATGGGTCGCCGCGCCGAAGCGCTGGGCGGCAACACCTTCGCCTTTTTCACCCGCAATCCCCGGGGCGGCGCCGCCAAGGAGATCGACCCCGCCGACGCGGAGGCGTTCCTCGCCTTCTGCCGCAAGCGGGACATCGACCGGCTGGTGGCTCACGCGCCGTATACGCTGAACCCCTGCGCCGCCAAGGAGAACGTCCGGGAATTTGCCCATACCGCCTTCGCGGACGATCTGCGCCGCATGGAGTTCACGCCCGGGCAGTATTACAATTTCCACCCGGGCAGCCATGTCGGGCAGGGCATCGAGATCGGCATCGAGAAGATCGCGGAAGTGGTGAACGCCGTCCTCTTCCCGGAGATGACGACCACCGTCCTGCTGGAGACCATGGCGGGCAAGGGCAGCGAGGTAGGCGGCCGGTTCGAGGAGCTGCGCGCCATCATCGACCGGGTGACGCTGTCGGACAAGATCGGCGTCTGCCTCGACACCTGCCACATCTGGGACGGCGGCTATGACGTGGTGAACGATCTCGACGGCGTGCTGACGGAATTCGACCGCGTGGTGGGTCTCGGCAGGCTCAAGGCCGTCCACCTCAACAACAGCATGAACGACTGCGGCTCCCACAAGGATCGCCATGCCAAGATCACAGAGGGAAAAATGCCCCTCGACGCCATCCGTCGCATCATCACCCACCCGGCACTGGAGGGTCTGCCCTTCATTCTGGAAACACCGAACGACGAGGAGGGGTATGCCGCGGAGATCGCGCTCCTGAAGGAGCTTCACGGCTAAGCGAGACAGCAAACCGTTGAAAACAGCCGGATTCTACGAAACGTAGAGCTCCGGGGAGAATCTTTGTAGAACCGGAATCCTTCGAAGGGAATCCCTCTATCGGAACAATAGGTTGCCCGCCGCGGGTATCCGCGTTATGCTGATACCCGTTGAAAACTTGATCCCGGAGGAAACCTATGTTCCGAATCTTTACCGACGCCGCCGCCAATCTCCCGGAGCGGCTCCTGCAGGAAAACGATATCGACGTGATCCCCGTCAGCATCTGTATCGACGGCGAGGAACTGGACATGAGCGCCGGCTTCGACGGCGCGGACTTTTATAACCGTATGCGCTCCGGCGCCCCGACCAATACCGCCATGCCCGCCATGGGCGTCTTTATCGACCTCTTTACCGCCGCCTTGAAGCGGGGCGAGGATGTTCTCTATATCGCCATGTCCGGCGGCATCAGCGGCACGGCGGCGCTGGGCGCTTCCGTCGCAGCGGAGCTGCGGGAGGAATATCCCGATCGGAAGCTCGCCGTCATCGATACCAAGGGAGCCTCGCTGGGCGAGGGCTTCCCCGCGCTGTATGCGGCGCGGCTCCGGCGGGAGGGCGTCGATTTTGACGAGGTCGTGCGCCGTACGGAGGATAACCGCGATCATATGCATCAGGTGTTCACCGTGGACAACCTCGCCTATCTCAAGCGCACGGGACGGCTGTTTTCCGCCGCCGTGAAGGTGACGAACGTGCTGAACGTGAAGCCGATCCTCATCGGCGACGAGGACGGGCATATCGTCCTGCGGCACATGAACGTCGGCCGCCGCCGCTCGCTGGACACGCTGGCAGCGCGCTACCGCAGCGAATGCACGGATATGGCGGTGCGCGTGGGGCTTGCCCATGCCGACTGCGCGGAGGATGCCGCCTATGTGGAAAAGAAGCTGCGGGAGTCCGGATGCACCGGCGAGATCCTGACCGTCCTCTATGAGCCGGTGACCGGCTCACATGTAGGCCCCGGCACCGTGGCGCTGTTTTTCTACGGCGAAGAACGCTGATTTTTTATTTTTTCGGTAAACCCCGGAAGGGTGCCGGGCGCAAAGCATTGCTCGATCAGCAATTATTTCCGCTATTGAGAGATCGGGACGTTTTGCGAACGGTACCCTTCCGGGGTTTTTAATAAATCAAAGGACGGTTTTCCTCCGCGCCGTTTTGTGGTATGATAATGCCCATGAAAACGCTATTGAAACGATATAAAGGCCATTTGCTGGGTATGTTCTGCGCCGCGGTATGGGGCGCCACCTTCGTCGCCAGCAAGCGGCTTCTGTCCGTCTATACCCCCGTACAGCTCATGTTTATGCGCTTTGTGATCGCGTATGCCGTGATGTGGCTGATCTGTCCCTGCCGGGAGCGCACGTCCCGGAAGGAGGAGCTGCTGTATTTCACCATGGGGCTCAGCGGCTGCACGCTGTATTTCTGGCTCGAAAACACCGCCCTTACCATCACCTCCACGGCAAATGTCAGCACCATCGTCGCCCTCGCCCCGATCCTGACGGCGCTGATGACGCATATCGGCGGGCGCGAAACGGCGCCCCTCGGCCGCTGGCTATGGATCGGCTTTGCCGTGGCGCTGGCCGGGGTGGTGCTGGTGGTTTTCAACGGCGCCTTCGTGCTGAAGCTGAACCCCGCGGGCGATCTTCTGGCACTTGCGACGGCGTTCATCTGGGGCTTCTACTGCCTGTTTCAGGAACGGGCGCTGGAGCGGCGGGACAGCCTTTTCATCACGCGCAAGGTGATGTTTTACAGTCTTATCACCTGCCTGCCTCTGATGCTGGCCGGGGGCTTCGAAGGTTTTTCGCTGCGGCCGCTGCTGGCCTCGTGGATCGATCCTGTGTGCCTGCTGTTTCTGGCGGTGGTGGGAAGCGCCCTGTGCTATCTCGCGTGGTGCACGGCGGAGGCGGAGCTGGGTGCCGTGACTACCAGCAGCTACATCTACGCGATCCCCTTCGTCACATTGGTGGCCAGCGCCATATTCCTGCGTGAGCCGATCACCCCCATGGGCGTTCTGGGCGCGGTTCTGATCGTTGCGGGTGTCTGGGTCTCCTCCCGCCGCACGACATAGAAAAAGCGAGCGTTCCCGTTGACCGGGAACGCTCGGTTATTTGTATGGGGTTCAGCTTTTGAAGAAGCTGTCGAAATAATCGTCGCCAAGGCTGTCGAACCGCTTTTCCTCCGCCGGGGGCGGCTCGGGCTCATCGCTGCCGAAATAGTCGATGGACGGCTCCCGCGGCTCATCGCCGGGGATATCGAGCCAGTCGGCCTCCTGCTCGATCAGACGGCGGGCGCGCTCGCGCTTTGCCTCCCGCAGGCTCCGCAGATGGCGGATGCGCTGTATGTAATAGAAGAAGATGAGAAGGATATATACCGCCAGCGCGATGATGAGGATCGTGATGACGCGGCGCACCACGGGCTTTTGGAACAGATCCTTGATCTGGGAACGGAGATATTCCATGCGGGACATATCCACCGAGGCGGTAGCGACAAGGGCGGAGCTGCCGAAGGTGCGGACGACCTGATTGCTATCGTCCAGCTCTACCACCGTGATCTCTCCCAGCACCTGTCCGGCATTCACCGGCGCGGTGAGAGCGGTCTGCCCCTCCGCTTCATGATACAGGCGGTATTGATAGCCGATGCGAGTCGTATCGTAATCGTTCGGCAGGATGGCGCTGACGGTGCTTTCGGCACGGACGCCGGTGGAATCGCTCGTTCCCAGCTCCACCGGGATGGTGGCGATGGTCGCCGTGGTGCTGAGGACCTGCTGGTTCGTGAAGTTTTCAAACAGCCAATGATACAGCGTGAGGGAGTCGGCAAACTGATCGCCGAGCTCCCGGCCGCCGAACAGGACGCAGACCACGTCCATATCGTCCTTTTCCGCCGCGGAAACGAGGCAGTAGCCCGCCGCGGTAAAAAAGCCGGTCTTCAGTCCATAGGCATACTCAAAATAATACTCGCTGTCCGGGTTCAAGAGGCTGTTCGTATTCATCAGCGCCCGGGCATCGTTTCGGTTCGTCGCGGGAACGGAGTAGTTCAGCGTATCGCAGATCTGCAGCACCAGCGGATGGCGCAGCGCCTCCCGGGTCAGAAGGGCGAAATCGGATGCGGTGGTATAGTGACCCGCGTCCTCCAGACCGTTGGTGTTCGTAAAATGCGTGCCGGTGCAGCCCAGCTCCGACGCCCGGGCGTTCATTGCCTCGACAAACGCGCTCACCGACCCGGAAACATATTCGGCCAGAATGTTGCAGGCCTCGTTGGCGGAGGCGAGCATCGCGCAGTAAAGAAGCTGTTCCACCGACAGTTCCTCTCCCGGCTCGATCACAGGGCCGGCGTTGGAGCTTTCCTCGTCCATATTGTATTGGCAGTCGTCGTAGGCGGTCACCATGTCGGACAGGGAGATATCGCCCCGGTCGATGGCCTCCGCCACCAGCAGCGCCGTAACGAGCTTCGTGGTGCTGGCTGGCTGAACGGTTCGGTCGGCATTCTTTTCGAAGTATACCTCGCCGGTGGCGGCGTCCACCAGCATAGCCGCCTCCGCGCCGATCTCCGGCTGGTATACGGCCAGCGCCGATACCGGCAGGAGCGAGACGAAAAGCAGCAATATAAGCGCAAGAGAAGCGATCCTGAATTTTTTCATGTCATTCTCCGGGAAAGTGTGGTATGATGTTTGGGATAGAAACCATCCGCTGCATGATATCTCATTATATGAAAAATGACGCGGAAAATCAACCAATATTTCTTGACATACGGAAAGGCGCGGTATGACGGCACGGAAACAGCGACGGGCGATCCTCATTCTCGGCGCGGTCACCGCCATACTGCTGCTGTGCGTCGGGCTCCGCTTTTCCCGGCGCGGGCAGAGCGCTCCGCTCATATGGCAGCTCACGGAGGAATCCGATGCGCCCGCGGCGCCGCTGCCAGAGGACGCCCGGATCGACCTGAACGCGGCGACGCAGGAGGAGCTGCAGGCGCTGCCCGGCATCGGTTCCGTTCTTGCGGAGCGCATCGTCGCCCGGCGGGAGGAGCTCGGCCCCTTCCGAACGGAGGCGGACGTTCTGGCGGTAAACGGCGTGGGCGAGGCCACCCTTGCCAAGATCGCCCCCTATATCACTTTCGGAGACGGACAAGGAGATAATCAATGAAAATACTGGTCGTAGACGACGAGGAGCTGCTGGTCAAGGGCATCAAATTCAATCTGGAAAATGAGGGCTACGAGGTGGACGTTTGCTACGACGGGCAGACCGCCGTGGAAATGGCCGCCGTCACGTCCTACGGCCTCATCATCCTCGATCTGATGATGCCGAAGCTGGACGGTCTGTCCGCCTGCATGAAGATCCGGGGATTTTCCACCGTGCCGATCATCATGCTCACCGCGAAAAGCGAAGACACCGATAAGCTCATCGGCTTCGAATACGGCGCGGACGATTATATCACGAAGCCCTTCAATCTCTTGGAGCTGAAGGCGCGGGTACGCGCCCTGCTGCGGCGCAGCAGCATCCAGTCCTCCGCCGCACAGGAGACCTCCGCCGTCCGGCTGACCCACGGCCCCGTCACCATCGATACAGAGCGGCGCGTCGCTGAGGTAGACGGGCGTGTCATTGACCTAACGGTGAAGGAATTCGACCTCGTAGAGCTTCTCATGCGCAACCCCGGCAAGGTCTATTCGAGAGAGAATCTGCTCGATATCGTCTGGGGCTTCGATTATCAGGGCGATATCCGCACGGTGGACGTCCATATCCGCCGCCTGCGGGAAAAGCTCGAGCGCAATCCGGCTGCGCCGGAATGCATCATTACCAAATGGGGCGTGGGTTATTATTTCAAAGACTGAAGGAAAACGGAAAAAACGCGGCGCCACCGTCCGTACCAAGATCGCGGCAGTCTTCTCGCTGTTCACCGCGCTGCTGCTGCTTATTCTGAATATCTATCCTGTCCTCGTCAGCCGAGACATGGTGTTTTCCACGAAAAAGAGCGCCATGCAGTCGCAGGGAATGGTGATCTCCAGCTCTCTTTCCGCGCTGGAGGGACTGAGCGGCGAGGCGGTGACGCAGGTCATGGAGCTGCTGGATGTGACGCCCATGACCCGCTTGATGGTCACCGACCCGGGCGGGCGTATCCTCTACGACACCTCGGAGGAGAACGACGCCTTCGGCCGCTATGCGCTGCTGCGGGAGGTCGCCGTGGCGCTGGGCGGACAGACGGTGTTTTACTGCAGCTATGCCGACGGCGTGTTCCAAAGCCGCTGCGCCGTGCCCGTGATCTCCGGCAGCGGCGTTCTCGGCGCGGTGTATCTCTATGAATACGACGCGGAGCAGGGCGAAATCATCCACGGCCTGCAGCGCAACCTCAGCACCGTTTCCATGGTCGTGGGCGGCATCGGCCTCGTGGTGGTATTCCTAATCGCCGCCACGCTGACCCATCGGATCAAGCGGCTGGCCGCCGCCGTCGGCGTCGTGAGCTCCGGCGACTATGCCCACCGCATCGACGTACGCGGCAGCGACGAGATCGCGGAGCTCACCTCGGAATTCAACGTCCTTACCGGGCGACTGGAAAGCACCGAGGAGGCACGCCGCCGGTTCGTTTCGGACGCCTCCCATGAGCTGCGCACGCCGCTGGCCGCCATCCGGCTCCTGTCCGACAGCATCACCCAGTCGGACAACATGGACGTGGACACGATGCGGGAATTTGCCACTGATATCGGCAGCGAGGCCGAACGCCTGCAGCGCATCACGGAAAAGCTCATGAGCCTCACAAAGCTCGATTCCGGCGTCACCCAGCGGCAGCGGGAGCCAACGGATATGAAGACCGTGGCCGAACGCGCGCTGCATCTTCTGGAGCCGCTGGCCGCCACCCAGACCGTGACGCTCCTTCCTGCGCTGGAGGAAAACTGCGTTGTGAACGCCTCGGCGGACGATCTTTATCAGATCATCTTCAACCTCGCGGAAAACGGCGTGAAATACAACGTCCCCGGCGGCTCCGTCGCCATCCGGCTCCGGCAGGACGGCGGGAACGCTGTCTTGACCGTTTCCGATACCGGCATCGGCATCCCGGAAGCGGATGTCGGGAGTATTTTCGACCGCTTCTATCGCGTGGACAAGGCGCGTTCCCGCGCCTCCGGCGGCAGCGGCCTCGGCCTTGCCATCGTGCATGACGCGGTGGTGGCAAACGGCGGCGACATTGAAGTATCCCGGCGGCCGGAGGGCGGCACCGAATTTACCGTTCGCTTCCCGCTGTACGGCAAAAAGGACGGACGCTTATGAGACATACACGACATATCGCCCTGCTGACGGCGCTGCTGCTGCTCCTGTCCGGCTGTTCGCTGCCGGGCGCCGCCGCCGCGCTGTTTCCCCGGGCATCGGAGACCAGCCCCGGAGACTCTCTCGTCGTTTACCGCCTCGCGGCTTCGGAGGAATCCGGCGAGCTGATCCGCGCCGAGCAGCTCCCCTCCGCTGCCGGGGACGCGGCCTCGGATATCGGCCAGCTATTGGCGTTTTTCACCGGGGCTCCCGCGGATGTGGGTATGCGCAGCGCCCTGCCCGGCGGCGTGACGGTCGAGGACTGGAGCCGGGACAACGGCGTCGTAACGCTGGAGCTTTCCGAAGCCTTTTCGGAGCTTACGCCCATGGAGCAGACCGTTTCCGCTTTCTGTGCCGTGCTGACCCTCTGCCAGCTCGACGGCGTGGAGGCTGTCACGATCGTTTCCGGCGGTCAGACGCTGTTTTCCGGACTCATGCCGGAGGATGCGCTGCTGGACGCCACGGACACCGATCCCTATGTGCGGCAGCTCCGCCTCTATTTTGCCGACGCGGACGGCCGCTATCTTCTGAGCGAATACCACAGTCTGACGCTGGACGAGGAAACCTCCCCCGAGCGCTACGTCATCGAGGAGCTGCTCCGCGGCCCCAACAACGGCGAGCTTCGCGGCACGATCCCCGCCGGGACGACGCTGCTTTCCTGTGTCACGGAGGACGGCGTATGTACCGTTGACCTTTCCGAGGCATTTTACGAAAACCGCCCGGAAACGGCGGCGGGCGAGCGGCTGACAGTTTATTCCATCGTAAACTCTCTTACGGCGCTCTCCGGGGTGGACAGCGTCCGCATTCTTGTGGGCGGACAGCCGATAGAGACTTACCTTTACCGCTCTCTGGCCGATCCCCTCACACGGTACGATCAGGCCATCGGCCCC
Source organism: uncultured Oscillospiraceae bacterium (assembly GCA_905234855.1). GTDB lineage: Bacteria > Bacillota > Clostridia > Oscillospirales > Oscillospiraceae > CAJOIG01. The sequence goes on from CAJOIU010000024.1 coordinate 17,592, forward strand.
GTCTCCGCGCCAAAGGGCGAATTCGATGCGGATCTGTACCTCGCGCTGCCGGGGCTTACGGAGATCGCGCCGCTGCCCTTCCGGGTGAGCGAGACCGACTATGAGTCGCGGGCGGAAGCGGTACTGGAAGCACTGCTGAGCGCCTCCGAGCCGGGATATCCCGAAGTGTTTTCCGGCACCGGCTCCGTCATGGCCGTCGCGGTGCAGGGAGCTGCCTGCACGGTAGATCTTTCGGAAAGCTTTTTCGTATCCCTGCCGGAGGACGCGCGGGAAACTGCCGTCCGCTCCATGGCCGCCACGCTCTGCGCCCTGCCGGGCGTCAACGCCGTCCGCTTCACCGTGGGCGGAGAGGATGCCGTATTCGACGGCACGGACTGGTCTGGCCCGTGGCGCGCCGCGGATTCGGCGGCATAAAGATAATCACAATAACGCGCATACGCGCGGAAGGAGAATCCATGTCAACATCTCATATCCCCCAGATCCAAGCAAAGCTCGGCGCTCTGGACGCGCTGCTGCTCACCGATCCCATCACCATCCGCTATGCCTCCGGCTTTCCCATCATGGACGGCGCCGCGGTCGTCGCGAAGGACGCGGCGTGGTTCATCACAGACAGCCGCTATGTCGAGGCTGCGCAGGCCGCCATCCGTGATATGGAGGTGCTCTGCGTCAGCCGGGAGAAGCCGCTGAACGCGCTCCTGCAGGAGCTTTTGGCGGAAAAAGCCGCCGTCGGCGCGGAGGAGAACCGCATGACCCATGCCGAATGGCAGGATCGGCAGAACGCCTTGGGCGTGGAATTTCGTCCCGCCGCCGGGATCATCGCCGAGCTGCGCGCCTCGAAGGACGCCGCCGAGCTGGAAGATATGATCGCCGCCCAGCGCATCGCGGAAAAAGCTCTCGACGAGGTTCTGGGTCTGCTCCGCCCGGGCCTCACGGAAAAGCAGGTGGCCGCGGAGCTTGTCTACCGCATGTATAAATACGGCGGCGAGGCCAATTCCTTCGATCCCATCGTCGTGACCGGCGCGAAGACCAGCATGCCCCACGGTGTCCCCGGAGACAAGATCATCGCCGAGGGCGATTTCGTCACGATGGATTTCGGCACCATGTTCGGCGGCTACTGCTCCGATATGACCCGCACCGTGGCCGTCGGTCACGCCACACAGGAGATGAAGGACATCTATGCCATCGTGCTGGAGGCGCAGCTTGCCGGCATCGCCGCGGCGAAGCCCGGCGTTCCCGGCCGGGATATCGACGGCGCGGCGCGGAAGGTGATAGAAAAAGCGGGCTACGGCGCGTATTTCGGCCACGGCTTCGGCCATTCCCTCGGCCTCGAGATCCACGAAAGCCCCAACGCCAACCCCGCGAACGACAAGCCCATGCCCGAGGGCGCGGCGATCTCCGCGGAGCCGGGCATCTATATCCCCGGCAGATTCGGCATCCGCATCGAGGACGTGATGTGGCTCCATGACGGCGGGGCGCAGGTCATCACAAAAGCGCCGAAAAACCTTATCATTCTGTAAAACCTCTTGCCAACGCCGCGTTTTTATAGTACAATTTATTACCAGAAAACAATTCTCATGTATATTTTCACGATGGAGGACATATTATGCCTATTACCGCAGGTGATTTCCGCAACGGCGTGACCTTCGAGATGGACGGTCAGCCCATGCAGGTCATTGAATTCCAGCACGTAAAGCCCGGCAAGGGCGCCGCCTTCGTGCGCACCAAGTACAAAAACATCATTACCGGCGCCATCCGCGAGGAATCCTTCAACCCCTCCGCGAAGTTCGAGAACGCTTATGTGGAGCGCAGAGACATGGAGTACAGCTATGCCGACGGCAACCTCTACTACTTCATGAACCCCGAGACTTATGAGCTGGAGCCGGTGGACAAGGCCAACCTCTCCGACGGCTTCCGTTTCGTCAAGGAGAACGAGACCTGCACCCTCAGCTTCTATAACGGGACCTGCTTCTCCGTGGAGCCCCCCAACTTTGTGGTGCTGGAAATCACGGAGACCGATCCGGGCTTCGCCGGCAACACCGCCACGAACGCCACCAAGCCCGCCACCGTGGAGACCGGCGCGGAGGTCAAGGTCCCCCTGTTCATCGAGCCGGGCGAGCGAATCCAGATCGACACCCGCACGGGCGAGTATCTCGGCCGCGCCAAGGGCTGAGCTCCCTTTTTCCCCAGCGAAAAAGGCCATTTTTGACGCAAGGAGGCTTTTGTCATGACCACATCCGAAAAAGTTGCCTATCTGAAGGGTCTGGCCGAGGGCTACGGCATGGATCCCGCTTCCAAGGAGGGAAAGCTGCTGGCCACCGTCACCGATATCCTCGAGGATCTGGCGCTTGACGTGGAGGACATCCACGACGAGATCGCCGAGCTGGAGGACGGCTTGGACGCTGTCAGCGACGATCTGGAAGACGTGGAAGAGATCCTCTTCGGCGACGAGGACGACGACGACGAGGACGAAGACGAGGACGACGAGGATGAAGAACTCGACGCGGACGATCTTGTGCTTTACGAGGCGGAATGCCCCTCCTGCGGCGAGATCGTGACCTTCGACGAGGGCGTGCTGGCGCAGGGATCCATCGAATGCCCCGCCTGCGGCGAAAGCCTTGAATTTGAGCTCGATCCCGAAGACGAATCAGAGGAATAAGCCGAAATACCACAGCCGCCGGAAGCGTTTGCTTCCGGCGGCTGTTTCTGTTTTCGTTATCAGTTGACCCGCTCCTTGCCCCAGAAAAACAGCGCAACGGTGCCGGGGCCGGTATGGCTGCCGATGGTGGTGCCGATGCTGTTGATGAGCACCTTTCCATCGAGCTTCGGGAAGCGCTCCTCCACAAGCCGGGCAACCTCCTTCGCGTCCGCCTCACAGGCGGACATGGAGATGAAGCACTTGCCGTCATAGTCAAGACCGTCCCGGGCGTTCGCCTCCATCCGATCCACGATGGTGCGGATAACCTTTTTCTTCGTGCGGATCTTGTCCCGGGGAATGAGGCGGCCGAGGTTATCCATGTTGAGCAGAGGGCAGATATTCAGCAGTCCCCCGAAAATGCCTGCGGCCTTGGAGATGCGCCCCCCCTTCACATAGAAGGTAAGGTCGGTGGAGAAAAACCAATGGTGCAGCCGAAGGCGATTATCCAGCGCCCATTGGTGCAGCTCGTCGATGCCCATGCCGCCGTCCCGCAGATCGGCCAGCGTGTCCATGATGAGGCCGTAGCCGGAGGACGCGCCCAGCGAATCGACGATATATATCTTCCGCTCAGGATACCGCTCCCTTGCGATGGCGGCAGCGCTCACGGCGGAGCCATAGGTGCCGGAGATGCCCGTGGAGAGTGTCAGATGCAGGATATCCTTCCCGGCCTCCAAAAACGGCGTGAAATAGTCGAGGTATTCGGAGATGTTCACCTGTGAGGTGCTTGTGTCCGCGCCGTCGGCCATGGCTTTATAAAACTCCGGAAACGGGATCGACTGCCCCAGATCGTCCGGGTACTCGACGCCGTTCAGAAAATAGTGAAAACAGATATAGTGGATGTCCCGCCGCTCGAAGTGCTCCTTCGAAAGATCCGCGGTGGAGCAGCAGCTCAGGATATAATTGCCCATGGATAGACCTCCTTGATATGTCCTTTATATCATTTTAAGTTTATCCCATCCGCCCCGCTCCCACAACCTACCCCTTCGAAAAGCGTTCTCCGAAACGGAAAAGGCGCAGAGCAGAGCTCTACGCCTTGGGATATTTCACTCTACGAATCGGAGAACCCCGCTTATTTCGCCGGTTTATGCTCCTTTCGGCGGATTTGGAAGCTTAACGCCACCACGATCTCCGCCGGGATGAGGATCAGGAAGATCTGCCAAGGATTATACGACAGCAGGAAGAGATACACCAGCGCCGCGACACAGGCCACCAGCAGCATAACGATGATCTGGTTATGCCGCCCCTTGTTCCATACCGAGTTCAAAACCAGCAGCGTGACAAGGGAGATGGGTACCGCGCACGCAAAAATGATCCACAGCAGCGAATCGAACACGAGCCAAAAGATGACAAACATCGTGACCGCCATGGTCCAGATCCCCATGATCGCCACCATCGTCACCACCGCGCTGGAGAACTTCGGCGCGCTCGCTCGCTCCGCCTCCCGCTCTTTTTCCACCGGATCCATCCACGGATCGGCCTCCCGCAGCAGCGCGTCCACCGTCGTGCCGTAGATCTCGGCCAGCCGCGTCAGCACATAAGCGTCGGGGATCGACTCCGCCCGTTCCCATTTCGATACGGTCTTATCGGAATAATTGAGCTTTTCGCCCAGCTCCGCCTGCGTCATACCGGCCTCCTGCCGGAGCTTTATAAGCTTGCTGGCCACCACCAGCTTGAGTTCCTCCATCGTCATAGCCTCACCTCCCGCCGCCGAATCATTCCTCGGTCACTTATGCGCGGTATACCGGGAAACACCGCGGATGACCTCGCCGTCGAGCTGCATGACCGTCGGCTCGTCAAGCTCCACCGTGATCTCCCGTCCGAAGCGGATATCACAGACATCCTTGAATTTCACATGCTTGCCCGGGATAACGGTGGGAAACCGCAGCAGCGTTCCCAGCGCCGTCGTTCCGTGCCACACCATGCAGCAGAGCGTATCGCCCCGGCGATCCTGCTCGGGTGCGAATTTCATGCCCCCGCCTTGGAAATGCCCGTTCATCGAGGCGGCCATCCATATGTCCTTATATTCCCGCGTCTCTCCGTCCACGGTAACACGGCCGTGAATGGGCTTGTATTTCTGGAAAAACGAGCGCAGCGCCGTCGCGGCATACCCGGATTTCCGCGGCTTGTGCCGATTTTCCTCCATCATCGCGCAGACAACGGCGTCCACCCCCAGCGAGCAGCCGTTCAGATAATAGCGGAGCTGTCCCTCCGCCTCGGCAGCCGCCAGCCACGGCATATAGTCGTTCAGCAGCATCTTTTGGGGGATCTCCGTCCGACCCTCCAGCAGCGCCGCGTCCCGCAGAAAATCGTTCCCTGTACCGAATTTCCAAATATAAACGGGCACCGCCGGGCATTGGCCTCCCAAGTCGTTAACCAGCCGATGGATCGTGCCGTCCCCGCCGCATAGGATCACCTGATCCTCCGCGGTGAGCTTTGCGAAAAACGCCGCCGTATCCAGCGAAGTGATATCCAGCGTTTCCGGGTTCTGCGCCGCATAGGCAGCCTGCACCGCGTCGATCCCCTCTTCGCCTTTCCCTCCGTTTGCCAGCCGATTGAACAGTATATATGTCATATCGATGCTCTCTTTCTGTCGCCCGCAGGACGATTCTTCCGCCGATGCGGCAACCTGATTATACCGTAGTTTTCCCGTTTCGTAAAGCCTTTTCCCCCGCCGCTGCCCGCCGCCTCCGCCGAAAAACAAAACATTTTCATATTCAGCCGCAAAAAACTTGAAACGCTCGGATAATTGTACTATAATGTTTGAGTTTCCACAAAAAATACCGTAAAAGGTGGTCATCCGCATGAGTGCATCCAAAGACAAAATCAACCGCCGGCAGCAGATCGAGGCCGGCACGGACAAGCGTACCATCGCCGCTGAGAAGGCCGCGAAGGAACGCCGTAAATCCACCATCCAATATGTCGTGATCGGTGTGATCCTCGTCCTTTTCTTCGCGTTTATTTTCCTTTATAACTCGTCGCTGCCCAGCCGCTATACCACGGCCGTCACCATCGACGGGCAGGACTATTCCGTGGCGGAAGTGAACTACTATTATTCCTCCAGCTATATGTCCTTCTATAACAACTACAACAGCTATATTCAATACGGCATGTTCTTCGACCCGAGCCAGAGTCTGGCCGATCAGGAGTATTCCGAGGGCGTCTCGTGGCGTCAGTATTTCCTCGATTCCGCCGTGGACAGCATGAAGGAGATCCAGCTCCTCAACAAGGCGGCCGACGAGGCGGGCTTCGTCCTGCCCGAGACGGAGCAGGCGGAATATGAAGAAGCGGTGGAGAGCATCCGCACCAACTGGGCGGACTACGGCTATTCCAGCCTGAAGCAGTATATCAACATGAACTACGGCAAGGGCGTCACCATGGAGTTCATCGAGGAGCAGCTCTATCGCACCTATCGCGCCTCGGCCTATTCCCAGTCCGTCTATGACGGCTACAGCTACACCAATGCCGACCATGCCGACGACATGGATATGTTCACTTACTCCTACTACTACGTCACCGACGAGACCATGGACGCGCAGGCTGTCGCCGCGGCGGTGAACGGCACCTCCGAGGAGGAATTTGCCGCTTATCTGGCCGAAAACTTTGAGGACGCCGCCCCCTCGACCCTGACCTATGCCGGCAGCGACCTCTCCGACGTTTACGGCGACTGGCTGCGGGATGCCTCCCGCGCCCCGGGCGACGCGGCCGCCATCACCGACGAGGACGGCGAGGCCACCTATGTGGTGATGTTCCTCGGCCGCGACAGCGGCGATTACGCTACCGTGGACTTCCGTCATATCCTCATCAACGCCGAGGATGCCGACGGCGACGGCGAATACTCCGAGGAGGAGATCGCCGCGGCCTTCGACGAGGCCGAAAGCCTCTATGAAGAATGGCAGAACGGCGCCGCCACCGAGGACAGCTTCGCAGAGCTGGCCAACGCTTACTCCGAGGACGGCGGCTCCAACACCACCGGCGGCCTCTATGAAAACGTCTATCACGGACAGATGGTGGAGGTCATCAACGACTGGCTGTTTGAAGACGGCCGCCAGCCCGGCGATACCACCGTCGTCACGAACGACGGCAGCTACACCGGCACCCATGTGGTCTATTTCGTCGGCACGAGCGACATGACCTTTGCCCAGTATCAGGCCGATACCGCCATGCGCAGCGAGGCCTATTCCTCTTGGATGGAGGAGGCCGAGGCCGCCGCTGAGGTCACGACCCGTCATATGGGCATGTGCGGCAAAAATCATTGATTTCTCTCTGATCGCAAACGGCAGGAGACGCGGGATCGCGTCTCCTGTTTTTTTATCGGATCCCTGCGGGAGCAGCGTGAAAAATCGACAAAATAAAAGCCCGAAGTATTGACGAAAGCGGCGCCGCACGATATACTGTTAAAGAATTGTCATCAATAATACTGGATCAAGAGAGCGGCGTTTCCCTACGCCGATGGATAGGAGGAAATGTTAATGGCGCAAATGACCCGCGACGAGAAGATCGCGAAGCTCGGAAAAATCATCACGGATCGTGCCGCGGTTCTTCTCGGACAGGAGAAGATCACAACAGAATCCCCTGAATACTGGGGCATCGACTGCGGCCTGCAATACGCGGAGCGGCGGTACGGCAAGGACATCGCGGACGACTGCCTTGACCTTGCCCTCAAAATGGGCAAGCGCAAGCCCAAGACCTTCGCCCAGCTCAAGGAGCTGAGCGGCTTTGAGGACGAGCATCTGGAGCTCGTTCTGGAAGCTCTGTGTCAGGTAAGCCTCGTGGAATGGCACTTCGAGAACCTTGACGGCAAGAACCCCAACCACGAAAAACGCTGGGTGCTGGATATGTTCGTCCCCGGCAGCGCCGAGATCATGGTCATGCGGCCGGAGATCTCCCCGGTGACGCCGCAGGTGGCAGATTTCTTCGAGCGTATGACGTATCTGCCTCTGGCCGGCATCACCCAGATGGTGCCCCCCGGCGGCGCGGGCATCGGCATGCACGTCATCCCCGTGGAGCAGGCGATCCCCGCCGAGTGCGAGTCCATGGATATCGAGCATCTGTCCCATTGGCTCAAGAAATACGAGGGTCAGATCGGCGTGGGCATCTGTTCCTGCCGCAAGCAGCAGCGCATCCGCGGCGAAGGCTCCGGCGATATCGAGGAGCATTGGTGCATCGGCGTGGGCGATTTCGCCGATTACTGCCGCGAGACCGGCATGGGTCACGACATCACCTACGAAGAAGCCATGGATATCCTCCGCAAGGCGGAGGCTCGCGGCTATGTCCACCAGATCACGAATATCGACGGCGAAAACAAGATCTTCGGCCTTTGCAACTGCGCCGTCGGCGTCTGCAACGCCCTGCGCACCTCCCAGCTTTTCAACACGCCGAATATGTCCCGCTCCGCTTATACGGCGGATGTGAACCCCGAAAACTGCGTTGCCTGCGGCAAGTGCGTCGAGGTTTGTCCCGCCGGCGCGGTACGCCTCGGCCAGAAGCTCTGCACCACACACGGTGAGATCGAATATCCCAAGGCCGAGCTGCCGGACGATAACGTCTGGGGCGAGGATAAGTGGAACTGGAACTATAAAAACGAAAACGGCATCATCCAGACTTGGCCAACAGGCACCGCCCCCTGCAAGGCAGCCTGCCCGCTGCACATCGCCATCCAAGGCTACATCAAAATGGCCAGCGAGGGCAAATACCGCGACGCGCTCGAGCTTATCAAGCGCGATAACCCCTTCCCTGCCGTCTGCGGCGCCATCTGCCGCAAATACTGCGAGGACGAATGCACCCGCGGTACGGTGGACGAGGCCCTCGCCATCGACGATATCAAGCAGTTCATCGCCGCGCAGGATCTCGTGGCCGAGCATCGCTACGTCCCGCCGATGAACTCCTGCACGCGCAGCTCCTTCCCGCAGAAGATCGGCATCATCGGTTCCGGCCCCGCCGGTCTTTCCTGCGCGTACTTCCTCGCTATCGAGGGCTACTCCCCCGTGGTCTTTGAAAAAGATGCCGTTCCCGGCGGCATGATGGTGACCGGCATCCCCAGCTTCCGGCTGGAAAAGGACGTTGTGAACGCCGAGATCGACATTCTCCGCGAAATGGGCGTGCAGTTCCGCTGCGGCGTAGAGGTCGGCAAGGATGTTACGATCCAGCAGCTTCGCGATGAGGGCTTCAAGGGCTTCTTCCTTGGCGTCGGCCTGACAAACGGCGGCAAGCTCGGTATCCCGGGCGAGGATGCTGAGGGCGTGATGCCCGGTGTGGACTGGCTCAAGACCGTGAACGCCGGAACGGCAAAGCCCCTCTGGGGCGATGTGGTCGTCATCGGCGGCGGCAACATCGGCGCGGATGTGGCGCGCACCGCCATCCGGCAGGGCGCCTCCAGCGTGAAGCTTTACTGTCTTGAGGCGTGGGATGATATGCCCATGGGCGCAGAGGATCAGGAGCTCTGCCAGGCCGACGGCGTGGAGATCCATGACGGCTGGGGACAGACGGAGATCTTCTCCGTGGACGGCAAATGTGTCGGGATCAAATTCCGCAAATGTCTTTCCGTCAAGAATGCCGAGGGACGCTTCGATCCCAAGTTTGATGACGGTGAAACCACGGAAACGGCCTGCACCGCCGTCCTGTATTGCATCGGCCAAAAGGCGGATTGGAAGGAACTGCTCGCAGGCACGAAATGCGAGTTTGGCCGCGGCAATACCATCATCGTCGATCCCGTGACCCTGCAGACTGCCGAGCCCGATATTTTTGCCGGCGGCGACGCAGTCTCCGGCCAGAAGTTCGTGGTAGATGCGCTGGCCATGGGCCGCGAGGGCGCCGTTTCGCTGCACCGTTTCGTGAACGAGGGACAGTCTCTCACGATCCACCGCAACACCCGTCATTTCACCCCGCTGGATAAAACAGACATCGTTGTGCCGGAGGAGAAGAAGCAAAAGCCCGCCCGCGCCGTCAAGGGCGTCGATCCCGCCAAGATCCGCACCATGCACGACGAGCGGCTCATCTTCACTGAGGAGCAGATTAAATCCGAAGCGTCCCGCTGCCTGAGCTGCGGACGCAGCGTGGTGGATACAAACAAGTGCCTCGGCTGCGGCATGTGCACGGTGCAGTGCAAGTTCGACGCGATCCATCTCTTCCGCACGCGGGGCGACGCCTACTCCAAGATGATCCCCGCCGAGGATAAGTTCAAGGCCATCGGCGCCTACGCCGTGAAGCGCGGCTTCAAAATACTGCGGAAGAAGGTAACCGGGAAATCGGCAGATTGACCGGCAGCAGGAACGCCCTATGCATGAACTCGGTTTGGTCAACTATGTCGTCAAGCAGGTCAGTCAGATCGCAGAGGAAAACCAAGTCCAGAAGATCTGCTCGGTGACACTGGAATTTGGCGAGGTCTCCGGCATCGTGACCTCGTACCTATACAACTACTGGGATTGGTACACGAAAAAATTCCCCCTGTTCAACGGGGCGAAGCTCATCTGCGAGGAGATTCCCGCCATCACTTGGTGCGATGACTGCAAGCAGACCTATCCCACCGTAAAGCACGGCAAAATCTGCCCCCATTGCGGCAGCGAACACACATGGCTGCAGCAGGGCAACGAGATGAACATCAAGCAGATCGAGGTCGAATAGACCTCTCTGCCGAACTGTTCGCCATCTGGAAAAGGAGTACAACATGGAGAATCAGGAACTTCGCAGAAGGAAAGAAGAGCTTGGGCTGATCGACTTTAAGATCAACTACAAAACCGGCGTCCATCTCGGTGTGATCGAGGATTTCTTCGCCGGTAAAACCGACACCCTTGATCCTAAGGATCGGCAGAAGATCGAGGCGCTGATCGAAGCGGAAGCCAAAAAACGCCGGGCATAAGCGTCCGACATAAATAATCACCCCCCGGAGCCGTTGGAAAGCGGTTCCGGGGGGTTGCATATAACAGCCCCTGCCCGGAAAGAATAATCTGACAGTACTCTGCAGGAGGAACAACGATGGATTCTATCTGGTCGCAGACTTGTTCGCTTAGGGATCGTCAGCCCCTTTCCGGCGGCAGAAAAACAGAAATCGCCGTCATCGGCGCGGGAATGGCAGGCATTCTGATTGCCTCGGCTCTGCAGGAGGCGGGCGCACGCGTCATCGTGCTGGAGGCGGATCGGGTCGCGAGCGGGCAGACAAGAAACACCACGGCGAAAATCACCTCCCAGCATGGACTGATCTATCGGAAACTAACTGACACGCTCGGCAGGGATAAGGCGCGGCAGTACGCTATGGCAAATGAGGCAGCGCTCGCGGAGTACCGGCGGATCATTGTCGAAAACGGCATCGACTGCGATCTCGAAAACCAGTGCGCCTATGTCTATGGCAGCGACGCCAAAACGCTTCGAACCGAGGCGGCGTGCGCGCAAGCGCTGGGGCTTCCGGCGACGTTTACCGCAGATGCTGCGCTCCCGTTTCCCGTAGCCGGAGCCGTTCGCTTTGCCAATCAAGCCCAGTTCCATCCGCTGAAATTCTTAGCTTCGATCGCCGAGCCGCTGACAGTTTATGAAAACACGCCCGTAAAGGCCGTGGAGGATCACAGCCTCGTCACCGAGCGGGGTACGGTCACAGCGGACAAGATCGTTTTCGCCTGCCACTATCCCTTTGTGAACTTTCCCGGTCTGTATTTTGCCCGGATGCATCAAGAGCGCTCCTATGTGCTGGCGCTGGAGGACGCGTCTTTTGCGGATGGCATGTGGATCTTCGCGGACAGGGAGAAAAATCCGTACTCCTTCCGTCATTGGAAAAGCTATCTCCTGCTGGGAGGCGGAGGACATCGCTGCGGCGAAAACAGTACAGGTGGTCGTTACGATGGGCTTCGCCAAAAAGCGCGGAAATGGTTTCCGCAGAGTCGTGAAGTCGCCCACTGGTCGGCACAGGACTGCGTGACTGCGGACGATGTCCCCTATATCGGGCCATATGCTCCAAGCCGCCCGGACTGGTATGTCGCCACGGGCTTTCAGAAGTGGGGCATGACGGCCTCCATGGTATCCGCCATGCTCCTGCGTGACAGTATCTGCGGCAGAAAGAATCCCTATGCCGAGGTATTTGATCCGGGACGGTTCGACGCGGAAGCGGTCGCCGGCGTTATGGAGGAGAGCGGGCAGGCGGTCAAGGGGCTGGCAAGACGCTTTTTCCAGATCCCCGCGGAGACGGCGAATAAACTCGCCCCGGGGCACGGCGGCGTTGTGTTCCTGGACGGAGAAAAGGTCGGCGTATATAAGGACGAGGACGGGACGCTGTACCCGGTGGATATTCGCTGTCCGCACTTGGGCTGTCAGCTCGAGTGGAACCCGGACGAGAAAAGCTGGGACTGCCCCTGCCACGGCTCGCGCTTCGACCGCTATGGGAAGCTTATCTCCGGCCCGGCGCAGACCGACATTCACGCAACCCCCTAATAACGCATAAACTGGGACAAGAGAAGCAAAGGAGTTTTGATCTCATGTCCTTACCGCAATCCTTTATGCGTTTTCTTCCTGTACTGCGCCGCCGCCCGGACGCACAGGCCGACATCTCCGGCAGCAGAGAAAACCCGCGTCTTCGCGGATCGATTCGATTTTACCAGACGCCGCAGGGCGTGCTCGTACTCGCGGAGGTGTCCGGCCTGCCCGACAGGGGTCGCCGATGCGAGGACAATATCTTCGCATTCCACATCCACAGCGGCGGCTCCTGCACCGGCAGCCGTGACGAGCCCTTCACGGACGCGCAGGGGCATTACAACCCGGAACGCTGCCCCCATCCCGCCCACGCGGGCGATATGCCGCCGCTGTTCTGCAGGCGTTTCTGACGGACCGCTTCACCGTGCGGGAGATCGTCGGGAAGACGGTCATCATCCACGATGATGTGGACGATTTCACCTCCCAGCCCGCCGGAAACGCAGGAGAACGGATCGCCTGCGGCATGATCCGAAAATCGGGCTGCCGCTGAAATATCCGCATAAAAAGCATCACCTCAGGGAAACTATCTCTGAGGTGATTGCACGTATGACGCGCAATCACAGATGAAAAGCGTGCCGCTCGCCCCGCGGGCAACCGCGGCACATGCTAATAATCCCCCATGCGCTGGCGGGATTATTCATTACGTTCGCGCGAAAAGCGCATGGAGGATTAACTATGGGAGACGGAACATTGCCCGTTGGCTTCGGTATGGCGCTGGCGCAGAACCAGACGGCGCTGCGGAAATATGAGGCTCTTACGGAAGTGGAGAAAAAGGCGCTGATGAAAAAGATCCACGGCGTACAGTCCAAGGCGGAAATGCGGCAGCTCGTCGCGGAGCTGGCGGACAGGCCGGACGCAAACGAGGTGGTATAATGGCAAAGAAAGGCATGAAGCGCCCGG
>CAJOIU010000025.1:0-23693 GCA_905234855.1 uncultured Oscillospiraceae bacterium
CCATCAGCTGCGCGCTGGTGCCGGCGGAGCGGACGAGCTGCGCGCCCTTGCCGGGATGCATCTCGATGTTGTGGATGACCGTGCCGACAGGGATGTTCGCGATGGGCAGGCAGTTGCCGGGCTTGATGTCGGCGCTGGGGCCGCTGACGACCTTGTCGCCGGCCTTGAGACCGACGGGAGCGACGATATAGCGCTTCTCGCCATCCTCATACTCGAGCAGAGCGATGAACGCACTGCGGTTGGGGTCGTACTCCAGGCGGAGCACGGTGGCGAACACGTCGTCCTTATCGCGCTTAAAGTCGATCACGCGGTACTTCTGCTTGTTGCCGCCGCCGTGATGACGGACGGTGATGCGGCCGTACGCGTTGCGGCCGGCGTGCTTCTTCAGCGACTCGGTGAGGCTGCGCTCGGGACGAACGTGCTTCTCAACGCCCTCGAAGCCGGACACGCTCATATGACGGCGGGACGGCGTTACGGGCTTATACGTTTTAATTGCCATTTCTTCTTCCTCCCTTACGCCATGCCCTCAAAGAGCTCGATGTTCTTGGAGTCGGCGGAGAGCTTCACGACGGCCTTCTTCCAGTCGGCGCTCTTCCCCGCGGGATAGCGGCCCTGCTGGCGCTTCTTGCCGCGCATATGGGTCGTGGTGACCTTGATGACGGTCACGCCGAAGATCTCCTCGACAGCCTTCTTGATCTCGATCTTGTTGGCGTCCGGGGCGACCTTGAAGGCGTACTTCTTGATGTCGAGGTCTTCCATGGACTGCTCGGTGATGACCGGAGCGATGATGATATCATACGCGGATTTCATCAGGCGAACACCTCCTCAATCTTCTGAACCGCTGCCTTGTCCACCACGAGGGTGCCGCCGCAGAGGATCGTGTAGGGAGAGAGGATGGTAGCGGTGGTAACGGACACGCCGGCGATGTTGCGGGCGGACTTCAGAACCGCGTCATCCACATTCTCGGTGACGACAAGGGCCTTGCCCGCGATGCCCGCGGCATCGAGGAACTGCTTGAAGGCCTTCGTCTTGATCTCGTCCATATGGAGGCCGTCGACCACGATGATCTTCTCGTCGGCCGCCTTGCTGGACAGGGCGCTCTTGAGCGCCAGACGCTTGGTTTTCTTGGTGAGGCTGTAGCTGTAGTCGCGGGGCTTCGGCGCGAACGCCACGCCGCCGTGACGCCACTCGGGCGCTCCGGCATAGCCGGCGCGGGCGCGGCCGGTGCCCTTCTGCCGCCAAGGCTTCTTGGTGGTGTAGGAAACCTCGCCCTTGGTCAGCGCGCTCTGGGTGCCCTGACGCTGGTTGGCAAGATAGTTCACGACGCTGGAATGCAGCACCGCCGCGTTCGGCTCGATGCCGAAAACGGCCTCGGAGAGTTCGTACTCGCCGATCTGCTGGCCGGCCATATTGACCATTTTCGCTTTAGGCATTTCGAAATCTCCTTTCTATCAGCGGTTACGCGCAGAGGCCTTCTGCGGGTTGCGGCCGGAAGCCTTCTGCGGGTTCACGCTGACCGCGGTCGCCACATGCTTCTCGACGATCTTCTTGACGGTGGACTTGATATACACGATGCCGCCCTTGGGGCCGGGAACCGCGCCGCGAAGAACGATCATGTTCATCTCGGGATCGACCTTCACAACGTCAAGGTTCTGCACGGTGACCTGCTCGACGCCCATGTGACCGGCGCCGATCTTTCCCTTGAAGATGCGGGAGGGATCGGTGGAAGAGCCCATGGAGCCGGCGTGACGGTGAACCGGGCCGCCGCCGTGGGTGGTGGGGGTGCGCTGGGCGCCCCAGCGCTTGATGACGCCGGCGTAGCCCTTACCTTTGCTGATGCCGGTAACGTCAACGTGGTCGCCTTCCGCGAACACGTCCGCCGTGACGAGATCACCGACGTTCAGCGCGTCGCAGTCGTCCAGACGGAACTCATGCAGGTACTTTTTCGGAGCGACGCCGGCCTTGTCGAAGTGACCCTTCGCAGGCTTCGTCAGCTTCTTCTCGGCGATGTCCTCAAAGCCGAGCTGGACGGAATCATAGCCTTCCTTCTCGACGGTCTTCTTCTGGGCGACCACGCAGGGGCCTGCCTCGATGACCGTTACGGGAACGACCTTGCCCGTCTCGTCGAAGATCTGCGTCATGCCGATCTTCTTGCCGATAATGGCGTTTTTCATTGTTTTCCTCCTTCGGTTATTGGTTGGGCGGCCGGTAACGGCGACCGCGCAACATGACCCGCCTGCCCCTTGGCAGGCTGTGGGCTGCTGACAATTAAATAAGGTGTTACAGCTTGATCTCGATCTCGACGCCCGCCGGGAGCTCAAGGCTCATCAGCGCCTCGACCGTCTTCTGGGTCGGGCTCATGATGTCGATGAGGCGCTTGTGGGTGCGGCGCTCAAACTGCTCGCGGCTGTCCTTGTATTTGTGAACAGCGCGCAGGATGGTGACGACCTCCTTCTGCGTGGGCAGGGGGATGGGGCCGGAGACCTTCGCGTCAGTACGCTTCGCGGTCTCGACGATGGTCTCGGCAGCCTTGTCGATCAGCTGATGATCATAGGCCTTGAGACGGATGCGAATCATTTTCTTCGCTGCCATTGATGTTCCTCCATGATAATGTACGAGTTTTACGGGTTCTCGTACGGCCGCCGGATTCTGTACACTCTTCCGTGCGTATCAGGCCCTGTCTCAAAAAACATACCGGCGCAGCCGGTGACGTGATCCAGACGATATACGCGGTACGGAATGCCGGTTCCGTCCGATTCCAGAGCTTCCTCCCCGCCGGAGACGCTATACGGAGCGCTCAAGCCGTTCGTCCGCTCCCGGACTTGCTCCGCGGAAGTTCCCGCCCGTCGACGCAATCTCCCGCATCAAAGCATGCTCCGCCCCCCGTCGAGGACGCGAGCTTTGTTAGAATACCAAGAATCCCCCTCGATGTCAAGGGGGATTTTCTTTATTTTATAAATAATTTCCGATTTTTTGGACAAAAAGGAGAAATTTCATCCACGCTCCCGTGTGTTCGCGCCTATCAGAGCTCGAAACGGTGGGGCATGAGCTGGCTGAGGCGATAGCTGACGTACCGTCCGCCGGAGCGGGTACACAGCACCTCCATATCGTCCTTCCCGGCAAATTCCGCCAGCACCTGCCGGCAGGAGCCGCAGGGCATGCAGTAGTTCTCCCCCTCGCCGTAGATGGCGATGCGGACGAATTTGCGCCGTCCCTCGCTGACAGCCTTCACCACCGCCGTACGCTCGGCGCAGATCGTGGAGCCGAGAGCGGCGTTTTCCACGTTGCAGCCGGTGAATACGGAGCCGTCGGCGCATTCGAGCGCCGCGCCCACGGGAAAATGCGAATACGGCACATAGGCGTTCTGCGCCGCCTCCCGCGCCATGTTGAGAAGGTCTCGATCCGTCATAGCTTATCCCCCATTTTATATAGATAGTATCAGTCCAGATCTACCGTCCAGTTCTGCATCTGATAGAAGATGTTATCCTGCGTGGGCGAGAGGCCGGAGAGCACGCCGCGGTGATACAGCACCTCGCTCTTTTCGAAGCATATCGCGGTGATGGGCGCCGTCTGGGCGATATACTGGCACAGCTCGGCAATGCTGTCGGCCTGCCCCTCCTCCGGGCTGGCAAGGGCGGCTTGGAGATAACCGTCGAGCGTGGCGTCCCGAAGGCCGCCGTAGTTGAGGTCGCCGCCGCTGCCGAGGATCGGGCGCAGATCCCAGTCCGCGCACAGGCGCACCTCGGCGTAATAGAGATCAAAGCTGCCGTCCTCCAGCGCCTTTTCATATTCCTCATAGCTCAGCTCCCGGAGGTTTATATCGAAGCCGCATTCCCGGAGCTGCCGGGCGATGGCGCGCGCGGCCGATACCTTCATGGCGCTGTCGGAGCAGACGATGAAATCGAAGGTATACCCCTGCCCCATGATCTCCAGCTTGCCGTCGCCGTCGGTATCGACGCCGCCCAGATGCTGCAGCGCGGTCTGCAGACCGGCCTCGGAATGGACAAGGGTCTGCGCCAGATCGGCGGGATAGAGGGCGCTGTTCGGATGGATCGGCAGGGTCGCCGCCGTCGCCGCGCCCTTCATCACATCGGATACGATGGACGCCCGGTCGATGGCATAGGTCACGAGCGAGCGATAGAGGCTCTGTCCGAAAACGCCGCTCATCATATTATAGCCGATATAGTGCAGGCTCGTGGTATCCACGAATTTGATGATGTTCGTGCTGGAATAGCCAAGGCTCGACATCCCCGTGGGATCGTTGATGACAAGGTCGATATACGAGTCCTCAAACGCCTGCAGGATATCCACCGCGGCGGAATATTCCTTCAGGTGGATGGTCTCCAAGGGCATCTGCGCGGCCAATGGGTGGTTCTCGTCCAGCCGCAGATAGCGCCCGCTGGCGCTGAAGGCATAAGGCCCCGTCCCGGGGGGGCGGTCATCGTAGCCGGTGTTGTATTCGACGCAGGGGATGTTCAAAAGCTCATAGAACCGGTAATTCGGCGTACGGAGCGTGACGGCGAAGGATTCCCGGTCATTGGCGGAAATGCCGATCACGTCACGGAAGCGCGCAGCGTAGCGGGCGTTATAGCCCATGGCGCGTTCGATGGAATACACCGCGTCCGCGGCGGTCATATCGCCGCCGTCGTGGAACTTCCGCTCCGTATCGACGGTAAACGTCCAGCTCAGGCCGTCCTCCGTATGCCACGCGGTGATAAGGTTCGGCTGAGCGCCGAAGGTATCGTCCTCCGCCACCAGCGTTTCATAGACCAGCATCCCCACGACCTTATTCCACGCGCTGGAGGTCATATAGGGATTGAAGGAGGCTTCGGACACGGTATTGAGGGAAAAGATATGATCCGCGGCATAGGTGGCCGCCAGCTCCTGTCCGATGCTCTGGCCGACGACGACCTGCACATCGTCCTGCGCCAGCTCCGTCACATCCTCCTCCGAGAGGGAGAACGCGCCGCAGGCGCTCAGCGACAGCAGCGCCGCACCCGCCATTGCCAGCGAGATCGCTTTTTGGAAAAATGGATTCATAGCATGATGATATTGGCCTGAGAGCCGCGCCGCAGCCCCATGGCGCGGTGCGACCAGTATTTGTCCGGGCGGCACATGGTGCATTCGCCCAGATCGTCGATTTGATCCTCCGGCACGCCGAGCTGCGTGAGCCGCCGCTTCACGGCGCCGGGAAGGTCGAGGCGGTACTTCCCCGCCGCTTCCGCGTCCGGCGCGTACAGATCGGCGGCTTCCCCGCCGAGGAGCCGCTCCATGGCGGCGGGAACCTCTGGGCCCGTCTGGAAGCAGCACCGGCGGATGCAGGGGCCGACGGCCGCCCGTATCCGATGGGACTTCGCGCCGAGAGACGCCATCTGCCGGATCGCCTCCCCCACGATATCCGCAGCGGTTGGCTTCCAGCCGCAATGCACCGCGGCGATGACGCCCGCCTCCGGCTCCTGCATGAGAAGAGGCACGCAGTCCGCGGTGAACACCGCCAGCGGCAGGCCGGGGAGATCCGTCACATAGCCGTCCACGCCCTCCGTGGCGGCGCAGGTCTCCAAAATGCCGTGGGCGTCCTCCCGGCGGGCGACTCGCACGGTATTGCCGTGCACTTGCAAGCCATGGACGAAGCGGGACGTGTCGATCCCCACCGCCCGGCCGAAGATCGCCCAGTTTTCCGCCGTCCGCTCCGGCGTGTCGCCCAGCGCAGAACGGCCGAGGTTCAGGCTTTCATAGATGCCCTCGCTCACGCCGCCACGCCGGGTGGAGAAGCCGTGCGGGCAGGTGATGAGCCGGGAGCGCAGCACGGAACCGGCGTCACTCATTTCGTCCGCAGCACTCCTTGTATTTCAGCGGGCGGCTGCCGTCCGCCTTCCACTTGCCGCAGGGGCAGGGATCGTTGCGGCCGGGCTTTTTCGCCTTCTTGACGGGCTGCTTCTTGGCGGTGGAATCGCCGCCTACGTTATTGACGTTCGCCTTGGCCACGCTCTTGCGCTCGATGGTCTGCTCCTTGCGGACGCGGACGGTGAACACCCGGCGCACCACCTCGGTGCGGATGCCCTGCACCATGGCCTCGAACATCTCGAAGCCCTCCTGCTTATAGGCGTCGATGGGCTTCACATTGCCGTAGGCGCGCAGGCCGATGCCCTGCCGCAGATCGTCCATGGCGTCGATGTGATCCATCCAGTATTCGTCCACGACCCGGAGCATGATGACCCGCTCCAGCTCGCGCATGACCACGGTGCCGTCGGGCAGCTTGCCAAATTCCTCTTCGCGGCGGGCGTAGACCTGATCGGCGATGGCGAGCAGCTTCTCGCTCAGATCGTCCGCCGTCAGCTCCTTCAGGCCGCCGCTCGGCACGATGATCTGCCCCTTGGCAAGGAACAGCTTGTAAAACGGCTCCAAGATCGCCTCGAGCTGCTCCGCGCTCTCCGGGTGGGGCATACCGCCGAGGCCGTCCGCCACATCGGTGCGGATCGTTTCCTCGATCATACCCCGGATAGAATCCCGGATATCCTCGCCGTCGAGCACCTTGCGGCGCTGCTCGTAGATGATGCCGCGCTGGACGTTCATCACGTCGTCGTATTCGAGCGTGCTCTTGCGGACTTGGAAGTTTCGGCTCTCGACGGTCTTCTGCGCCTGCTCGATGGCGTTCGAGAGGATCTTGTTGTCGATGGGGGTGTCCTCGTCGAGCCCCATGCTCTCCATCATGCCGATGACCCGCTCGGAGCCGAACAGACGCATCACATCGTCCGTCATGGCGATGAAGAAGCGGCTCTCGCCGGGGTCGCCCTGTCGGCCGGAACGGCCGCGGAGCTGGTTATCGATGCGGCGGGCATCGTGCCGCTCGGTGCCGAGGATGAACAGGCCGCCCGCCTCGCGGACGCGCTCGGCCTCCTCGCTCGTCACGACCTTATGCGCCGCCATGCGCTCGGCATAGAGCTTCCGCGCCTCCAGCACCGTTTCGTTGTCGGTATCGGCATAGCCGGTGGCTTCGGAGATGATCTCCTCTTCATATCCGGCCTTTTTGAGATCCTGCCGGGCGAGGTATTCGGCGTTGCCGCCGAGGGTGATATCGGTGCCGCGTCCGGCCATGTTCGTGGCGATGGTCACCGCGCCGAATTTGCCCGCCTGCGCCACGATCTCCGCCTCGCGCTCGTGCTGCTTGGCGTTCAGCACGCTGTGGGCGATGCCCTTGCGCTTGAGGAGCGAGGAGAGATATTCGCTCTTTTCGATGCTGACCGTGCCGACCAGCACGGGCTGGCCTTTTTCGTGGCATTCGATGATCTGCTGGATGATGGCGCGGTTTTTGCCGGATTCGTTTTTATACACCACGTCCGGGTGATCCACGCGAGCCACGGGCTTGTTCGTCGGGATCTCCACGATATCAAGGTTATAGATGGACATGAATTCCTCTTCCTCGGTCAGCGCGGTGCCGGTCATGCCGGAGAGCTTCCCATAGAGGCGGAAATAGTTCTGGAAGGTGATGGTGGCGAGGGTCTTGTTTTCCCGCTGCACCTCCACATGCTCCTTCGCCTCGATGGCCTGATGCAGACCTTCGGAATAGCGGCGGCCGAGCATGAGACGGCCGGTATGCTCATCGACGATGATGACCTCGTTGTCCTTCACCACATAGTCGATATCCCGGCGCATGACGCCGTGTGCCTTCAGCGCCTGATTGATATGGTGCGCGAGGGTGGTATTTTCGAGGTCGGAGAGGTTTTCCACGCCGAAGAACTGCTCGGCCTTCGCGATGCCCCGGGCGGTGAGGCTCGCGGTGCGCGCCTTCTCATCCACAAGGTAATCGGCGTTTTCGTCGGCCTCCTCAAATTCGGCCTTCTCCTCCACCGACACCACCACGCCCTTGCGCAGGCGGCACACGAAATCGTCCGCCCGGCTGTAGAGATCGGTGCTCTCGTCGCCCTGCCCGGAGATGATGAGCGGCGTGCGCGCCTCGTCGATGAGGATGGAGTCCACCTCGTCCACGATGGCGAAGAAATGACCGCGCTGCACCATATCGCGCTTATACAGCGCCATATTGTCGCGCAGATAGTCAAAGCCCATCTCGTTGTTGGTGCCGTAGGTGATATCGGCGTTATACGCCTCCTGCCGCTGCTCGCGGGTGAGGCCGTGGACGATGAGGCCGACCTTGAGCCCTAGGAAGGCATGCACCTTTCCCATCCACTCCGAGTCGCGCCGCGCCAGATAGTCGTTCACCGTGACGATATGGACGCCCTCTCCCTCGAGGGCGTTCAGATAGCTCGGCAGCACGGCCACGAGGGTCTTGCCCTCGCCGGTCTTCATCTCGGCGATGCGCCCCTGATGCAGCACGATGCCGCCGATGAGCTGCACCCGGAACGGGCGCATGCCCAGAACGCGGTCGGCTGCCTCCCGCACGGTGGCGAAGGCCTCCGGCAGGATATCGTCCGTCGTCTCGCCCGCGGCGAGACGATCCTTGAATTCCTGTGTTTTCGCTTTGAGCTGCTCGTCCGTCAGGGCGCGGTATTCGTCCTCCAGCGCCTCGATCTTATCGACGATGGGTCGTAATTTTTTCAGCTCCCGGTCGGAATGGGTGCCGAAGATTTTTTGCAGAAATGCCATGGTATATCGCCTTTCCCGATGCTATAGATAGAGATACGGATTCCATAATAATTCAATGTATTATACCACACCTGCGCCGCATTGCAAAGAAAAAATGCGCGAAAAAAAGGCGTCCGTCACGTCAAAGATATATCTTGTTTTCATCTTATCATGCCGCCGTTCCAGTTTCCAGCATTATTTTCAAAAAGAGAAATTGCACACTTTATCGTTTTGGTGTATAATAGTATTAAACCCATTGGCACACGGCGCAGGGAGGACAGGCTATGGAAGACGCAAAACGGCATCAGCTTCTTTGGAAAATCGTTTGGCACCCCGTAAAGCTCTATATGCGCCTTCGGTATGCCTACCGCCCGAAGGTTCAGCCCATCAGCGCGCCGAGCCTCATCGTTTCAAACCACGTCACCGATTTCGACCCCCTGCTGCTGGCGCTCACCATCAAAAATTTCGCCTATTTCGTCGCCTCGGAGCATGTGTTCCGCAACCCCCGCAGCGCGAAATGGCTGATCTGGGCCATGTCGCCCATCTCCCGCATGAAGGGCACCACCGCGGGCGATACCGCCATCACCGCCATCCGCCGGATGCGCAAGGGCTACAGCGTGGCGCTGTTCGCCGAGGGCAACCGCACCTTCAACGGCGTCACCGGGGATATCGTCGAATCCACCGCGAAGCTCGCCAAGGTCTCCGGCGCGAGCCTCGTCACCCATCGCTTCCGGGGCGGGTATCTCACCAGTCCCCGCTGGGCGGGACGCTCCATCCGCAAAGGACGCTTCACCGGCGAGATCGTCCGGGTCGTGCCGTCCGAGGAGCTCAAAGCCATGACTCCCGCCCAGATCGCCGATATCATCCGCGAGGATATCTACGAGGACGCCTACGAGACCCAGAAGGAATGGAATGTCCCCTATAAGGGCAAGAATCTGGCCGAGCATATCGAGCGCGCCGTATGTCTCTGCCCCCGCTGCGAGGCCCTCGGCTCCCTCCGCAGCGAGGGCGACCGCTTCACCTGCGTCGAATGCGGCCTTGAAGGCACCTATACCCCCGAGGGCTGGCTGGAGGGCGAAGGGCTTCCCTTCCGCACCATCCTTGACTGGGATCGCTGGCAGGCGCCGAAGCTCCAAGCGCTGGCCGATAACGCCGGGGACGCGCCCATCGCCGCGGACGACGATATCGACCTGTGCGAGGTGCTGGACGATTTCGAGGAGGTTCCCGCCGATCACGGCCGCCTGCGCGCCTTCCGCGACCGCTTCGAGCTGTCCGGCCGCCGCTTCCTCTTCAAGGATATCTCCGGCATCGCCATCAACGGCCCCCAGACCGTGATGATCACCACCCATGGGCGGCATTTCACCTTCAAATCCACCCACGTCCGCAACCTGCGGAAATACCTCACGCTCTACCACGCCATCACCGCGCCGGATAAGATCCTGTCGATCTGAGCGCTCTCAACCGCATACAAACGCCCGCGGGTCGATCCCCGCGGGCGTCGCTTATTCCTCCTGCGCCATGATGCGCTCGATATATTCCTTCGGATATTTAGGATTCATGCGGCGGTGGACGCCGCCGAGCTCGTCCGTCGTCTTGGAGGAAGCCCCCGCTCCCATGGCCACGATGGGACACAGCTCCTCCATCATGAGGATGTTATAGAGGTTCACATGGGCGCCCTTGCGCCAGCCCACGTTCTCGAGGCCGCCGGACATGAATTTCTGCCGGTAGAGGTAATACGGCACATACCCCGCCGCCGTCAGCCGCCGGATGGAGGTATCCACCATCCGCGCCACCGCCGCCGCATCGGGCAGCGTTTCGGGATGCTCGGCAAGGTGGGAGCCGTTTTTGATGGCCAGCGTATGCACGGTGATGTTCTCCGGCGCGAGGGCAAGGACGGTATCCAGCGTTTTTTCGAACCCCGCCGCCGTGTCCTTCGGCAGCCCCGCGATAAGATCCATGTTCACCGCAAAGCCGCCCGCCGCCCGCACAAGCGAAAGCGCGTCGATCACCGCCTGCGCCGTATGCTTCCGGCCGATGGCCTCCAGCACCTCGTCGGACATGGTCTGCGGGTTCACGGAGACCCGGGTGACGCCGTGCGCCCGTAAAACCGCGAGCTTATCCTCCGTGATGGTATCCGGCCGTCCTGCCTCCACCGTATACTCCCGCAGGGCAGAGAGATCGAAATGCGCCTCCAGCCCCCCGCACAGGCGGTCAAGCTGCGAGGCGGAAAGCGTCGTCGGCGTGCCGCCGCCGAGATACAGCGCCACGGGTCGCTGCCCTGCCGCCCGCACACTCTCCCCCGTGCGCCCGATCTCCACAAGCAGCGCCTCGAGATACGGCTCCACGAGCTTTTCGTTCTTCCCGACGGCATTTGAAATGAACGAACAATACGCGCACCGGGTCGGACAGAACGGGATGCCGACATACAGGCCGATATCCCCCTCCCGCAGGCTCCGCTTCGCCCCGAGGGTATGCCGGGTCGTCGTTTCGCACAGCGCCGCCCGTTCCGGCGACACATCGAAATCCCGGGCGAAATCCTCCGCCGTTTTCCCGCCCTCCAGATACTGCGCCATGAGCTTGCCGGGCTTCACCCCCGTGAGCATCCCCCATGCCGGACGCGGTACGCCGGACGCCAAAGCCGCGCGATAGAAGCACGCCTTCACGGCCCGCTGCTCCTGCCGCACCCGCTCGATCTCCGTCTCCCACGGAGCCACGGCGGCATGGCCTTCCGACAGTCCGCCGCCGCGATACAGGCGGCAGACCGCCTCCCGTCCCCGCAGCTCGAGCTCCGCCCGTTCTCCCGACGGCGATCCAGACGGATAGACGGGGCGCTCCGCCGGGAACAGCATGAGGAGCATCTGCTCCGCCGCGTATTTATAGTCGTGACCGATCAAATAGAGCTCCATACGTCTGCCGCCTCTTGACAAATAATCTTAATCGGAGTATATCATAATCCTGTGTGAAACGCATTATTATTTCTGGGAGAATCCGTATGAAAACCGATATCGTCATCGTAGGCGCGGGCCCTGCGGGCATTTTCACCGCGGTGGAGATGCTTCGCCTCGGCACAACCAAAAAGATCGTTATCCTTGAAAAGGGCAAAAGCGTGGAAAACCGCCGCTGCCCCAAGGCCGTCACCAATAAATGCATGAACTGCAAGCCCTATTGCGCCATCACCACCGGCTTTTCCGGCGCGGGGGCGTTCTCGGACGGAAAGCTGTCCCTGTCCTATGAGGTGGGAGGCGAGCTGCCGACGCTCATCGGCTATAAGCTCGCGCAGGAGACGATCAACTATACCGACGGCATCTACCTCGAATTCGGCGCGGACGAGCATATTGAGGGCTTGGAGGAGACCGAGGAGGTCAAGCAGATCCGAACCCGCGCCATCCAAGCGGGACTGAAGCTCGTCTCCTGCCCGATCCGCCACCTCGGCACCGAGCGGGCGCATCAGCTATACGAGGACATCGAGCATTGGCTCCAAGCCCGCGGCGTGGAGATCTATTTCGACACCGAATGCACCGGCCTTCTCATCGCGGACGGGCGCTGTGAGGGCGTCCTGTATTCCGACGGTCACGCGGAGCATACGCTCTATGCCGACGAGACCGTCGTCGCCACCGGCCGCCGGGGGGCGGACTGGCTGGAGGGCATGTGCTCCACCTACGGCATCGACCATGTTCCCAGCACCGTGGATATCGGCGTGCGCGTCGAGGTGCGCAATGAGGTCATGGAGACCGTCAACCGCGCGCTGTATGAATCGAAGCTCATCGGCTATCCCGCGCCGTTCAAAAACAAGGTGCGCACCTTCTGCCAAAACCCGGGCGGCTTCGTGGCGCAGGAGAATTACGATAACGGCCTCGCCGTGGTGAACGGACATTCCTATAAGGAGCTCAAAAGCGAGAACACGAACCTCGCCATCCTCTGCTCCCATAATTTCTCCGTGCCCTTCAACCAGCCCATCGCCTACGCCCAGAAGGTGGGCGAGCTGACGAACATGCTCGCAAACGGCCAGCTTCTCGTGCAGCGCTTCGGGGATATCCTCGACGGCAAGCGCACATGGGAAAAGGAGCTGGATCGCGCGAACGTCCGCCCCACCCTGCCGGACGCCGTGGCCGGAGACATCACCTCCGCCATGCCCTACCGCGCCATGACGAACATCATCAATTTCATCAAGGCCATGGATCACGTCGTCCCCGGCTTCGCGGCGTATGAGACGCTGCTCTATTCCCCGGAGCTCAAATTCTATTCGAACCGCATCAAGATGGACGCGGAGTTCAACACGAACGTATCCGGCCTCCATTGCCTCGGCGACAGCTCCGGCTGGACCCGCGGCCTTATGATGAGCTCCGTCATGGGCGTCCTCATGGGACGCCGGCTCGCCTGAATCCTTTCCGGGGACGCGCTGCTCTGCGGCGCGTCCTTTTGCTGCAAAACGGCTCCATCCGGCAGCTTCCCCGATCAAATTGACATAATTACCAGAATCCACATTCAATTTTTGTTGAATCCACATATTGCGATTTCTTTGGCAATATGCTATTGTATAGACACAGGTAAGAAGCCTTTGATATAGAAGGCAGAAGCCGACGGATCAGACGGCGAATGTCGCGGACACACAGTTTACCTCACTTGAGAGGGTTTGTTAGAGATGTGAGGTGTCTCGGACGACGGATTCGGAGTTGCTGGTCGCGGCACAGAATCCAAAGAAAGAGAGGTAACCATTGATGCTAGATACCAAGAACGTACAGAAGTGACCCTTGGCCGACGAAGAAACGGGTTGGTCAAGGGTCACTTCTTTTTTTATGCTGTTTTTTCGACGCGCCCGGCAGGGGCGCTTTTTTCATGCCTGCTTCGTCTTCCAAGCCTTGACGACCTTCTGGCGCACGAACTCCTCCCGCTCCTTTTCCGCCAGCGCCTGCTCGATGCGGCCGATATCCGCGTCGAGGCCGGGGATGACGATGTTTTCCAAGGCGTTCGCCCGCTTCTGGCTCTTCTTGATGGAAAAGGCGAGACGGTAAACGGCGATCTCCGTTTCCGCCAGCTCCGCCAGAAGGTTCTTCACCTCGGAAAAGCGGCGGTAGGCCTCGTCCAGCGCGGAGGTGGAGCCGCCGAGGGCATAGGGCAGCACATCCGAATAGCCCCCGTCCGCGGTGACGCTGGGGATCTCCACCCCCATGACGCTGCGCCAGCGCAGACGCACGCTGCCGTCCTCCGGCACGGCCTGCGCCGCCTCCCCCGCTCCGGGGGCGGCGATCTCCGCAAGAGCCAGCGCCTCATAGGCCGCCCGGAAGGTATCGTCGATCCGATCCTGCAGCGCCTTGGCGCGGTCGATCCGAGCCATCAGCTCCCGCACGAGGATATTCCGTTTTTTGTCCATGAGCTCCCAGCCGTTCTCCGCCAGCAGGCGGGAACGCTTGGCCGCCATGAGATTGCCCTTCGTGGGCGCCGAGACTGCCATAGCCGCTCCTTACTCCGCCATGGGACAGTATTCGTCCAAAACCTTTTCGGAAACGCGGGAAAGCTCCTGCCGGGGCAGCAGCGACAGCAGCCGCCAGCCAAGGTCGAGGGTCTGCTCCAGCGAGCGATCCTCCCGCAGTCCCTGCCCGATGAATTGCTTTTCAAAGGCGTCGCCGAACCGCAGGTATTTCCGATCCACCGCGGAAAGCTCATCCTCGCCGATGACGGAGGCGAGGCTCCGGGCGTCCATCACCGCGGAATAGGACGCGAAAAGCTGGTTCGAAAGCTCCGAATGATCCGCCCGGGTGAAGCCCTCGCCGATGCCGTCCTTCATGAGCCGCGACAGGCTCGGCAGCACGCTCACCGGCGGGTAGATCCCCTTCTGCGACAGCTCGCGCCCCAGCACGATCTGCCCCTCGGTGATATAGCCCGTGAGGTCGGGGATCGGGTGGGAGATATCGTCCGACGGCATCGTGAGGATGGGGATGAGCGTGACGGAGCCGCTCCGCCCGCGGATCATGCCCGCCCGCTCATAGATGCTCGCAAGATCGGAGTACAGATAGCTCGGATAGCCCTTGCGGCTGGGGATCTCGCCCTTGGAGGAGGAGAACTCCCGCAGCGCCTCGCAGTAGCTCGTCATATCCGTCATGACCACGAGGACGTGATACCCCAGCGTATGCGCCAGATACTCCGCCGCCGTCATGGCGCAGCGCGGGGCGAGGATGCGCTCGATGATGGGATCGGAGGCCATGTTGATATACATGACGCAGCGGCTGAGAGCGCCGCTCTCCCGGAAGTCGTTCATGAAGTATTCCGCCGTGTCGTTTTTCACGCCCATGGCGCAGAATACGATGGCAAAATCCCCGTCGTCGCCGGAGACCCGCGCCTGCCGCACGATCTGTGCCGCCAGCTCGTTATGGCTCATGCCGTCGCCGGAGAAGATGGGCAGCTTCTGCCCCCGGATGAGGGTCATCATCCCGTCGATGGCGGATACCCCCGTGAGGATATAGCTGCGGGGATACTGCCGGGACACGGGATTGATCGCGCTGCCGTTTATATCCCGCCGCTCGGAAGCGTAAACGGGGCCGAGGCCGTCCCGGGGCTGACCGGCGCCGGTGAAGATGCGGCCGGTGATCTCCTTCGACAGCGGCAGCCGCAGCGGTTCGCCGGTAAAACGGGTGTTCACCGCGTCCATGGCAATGCCGTCCGTTCCCTCGAACACCTGCAGCACCACCCGGTCGCCGTCGATGAGGATGACGCGCCCCAGCCGGCGGCTGCCGTCCGAAAGGGTCAGCTCCGCCATTTCGTCATAGCCCACCCCGGTGACGCCCTCCAGCGCCACGAGAGAACCGCTGATCTCCGTCAGCCCGGTATATTCGATACGCATCATAGATTCGCCTCCCGGACGCTGTCTGCCGCCCGATCCACAAGCGTCATGTAATCCTCGCGCGTCTTCCCCTCGCCCATGCCGAACTTCATGCGGGACAGCTCGGCAAAGACGCCGGTCTTTTCGAGCTGGCTCAGGGGGATGCTCTGCGCCGTCAGCTCACGGCCGCGGTCGTAGAGGTGCAGGATTACCTCCAGCATTGCCATCTGCCGCTCCGGCGGGGTGAAGGTATCCGCGGCGTGGAAGGCGTTCTGCTGCAGAAAGCCCTCCCGGACGGCGCGCGCCGTTTGGATAACGAGCTTCTGATCGTCCGGCAGCACGTCCGCGCCGATGAGCTTTACGATCTCCTGCAGGTTCGCTTCCTCGTTGAGAAGCGTCATGAGCCTGGCGCGCAGCGCTGTGAAGCCTTTGCCGTAATGCTCCTCATACCACCCCGCGCAGGCGTCGAAATATTCGGAATACGAGGTGTTCCAGTTGATCGCGGGGAAATGCCGGGCATAAGCCAGCGCGCGATCCAGCGCCCAGAAGGTGCGGATGAACCGCTTCGTGTTCTGGGTGACGGGCTCGGAAAAGTCGCCGCCCTGCGGACTGACCGCGCCGACGACGGTGACGCTGCCCTCCGCGCCGGAGAGCGTCCTCATATACCCCGCGCGTTCATAAAAGCCCGCCAGACGGCTGGGCAGATAGGCCGGGAAGCTCTCCTCCGCGGGCATCTCCTCCAAGCGGCCGGAGATCTCGCGCAGCGCCTCCGCCCAGCGGGAGGTGGAATCGGCCATCAGAGCGACATGATATCCCATGTCGCGGTAATACTCCGCGATGGTCATGCCCGTATAGATGCTGGCCTCGCGCGCCGCCACGGGCATATTGGAGGTATTGGCGATGAGGATGGTACGTTCCATGAGCGATTTCCCGCTCTTCGGATCGACCAGCTCTCCGAATTCGTCCAGCACCTGCGTCATCTCGTTGCCGCGCTCGCCGCAGCCGAGATAGATGATGATATCCGCGTCGCACCACTTGGCAAGCTGGTGCTGCGTCATGGTCTTGCCCGCGCCGAAGGGTCCGGGAATGGCGGCGCAGCCGCCCTTGCCGACAGGAAACAGCGCGTCGATCACCCGCTGCCCCGTAAAGAGCGGCATGGTGATGGAAAGGCGCTCCTTCGCCGGGCGCGTTTTCCGCACCGGCCAGATCTGCGAGAGCGTCAGCGGGGTTTTCCGGCCGCGGTCGTCCTCGATCTGGGCGATTCGCTCCGTCACCGTATACGCGCCGGAGGGCTTTGCCTCCGTGACGCGCCCCGATACCCCGGGCGGCACCATGCAGCGATGCTCGATGATCTCGCCCTCCTGCGTCCGGGCAAAGATCTGCCCCTCCGCCACGGTATCGCCGTCTTGGATTTCCACGGTCACGTCCCATTTCCGCTCCGTGTCGAGAGCGGGCAGATCGATGCCCCGGGTGATGAAGCTGCCCGCCATCCCCTCGATGGCGGCAAGAGGCCGGGCGATGCCGTCGTAGACGGTGCCGATCATGCCGGGTCCCAGCATCACGGACAGGGGCTGATTCGTCGGCCAGACCGGCTGTCCGGCGCGCAGACCCGCCGTGTCCTCATATACCTGCACGACGCTCTGCGTGCCGCGCACCGAGACCACCTCGCCCGGCAGGCGCTCGTCGCCCACGCGCACAAGGCTCATCTTCGGCAGGCCGCGCCCTCCCGTCACCGTGACCACGGGACCGTTCACGCCTTGGATTTTGTAGATCGTTTCTTCCATCAGGAAATCTCCATGTCAAACAGCTCGCCGAAGCGGCTCCGGGCATCCCGCAGCGCCGTATCGAAGCTCATATCCGCGCGCCGCCCCTGCGCGGCCGATTCCGCGATCACACCGCCGAAGGCGATGCCCGCGTCCTCCGCCACCGTGACGGATACGCCCCGCAGGCGCTTGCGCAGCGCCTCGGCATGGCGCATGTCCTCCCGGCGGAGATACAGCGTCACTTCTCCCCCCTGCGCGCCGAGGCCGGTAACCGCCCGCTCCGCCAAGGCGGCAAGCCGGGCGGGATAGGCCGCGTCCTCGGTATAGGCGCGGACGCGCTCTTCCAGCAGGGCCGACGCCTCCGCAGCGTATTCGCCCCGCAGGGCAAGGAGCCTGCGCCGATTCTCCGCCCGACGGGCATCCGCCGCCAGCCGGGACTGCTGGGCAATGGAGGCAAGCTCCGCCTGCTTATAGGCAGCCGCTTCCGCCTCCGCCTGTGCGCGGATATGCTCAGTCTTTGCCCGATGCTCCTCTGCCACGGCGTCGCCGAGGGCGGCGATATCCGCGCGGGACTGCGCCTCGATGGAATCGAGGAAGGTTTTCAATGTTTCATCCATTACAGTTTCACCCCTATCGCCTGACGGATCAGGCCGGTGATGGAATCGGGGCCGAGGCCGCCGCCGTCCGGGCCGGGGATCACCGCCAGAAGCGGCTGATGGCCGGACAGCTTCTGCCGCTCCACGGCGGCGGGGATCCACGCCGCGGCGGCCGCTGTGATGAGAAGCACCGCCACGGACTCGTCGGCGCAGGCGCGCGTGACCGCCGCCTCCGCCTCCGCGGCGTCGGCAACGAGCTCTCCCGCTACTCCCGCCAGACGCATCCCGTCCAGCGCTTCCTTCGTATCGGAGATGAGCCAGTATCTCACAGCTTCGAGATGATCATGAAGCCGATCAGCAGGCCATACAGCGCAAGGCCCTCCGCCAGACCGACGAAGATGAGGCTCTTGCCGAACAGGTTCTCATTCTCGCTCAGCGCGCCGAGCGCCGCAGAGGCGGACGCCGCCACGGCCACACCGCCGCCGATGGAGCAGATGCCCACCGAGAGCGCCGCGGAGAGGTAGCCCATGCCGGTGGCGATGGCATCGGGATTCGCCGCAACCGCCGCCTCGGACGCGGCAGAGGCGCCTTGGCTCAGAAACACCCCGGCGATCACGAGCGTCATGCCGAAGAAGCAGCAGATATTGGCGATGAGAGGCGCCTTGCCGCGATGACCGGTGCGGACGCGGTGATACACGAGCGCAAGGGGCGCAACAATGGCCATTAGGATCAGAAACGCATACAGAAAGATCATGATACTACCTCCGAATCAATCTTGTTGTCTGTTAGTTTGTATACTGCACGGTCACCGGGGCAAACTCCCGGCCGCCGCTGACGTAAAAGCGCCCGAAGATCTCATAGAACTCCAAGCGGATGATCTGGATGGAGCTGAGCGCCGCCTCCAGCCCCGCCACGAAGATGTTGCCGAAGATCATGATGACGACGCTGCCCGTGGCCGCCGCGCCCTGCGACAGCATGGAAACCACCATCATCATGCCCGCGTGGGAGATGGCGAACGCCCCCACACGCAGGAAGGACATGGTATTCGACATATACGAGATCGCCGCCTCGAAGATATCGAAAAAGCCCTCGACGAGATACAAGCCCCAGCTCTCGGGCTGCCAGTTTTTCTTACCCTCCAAGAGCCCCGCGAGCGGCTCGCCGAGCCAGATGAGCAAAACAGGCAGAACGATGAGCAGCACGACATACCAGCCGACGAGAAGGTTCGCCGCGCCCGTGTAGGCGCAGACGATCGCCGCGATCACCGCAGCATAGAGCACCATGCCGGAAACACCGTTCGGGGAAAACAGCGCGCCCTTCAGGTCGCCCAGACGCAGGGAGTTGACGATGTTGAACGCCATGCAGACGACGATGACGCAGACGCCGAGCGCTGCGCCCGCCAGCAGCACCGGCATGATATGCTCGCTCTCCAGCGGGTGATAGCCGCCCCACGGGAGCAGATCCTCCAGTCCGAATACGCTGCCGTAGATGAGGCCGAATACCACCGCGCTGCACCCGCACAGGCTGAGGATGCGCCACAGCCACGACTTGGTTTTGCGGTACAGCAGCAAGCCCAGCACCGCGATGCAGGCGCCCTGCCCCGCGTCGCCGAACATCATTCCGAAAAAGACCGTATAGGTGATGACCATGAAAAGCCGCGGATCGGCGGTACCGTAGGCCGGAAGGCCGTACATCTTCATAAGCGGGGAGAGGATCGCCCGGGCGCCCTTATCCTCGATGCGGACGGGGGGCTGGGTGTTTTTCACCTCCCGCGGACTGGCCGCCACGCAGCTATAGCCCCGCAGCGAGGCGCATTCCGCCTTGACCGTTTCGGCCTCCTCCTCCGGCGTCCAGCCGACGAGATAAAACCGTGCCGCGTTCTGTCCGGCGAAGCCTTTCGCCCGGACGCAGGCCGCCTCATACGCGAGCCATGCCCTGCGGCGCAGAAGCTCCGCGCTCTCCCGCTGCGCCAAGGCCTCCTGCCGGGACGCCCGTTCGGCCTCCTGCGCCTTTTGACGCTCGGCCGCCGTCTCCGACCGTGCGATCAGCTCCGCCGCCGTGCAGTCGGGGATCTCACGATCCGCCGGGAATCGGATGCGCTTGAAGTCCAGCCGCGAGAGATTGCCGTCGATCTCGTCCAGCTCCTCCGGCAGCGCCAGCGCCAGAAGATAGACCTCCCCATGCGCCCGCTGCAGCTCCGCCGCGAAGACATCCCTCCGCTCCGCCGCGAAAGCCGCCAGCGCCTCCCAGCGATCCTCCGGCACCGTGCCGAGGCGGACATGTGCATATTTCAGCTCCGCCAGCGCTTTGAGGCTCTCCGGAACGTTCCGCAGGAGCTGCACGATGGGATCCTCCGCCGTAAGGCCGGGGCGCTCCAGCGCCGCCGGCGTCTCCCGCAGGCTGTCCAGCTCCGATTGGAGCCGATCCAGATACGCCTCGGTATCGGAAAGCTCATAGGCGGGATGCTCGGCATAAGCCGCCGTCTGCCCAAAGCTCGCCAGCAGCGCGTCCGCCCGCGCCAGCAGCGGGGTATACGGATCCTCCGCCTCCACGCGCCGAAGACTGCGGACGCCCGCCAGAAACGGAGCCGCCTCCTCCGGGTGGAACGGACGGTCCACCACAAAGCGCCGAACGGCGTCGTCGAGCTGTCCGATGGGGCCGGAGATCGTCAGCGCCGTCAATTTATCGCCCTGCATTTTCTATCCTCCTTTTTCGCGCGGATGTGTTCATACGGCCAGATGGGGGTCAATGCCCCGCGCCGCCGCGCCGATCACGCGATCGAGCCGCGCCCGCTCCATATCCTTGAGCGTCAGGAAAGCCTGCACCGCCGGAAGCCCCGGCCGCGCCTCGGTCAGAAGCCTGCGGCAGAAGGCGGCCATATAATCGCCGTATTGCCGCTCCAGATCCCCCGGAGCCAACGAGGTAAAAGCGCCGCCCCAAGGGGTATCCGCCAGCATATCCAGCACCGCCCGGTCGTCCCGCGCCCGCAGCAGCCCCTGCACCAGCCGGGGCGTGAGCTTGTCCCGCACGGGGATGAGCAGCTTCTCCGCCTCCGGCAGCGAGCCGGGAAACCGGCGCAGCCGCAGGATATAAACAAGATTGAGCGCATCTGCCTCCGCCCCGGCGATCCGGCGCAGCCCGGCAAAGCGCTTGCCGCCCTCGTTCCACCAGCGGCGTGCCTCCTCCGGCGTCATGCTGCCGTCCGGCCGCCGCAGAAAGAACCGCAGCGTCTCCTGATCGGCCTTGCTCAGATACAGACACAGACTGTCGCAGTCACGCGAAAGCTGCTGCCGCAGCGCCGCGCTCAGCGTCTCCGCGTCCTCCGATGCGCCCGCCGCCTCCATGGCGGCGCTCCATGCGCCGCTGCGGCGCAGGAGCTCCCGGATCTCCCGCAGGCCTGACGCGTCCAGAAGCTGCTCCCAATCCGCCGCCGTGAGGAATTTACCGTACATCGCGCGGGCCTTTGCCGTCACCGCGCTGTAGTCGATGAGTGCTTTAATCATCCTGCCCGACCACCATGCGCAGCATCTCCTCCACACCCGCGTCCTTATGGGCGGCGAAGCGCTCCTTCAGCGCTGCCTGCTCGGCTTCAAACTCCCGATCCAGCGCCCCCAGCGCCTCCTCCGAGGCCGCATGCGCCCGCTGCCGCTCCGCCTCCACGTCCTGACGGGCGCGGCGCATCGCCTCCTCTTGCGCCTTAAGCGCCAGCTCACCGAGGCGGCCGTCGAACCCGTCCCGCTCCCGGCGAGCCGCCTCATACCGCTCCCGGGCAGCGCGATCCGCCGCGGCGATCTCGTGCAGCATCTCCATCGTTTCCATGCGCGTCACCTCCCGGCGTCACTCTTCGGGGAATGCTTACGATCCGGCATCCCCGCACATACTATAGTTGTATTTTAGTATTGTAAAGCTTTTGTAAAGCAAAATCCATGTGCAATATCGCCAAAAATGGTAATGCCGTTTTGGTGTTTTCCTACCCCATTGCCTCCTCCCTCCAAGGGGTGTATAATCAAAGAAAGTCGAAGGGAGGAACCGCCCTTGAAAATCACGGAGCATGCCAGCGCAAAACTGAATCTTTCCTTGGATGTCCTGCAGAAAACCGACGACGGCTATCACGATCTCCGCATGGTGATGCAGTCGGTGGAATTTGGGGACGATCTGGAGGTGGAGCTGACGCAGGACGGATCGTTTTTCATCGCGCCCGGGCAGAGCTATCTGCCCGCCGACGGGCGGAACCTCGCCGTGCGGGCGGCGATGCTGTTTCTCGACGGCACCGGCCTCGGCGCGCGCATCCGCACGGTGAAGCGCACCCCCGTATGCGCGGGTATGGGCGGCGGCTCGTCGGACGCCGCCGCCGTCCTCCGTGCACTCAATAAGCTCACGGGCGGACACAAGACCCCGGACGAGCTGTGCGCCATGGCGGAGCAGATCGGAAGCGACGTTCCCTTCTGCGTGCGGGGCGGCACCATGCTCGCCGAGGGACGGGGACAGCTTCTCACCCCGCTGCCGCCGCTGCCGGACTGTGCCATCGTCGTGTGCAAGCCGGCCTTCTCCGTCTCCACGCCGGCGCTTTTTGCCCGGGTGGACGGCAGGAAGACCCGCCTCCGCCCTGATACGCCGGGCATATTGGACGCGCTGGAGCGCGGCGATCTGCCCGGGATCGCCATGCGGATGTATAACGTGTTCGAGGATGTGCTGGATCGAAGGCAGGGCGCTGTCCGGGACATCAAGACCATTCTTCTGGAGGGCGGCGCGCTGGGCGCCTGCATGACCGGCACCGGCAGCGCGGTATTCGGCATCTTCGGTGATCCCGCCGCCGCAAAGCTCTCCCATGAGCAGCTTTCCCGTCAATACCGCGAATGCTGGCTCACCCGCCCCGCCCCGGCGGAGCGATTTTGATATTGATCCCAAATGAAAAGCCTCTCCGCACCGTTCATCGATGCGGAGAGGCTCTGTGTTTTATCGGTTTTTCCTGCAAGAAAGAATATCAGCTCTTCTGCTTGTTCTTGCGGACGACCAGCACGATCACCACAGCCAGTGCGGCCGCCATCAGCACAAGGATCCCGACCCACAGGGCAATGGGAGTGTTATCGCCGGTGGGGGCAATGGTCGAGGGTCTGGGTGTGGCCGTCGGCGCGGGGGTAGCCGTCGGCGATGTCGTTTCCGCGGGAGCCTCCGTCTGCACCGGGGCAGGCGTGACCACGATCTCGCCGCTGATGCTCACCGTCTTGCGGATGACCTCGTCAGAGCCGTCAAAGGAGAACTCGAATATGTAGCGGCCATTGCGCCAGTTATTAAGGGTGTCGTGGTGGATGCTCACCTTTTTGCCGTCCTCGGACAGGGTGTAATACGCCGTGCCGAAATCAGCCTTGGTGTTCACAAAGAAGATGGATTTCACGGGATGCTCGAAGGTAAATTCCAGATCGGCTTCGCCCTTGCTCCAGTTCACGGTGTCCGCATCCGCGCCGCCGGTCTCGGCGCCCGCGTTTTCGTCCTCCGTTTTCTCGGCGTCATCGCCGTCCTTGGCCTCGGCGCTCTCGCCGTCCTTGGCCTCGGCGTTCTCGCCGTCCTTGGCCTCGGCATTCTCGCCGTCCTTGGCCTCGGCATTCTCGCCGTCCTTGGCCTCGGCATTCTCGCCGTCTTCGTTCTCGGCGGCTTCACCGTCTTTGCTTTCGGCTTCCTCGCCGTCCTTGTTCTCCTGCTCCGCGTCCGTGGCAGGGGCTTTATCACCCGCCTTGGTGCCGGAGGCTATGGAAACACCGGCGCTCACAGGCTCCGCCTGCGTTTCGATCGCCGTACCCAAGATCCCGGTTTCATCCTCGACCAGCTCGCCGTCGTCGATTTCCTCGCCTTCGTCGATTTCCTCGCCTTCGTCGATCTCCTCGCCGTCGTCGATCTCCTCGCCGTCGTCGATCTCCTCGCCGTCGTCGATTTCCTCGC
>CAJOIU010000025.1:23713-30324 GCA_905234855.1 uncultured Oscillospiraceae bacterium
CGATCTCCTCGCCGTCGTCGATTTCCTCGCCTTCATCGATCTCCTCGCCGTCGTCGATCTCTTCGCCGTCGTCGATCTCTTCGCCTTCGTCGATCTCCTCGCCGTCGTCGATCTCTTCGCCGTCGTCGATCTCCTCGCCGTCGTCGATCTCTTCCTCCATGTCGGCGTCGTCGGCAGCCGGCTCCCAAGCAGCCTCCAGCACAGAGATCGCGTCGCTGGTGGTCAGGCCAAGAGCTTCATACGCTTCCGCGTCGATGGATTCCACCGTGATGCCCTCCTTGTCGAGGGTCACGACGCCGATCGAGCCGAAGCCTTCCTCCACCGCGGCGATGACCGTCTCCGAGGCACCCTCTGCCTCGCCGTCGAGCGCAGGCTCCGCCTCGTCATCCGCCAGCTCGTCTTCACCGTCGGTGATATCTTCCTCGCCGTCGGTGATATCTTCCTCGCCGTCGATGATGTCTTCCTCATCGTCCGCGAACTCTTCTTCCTCAAAGAACTCGGCATCCGCCACCGTGAGGATCAGATCCACACCCACAAGGCGGTCGGCCATCTCGTCGGCATCCTCCACGAGGCCAAGAACGATCACATAATCGGCGCCGCTGTCCGCCGCCTTATCGACCAGCTCTTGGATCGCGGCATAATACTCGTCCTCGTCCTGATCCTCCATCGGCACGACGCCGATGAAAGCGGCCTTGATGCCGTTCTTATTGACCAGCGCGCCGGAGCTGAGGGACTCCACACCCATGGAGATGCCGGTGATGCTCCAGCCCTCGATCGCCTCGGCGGGCACCACCAGATCATAGCCCGCGGCGGTCATGATCGGGGCGGCGGTGACGGCAAAGCCGCCCGCGTCCACAAGGACCGCGGCCTCCTCGTCATAGGTCGCCTTGATCGCGGCAACGCTCGCGTAATTGAGTCCTTCGCCGCCGACTGCATTGCCGATCCCGCCGGTGAACAGGACGGTGAGACGCGCGTCCTCCTCGTCGGCCAGCGCGGCAACGCTCGAAACGCCTATCAGGCCAACCAGCATGACAAGCGTAAGAATCAAACTGAAAATCCGTTTCATTAGGGTTACCTCCCGAATCACATTTGGTATCATATACAGGAAGATTCACCTTGATTATAAGGCCTCATAACCCCGATGTCAATGAAAATGCCACAAAAAATTTACGAAAATTTACAAATATGACATTCACAGCCGGTCACATGCCGCTCTCCCCTGCCAGCGTATTGACCCATACCCGCTTATGCACCATGACCCCGCCCAGCAGGCATTTGAAGGCCACGGTGAAGGTGCTGAGGGCATAGACCGGCAGGATGCCGAGGCCGGTGAAATGCGCCAGCGCGTAGGCCACCGGCACATTCACGACCCACGAGAAGCCGCTGTCGAACAGGAAGGTCACCGCGGTCTTGCCGCCGGAGCGCATGGTGAAATAGCTGCCATGGGAGAAGCTGTCCAGCGGCAGCGCCAGCGCCATCACGCGGATGAGGCGGGTGGCCAGCGCCCGGATCTCATCCGTCGTATTATAAAACCGCGGGAAGAGCCCGGAGACGGCCAGCAGCATGAGACAGATGCCCGTGGAGATGAAAACGCCCAGCGCCAGCAGCTTGCGGTCGGTATCCACCGCCTTGTCCCCGTCCCCTGCGCCCAGCTCCTGCCCTACCATGATGCCGATGGTAGAGCCGATGCTGAAGGCCACGGAGGTGAAGAGATCCATCAGCACAAAGCCGATATTCAGCGCGGCGATCACCGCGAGGCCGCGGGTGGAATAGATCTGCGAGAGCGTGGCCGTACCGAGGCACCAGAGGCTTTCGTTCAGCATGAGCGGCACGCTCTTCACGGCGAGGCTCTTCAGCAGCCGCCCGCTCATGGGAAAGCCCTCCAGCATCCGGCGGGTGAAGCACACCTCGCCTGCATGGATATGGCTCCAGAGCAGGTTCACCGCCAGCTCCGCGAAGCGGGAGACCACCGTGGCCAGCGCCGCGCCCTCCACACCCATGGCGGGCATGCCCAGCTTGCCGAAAATGAGGATCCAGTTCAGAACGAGATTCAGCGCCACCGCCAGCCACGAGGCCAGCATCGGCACAAGAGTACGTCCCGATTCCCGCAGCGTGGAGGAATACACCGTGGAGAGGGTATAAGGCAGCATGCCCCAGAGCATGATGCGCAGATAGCCCATGGCATAGCCCATCACCTCCGCCGTTTCCTCCGCCCCGCCGGTGAGGTACAGGCCAACCAGCTCCCGCCCCCACAGCAGAAGCACCGAAGCGCATACGCCGCACATGACGACCGCCGAGACGAGCTTATACCGAAACGCCGCCTTGAAAGACCGCATGTCCTCCGCTCCCCAGAATTGGGCGCAGAAGATCCCCGGCCCGGATACCGTGCCGAATATCACGAGATAGAAGATGAACATGAGCTGCCCCACCACGGCCACGCCGCTCATGGAGGCCGTTCCCGTCTGCCCCACCATCAGGTTATCGAGCAGGGAGACGAAATTCGTCACCACGTTCTGCAGCATGATCGGCAGCATGATCCCCGCCGCACGGCGGTAAAACTCCCGGTCGCCTATATACCTATTTAATAATGCATGTTTCATAGCGGTTAATTTATCATAGCCGCAGGCTATTGTCAATTCGCGCCGCGATATGATAGTATAGGATAAAATCCACCGACTGGGAAAGGATAACCTCATGAACGCCATCATATCCCTCATCACGACCGTCACGATGCTGTTCAGCTCGCTGACAGGCTGGATCTCTCCCGCGCAGGAGGAGGCCGCCCCGGAGGCCGCCGTCCCCGCTATAGCGCAGCAGCTCAGGCCAGCCTTGGAGGAAAAGGATGCGTCCGCCCCGGAACCCGCCGACGCTCCGAAAGCCGAAGCCGCGCAGACCCTCGGCTCCCACGCGGATATCGACTATGCCGACATCGAATACACCGAATACGATGACAAGCCGTTTTATGACCGCACGGACGAGCTGTATGCGCTGGCCGACACGGGAGACGCGGAAGACGTCATCGCGCTGTATGACGAGCTGTATGACGAGTTCCTGCTTATCGACACCTTGACGACCATCTCCTCGCTGCATCACGACGCGGACATCCGCGACGCCTATTGGTCGGACGAATATGCCCGCATGAACAATGTCTGGATGACGACATCGGACAGCCTCTCCTCCGCCTGCCGCCATATCATGGAGAGCTCCTGTGCCGAGGCCTTTGCCGCCCATGTGGGGGCGGACGCCGCCGCGGAATACTCGGAATACGAGGCGCTCAGCGACACGGCTGTGGACGCGCAGGATCGGGAGCTGGCGCTGGAGGATGAATACTACGATCTCTGCGATCGGATGGACGGGCTCACCTTCTCATGGCGCGGCGAGGAATGGAGCTATGAAATGGTCTATGGCGACGAGGGCGACGAGGTATACTACGCCGGACACAGCGACTATTTCGACCTGCTGGACGCCCTCCAGCAGGCAATAAACGAGGCCTTTGCGCCGCTGTATATCGAGCTTGTTCAGCTCCGCCAAAGCTATGTCCGGGAGTTCGGGTATGACAGCTATGTCGAATATGCCTATGAGTCCGTATATGGCCGGGATTATACGGCGGAGGACGCCCAGAAGCTGTGCGACGCCGTGAAGCCCATCGCCCGCACCTATTACCGCGACCTGTATTACAGCGATCTCTTCTATGACGCGGACAGCATCGGCGCCGGGATGGAGGCGCAGGATCATCTCGACGCGCTGGCCGCCTATATCCCCTCGGTCTCCGAGAAGCTGACGGCGCCGCTGACCTATATGACGGATCACGGCCTTTATGATCTTCAGCGTATCGGCCCCGGGCGGGGCGACTTCGGCTATACCACCGAGCTCAGCTATTACGGCGCGCCCTTCATCTTCCTCACGCTGGATGACAGCGGCTATGATCTCATCTCTCTCACCCATGAGTTCGGCCACTATTGCGACGCCTATTTCCATCCCAACCCGAATGTTCTTACCGCCACGGACAGCTTCGATCTCTGCGAGATCCATTCGAACGGCCTGCAAGCCCTGTTCACCGCCTATTACGAGGATATCCTCGGGCGCGACGGCAAGACGTTGGAGTTCATAAACCTCGGCTATCTTCTGGAAAACATCATCGACGGCTGCGTATACGACGAGTTCCAGCGCCGGGTCTTTGCCGAGGCTGATACGCTGACCCCCGCGGAGGTCAACCGCATTTATATAGAGGTTGCAGAGGAATACGGCGCGGACTACGGCACCGATTGGGACAGCGCATGGGCGATGATCTCCCACAACTTCGATTCGCCCTTCTATTATATAAGCTATGCCGTCTCCGCCCTCCCCGCGCTGGAGATCTGGGATATGGCGCAGGAGGATCGGGACGCCGCCGTGGCGGTATATCTCGACGTGCTGGAGCATGGCGCTTTTGACGAGGGCTATCTCGAAGTGCTGCAG
Organism: uncultured Oscillospiraceae bacterium; assembly: GCA_905234855.1. GTDB lineage: Bacteria > Bacillota > Clostridia > Oscillospirales > Oscillospiraceae > CAJOIG01. The sequence continues at coordinate 28,172 of CAJOIU010000025.1, forward strand.
GAATGCGGACTGCATCTCTTCACCGAGACGGGCGTGGCCGCCGATATCTGCCGCCCGGTCATGCAGCATATGCAGGCGCTGGAGAAAGAGGTTGGGCATTCCAATTATTAACATATATTTATGTACATTAATATCGCATAATTTTTTGTGTGTTCTTCATACATTTTTGTGTGAAGAACACACTTTTTTCTGTGGAAAAATGTAAAATCCTTATTGCAAAACAATTCACGATATGATAAATTATTTAACAAGTTCATAATTGCTATGAGCGATAATAATGAAAGAAAGGAAAGAGACGTATGAAAAAGCTGGTAAGCCTTCTGCTCGTGCTCACGCTGGTTCTGTCTCTCGCCGGGGTCGCCGCGTTAGCGGACGACGATCCCGCGGAGGAGATCGCAGCCATCGAGACCGAGATCCCCGAAGCCGAGGACGACGCCGGAGATGAAGCCGCTCCCGTCGAGGAGGACGCAGACGCGGACCTCCCGGCGGAAGAGGAAACGACGGACGATGCCGAGGAACCCGAAGCTCTCGCCGAGGAGGATATTGAACCCGCGGCCGAAGAGAGCGAGGAGGAAGACTATGCCGTTGCCGAAGACGACGAAGGGCTCGTCGAGGTGGCGGATGAGGCGAACGGCGATACCACATCACCTCCTCCCAAGCCCGGCGAAGAGGGCTTTGTCCCCGGACAGGGCGATCCTCCCGGCGATCCCCCCGACGGCCAAGGCGGCGGTCAGGGCGGCGAAGGCGGCCAGCAGCCCCCCGAAGGCGATCCCCCCGGCGATCCCCCCGACGGTGAAGGCGGCGGTCAGGTCGGCGAAGGCGGCCAGCAGCCCCCCGAGGATGTTCCTCCGGCCGATCCGGAACCCGGCTTCAGTATAAGAATCGAAGGCGAAGTTTCGGAAGCCGATGCCCGCGCCATCGAACACTCCGACGACGCCATGAAGCTCGACAGCTTCAAATTCGGGTTCTATAACGTCGTCCCCGTTTATATCGACGAAGAGGGCAATGAGACCCCTGTGGATGAGATCCCCGACGGCGGCATCTCCTTCCTGCTCCCCTATCCCTCCGAGATCGATCTGAGCACCCACGATTATGAATTTGTTGTGTTCCATCTGAGACACGACGGCGTGATCGAGATCCTTGACCACCAAGCAGAGGCCAACGGCCTTCGCGTCACTGCTGAGAGCTTCTCTCCCTTTGCCGTTGCGTATAAGGGAACACTCAAGCAGGAAGCGGCCGGTGATCCCGGCGAGGGCGGTCAGCCCGGCGGCGATCCCGGCGAGGGCGGTCAGCCCGGCGGCGATCCCGGCGAGGGCGGCGGAACGCCCCCCGAAGGCGATCCCCCCGGTGATCCTCCCGGCGGCGAGGGCGGCGGTCAGCCTCCTGAAGGCGGCGGTGGCGGCACGCCTCCCCAAGGCGGCGGCGGTGGCGGCACGCCTCCCCAAGGCGGCGGTGGCGGCGGAGCCGGTGGCACGCCTCCCGGCGGCGATCCCCAGATGAAGATCAAGACCGGCGACGATACCAATATCGCCCTCTGGGTCATGGTCATGATCCTCTGCGGCGGTACGGCGCTCCTTCTCCTGCCCCAGCGAAAGATCAACCGCTGATAAGCACTCCCAAGTCCCCCCGGCGCAATGCGTCGGAGGGACTTTTTTACCCCAAGATCGTTTATAAATAAAATTAAATCTATATTTATATTTATTTATCTTTGTTAATCAAATGTTTAACCTCTACGTTTTCCACAAACAAAACCGTTAATTCCTCGCGTCAGATGTGAAAAAATGACAGTTTTGTAATTGAATTTACCGAATCCATATGGTATACTAGCGTAGAATTTATGGATCGTTAGATAAACCGCGATCCAAGAAATTTAAGGAAGGAGACACAAAGAATGAAAAAGCTGTTAAGTCTTCTGCTCGTTCTGGCAATGACTTTCTCGCTGTTCAGCGGCGCCGCCGTTACCGCTTTTGCGGACGACGAACCCGTGATCGAGAGCGAGATCGTCGCGGTCGAAGACTCCGCAGACGAGAGCGAAGCCGCTCCCGCCGAGGAGGAAGCAGACGCAGACCTCCCAGCGGAACCCGAGGCTCCCGCTGAGGAACCCGAGGCTCCCGCTGAGGAACCCGAGGCTCCCGCTGAAGAGCCCGAGGCTC
>CAJOIU010000025.1:30454-38072 GCA_905234855.1 uncultured Oscillospiraceae bacterium
GAGGAACCCGAGGCTCCCGCTGAGGAACCCGAGGCTCCCGCTGAGGAACCCGAGGCTCCCGCTGAAGAGCCCGAGGCTCCCGCCGAGGAACCCGAGGCTCCCGCTGAGGAAGAGCCTGTCGCGGCCGAGGCTGAGCCCGTTGAGGTTTCTGACGAAGCTGCTCTGGCCGGCACGACCTACACGCAGGCTGCCGCGTTCTCCGGCACCAACTTCATCATCGGTAATGTCGAGGGTGTTTTCCTGCTGATCAAGGACGGAGCGATCAGTTCTTACAGCAAGGCTCCCACCGGCGAAGCGGGCAGCTATACCGTTTCCTCCGGTCAGGGCGGATTCCCTCTGACGGCCGTTGCCGGCGAGCATGGCTTTGACCTCATTACCAACGGCGGCGCCTATCTCGCTTTCGACGGCACCGCAATGGTCATCAATGCCAGCGATCCCGGCGGCCAGTGGGATTACAAAGACGGAAAGCTCTATATGGATAGAGCCGGTACGAAGAACTATATCAAAACTTGGATCGACAGCGAATCCGGCATCACCTTCACCACCTCGAAGGATGAGGCCATGGATATCATCATCCTCACCGACGGCAAGGATCCCAAGTACACCGCAGGTACTCCCTCCTCTGGCGGCGGCGGTGGCGGCAGCAGCTCCGGCTCCAGCGTCAGCTATGACGAAGTAAAGGGCGCGCTCGCTGCCGGTTATGCAGCGTTTGTCGTCAATGACTTCACCTTCGGCGTTGACCGCGGCAGCATTTCGGTCGCGGCCGCAACGGTCACCGAAAAGAAGCTGACCGTTACCAGCAGCAACTATCTGGAAGTCAAAGCGGTCGAGGGCGGCTTCACCTTCGCGGTGGAGGATCCTCCCGGAGAGACCACTTACCTCTATGTGGATGGTCCCAGCAGCTCCCTCGCCTCTCTGAAGAGCGAGACCGCGCCCGACGGCTGCTGGACATTTGACAAGGGTACGCTGGCCTATGTCGTTGGCGACGTCACCTATTACATCACCGGCGCTTCCGCCACCGGCGTAACCATCGGCACCGAAGGCCCCGCAAAGGTCAAGGCCTATTCCGGCACCGATAAGCCCTCCAAGGGCGGCGGCGGCGGCGGCAGCCAGAGCAGTGACCCTGCCGACATCGTCGACGCGGCGGCTCCCAGCATTCTCGCTCAGCCCACGGCTCCCCACTGGGCGGTCGTGGACGAAGCCTATGACGCTCCTGTTTTCACCCTCAAGGTGATGACCCCTGCTGAGCCTGTTGCGCCCGCTGAAGAAAGCAGCGGCACCGAGGTCGCCGATCCCCCCACGGCTGACATTGCCGAGCCTCCCTCTGAAGGCGGCGGCGAAGGCGGCAGCGAAGGCGGCGGCGAAGGCGGCGGCGAAGGCGGCGGCGAAGCTGCTGTCGAGACGCCCACCTATGAGGCCAACGCTCTCGTTTTCATCTGGAAGGTGAACGGCGAGGATACTTGGGTCGATGCCCGCACCGATTTCGCCTATGAGACCGAGTATACCAGCGAGTTTGTTGCTGAGGCTCTGCAGGCTAAGGAAGTCGGCGTTTATGTCGTGAACTGCGTCGTCGGCTTCACCGGCGAGGACGGCAAGCTCGGCAACTACAACACCTCTTGGGACGCGAACTTCATCGTCTGCAAGGGTGTTCAGGAGAACTCCGTTCTCACCTTCTCCGATGTCCATCAGACTTGGGGCAACCTCGGCGTGGCCATCAACGACGCGATCACGCTGCGCGGCGGCATGATCCCTGCCCTCATCATCTGCACCGGCGACTGGAAGAACGGCGGCCACTACATGGGCTACAACGACGTTCTGATCGAGACCGCCACCACGACCCTCATCAATCGTCTTTCCGCCCAGATCGGCCAGATCGACACCGTTTGGGTCTCCGGCAACCACGATAACGGCTATGCCGCGGGCTTCCACACCGCGAACCTCGACGCCGACCTCGGCCTCGATATGGAGAACTACGAGAACATCGAGGAGCGCATGTCCGGCACCGGCATCATCTACAACAGCAACTACGACAGCGACAGCGTTGATTCCAGCGCGGCCAATGACGGCCTGTACGTCATCGGCATCAACTATGAAGACACCTGCGCTTTCACCAACTCCCTGACGGTCACCGATACCGACGGCAACGTCGGCAAGGGCAGCGGCGCTGTCGACTATGGCGACGGCACCGAGGCGGGCGACTCCGTTTATAAGCATCTCGACAAGGCGCTTGCCACCATCGCCGCGGATTACAACGGCGAGCTTGTCATCATCTCCACCCACCTCGGCATCCACACCCTCGGCGTCGACTCCTCCAGCGCGGCCTCCGGCGCTTCCGCTTGGGCCGGCGGCAACGAGTATAACGGCAACAACTCCGCCGCTATCGTGCATCTGCTGAACGACTATGTCGATGCCTACGGCATGAACATCATGTGGCTCTTCGGCCACGACCACTCCAAGGGCGAGGGCGAGTTCATCAAGCTCCCCGGCGAGACAATCACCAGCACCGTCAACTATGCTGACAAGACCACCGAGGATATCGTTCTGAAGTTCACCTATGGCCACGCGGGCTACATCACCGACGGCATCGGCGGCAAGGAGCGTTATTCCTACATCACTTGGGACGACGATCAGATCGTCCGCACCGAGATCACCGCGGACGGCAACCATCAGTCCATCGACACTCTGACGAAGACCATCGACCGCAACAGCTTCCCGCTGGATGAGCCGGTCGTCACCGTCGGCGCGATCAACGGCTCCTCCCTCCGCCTGAGCTGGAACAAGGTCGCCAATGCGGCAGGCTATAACGTCTACTACAGCACCGCGAAGGACGCCGAGTTCACCCTGCTGACCGAAGCCGCCACCATCAAGACGAGCTATGCATGCCCCGCTCCCCCCGCCGGCCAGGTCTACTACTACAAGGTCGAGGCAGTTCCCTCTGCCGGCTACGCCGCTGCGCAGTCCGCTGTTGAGACCTCCGTCAACACGCTGGCCGCCCCGAAGGCGGAAGCCGCGGTCAATGAAGACGGCGCGGTCGTCCTCACTTGGGCCGCCATTGACGGCGCTGCCGGCTACAGCATCTCCCGCGCTGACACCGAGGACGGCGAGTATGCGATCGTTGAGCCCAGCTTCACCGAGACCACCTTCGTGGACGACAACGTCGAGCCCGGTAAGGTCTACTTCTACAAGGTCGCTGCCAAGGCCGCCGCTGCGGAGGCCAACTCCGAGGAGAGCGCGGCTGTCTCCGCCACCATCGCGCTGGCGCAGCCGGTCGTGACCCTCTCGAACGTCGCCAAGTCCGGCAAGATCTTCATCAAGTGGACGGCTGTGGAAGGCGCCACGAGCTACACCGTGTATCGTGCCACCAGCAAGACTGCTGCCGAAAGCGGAAACTTCAAGAAGCTCATCACCAAGGACGCGGAGACGCTTTCCACCACCAATGTTTCCGCCGTGGCCGGCAAGACCTATTACTACAAGGTCGTTGCCAATGCCGAGAACGAGGCTGCCAGCTCCGAAAGCGCTTATAAGGCCCGCACCTGCGACCTCGCGCGGCCGGTCGTCACCCTCTCTGCCAGCAAGTATTCCGGCAAGCCGGTGATCAGCTGGACGGCCATCGAAGGCGCGACGGGCTATAAGGTCTATCGTTCCCTCACCGGTGAGGCGGGTTCTTGGAAGCTGATCAATACCATCAAGGATCCGACCAAGCTTTCCACCACCAACACCTCCGCGGTGGCCGGCAAGACCTATTACTACAAGGTTATCGCCATCGGCTCTCTCGCCAGCGGCGCGGATAACTCCGCCTACAGCGTGGCGAAATCCATCACCGTGAAGTAATTCCCCTACCTCAGCAATCGACCCCCGAAGCTTCGGCTTCGGGGGTTTTTAATCTTACATCAAAAAACAGCCTCCCGATGTCGGGAGGCTGCCGCATATTGGATTATATCAGCGCAGGAAGCCCTCGAGGATCTTCTCCTCCGCCTCCTCCTCGGTGAGGCCGAGGGTCAGAAGCTTCAGGATCTGGTCGCCCGCTATGCGGCCGATGGCGGCCTCATGCACAAGGCTCGCGTCCACGTCATTGCAGGCGATCTCGGGGATCGAGCGCGCCTTGGCGCTGCCCATGATGATCGCGTCGCACTGCACATGCCCAAAGCATTTCGCATTGCCCTGCACCCGGGGATAAAACGTCTGGCTGGAGGCGTCCGCCGCCACCGAGCGGCTGATGACCCGCGCGCGGGCATCTGTGCCGTTGAGGTAAATATCCATCTCGGAGATGGCGTTCTGCTCCGCGTGGGTATAGAGCTTCTCCTGCACCACCACCTCGGCGCCTGCCGCCGCGATGACCTTCGTATAGCGCTTCGTATCGTCCACGCCCTTGATCTGGGAGGTATCGAGCGTAATGGACGCGCCCTCGTCAAGATAGATCTCGGTAACAGGGTTCAGGATGCGCTTGCCGGTGCCGTCGCCCTCGCCGTAGTGCTTTTCCTTATAGACGACCGAGGCGTTTTTGCCGACGTGGAAGGTATGGATGCCGTCGTGCTGGGAATCGTCGCAGCCGCAGTTGTTGATGCCGCAGCCCGCCACGATCTCCACCTCGGCTCCCTCGCCGACATAGAAATCGTTATAGACCTTGTCCTTGAAGCCGGACTTCGTCAGCACCACGGGGATATGCACGCTGCCGTGCTTCGTGCCGGGGGCGATGAAGATATCAATGCCGTCCTTATCGGTCTTCGTGACGATCTCGATGTTTTTGGTGTTGTGCCGCTCGGCCTTCTGTCCGTCCACACGGATATTCAGCGCGGCGTCGGCCGGGAACTCATGGGTTTCGGAAATATGATCCAGCACGCCGCGAACGGTTTCATTCAGCATGGCTCACACCTCCCCCATTCGCTCGCAGACCGAAACGGTCTGCCCCATGATCTTCGGAAAAATCTCCTCGGTGGTACCCTTCGCGGTGACGCGGCCGCCGTCCACAAGGACGATCTCGTCCGCCAGCGCGATGAGCCGCTCCTGATGGGAGATCACGATAAGCGTGGCCTCGCGGTTTTCCCGGATAGCGCCGAAGGTCTCTGTGAGGCGAGAGAAGCTCCACAGGTCGATCCCTGCCTCCGGCTCGTCGAAGATCATCAGCTCGCTGCGGCGGGCTAGGATCGTGGCGATCTCGATGCGCTTGGCCTCGCCGCCGGAAAGACTCACGTCCATATCCCGATCCACATAGTCCCGGGCGCACAGGCCGACGCGGGTGAGATAATCGCAGCACTCGATGCGGGTCATCTCCCGCCCGGAGGCGATCTTCAGAAGATCATACACGGTCATGCCCTTGAAGCGCGGCGGCTGCTGGAAGCCGTAGCTCACACCCAGCTTCGCCCGCTCCGTCACGGAGCATTCGGTAATATCCTGCCCGTTCCAGTAAATGCGGCCGGCGGTGGGCTTTTCAAGCCCCATGATGAGCTTTGCCAGCGTGGTCTTGCCGCCGCCGTTGGGGCCGGTGATCACCACAAAGCTCTTGTCCTCCAGCTCAAGGCTCAGATCACGGATGATCTCTTTTTCCCCGCTTTCCCCGGCGGCAGTATAGCTTATATTGTCCAGTTTCAGCATTGCTCGATCCATTTCTGGTCGTTCGGCTCGAAAACGACCTTCTCATAAGCGTCCACATCCATCATAACGCCTGTCCAATCGGAGTGGATATCGCCGTTCTGCTTGATGAGTATATCGTAAAGGATATCGTAGGTCACGCCGTCCTCCCCTGTCTCCACGATGGTGGAATAGGGCAGCGTTTTGTGATAGGTGATCTCCACCCCGTCATGCTCGAAGTGGTAGCCATTGCGCATGCGGCAGCCGTCCAGCCCGTGATAGGTGAAGTATTTTTTCAGATCGTGGAGGATCTGATCGTCGTCCTCACGATAGAGGTTTTCCGGCGTCGTGTCCGTATAGTCATATCGGAACTGGATGGTGACCCCCTTGCCCTTCCAGCGCTCTACGAACGCAGGAAGCTGCTCCGAGGGGTATTTCTTATACAGCACGCAGTTGACCCTGCGCGGCACCGGCAGACGGGCGATCAGCTCATCCGGCGATTCCTGCACATATTTCTGCATATGCCGCGATATATTCACGCAGGTGATCTTTTCCTTATTATGCTCGAAAAACCGCAGGATATCGTCCTCGGTCTGATCCTCAAACACGGGCAGCGTGGTGTTGATGAACACCCGATGGGTCGTGGGGATCTTATCCAGCATGATCTGGAGCGAATTGAGATTCGCCATCGGCTCGCCGCCGGTGAATACGAAATCGCAGTAGGGCGTGATGCCGTCCATGCGCTCGATGCTGGCGCAGATCTTTTCGAGACTGAAGCCGCTCATATCTGCGTATTCCTGCTTGTTGATGCAGAACGGACAGTTGTTGCGGCAGTCGTAAGGCACGAAAACAGTGACGGTCGCGCCGCCCTCTCTGGTTTTATACGGATTGGCCATGAATACTCATCCTCTGTTTACCGATAATCTATTTCGCTGGGTAAGATATTTTATCATAAAATGCATAAAAAAGAAAGGGCTAATCATGACAACCTTTTATCAAAGCGATGATTTTACGCCCGAAGGCGTGAAAAAGCCATGCCGCACCCGGCGGCATGGCTTTGGATCGGATTCGATATCAGTTTCTGATGTTTTCCACGAAGAGCTCCGGCGCGGGCCAGTCGCCGTAATGGGTCTTTACGAAAGCGTCTGAATCCAGCGAGCTATACATCTGATCAATGCCCTTCAGATAATAGGTGCTGCCGTAATATTCCGTCAGCTTGACGTCATAGGGACTGGAGGCGCTTGGCTCGGGATCGCGTGGATCTGTCGGATCCACCAGCTGCGCAAACGTATTATAGGTGGCCGTATCCGCGTCCAGCGCGGTCACGTTCGTCAGCGTGCCGGTGCCGGTGCCCACCGCCGCCAGATAGCCCGTGAAGTTACCGTCTGTATCCTTGATCTCGTTGATGATCTCGAAATACTGGCTGTTGCTGATCGGCACGCCGTTATCGCCGACCAACGCGCCCGCCGTCGTGCCGGATACGAGACCGGTGGCATAGCAGCCCTCAATGCTTCCATTCATCGCCGAGCCGACGAGGCCGCCAACCTCCGTGCCCGTTGCGGAGCAGGTGGAATAGCAGGCCGTTACCATGGCGCCAGCGCCGCCGTTCATTCGTCCGATGAGGCCGCCCGCGCCCGCGCCGCCCGTCACATCATAAGGCGAGCCGGTATACATCCCGTCCGTCGTGTGACCGCCGCTGTAGCAGGCGGTGACCTGCGCTTCCGTGTCGCTAACGGTAATGGAGCCGATGAGGCCGCCGGCATTCGCATTCGAGCCGCCGGATACGATCACGGATGCCGCGCTGGTTTCCACCTTGCCGCTGCTCATATAGCCGATGAGGCCGCCCGCGCTCACCGTCCCGGAGATTCCGGTCGCGGTCGTGCCTGTATCATATGCCACCACATTGCTGACGTTCACGGTATTCGTCATAAGCCCTGCCAGCGCCCCGGCGCTGCCGTTTGTAGTGGTTATGCTGAAATCCAATAGCTGGAGGTTCGATACGGTGAGCTCCTCCTTAGGCGCGCCAAACAGGCCTGCGCTGCCGGTGCCA
>CAJOIU010000026.1 GCA_905234855.1 uncultured Oscillospiraceae bacterium
CGCCAAAAGCTCCATCACCGCCTGCGCGGTGCAGGGAGCGTAACCCGCGCCGTGCCCGGCAAAAACCGCAGCCATAGAGCCGGGGGTCATGCCGTCCATGTCTTTTTCCGGCGCAAGGAGCGCGCAGGCTGCGGTCTCCGCCGCCTTGTCCGGCAGCGGGCGAAACAGCAGACAGCCGTGGATGGAATCGTCCCGGTTTATCTCGCCGACGGTATCGAGAAGCCGCGCCATTCCGCAGTCCACGGGCAGCAAAAACCGCCTCACGGCGATGCCGATCGCCTCGCAGCGCTTCATGGCGGCGGATTCATAGGCGATATCATCGTCCCGTTCGCCCTCCCGCAGCAGCGCCAGCGTTGGAACGATGCCTGCCTTTTTCAGCGCCTCCGCCCGCCGTTTGAGGTCTTCGGTGAGCGCCGCCGCCACGGGCGCGCCCCGCCATATCTCCGCCATGGACTGTGCCTCCTGTATCATATCTTTGCGCCTGTATATTGTACCATTGAAACCGCGAGATGACAATTCCCTTCCGCGATCGCTTTGCGTCAAGCAAAAATTGGCTGTTATAATCGAAAGCAAAGTGCAGAACATAAACGCGGACATCGCAGGAGGGCGGCAATGCGAAACGGCGCGGCCGTTTCGGACAGCCGATCCTCCCGTCCAATGAACGGAAAGGAGTGCAAAGAAATGGCTAACTCTAATAATCTCGTGAACCCCAACGCCCGCGAGGCGATGGATCGCTTCAAGATGGAGGCCGCCTCCGAGGTCGGCGTCAACCTGAAGCAGGGCTACAACGGCGATCTGACCAGTAAGCAGGCCGGCTCCGTCGGCGGCCAGATGGTCAAGAAAATGTTTCCCACACGAATATTGGAAATGCAACGGAAACGCCGTACAGCCGAAGGGCACGAGATCACGGTGCGCTACATAGTCCGTATGGCTTCCCCCTGTGGAACGGATGTCAAGCACATGACTGACCGCACCGATCCTTGAATGACAATAACGACCTTTCTTCTCGGGTGATCCCGAAAAGGAAGGTCGCTTGCATATTGGCGCTGTTTGAGGCTTTGTTCGCCAAATAAATCACGATCTGATTGCCGGAGAATAGAACGATATCCCCATAGTCGGCCGTGGTATGGATGTCATCCCTAGGATGGCTCCGCCCCAAAGGACCCACCTGTTCAAATCCGCCGTTCATAGACATTTGAACGCTTAAGTCGCCTTCGCGGGCGAGGCGCGCCCGCGCGAAGCACTCGATCCATCCCTCCGCGCCGCCCCCGTCCGCGCTGGGGAACTGTTTCGTCAGTATTTCATCCAGCGTCCGCATGTAGGGCTGCGGTGCCTTCACGAATTGCTTGACAAGAGAATCGTCGTAGCGCCGATCCCAGACCGAATTGACAATATGTCGGTAAACGGATCGACGATTTCGACGGGATCGTGGTTGGCTCCCCGGTGTATTACGGCGGACGAGGCGCGGCGGTTTCCGTTTTTTCTTGCGCTGGCAGGCGGGAGTTGTTATAGTATAGTCAATATCCGGGATGGGAGGTCACGGTCATGGCGGAATGGTATAAAAACATGTCGTTTTATCAGATATGGCCCCGGAGCTTCATGGATGGCAGCGGCGACGGGATCGGCGATTTGAAGGGCGTTCTCGAAAAGCTCGACTATATCCAAAGCCTCGGGTGCGAGGGCATTTGGTTCTCCCCGCTGTATCCGTCCCCCAACGCGGATTACGGCTACGACGTGGCGGATTATCGCGATATAAACCCGGAATACGGCACCTTGGAGGAGTTCAAAACACTGCTGGACGAGGCGCATAGCCGGGGCATGAAGGTCATTATGGATCTCGTGGTGAACCACACCTCCGACGAGCACCCGTGGTTCCAAGCCTCCCGGCGGCGGGAGGAGCCGTATACGGACTACTACATCTGGCGTCCCGCCCGGAAAAACGGAAAACATCCCAACAACTGGGACAGTCTTTTCGAGGGCAAGGCATGGGAATACGACGAGGTGCGCGGGGAGTATTACCTGCATCTGTTTGCCAAGAAGCAGCCGGATCTGAATATGGAGAACCCCGCGGTGCGCCAAGAGGTGAAGGGGATCTACCGCTTCTGGCTGGAGCTGGGGGTGGACGGCTTTCGAGAGGACGTCATCACCTTCATCTCCAAGGCGGAGGGGCTGCCCAACGATCTTCTGATGCCCGCCGCGAAGGGGCTGCGCCACTATTCCAACGGCCCCCGGCTCCATGAATACCTCACCGAGTTCCGCCATGTGACGGACGAATATGACTGCGTCACCATCGGGGAGGCGCCCCGGATGACGCCGGAAAAGGCGCTGCGCTTCATCGGCGGCGATGACCGGGTGCTGGACATGTTCATCCATTTCGAGCATATGACAGCCGACTGCTTCATGGCGGACTATATCCGGCGTCCCTTCTCCCTGCGGAAGCTGAAATCGGCCATGAGCCGCTGGCAGACGGGGCTTTACGGCCGGGGCTGGAACACGCTGTATATCGAAAACCACGATCATCCCCGGGTGATCTCCCGCTATGGCAGCGAGGCATACCGGGTGGCCTCGGGCAAGATGCTGGCGGCCATGTATCTTCTGCAGCAGGGGACGGCTTTCGTGTATCAGGGACAGGAGCTGGGCATGACGGATCTCGATCTGCCGTCCATCGAGGACTATCCCGACGTTTCCACCCAGCACAACTATCAGCGGCTGGCGCGGGTGCTGGGCAAAGAGCGCGCGCTGCGCTGGACGAAGGCCGGAACCCGCGTCAGCGCCCGAACGCCGGTGCAATGGTCGGACGCGCCGAACGCAGGCTTCTGTCCCCCGGGGGTCGAGCCGTGGCTGCGGGTGAATCCCAATTATCCTGAGGTGAACGCTGCCTCGCAGGAAAACGACCCGGATTCCCTGCTGAATTTCTATCGGTCGCTGCTGCGCTTCCGCAAGGAGCCGGTGGTGCGATACGGCAGCTTTCGGGAATACAGCCCCCGCAGCAGGCGGCTGTATATCTACGAGCGGGCATACCGGGACGAGAAGCTGCTGGTGGTCTGCTCCTTTACGGAACGGGCGGTCGCCTTCCCCGCGCCCTACCCCCTCGCGGACGCGGAAAAGCTCTTCGGCAATTATCCCGGGCTGACGGATATGATGCGCCCCTATGAGGTGCGGGTATACCGGCTGCGCGCAGACGAATCCTCTGCCATATAAATAAAACGTCCCGCACGGCATAACCGTGCGGGACTGGTTTATGCGGCTCGCGAAAGCCGCGGATAGGAGCGATCAATAGACGCCGTTGGCCTCTACGAACTCCTCAAAGGTCATGGCCGTGCCGGTGACAAGGAAGCCGTTGAAGAACATATCGCCGGGACGCTGGGAGAAGTCCATCGCATCGGCGGCGGCATAGAACTCGGCCTTCATATCATCGGTCATGGTGCTGTTGACCTCCTGCTCGGCGTCGATCCAAGCCTTCAGATAGGCCTGATAATCGGCCTCGCTGATAGCGCCGGGGGTGCCGCCGTGGGCGGTATTCTCGGCCGTGCCGCTCGCAGGGGGCTCGCCCTCGGGAGCGTCGCCGGTGGGCTCGCCGCTGGCGTCCTCCGCCGCGGGCTCGTCGGTGGGCTCGCCGCTGGCAGGACCACCGACGGCAGGCTCCTTCACGTTGCCGGCCTTGAATTCATCCCAAGTGGAAAGGCCGATGGTGGTGAACATCTGATCCCACGGGGAGACGGTCTGATCCAGTTCTTCCCAGCTGTTGATGGCATAGACCTGCCCCTTGAACTCGTCAAGGTCGGGGGCGTTGGCGCCGGCCTTGTCGATCAGATACTGCTGATAATCGGCCCAAGTGACCTCGCCGGCGGGAGCGGCGGGAGCGGCAGGCGCGGCCTCGGCAGCGGGCGCGGGCTCGGCGGCGGGGGTCTCGGCAGAGCCTCCGCAGGCGCACAGCGCGAACACCATCATAGCGGCCAGAAGCAGAGCAAGAGTTTTCTTCATCGCATTTTCCTCCTAAAAATGTCCTCAATGATTCTTCATTGGGCTTATATCATTATTTATAAACAAAACCTTTCGGAAAGTCAATGTATGAATGTTTATTTTCTCCTCGCGGAAACGCGGCGTCGGGGGATGGCTCGTCCCCGGACGCCGCGTCCGTTTTTTTATCCGTAGATGGGATACGCCGCGCACAGCTCGGATACCTCGCGGCTCACCCGCGCGCGGTTCCCCTCGAAATCGGTGATGATATCGCAGATCCAGCCTGCGATGCGCTCCATTTCCGGCTCCTTGAAGCCGCGGCTCGTAACGGCGGGGGTGCCGAGGCGGATGCCGCTCGTGACCGTCGGCCCCAAGGGGTCGAAGGGGATGGCGTTTTTGTTCGCCGTGATATGCACCGCGTCGAGACGCGCCTCCAGCTCCTTGCCGGTGATGCCGGTTTTCACGAGCTTCACCAGCATCACATGGTTGTCTGTGCCGCCGGAAACAATCTCCGCGCCCCGCTCCATAAGGCCGCGGCTCAATACGGCGGCGTTTTTGGCGATCTGGCGCTGATACGCCCGGAAATCCTCCGTCATGGCCTCGCCGAAGGCCACGGCCTTGGCTGCGATGATGTGCATGAGCGGGCCGCCCTGCGTGCCGGGGAACACGCCCCGGTCGATGGCGGAGGCCAGCGCCGACCTGCAGAGGATCATGCCGCCCCGGGGACCCCGGAGGGTCTTATGGGTCGTGCTCGTCACCACATCGGCATACGGCACGGGGGAAGGATGCACCCCGGCCGCCACAAGCCCCGCGATATGCGCCATATCCACCATGAGATACGCGCCCACCTCGTCCGCGATGGCGCGGAAGCGGGCAAAATCGATCACCCGGGAATAGGCGCTGGCGCCGCACAGGATCAGCTTCGGCCGATGCTCCAGCGCCAAGGCGCGGACATTGTCATAGTCGATCGTCTCCGTCACGGGATCCACGCCGTAGGGGACGATATGGAAATATTTCCCCGAAATATTGACCTTGGAGCCGTGGGACAGATGCCCGCCGTGGGCAAGATCCATGCTGAGGACGGTATCCCCCGGCTGGAGCAGCCCGAAAAACACCGCCAGATTGGCGTTGGCGCCGCTGTGGGGCTGCACGTTCGCGTGATCCGCGCCGAAAAGCTTTTTGGCACGCTCCCGCGCCAGCTCTTCCACCTCATCGACAAATTCGCAGCCGCCGTAATAGCGCCTGCCGGGATAGCCCTCGGCGTACTTATTCGTCAGCACGCTGCCCGCGGCCAGCAGAACCGCCCGTGAAACGACGTTTTCCGACGCGATCAGCTCGATATTACCCCGCTGCCTCGCCAGCTCGCGTCCGCAGGCCGCGCCGATCTCGGGGTCGAAGTTCATCAGTTCGTTATGGATATCCATGGGTTCTCCTATACAGCAAATCATGAAAGTGTAGGTATTGTACCCTATGCCATATCACCGCGTCAAGCCCTCCGCCTGTTTGATTTTCGTCAAACAAACGGCGCGGCAGACTTTTTTCACGCCTGCCGCGCCATATCGGTTATCTGCGGGGGCCGCCGGGACCGCGGGCGCCGCCCTTCGGCTCGCCGAAGCCGCCGCGGGAGCCGCCCATGGAATTTCGCCGGGGAGCGGGCATTCCGCCCCTGCTTTGCGGAGAAGGCATACCGCCGCGGCCGGGCTGACCGCGCATCGGCGTACCGCGGGGCGGGGTCACGTTCCGAGGCGGAGTCACACTCCGGGGCGGGGTCACGCTCCGGGGCTCCGGACGGCGGATGGCAGGCCGAGGCTCCGGCTGCCCGAAGATCCGATGAAACAGCGAGCGCCGCACATGCCGGGGAGGCGCGGGAGGACGGAAGCCCAGCGAAAACAGGCCCCGCACCGGCTCCGGCCGCGTCCAGCGCCGGATCGCCCGGATGCGGTTGGCCGCCGTCAGCGCCGCCAGCGCTGCCAAGGCTCCGGCCACGAAGGAGCCGTCGCTGTTAAACACGGAGCCCGTGGCATATCGGCCGAGATCCACGGGGTCGGAGCCCTGATAGATCGCCACCTGCATGCCGTATTCCGTCAGCGCCTGTGCCAGATAAAGCGCCTGCTGGGAGGTGAGTCCCTGCGCGATCTGGGCGGGGAGCAGCTTCAGAAGCCTTCTGGTCTCCATGTTGGAATAGCCGAGGATATCCTCCAGCACATCGTCGGCATAGGAATGGGGGCAGGTCCCCTCGGAGATCAGTACGAGGCTGTAATCCCCGCCGGCGGGGGGCATCACGCTCTCCGGCTCTGCCGGAAGCGCCGCCGGGACGGCGAGCTGCTGGCCGCAATAAGGGCAGAAGCGGGCGTCTATGGCGATCTCGGCGCCGCAATTCGTGCAATAAGACATGGTGCGAACCTCCTTCAGAAATCGGCCTGTCAATTCGTTAAAACGATTGTATCACGCTTTTCGCAAAAAGGAAATCCCGAACCGAAAAACTATTCCGATCCCACGCTCCGCGCCGGGTCAAAAATATTTACACAGCCGCCGGTTCTATGCTATGATAGGCGAAGAAAAGAGAACTGGGGGTATGAATCATGGATTTCTCGGCAGCCAACACCTCGCTGTGGAACATCGTCATCCAGCTCGGTATGATCGCCGGATCGATCCTGCTGGCCAATTTCCTGCGGCAGAAGATCGCCTTCATCCGGCGCAGCCTGATGCCCACCGCCGTTCTGGCGGGCTTCATCCTGCTGATCTTGAAGCATCTGCATGTGCTGCAGGTGGATAATTCACTGCTGGAGATCCTTGTTTATCACTCCATCGCGCTGGGCTTCATCGCCATGAGCCTTCGGGTCGTCAGGGACAAAAGGGAGGACGACGGAAACCTCACGGGTCTCAAATCCGGCGCTGTCATCGTCAGCACCTATCTCGTGCAGGCGATCACCGGCCTTGCCATCACGATCGTGCTTTCCTATCTCTTCATGCCGCAGCTCTTCAAGGCGGCGGGACTGCTGCTGCCCATGGGCTATGGGCAGGGTCCCGGACAGGCCAACAACATCGGCATGACCTATGAGGCGCTGGGCTTCACCGGCGGGCGGAGCTTCGGGCTTGCCATTGCTGCTGCGGGCTATATCTGCGCCTGCGTGGTGGGCGTGATCCTTCTGAATGTGCTGGCGAAGCGCGGCGAGGTAAAGCCCAAGGGCGAAGCCAAGGACGAGGATCTCTCCGTCGGCTTCTTCCAAGATAAAAACGAGATCCCCATTTCCGATTCGCTGGACAAGCTCTCCATGCAGCTTGCCATGGTGCTGCTCGTATACCTTGCCACCTATCTCACCACTTGGGGGCTGACCTCCGGCATCGGCGCGATCTCCGAGGGGCTGGCCAAGACAGTCAACACGCTCCTGTGGGGCTTCAACTTCATCATCGGCTCCGCGCTCGCCATCCTCGTGCGCTTCCTGCTGGAGAAGGCCAAGGCCGCGGGGCATGTGAAGCGGCAGTACCAGAACAACTACCTGCTCAACCGCATCTCCGGCTTCTTCTTCGATATCATGATCGTGGCGGGCATCGCCTCCATCGACCTGCAGGATCTGAGCGGGCTGTGGGTGCCGTTCATCCTCATGGCCGTGGCCGGCGGCATCATGACTTGGTTTTATCTCAAGTTCGTCTGCAGGAAGGTCTACGGCGGGTATTACTACGAGGGTCTCATCTCCATGTACGGGATGCTGACCGGCACCATCGGCTCCGGTATCCTGCTGCTGCGGGAGATCGACCCCGATCTCGCCACCCCCGCCGCCAACAACCTCATCATCGGCAGCAGCTACGGCATCATCCTCGGCGCGCCCATGCTGGTGCTGGTAGGGCTGGCCTCCCAGTCCACCCTCATGCTGTTCGTGACGCTTGGCATCATTTTCTCCTATCTGGCGGTGCTGCTGCTTCTGATCTGCAAAGCCCGGGGAAAGAAAAAGAAAAGCAAAGGCTGATCCCCGCCTATGACAAAACCCGGAGACGCGGCTCCGGGTTTTTCGCTTTTTATTTTCTGTCTCGCAGCAGGTTGATCTTGATGTTCCAGAGCTTCTGGGAGAGATCGACGTAATACTGATGCGGATTCTCGAACCGGCGCACCTCGTCCCAAAGGGTGTCGATCTGCTCGGCGCAGAAGCGCTTGATCTCCGGCAGGCTGGGCTTGTCGTACACGAGCTCGCCGTTTCGGAAGATCGGCACCAGCAGCTCCTTCGCGGTGAAGTCCGTCAGCGTCTTTTCCTTCCATGTCGCGTCGGGATCGAAGATGGTGAGGGGCTTCGTATCGTCCACCGTCTCGTCGTGGACGCACAGATAGTCCGCCAGCGCCTTGCCGGTGTCCTTGGCATAGAACCGATAGAGCTTTTTGAAATGCGGATTCGTGATCTTGTCCACATTCTCGCTGATCTTGATCTTCGGCTCGATGGAGCCGTCCGGCCGCTCCACCCCCGCGAGCTTATACACGCCGCCGAACACCGGCTCGCTGCGGGCGGTAATGAGCCGCTCGCCCACGCCGAAGCAGTCGATGCAGGCGCCCTGATTGATGAGGTCTTCGATGAGATACTCGTCGAGCGCGTTCGAGCAAGTGATGGTGCATTCCGTCCAGCCCGCGTCGTCGAGCATCTTCCGCGCCTTCCGGGTCAGATAGGCGAGGTCGCCGGAATCAAGGCGGATGCCGCATTTGGTGATGCCGAGGGGCTTCAGGATCTCGTTGAAGGCGCGGATGGCGTTGGGGATGCCGCTCTGCAGGGTGTTGTAGGTATCCACGAGCAAGGTCGCGTTCTGGGGATATGTCCGGCAATACGCCCGGAAGGCCTCCAGCTCCGAATCGAACATCTGCACCCACGCGTGCGCCATGGTGCCGCCGGCAGGCACGCCGAAAAGCTGATCCGACAGCACACAGGCCGTGCCGGCGCAGCCGCCGATATACGCCGCCCGGGCGCCGAGGATCGCCGCGTCGGAGCCCTGCGCCCGGCGGGAGCCGAATTCCAGCACCGCACGCCCCCGCGCCGCGCGCACGATGCGGTTGGCCTTCGTGGCGATGAGGCTCTGATGGTTCAGCGTGCAGAGCATATACGTTTCGAGAAGCTGGGCTTGGATGGCCGGCGCGCGGACGATGAGGATCGGCTCCCGGGGGAACACGGGCGTGCCCTCCGGCACCGCCCAGATATCGCCGGTGAATCTGAAATCCGCCAGATACGCCAGAAATTCCTCCGTAAAGATGCCGCGGCCGCGCAGGTATTCGATATCCTTTTCATCAAAGTGCAGGTTTTTGATGTATTCGATGACCTGATCGAGTCCCGCGGCGATAGCAAAGCCGCCGCCGTCCGGAACGGTGCGGAAGAACAGATCGAAATAGGTGATCCGATCCCGCATGCCGCTGGCGAGATAGCCGTTGCCCATGGTCAGCTCATAAAAATCGCAGAGCATGGTAAAATTTAGGGATTTGATATTTTCCATAAAAGCTCCTCTTCGGCAGAAATGCCCTCGGTGGGCGCCGACCGGGGTCGGCGGCGGTTTTTGCGGGCGTCAGAGATGCGCCACGACCTCCATGACCTTATAGATGGGCGAGGAGAAAAACTCTTCCTCCGGCAGAGGCTCCTTGCCGCTGGCCGCGGCCGCCTCCGCCCTTTCGGCGGCCTTCTTCTCATGGGCGCGGACGATCGCAAGCGAAAGCACGACGAACGCGGTCAGAACGGCGCAGATGATATAAAACGCTGTCAGCATAGATGCACCCCTTATCTTTTGCTTTTCCATATTATAAGCCATTTCTTGCCCCCGCGCAAGGGAAACGGCACAAAACCCCAATTCGCAATTTTTTGTAATCGGAATTACATAGAATGGCGTTGATTTGTTAAGAACACCCATATATAATGTCCGATGGAGAATCATCAAACCGTCCATAACTGTTTATAATGATAAAAGGAGCAAGCCCATGGAGCTGACAATCCAGCGGCAGAACGAGCTGGAGGCGCTATGCCTCCGCTTCCGCAAGGAGGTTCTGACCGCCATCCACAAGGCGCAGTCCGGCCATCCCGGCGGCAGCCTTTCCGTATGTGAGATCCTCACCCTGCTGTATCAGCACCGCATGAACATCCCCGCGCCGGACGATCCCGACCGGGATCGGCTCGTGCTGTGCAAGGGCCACGCCGCGCCGATGCAGTACCGCAACCTCATCGAAAAGGGCTTCCTGCCCGCGGACTGCATGGACACCCTGCGACAGCTCGGCAGTCCTCTGCAGGGACATCCCGCCATGCACACGCCGGGGGTGGATATGCCCTCCGGCCCCCTCGGCATCGGCCTTGCCGCCGCGCAGGGCATGGCGATCGGCCTGAAGCTGAACGGCTCCGCCGCCCGGGTCTATGCCGTGCTGGGCGACGGCGAGCTGGACGAGGGCGCCGTTTGGGAGGCCGCCGCCTCCGCGCCGAAGTTCCGGCTCGACAATCTCTGCGCCATCGTGGATTATAACAAGGTCCAGCTCGACGGCACGACCGACGAGATCATGCCCCTGCGGGATCTGGAAGCCAAATGGCAGGCCTTCGGCTGGCATGTCGTCCGGGTGGACGGCCACGACCTGCGGGCGCTGAACAAGGCCTTCGACGCCGCCGAGGCCACCAAGGACGTACCCACCGTCATCATCGCCGATACCGTCAAGGGCAAGGGCGTCTCCTTCATGGAGGGGCAGGCCGGCTGGCACGGCAAGGCGATCGACGCGGACAGCTACAACAAGGCCATGGCCGAGCTGGGAGGTGCCAACTGATGGGAAAAGCCATTCGTGACATATATGGCGAGACGCTCGCGGAGCTGGGCGCCGAAAACAGCGACATCGTCGTGCTGGACGCCGATCTGTCCGGCTCCACGAAATCAAAGGTTTTCGGACAGAAATTCCCCGACCGTTTCTTCAACATGGGCATCGCGGAGTCCGATATGGTCTCCTGCGCCGCCGGTCTTGCCTCCGTGGGCAAGATCCCCTTCGTGAACACCTTCACGGTGTTCCTCACCACTCTCGGCCTCATCGCGACCCGCGCGCAGGTATGCTACGGCAACCTGAACGTAAAGCTCGCCGGGGCGTACTGCGGCATGTCCGACGCCCTCGACGGCGCGACCCATCATGCCACGGAGGATATCGCCGCTATGCGCGCGCTGCCGAACATGCAGGTGATCGTTCCCTCCGACCCCGCCTCCGCCCGCTGGGCGACGCGCTATGCCGCGGCGCACGAGGGGCCCGTTTACCTGCGGCTGAGCCGCAGCGAATACCCCGAGCTCTATCCCGGGGACACGGAGTTTTCCCCCGGCAAGGCCAAGATCGTCCGCGAAGGCACCGACTGCACGGTTTTCGCCATTGGCATCCTCGTGCATAAGGCGCTGGAGGCGGCTGAGCTTCTCGCGGCGGAGGGCATCAGCGTGCAGGTGGTCGATCTTCTCTCCGTCAAGCCCATCGACGCCGGGCTGGTGGCGGCCTGTGCCGCAAAGACCGGCGCGGTAGTCTGCGCCGAGGAGCATCAGATCTACGGCGGCGCGGGCAGCGCCGTGGCCGAGGTCCTCGCCCACGCGGGCGTCGGCGCGCCGACGGAATTCGTCGGCATCCAAGACGTCTTTACCGAGACCGGAAAATACGACAGCCTGCTGGCGGCCTACGGCCTTGACGCCGAAGCCGTGGCCGCGGCCGCGAAAAGAGCAATGGAGCGCAAATGACACGATTTTTCTGCCCCGGCAGAACCGAGCTCGCCGGGAATCATACCGATCATCAAAAAGGGCGCGTCATGGCCGCCGCCGTGGATCAAGGCATCACGGCCGAGGCGGAGCCGAACGACGAAAACGTCATCCGCCTCTTTTCCGAGGGTTTCGATCCCGTGCAGGTGGATCTTGCGCGGCTGTGGCCGGAGGAGAGCGAGGCCGGCACCTCCGCCGCGCTGGTGCGCGGCATGGCGGGCGTCCTTTCCGAAAAGCTGGAGCTGCTGCGGGGCTTTGACGCCTATCTCACCAGCGATCTCATGCCCGGGGGCGGGCTTTCCTCCTCCGCGGCCTATTCCGTGCTGGCGGGCTATATGATCGCCTATTTCGCCGGGTCGCCCGACTTTCCCGCCGAGGAACTGGCGCGGGCGGCGCAGAAGGCCGAAAACCGCTGGTTCGGCAAGCCCTGCGGCCTCATGGATCAGATGGCCTGCGCCCTCGGCGGCGGGGTATACATCGACTTTCTCGAAAACAAGATCCTGCATCTCGACTTCGATTTCGACAGCCTCGGCCTTGCCCTTTGCCTGACAGATACCGGAGGCTCCCACGCCGCCGCAACGGCGGCCTACGGCGCGATCCCTGCGGATATGTCCGCCGTGGCGCAGCGTTTCGGCGTCCCCTTCCTCGCGCAGGTGCGGCAGGTAGATTTCGACGCGGAATGGCCGGAGCATACGGCCGATCCGAAGTGGATGCGCGCCCGGCATTTCTTCGACGAGACGTGGCGGGTCTCCGCCATGGCGGACGCCCTCGGCCTGCGGGACGGGGTGCGGTATATTGAGCTCATGAACGCCTCCGGCCGCAGCTCCGAGCAGCTTCTGCGAAACATCGAAACGGAAGGCTGCGGGGCGGAGCTTGCGCGAGGTCTCGCACTTTCGGCGCAGCTTCTGAACGGCAAGGGCGCATGGCGCGTGCACGGCGGCGGCTTTGCCGGATGCGTGCAGGCGCTCATGCCGGAGGACGTGTTTGAGGACTACCGCGTCGCCATGGACGAGGCCTTCGGCGCGGGAAGCTGCCAAAGGATCCGCATCCGCGCGCAGGGCGTCGGCCTGCTTTGAAGAGCCTATGAAAACCTTTGCTATTATCCTGTTCGCGCTGACCTATGTGCTGCTCATCGCGTTCCAGCGCTGGCGGCCATGGATCGCGCTGGCCTCGGCGGCAGTATTCCTGATTTCCGGCCTGCTGCCTCTCGGGGAGCTGGGCGGAGCCATCGACTGGAACATCCTGCTGATGCTCTCCGGCACCATGGGCACCGTGGCGCTGTTCATCGAATCGAAAATGCCGAACCGCATGGCCGATCTTCTGCTGCGGAAAACGCCGAACGTCATGTGGGCGGCGGTGGCGCTGTCCCTTTTCGCGGGCATCGTCTCCGCCTTTGTCGATAATGTGGCCACCGTCCTGATGATCGCGCCGGTGGGCGTGGCTATCGCCAAACGGCTGGATATCTCCCCCGTGCCGCTGCTCATCACCATCTCCGTGTCCTCGAACCTGCAGGGCGCGGCCACGCTGGTGGGAGATACGACCTCCATCATGCTCGGCAGCTACGCGGGCATGGATTTTCTCGACTTCCTGTTCATGCACGGCCGCCCCAGCATTTTCTGGGCGGTGGAGCTCGGTGCAGTCGCCACCGTGCCGGTCATCATGCTGATCTTCCGCAGAGCCCGGGGCGGTATCCCCGAAACGGAGCCAACGCCGGTGGAGGATTATTTCCCCACATGGCTCCTCGGTGCGAATATCCTGCTGCTCATCGGCGTCTCCTTCTTCCATAACAAGCCCGCCGTGACGAACGGCCTCATCTGCATGGCGGTCTTCATCGTCGGGGCGATCCGCTCTATAGTGAAGTCCCGCAGCCTCGGTTCCGTGACGGACGCCGTGAAGGGGATCGACTATGAAACGCTGCTGCTGCTGACGGGTCTCTTCGTCGTCATCGCAGGCATCACGGAGGCAGGCGTCATCCGGGACATCAGCGGTATTTTCGTAAAACTCGGGGGCGGGAACCTCTTCGCTTTGTATTCCCTCATCGTATGGGGCTCGGTGCTGTTTTCCGCATTCATCGACAATATCCCCTATGTTGCCACCATGCTCCCCGTGGTGAGCGGCATCGCGGCGGCGCAGGGCTACAGCCCCTATGTGCTGTATTTCGGCCTGCTGGTCGGCGCGACACTCGGCGGCAACCTCACCCCCATCGGCGCCTCGGCCAATATCGCCGCCATCGGCATCCTGCGGAAGGAGGGCTGCGAGGTCAAGACCTCGGACTTCATGCGCATCGGCGCGCCCTTCACGCTGATCGCCGTCCTCGTGGGCTATGCCTTCTGCTGGCTCGTATGGGCAAAGCCCGTATAAGCCGAGCGTCACAAACTAAACACATGCAGCACGCCCGCGGGAAATTGACATGTCCCGCGGGCTATGTTATAGTTGATTAAATCATTACACAGAGCAAGGAATGATGCATATGATCGGCGCAGAAGCAATGATAAAATGTCTGGAGGCCGAGGGGATCACCAAGGTCTTCGGCTATCCCGGCGTGGCCATCGCCCCGTTTTACGAGGGGCTGTATAACTCCTCTATCGAGCATATCCTCGTCCGGCAGGAGCAGAACGCCGGTCATGCCGCCAGCGGCTATGCCCGCGTATCGAGAAAGCCCGCCGTGTGCGTCGTGACCTCCGGCCCGGGCGCCACGAACCTCATCACGGCGCTCGCCACCGCCTACGCGGACAGCATCCCCATCGTGGCGATCTCCGGGCAGGTGTCGAGCGAGCTTCTGGGACGGGACGTGTTCCAAGAGGCCGATATGCGCGGCGCGACGGAATCCTTCGTGAAATACAGCTATCTCGTAAAAGATCCCGACGATATCCCCCGGGTCTTCAAGGAGGCCTTTTATATCGCCTCCACCGGCCGGAAGGGGCCTGTCCTCATCGATATCCCCATCGACGTGCAGAACCGGGAGCTTTCCAAGCCCTTCGCCTATCCCGAAAGCGTCAGCATCCGGGGCTACAAGCCGGAGATCAAGGTGAACATGGGGCAGATCGGCAAGGTGGTCGCCGCGCTCAATCAGGCGAAAAAGCCCCTCATCTGCGCGGGCGGCGGCGTCATCCTCGGCGACGGGGAGGGTATCCTGCGCCGGTTCTGCGAGAAGTTCAGCATCCCCCTCGTCAGCACCATGATGGGCATCGGCGTGCTGCCGAAGAAGCATCCCCTGTATTTCGGGATGCTGGGCAACAACGGCAAGCCCTATGCCAATAAGGCGGTCGTGCGCTCCGATCTTCTCATCATCGTCGGCGCGCGCCTTGCCGACCGCGCCATCCCGAAGCCGGAGAACCTCGCCCAGCGCGTTGCCATTATCCATATCGACATCGACACCGCGGAGATCGGCAAGAACCTCGGCCCCACCATCCCGCTGGTAGGAGATGTGAAGGACATTTTCGCCGCCCTCATGCAGGAGGAGATCCGTCCCGCCGGACAGGCATGGATCGACGAGCTGGAGGATATCAAGCACAGCACGGTGGATCCCCGCGTGTTCAGCGATGACTGGGTCAATCCGAACCTGCTCGTGCAGAAGCTCTCGGAAAAGATGGACGACGACGCTGTTTATGTGGCCGACGTAGGTCAGAACCAGCTTTGGAGCGCGGACAATTATGTGATGAAGGAAGGCCGGTTCATGACCACCGGCGGCATGGGCACGATGGGCTATTCCATCCCGGCGGCCATCGGCGCGAAGATGTACGCCCCGAAACGGCAGACCGTGGCCGTCTGCGGCGACGGCTCGTTCCAGATGTCCATGAACGAGCTCGCGACGATCCGGGTCGGGAATATACCCGTCAAGGTGCTGGTGGTGAAAAACCGCTATCTCGGCCTTGTGCGGGAGTATCAATATAACACCTACGACGCCCATTACGAGGGCGTGAAGCTGTACGACTGGCCGCGCTACGACAAGATCGCCGAGGCCTATGACATGCCCTTTTTCCATTGCCGCACCAGCGCGGAGCTGGACGGGAAGCTCGATGCCTTCCTTGCCTGTCCCGACGCCTGCCTCATGGTGTGCGAGGTGGACAGCGAGGATCGCGTAAAGTAACGGGAGGACGACATGAAAGGTATTTTTTCTGTTCTGGTGGAAAACAAGGACGGCGTCCTGTCCTCCATCGCCGGGCTGTTTGCCCGGCGCGGCTTCAACATCGACAGCCTTGCCGTAGGCGAAACGGACAACCGCGAGATCTCCAGCATGACCATCGTGTCCACGGGGGATCAGCGCACGATCGAGCAGATCGAAAAGCAGCTCAACAAAAAGGTGGACGTCATCAAGGTGCGCCGCCTGAGCGAGCAGAAATGCGTGACGCTGGAGATGATGCTCGTCAAGGTTTCCTGCTCCGCCTCCACCCGCTCCTCGCTCATTGAGCTGTGCCAGATCACCGGGGCGAAGATCATGAAGGTCTCGCCGAAATATCTGCTGCTCGAATACCACGCCGACCCGGAGGGCGTGGAGGATTTCATCAGCCTTGTGAAGGGCTACGGCATCCTCGAGATCCAGCGCACCGGCGCCATCGCCATGGAAAAAAGCTGATATTCGGCTATGCAAAAAACCGGAGGGAAGCCTCCGGTTTTTTGCTGTTTATCATGAGATCAGAAGCTGTGGCCGCCTCCGCCGCCGGAGTGACCTCCTCCTCCGCCGCCTCCGCCGCCGGAGGAGGAGCTTTTTTCCTTATAATGGCGCACGCTGCTCAATACCACCGGCACAGCAAGCGCGATGCCGGGCAGAACCGCCATCTGTCGGGATACGTTCACCGCGACAGCTCCGTTTGTACGCCGCTCCTTCTTGGGCCTGCGGGAGCTCACGGTGAGGAAATAATTGATGAGCACGCCGAACAGCACGGCGATCATGGCATTCGTGATATGCTTCACCGGGCGGGCCAGCCGCTCTCCCTGACATTTGGCGAGGATCTGACGGAACGCGCCGTCCGCGCAGGCATAATAATCCCCCCGGGAGGCGTCCTTATAGATATTGTCGGTGATCGCCCGGGCATCCGCACGGGAAATGGTGCGCAGGGCGGAGCCGTTGGAATACACATAGATCTGGCGGTTGTCCATGTCGATGACGAAAATCACCGCCGGGTCGTTCCCGTAATGGTTGATCGCATAGCGCTCGGCAAAGCTCTCGGTGCTGCCGGAGACGGAATCGGTCGTGACGATGGCGGCGTCCATATACTGGGTGATCTCGGCGTACTGCGCCTTCAGCGCCGCCTCTTCCGTGACGGTAAGAAGCTTCGCGCCGTCGTCGATGACGATCGTATCCGCCGCCAGCGCGCTTGTGGACAGCGCTGCCGCCAGCAGCAGGAGCGTCAGAAGCATGGCGATGCGTTTCTTCATGACCCCACCTCCTCTCGGTCGAACAGCTTGGGCAGCGGCCGCGTGGTGCCGATGTTGTATACCTTCGTCATGGTGACGGACGCCAGAATGAGGATGAGGATGCATATGGCGTCGCCCATATAATACCATGCGTCGTTTACGGGGGAGATGAACACGATGGCCGCATTCAGGATCACGCCCAGCAGCACGAGCAGGATCGCCCGGATGGGCTGTTTTTCCGGCACGGACTTCTGCCAGCCGGCCACCTTGCGCACCGACAGGAGAAGATACAGCAGCGCGAGCACCGCGGCCCCCGCCGAAAGGGAGATCCCTTCATCCAGCATCCCATAGGCGACGAAGACGGCGATGATGATCGCGAGCACCAGCCCGAGATGGCCGCCCTTGTCTTTTTTCTTTTTCTTTCCGGCGGTTTGTCCGTCCTCCTGCGCCGTTTCCTCCGGCGCGTTTTGGCCGCTCGCCCAGCCTTTATCGTTCGCGTGGGTCTCTTTTTCAAAGATCCGCTTCGTGCTGCTGCGCACCGAGGCCGCCATGAGGATGCCGGCAACGAGGCTCAGGACCGAGGTCAGGATGGGCGTCGGCTGGAAGAACAGCTCCAATACCGCGAAAAGCACGGCGGCGATCACCGCGCAGCCGATGCCGAAGGCCTTCATATCCACCGGCAGATCGGAAACCACCTTGCCGGACTCGCCGTTTACGACGGCATAGGCCACCCGGTCGCCCTTCCGCCATGTCAAAAACCACATGGGCAGCAGGGAGCTGTGGTGTCCCTTCGTCCGGGCCTCGACATAGGAGACAGCCGGATCCACCCGGATGCCGTCCTGCGCATAGACCCGCTCGCCGACCTCCGCCACGATATCCTGCGAGGCCTGCGTCTCCGCGTCCCGGTTATAGGTCTCCGCCGGTACGGTGGACACATCCGCATAGAAGCCGGAGAGATAGGCCGGGTTGAAGGGCCGCTCCTTGTTCTTATCAAATGGCATGGTGCGGGCGGCGATCTCATCGTCGAGATAGCGGCTGGCGTCGAAGGGCACGCCGCAGTAGTCTCCCTGCACCGTCGCGTCGATGCGGTAGGTGTTTATGACCTCGTAGCGGGAGTTGCTCTCCACTGTTTTCGTTCCCTCGATATGGGACTGCCCCATCTGCACGTCATACTCGTAGTAGGGCATGTAGATGCCGGTAAAGCTGTCCAGATGCTCGGATTTGGTAAAATCCTTCGGAAGATACCGCACCTTTTTGGCATAATCCCGATAAAGCTCTGCGCATTGCTTGCGGGAGATCTGAAACGGCAGGACGAATTCCGTTTCGTTTTCGCTGTCCGAGCCGGTCTGCAGCAGGCTCTGCCCGCCGCAATAGGGGCAAAAGCCGACGGCGGAATCCTCCGTCCCCTGCAGCTCCGCGCCGCAGCCCCCGCAGGTGAACAGCGACAGACCGGCTTCGGGTATGTCCGTTTGCGTACTTTTGTTTTTGACTTGGTATTGCTCCGGCGGAAACTCGCTGCCGCAATGCTGACATTTCATCGACTGGGAATCAATGTCAAACAGGATGTTGCCGCCGCAGCTGCTGCATCGAAACGCCATAGATACGCCTCCTTATCGAAAGATCGTTCCGGGGTCTGCGCTGTATTCTGCCGATATGGGAAAACATGATTCCTTATCTTACAAATCAGTATATCCTATCTGTCCCCGGCGCGCAAGACCCATCCTGATCCCGGCGTGAAAATCCCCCGGGTCCGATTGCACTTTCCCGCCGTTTATGATATGATCGACATACATCCTAACAACGCACAAAAGTAGCAGAAAGGAGTACCCATGAATCTTTGCAGAAAACTTTTGGCTGTGCTGCTGGCCGTGATGCTTCTCGCCTCCGTGAGCGGGGCGGCGCTGGCCTCCTCCGAGGAGCCGGCGGGCAAGGTCATCACCGCCGTGGCGCTGCGCGCGGAGGACGCGAACTATGTCGATTCCGCGCTCTACAGCCAGTACGAGACCGTGACCTTCTCCGACGGCACCAGCCAGACCATCGACGCCGGGACTCAGACCTTCATCCTCGTGAAGGACGGCGCGGTCGTGGATCTCGCTGATCCCGAGAACTGGACGGCAGACGCCGAGCTGTTCGTCATCGAAAAGGGCAAGTCCGACTCCGTCATGATGTCCATGAACACCGCGAACTGGGGCGACTTCTGGTTCACCGGCGTCGTGGATATCGAGGACGGCAAATATCAGGAAGCCCGCTCCATCCCCGCCGCGATGCATGACGTGACCGTCACCGACGACGCCGTAACCGGCGGCGAGATCGACATCGACGCGGACTATGTCAGCGCCATCTATGTCTATAACGAGGACGGCTCGAAGGTCACCGTTTCCGACGTGACCATCAACACTGCCGGCTACGGCGGCAACGACTTCGGCACGAACGGCGGCTGGGGTACGGGCATCAACGTATCCGGCAGCGCCGAAATGGACATCAAAAACGTCGAGCTGACCACCGAGGGTCCCCTCCATGATGGCATCTGGGCGGGCGGCTCCTCCGTGGTGAACGTCTATGATACCGTGCTGTTTGCCAAGGACGCGGATGACAACTACGGCTATATGCCCTATGCCTACGACCGCTTCATCATCACCGACGCGCCCCTGACCGACGATGAGATCGCGGCCTACGGCATCTCCGGCGAGTATTACACCGAGGACTACACGAGCATGTTCGGCTCCGGCACGCACTATTACTACACCAACGAGAATTACACCAGCAACTGGAGCGCTCCCATGCTGCAGTGCCCGCCGCTGGCGCTGGGACTTTACGGCTCCATGCGCGGCGCGATCTGCTACGGCAACGCCACGCTGAGCTTTTATAACAGCCTGGCCGTCTGCGATAACTGGGCCGTCCTCTCCACCGACTCCGGCCGGGGCGTCCTGAACGCCACCGATACCATCGCCATCATCGGCGCCCGCGTCGATTCCGCCGAGGAGGCCGACGCCATCTGCTCCGTGAACGGCGAGGACGAGTATTACGTTGACGTCTTCAACACCACCGAGGGCAGCGGCTATGTCACCTACTGCGACGGCTTTGACGACAACTTCTACGGCTGCCACTTCTATGCCCCGGACTATATCGCCATCATGACCGGCGGCACCTTCGACTTCTTGGCCTCCGAGAACCAGCGCGGCTACGGCTGGAGCGACCGCATCGGCTTCATGAGCCACGGGCAGGCCTATACGGCGCTGTTGCAGGAATCCGACTTCGACGTGGCCGATGCGCTGTTTGCCGTCATGTCCACCGGCGCGGTGGATATCACTCTTGACGACGTGACCGTGAACTACACGAAGGACAACCCGTGGGGTCATAAGCTGTTCCAGTTCATGGATACCGACGATGTGGGCACCGACGCGAACGACATGGAGATGGACGTGATCGACCTGACCTATGATGAGTATCTCGCCAACACCCCGGGCGACGCCACCGGCGCCTCCGCCGAGGGCACGGTCAAGACCGTTACCATCAAAAACTCCGCGCTGGAGGGCGATATCTGGAACTCCACCGGCTCCTCCAACAACGCCTCCACCCTCGCCAAATACGACGGCAGCACGAACCTCCTGTCCACATGGTCCACCTCCACGATCGATGTGATCCTCGATAACGCGGAGCTGACCGGCGTCATTTCCACGAGCTATGCCCAGCATTGCGACGAAAACGGCGAACCCATCGTCGGCCAGTTCTTCTTCAACAAGACCGGCGAACCCATGGATGGCACCGCCGAGAACACCTATGACTATCTCGCCGCCCGCCGCGTCGTCAACACTCCCGCCTACAACGGCATCGGCAAGATCAACGTGACGCTTGAAAACGGCGCGGTCTGGAACGTGACCGGCACGAGCATCGTGAACTCCCTCACCGTCGGCGACGGCTGCACCGTGAACGGAACCGTCACCGAGAACGCGGACGGCACCGTCACCGTCGCCCCCGCCGCGCAGGAGAGCGCCTCCGGCGAGTTCAGCGGCAATATGCCTCCCGAACGTCCCGCCGACCTCGGCCCCAGCGACGAGCCTCCCGGTGGCTTCGGCGGCATCGACTGATACAAAACATCCCCAATATACTACGGCGTGTCGGAAGCCTCCGGCACGCCGTTTTTTGATTTGTATGCATCATCGCACCCCGAAGCGGTAAACCGTCGTTTCATGGTATTCCTCCCCGGGACGCAGCACCGTGGAGGGAAATTGGGGATAATTCGGGCTGCACGGATAGTGCTGGCTCTCGAGGCAGAAGCCGCCGCAGCGCGGATAACGCACGCCTCCCTTGCCGCAGGGGGCCGTGTCCCCGTCCACATAGTTTCCGGTATAAAGCTGTACGCCGGGCTGCGTCGTGGAAAACCGCAGCTCTACGCCGCTTTCCGGGCAATAGGCCGCGCCGACCTCCGCCAGCCCGGGGGCTTTATCCAGTATGTAGTTGTGGTCATACCCCCGGCAGAGACGAAGCTGCCCGTCATCGGAGAAAATGTCCGCGCCAATGGCCTTTTCCCGGCGGAAATCCAGCACCGTGCCGTCCACCGGCAAAATGCGCCCGGTGGGGAGCGTTTCGGCGCCTACCTCCGTGAAGCGGGAGGCTGCGAGAACCAGCCGATGGCCGAGGATATCCGTTCCCGCCGCGCCGGAGAGGTTGAAATAGGTGTGGTTCGTGAAGTTCACCACCGTGTCCGCGTCCGTCACGGCGCGGTAATCCATGATAAGGGCATTGTCCTCCGTGAGCCGGTAGGCGACGGTGATCCTTAGCGCGCCGGGATAGCCCTCTTCCCCGGCGGGGCTGTCGCGGCGGAACACCAGCGCGCCGTCCTCCGCCGCGGCGTCGAAGCGCATATGGCTGTATTCGCCGTGCAGGTGGTTGTTCCCGTCGTTTTTGGCAAGCGTATAGGTGCGGCCGTTCAGCGTGAACGAGGCGTTTTTGATACGGTTTGCATACCGCCCCACGAAGGCGCCGAACCAGCAGCTTCCCGTCTCATAGCCGGCGATATCGTCATAGCCCAGCGCGACGTCGATGAGACGGCCGTCCCGGTCGGGTACCACGATGCACTGCACCGTGCAGCCGTGATCCAGCGCGCGGACGGTCATGCCCGCGTCGTTCTGCATCGTCCAGCAGGTGACCGCCTCCCCGGCTGCCGTCTGTCCGAAAGGCTGAGAGGTGATGCGGATCATATCAGATACACCCGGTTCCGAGGTAGCTCTCGAGAATGAGCGCCGCCGCCACAGCGTCCACGGTGGCTTTATGTTTCTTTTCCTTTTTGCCGTTTTCGCGCAGGATACGGTGCGCATCGACGGTCGTGCGCCGCTCGTCCCACATCACGACCTCCGGCGCCCCGGCTTCCCGCAGCAGCGCCGCCAGCGCACGGGCTTTTTCCGCACGGGGCCCCTCCGTGCCGTCCATATTCTTCGGCAGACCGAGGATCAGCTTCCCGACGTTCCGTTCCTTCGCCGCGGCGGTGATGGTTTCGGCAAGCCGCTCCGCGTTCCATTCGGCGATGACGAAGGTCTCCCCCGCGATCATGCCGAGCGCATCCGAAACGGCGATACCCGTGCGCGCGTCGCCGTAGTCGATGGCCATCACTCTCATGTTCTTCCTCCGTTTGCGCATTATTCTGAAAGCGATGATACCATATCGCAGTTCCAAACGCAACCGCGCAAAAAATCTTCCCATCATGGGGAAAAGGTGTTGACAAGTCGGTGGTTATCTGTTATCATATCACCTGTTCCGAGATGGGGGTATAGCTCAGCTGGGAGAGCGCTTGAATGGCATTCAAGAGGTCAGCGGTTCGATCCCGCTTATCTCCACCAA
>CAJOIU010000027.1 GCA_905234855.1 uncultured Oscillospiraceae bacterium
CGGCAAGAAGGCCTACATCCTGGCTCCCGCCGGGATCAAGGCCGGCGACACCGTCGAGTCCGGACCCAGCGCCGATATCAAGGCCGGCAACTGCCTGCCCCTGGCGAACATCCCCGTCGGTACGGTCATCCACAACATCGAGATGTATCCCGGCAAGGGCGCTCAGCTTGTCCGCGGCGCGGGCAACGCCGCCCAGCTCATGGCGAAGGAAGGCACGATGGCCACCGTCCGTCTGCCCTCCGGCGAGATGCGCAAGATCCGTCTGAGCTGCAAGGCCACCGTCGGTCAGGTCGGCAACGCCGATCATGCCAACATCTCCATCGGCAAGGCCGGCCGCAAGCGTCACATGGGTTGGCGTCCCACCGTCCGCGGTTCCGTCATGAACCCGGTGGATCACCCCCACGGCGGCGGCGAGGGCAAGTCCCCCGTCGGTCGTCCCGGGCCTGTTACCCCTTGGGGCAAGCCCACGCTCGGCTACAAGACCCGCAAGACGAAGAACGCTTCCGACAAGTTCATCGTCAAGCGCCGCAATGCCAAATAAGGAGGGAAAGAAATGAGCAGAAGCATCAAGAAAGGCCCGTTCGCCGCGCCCGAGCTGCTTAAGCGCGTCGATGAGCTGAATAAGGCCGGCGAGAAGAAAGTCCTCAAGACTTGGAGCCGCGCCAGCACCATTTTCCCGTCCTTCGTAGGTCACACCATCGCCGTCCATGACGGACGCCGCCACGTTCCCGTATATATCACCGAGGACATGGTCGGCCATAAGCTGGGCGAGTTTGCGCCGACGCGGACCTTCCGCGGTCACGCCGGCAGCAAGACCAAGTAAGGGGGATCGATCATGGAAGCAACAGCGAAAGCGAAGTATATCCGCATTTCTCCCCGCAAGGTCCAGATCGTCTGCGAGCTCATCAAGGGCAAGGACACGAAGTACGCCGAGGCCGTTCTTCGGAACACCCCGAAGGCCGCTTCCGAGCCGCTCCTGAAGCTCCTCAAGAGCGCCTGCGCCAATGCGGAGAACAACTATGAGATGGATCCCGACAATCTGGTGGTCACCGAGTGCATCGCCACCGCCGGTCCCATCCTCAAGCGCGGTCAGCCCCGGGCTCACGGCCGGATGTACCGCATCAACAAGCGCACCAGCCACATCACGCTGACCGTGGCTGAGAAAGAATAAGGGAGGAGGCAGAATATGGGACAGAAAGTTCATCCTCACGGCATGCGCGTGGGCGTCATCAAGGATTGGGATTCCCGCTGGTACGCGCGTCCCGATAAGGTCGGCGATCTGATCGTCGAAGATTACAAGATCCGCAATTATCTCAAGAAGACCCTTTATTCCGCCGGCATCCCCACCATTGAGATCGAGCGCGACAGCGCGAAGGTTCGCATCTTCATCCATTGCTCCCGTCCCGGTGTCGTCATCGGCAAGGGCGGCGCGGAGATCGAGCGTATCCGCCTCGAGGTGGAGAAGATGATCGGCAAGCCCGTGGCGCTGTCCATCGTTGAGGTCCGCACGCCGGACACCAACGCTCAGCTCGTGGCCGAGAATATCGCCGCCCAGCTCGAGAAGCGCATCGGCTTCCGCCGCGCCATGAAGAACGCCATCGGCCGTGCCATGCGCATGGGCGCGAAGGGCATCAAGGTCATGTGCGCCGGCCGTCTCGGCGGCGCCGAGATCGCCCGCAGCGAGAGCTATCATGAGGGCACCATCCCCCTGCAGACCATCCGCGCCGACATCGACTACGGCTTTGCCGAAGCCGCGACCACCTATGGCCGTATCGGCGTCAAGGTTTGGATCTACAAGGGCGAGATCCTCACCACCTCTCTGCGCACCACCCCGCGCGTCATGGATATGAACCGCCGCGACGACCGCCGCCGCGACCGTCGTGACGACCGCCGGGGCCGCGGCCGCGGGAACTACAACCGCGACAACCGCGATAACCGTCAGGGCGGCTATAACCGTGACAACAACCGTCAGGGCGGCGGCTATAACCGCGACAACCGCCAAGGCGGCTACAACCGCGACAACCGCTCCGCGCAGGGCGCCCGCCCCGCGTCCCGTCCGGCGGCTCCCGCTCCTAAGGAAGGAGGCAACGCATAATGCTGATGCCGAAACGTGTGAAATACCGCCGCGTGCAGCGCGGCCGTATGCGCGGCAAGGCCAGCCGCGGCAACTTCTTGGCTTACGGTGATTACGGCATCGTGGCCACCGAGCCCTGCTGGATCACCGCCAATCAGATCGAGGCCGCCCGTGTCGCCATGAACCGCTATATGAAGCGCGGCGGCAAGGTCTGGATCAAGATCTTCCCCGATAAGCCCGTTACGAAGAAGCCTGCCGAGACCCGCATGGGCTCCGGCAAGGGTTCCCCCGAGTTCTGGGTAGCCGTCGTGAAGCCCGGCCGTGTTCTCTTTGAGATCGCCGGCGTCGACGAAGCCACGGCGCGCGAGGCCATCCGTCTCGCAAGCCACAAGCTGCCCTGCAAGACGAAATTCATCGCCCGCGAGAACGAAGCGGTCGAGGAGACTGGAGGCGAAGCAGATGAAGGCTGAAGAAATCCGCTCCCTTTCCGTGGATGAGCTGGAGCAGAAGCTCGGCGATCTGAAGAAGGATCTGTTCATGCTCCGCATGCAGCATGCCACCAATCATCTCGATAACCCCCAGAAGATCCCCGCCGTTCGCCGGGACATCGCTCGGGTCAAAACCGTCATCCGCGAGAAGAAGGAGGCCTAAGAGATGAGCGAAGTGAGAACAACATCCCGTAAGACCCGCGTGGGCAAGGTCGTCTCCGACAAGATGGATAAGACCGTCGTTGTCATCGTGGAGGACCGCGTGGCTCACAAAACCTATAAGAAGATCATCGGACGCACCTACCGCCTGAAGGCGCATGACGA
Source organism: uncultured Oscillospiraceae bacterium (assembly GCA_905234855.1). Taxonomy (GTDB): domain Bacteria; phylum Bacillota; class Clostridia; order Oscillospirales; family Oscillospiraceae; genus CAJOIG01. The sequence continues at coordinate 2,887 of CAJOIU010000027.1, forward strand.
GAACAACGAATGCGGCATCGGCGATCGCGTCCGCGTGATGGAGACCCGGCCCCTGTCCAAGGACAAGCGCTGGCGCGTGGTCGAGATCATCGAAAAAGCGAAGTAAGGAGGCGTCGTAATGATTCAGGCTGAATCCTATCTGAAGGTTGCCGACAATACCGGCGCCAAGGAGATCAAGACGATCCGCGTTCTGGGCGGCTCCAAGCGCAAGTACGGCAACATCGGCGATGTGGTCGTGGCATCCGTGCGCAAGGCCGCGCCCGGCGGCTCCGTCAAGAAGGGCGACGTCGTCAAGGCCGTTATCGTCCGCTCCGCCCGCGGCGTCCGCCGCGCGGACGGCACCTATGTCCGTTTCGACGAGAACGCCGCCGTCCTCATCCGCGAGGACGGGAACCCCACCGGCACCCGTATCTTTGGACCGGTCGCTCGCGAGCTGCGCGACAAGGATTATATGAAGATCCTGTCTCTGGCTCCCGAAGTTATTTAAGGAGGCCGGATGTATGAAAATTCGTAAAGACGATACCGTCGTCGTCCTGTCCGGCAAGGACAAGGGCAAGCAGGGGAAGGTCCTCTCCGCTGACCCGAAGGGCATGAAGGTCACCGTGGCCGGCGTGAACGTCGCCTCGAAGCACCGCAAGCCCCGCAATCAGCAGGAGGAGGGCGGCATCATCAAGATGGAGACCCCGATCTATGTCAGCAAGGTGCAGATCGTCTGCCCTAAGTGCGGCAAGGCCACCCGTATCGGCAAGACCGTGAAGGAAGACGGAAGCCGCGCCCGCGTCTGCAAGAAGTGCGGCGCGGAACTGTAAGGAGGTAGGAAGCAATGACCAGACTGAAAGAAATGTATCTGAATGAGGTCGCTCCCGCCCTCATGGAGAAGTTCCAGTACAAGTCCTCTATGCAGATCCCCCGTCTCGACAAGATCGTTGTGTCTGTCGGCTGCGGCGACTGCAAGGACAATGCCAAGGCGCTGGACAACGTCATCAAGGAGATCACCGCTCTGACCGGCCAGAAGGCCGTCGCCACCACCGCGAAGAAGTCCATCGCGAACTTCAAGCTGCGTGAGGGCATGAAGGTCGGCGTGAAGGTCACCCTGCGGCAGGATCGCATGTGGGAGTTCCTCGATCGCCTGTTCAACGTGGCGCTGCCCCGTGTCCGTGACTTCCGCGGCATCTCCCCCGATGCGTTCGACGGTCGCGGCAACTACTCCCTCGGCATCAAGGAGCAGATCATCTTCCCGGAGATCGACTACGACAAGATCGAGAAGCTGCGCGGTATGAACATCGCCATCTGCACCACAGCCGCTACCGACGAGGAAGCCCGCGAGTTCCTGCGCCTGATGGGCGCTCCGTTCGCAGGTTAAGGAGGAGATCGAACATGGCAAAAACTTCTATGAAGCTCAAGCAGCAGCGTCCCGCGAAGTTTTCCACCCGGAAATACAACCGCTGCAAGATCTGCGGCCGCCCGCACGCTTACCTGCGCGACTACGGCATCTGCCGTATCTGCTTTAGAAACCTTGCTTATAAGGGCCAGATCCCCGGTGTAAGAAAGGCCTCTTGGTAAGACCCAAGCCCCGTGAGCCGGCACCATCGTCGGCTCCGGGACACAGCTATGTATAAACCCCATGAAAGGCCGAGCGCAATCGCCTCCGGCTATTGCCCCGGAACCTCATGGGCTAAACCGCAAACCGCGGTAACTCTGAATGAAGGAGGAAACCCCAAGTGCAAATCACCGACCCCATCGCAGATATGCTGACCCGCATCCGCAATGCCGGAACGGCCAAGCATGAAACCGTGGACGTTCCCGCGTCCAAGATGAAGAAGTCCATTGCCGAGATCCTTCTCAAGGAAGGCTACATCAAGAGCTATCAGCTCGTTGACGACGGCACGCAGGGCATCATCCGCATCACACTGAAGTATCTCCCCGGCAAGGAAAAAGCCATTACCGGCCTTCGCCGCGTGTCGAAGCCCGGCCTGCGCGTTTATGCCGGGGCCGACGAGCTCCCCCGCGTCCTGCGCGGTCTGGGCATCGCCATCATCTCCACCTCCAAGGGCGTCATGACCGACAAGGAAGCCCGCAAGCTCCATGTCGGCTGCGTTCATCTGGTAAGGGAGGTCGCTGGAATGTCTAGAATTGGTAGAGCTCCCATCGCCATCCCCGCCGGCGTCGAAGTGAAGGTCGCCGATGGGAATGTCGTAACCGTCAAGGGACCGAAGGGCGAACTGACCCGCACCCTCACTCCGGCTATGGAGATCAAGGTTGACGGCGCCGTCGTTACCGTTTCCCGTCCCGACGATGAATCCATGAACCGCTCCCTGCACGGCCTGACCCGCACGCTGCTCCACAATATGGTGGTGGGCGTGACCGAGGGCTTCCAGAAGACGCTGGAGATCAACGGCGTCGGCTACCGTGCTTCGAAGGAGGGCAAGAACCTCGTGCTGAACGTCGGCTACAGCCACCCGGTCAACATCCCGGATACGGACGACGTTACCACCGAGGTCCCCAACCCCAACCAGATCATCGTCAAGGGAATCGACAAGCAGAAGGTCGGCCAGTTTGCGGCTGAGATCCGCGGCAAGCGTCCTCCCGAACCCTACAAGGGCAAGGGCATCAAGTACGCTGACGAGGTCATCATCCGCAAGGAAGGCAAGACAGGCGCTAAGTAAGAGGAGGTGTGCTTAAATGGTTTCAAGACCCAATACAAAGGCTAAGCGCGACAGACGCCACTATCGGCTGCGCTTCAAGATCAAAGGCACGCCCGAGCGTCCCCGTCTGTGCGTGTTCCGCAGTGAAAAACACATTTACGCCCAAGTCATCGACGACGTGGCCGGCAAGACCCTTGCCGCCGCGGGCAGCAATGAGAAGGGCTTTGAAGGCTCCGGCGCCAACAAGGAAGGCGCCCGCGAGGTCGGCAAGCTGATTGCCGAGCGCGCACTGGCCAAGGGCATCGAGACCGTGGTGTTCGACCGCGGCGGCTATGTCTATCACGGCCGTGTGCAGGAGCTGGCCGACGGCGCCCGCGAGGGCGGCCTGAAATTCTAACGGGAGGAGGAAACGAAAATGGCTTATCAGAATGATCGCAACGATCGGCGTCCCCGCCGCAACCGCGAGGAGCAGGAAGCTCCCGAATTCGTCGAGAAAGTAGTTTCCCTCAACCGTGTCGCCAAGACCGTCAAGGGCGGCCGCATCATGCGCTTCGCTGCGCTGTGCGTCGTGGGCGACGGCAAGGGCCGCGTGGGCTTCGGCACCGGTAAGGCAAACGAAGTGTCCGAGGCGATCCGCAAGGGTCTCGAGGACGCGAAAAAGAATCTCACGACCATCACCCTCACGGGAACCACCATTCCCCACGAGGTCATCGGCGAGTTCGGCGCAGGCCGCGTGCTCCTGAAGCCCGCCGCCCCCGGTACCGGCATCATCGCCGGCAGCGCCGTGCGTGCCGTTATGGAGGCCGCCGGTATCTCCGATATCCGCGCGAAGTGCCTCCGCAGCAACAACCCCGGCAACGTCGTGGCCGCCACCATGGCCGGTCTGACCTCTCTGCGTGACGTGCAGCAGGTGGCCGCCGTCCGCGGCAAGACGCCCAGCGACATTCTGGGTTAAGGAGGCGCGGCAATGGAAAAGAAGATCACCATCGAGCTCGTCAAGAGCCTGAACGGTCGTAACGACAAGCATATCGCTACCGCCGCTTCTCTGGGTCTGCGCAAGATCGGCAACAAGACCGTGCAGCCCGATAACCCCCAGACCCGCGGCAAGATCGCCCAGATCGGCTATCTTGTCAAGGTCACGGAAGAATAAGGAGGGGCATCCATGGAACTTCATGAACTTTCTCCCGCTCCCGGCAGCCGCAAGGCGGCCTGGCGCAAGGGCCGGGGCTATGCCACCGGCAACGGCAAGACCGGCGGCCGCGGTCATAAGGGTCAGAAGGCCCGCAGCGGCGGCGGTGTCCGCGTCGGCTTCGAGGGCGGTCAGATGCCTCTGGCGCGCCGTGTCCCGAAGCGCGGCTTCAACAACATTTTCGCAAAGCCTCTCGAGGCTGTGAACGTCTCCGTTCTCAACGACCGCTTTGAGGACGGCGCCGAGATCGACGCGCAGGTCCTGCTGGACACCGGCGTCCTCTCCAAGTGCGAATACGGCGTCAAGATCCTCGGAAACGGCGACATCACCAAAAAGCTGACGGTTCGTGCCAAGGCCTTCTCCGCTTCTGCCAAAGAAAAGATAGAGGCCGCAGGCGGAAAGGCTGAGGTGGTGTAAGTGTTCAAAACATTTGCAAACGCATGGCGCATCGAGGAGATCCGCAAGAAGATCCTCTTCACGCTGTTCATCGTCCTGATGTACCGCGTGGGCAATGCGATCCCCGTGCCGTATGTGAACGTCTCCTATCTGCAGGAGTATTTCCGTTCGCTGGAAAACACGGTGCTGGGACTGTATAACGTCATGTCCGGCGGCGCCTTTTCGTCCGCAACCATCTTCGCGCTGTCCATCCAGCCGTACATCAACTCCTCCATCATCATCCAGCTCCTATGCGTGGCTATCCCCGCGCTGGAGCGGATGTCGAAGGACGAGGGCGAGGAAGGCCGCAAGAAGATCGCTTCCATCACCCGCTATACCACCGTGGGCATCGCGCTGCTGCAGGGCTTCGCGTATTATGTCCTCATCCGCAACAACAGCCTGCTGACCGCTGACGGCAGCGGCGTCTGGGCGGCCGTCGTCATCGTGATGACCTTCACCGCCGGCTCCGCTCTCATCATGTGGCTCGGCGAGCAGATCACTGAGTTCGGCATCGGAAACGGCATCTCGATCATCCTCTTCGCGAGCATCGTCAGCCGCTTCCCCACCGCGGTCATCACCAGCATCTCCAACATCGCGAACGGCTCGCTGGCTTGGTGGTCGGCGCTGCTGATGCTGCTCTTGGCCGTTATCATGATCGTCCTCATCGTGTTCGTGAACGACGCCGAGCGACGCATTCCCGTGCAGTACTCCAAGCGCGTTGTCGGCCGTAAGATGTACGGCGGCCAGAGCACGCATCTGCCCATGAAGGTGAATATGTCCGGCGTCATGCCCGTCATCTTCGCCCAGTCCATCGTGAGCCTGCCCGCGACCATCGCGCAGCTCGCCGGCTGGAACGGTCCTTTCTGGAGCTATCTCCAGCAGACCAATACATGGGTGTACGTTATCTTCTATGCGCTGCTGATCGTCTTCTTCGGTTATTTCTATTCGACGATCCAGTTCAATCCCATCGAGATCAGCAACAACCTTCGCAAGAACGGCGGCTTCATCCCCGGCTATCGCCCCGGCAAGCCGACCAGCCAGTTCATCCAGAAGGTGCTCAACAAGATCACGCTGTTCGGCAGCCTGTATCTGTGCATCATCGCTGCCGCGCCCTATATCGTGAGTATCTATTCCAATGTGGCGCGGAATATCGGCCTGTCCATCGGCGGCACCTCGATCATCATCGTGGTCGGCGTTGCGCTTGAGACGGTGCAGGCTCTCGAGAGCCAGATGCTGATGCGCCACTACAAGGGCTTCCTTGACTGAGGAGGCGGAGCATGAAGCTGATTATGCTCGGCGCCCCCGGCGCCGGTAAAGGCACACAGGCCGAGATCCTCTCAAAGAAGCTCGGCATCCCGACCATCTCCACCGGAAACATCCTGCGCGCGGCCGTGAAGGCCGGCACGCCCATCGGTCTGCAGGCCAAGTCCTATATGGACGCGGGCGCGCTCGTCCCCGATGATGTCATTATCGGCATCATCGCGGAGGCGCTGACCGGCCCCGACTGCGCGAACGGCTACATCCTCGACGGTGTGCCCCGCACGATCCCGCAGGCGGAAGCCATGGAGCAGCAGGGTGTGGAGATCGACTATGCGGTCGATATCGAGGTGGACGACAGCACCATCGTGGAGCGCATGAGCGGCCGGCGCACCTGCGTCGCCTGCGGCGCCAGCTTCCATGTGGTGAACAATCCTCCGAGGCAGGAGGGGATCTGCGACGTATGCGGCAAGGAGCTGACGATCCGCAAGGACGACGCTCCCGAGACCGTCAAGGCGCGCCTCGCGACCTATCACGCCCAGACCGAGCCTCTCATTGCGTTCTATAAGGAGCGCGGCAAGCTCAAGACCGTGGAGAACCAGCCCACCATCGAGGCGACCACGGCTGAGATATACAAGGCATTGGGGATATGAGCGCTATCACGATCAAATCCCCGCGGGAGATCGAGATTATGCGACAGGCGGGAAGAATTACCGCGGCTGCCCGCAGCTTAGCGCGGGAAATGGTAACCCCCGGCATCACGACTGGTCAGATCGACCGCGAAGTACGTCACTTCATCGAGAAAAGCGGCGCCGTCCCGACCTTTCTGGGTTATGGCGGCTATCCCGCCAGCGTTTGCCTTTCGGTAAACGAGGAAGTGATCCACGGCATCCCCGGCAAGCGCGTCCTGAAGGAAGGCGATATCGTCTCTGTGGATGTGGGAGCCACCTATAAGGGCTTTGTGGGAGACTGCGCCGGAACCTACGTTGCGGGAACGGCGTCCCCGGAGGCCAAGCGCCTCATTGAAGTCACCCGGCAGAGCTTTTTCGAGGGGATCCGATTCGCCCGGGCGGGCAATCGCATCGGAGACATATCCCACGCGGTTCAGGCATATGTTGAAAGCAATGGCTTCGGCATCGTGCGGGATTATGTCGGTCACGGCGTCGGCCGTGAGATGCATGAAGCGCCGGAGGTGCCGAACTACGGCTCCGAAGGCCGCGGCCCCCGGCTGCTGAAGGGCATGACGATCGCGGTGGAGCCCATGGTGACCGCCGGAACATGGGAGATCCGGGTTCTGAAGGACGGCTGGACGGTCGTCACAAAGGACGGAAAACTCGCGGCGCACTATGAAAACACCATCGCCATCACCGACGGTGAGCCGGAGATCCTCACCTATGCGGAGGATCTGTATGCGTGAACCCGCACCCTATGACGTGGTCGTGTCCAAAGCGGGACACGACGCAGGGAAGCTGTTCGTCGTCGTCGGCACGCGAGAGGGAAGACTTCTCCTGTGCGACGGGAAGAACCGCAGGCTAGAGCGCCCCAAATGCAAAAGCTCCAAGCATGTACGCACCGTCCGTTCCGGCGCCTCGGCGCCGGCGGGCGACAGGGAAATCCGAGAGACAATAGCACTGGCGGCTCAAGAGGCCGCTGCGAAGGAGGAAATGCTTCTTGGCAAAGGATGACGTTATCGAGCTGGAGGGCACCGTGATCGAATCGCTGCCCAATACCATGTTCCAAGTGGACATCGGAAACGGACACACGATCCTCGCCCATATCTCCGGCAAACTTCGTATGAACTTTATCCGCATCCTACCGGGTGATAAGGTCACGGTGCAGATGTCACCCTATGACCTCACGAGAGGCCGCATTACTTGGCGTACGAAGTAATCCCGATACTACCGCATTAGATAAAGGAGGCTTACAACATGAAAGTTAGGCCCAGTGTCAAGCCCATGTGCGAGAAATGCAAGGTCATTAAGCGCCATGGCCGGGTTATGGTGATCTGCCCGAACCCGAAGCATAAGCAGAGACAAGGCTGATAGCCTATCTTCAAGAAAGGATTGATTGCGAAAGATGGCAAGAATCGCCGGCGTTGACCTGCCTAAGGACAAGCGTGTGGAGATCGGTCTCACCTATGTCTATGGGATCGGCAGGACATCCGCAAAGAAGATACTCGAAGAAACCGGTATCAACCCCGATACCCGCGTGAAGGACCTCACCGAAGCGGAAGAGGCCAAGCTGCGTGAGTGCATCGACAAGGAATATGTGGTGGAGGGCGACCTCCGCCGCCAGAACGCGCTGGATATCAAGCGCCTGATGGAGATCGGCTGCTATCGCGGCAACCGTCACCGCAAGGGTCTGCCCGTCCGCGGACAGCGCACCAAGACGAACGCGCGCACCCGTAAGGGTCCGAAGCGCACGATCGCCAATAAGAAGAAGTAAGGGAGGGAAGAGAAAATGGCAACTGCTCAAAAGGGTAAGAAAGTCCGTACCCGCCGCAGAGAACGCAAGAACATCGAGAAGGGTCAGGTCCATATCAGCTCTTCCTTCAATAACACCATGGTCACCGTGACCGACACCAACGGCAATGCCCTGAGCTGGGCCAGCGCCGGCGGAATGGGCTTCCGCGGCAGCCGTAAGTCCACGCCCTTCGCGGCAGCTACCGCGGCGGAGACCGCCGCCCGCGCCGCCATGGAGCATGGCCTGAAGACCGTCGAGGTGTTCGTCAAGGGTCCCGGCAGCGGCCGCGAGGCTGCGATCCGCGCCCTGCAGACGGCTGGCCTCGAGGTCACGATGATCAAGGACGTGACGCCCATCCCCCACAACGGATGCCGCCCGCCCAAGCGTCGCCGTGTCTGATGTAAGGGAGGTACAGAATTATGGCTAGAAATATGCAGCCTGTCCTCAAGCGCTGCCGCACCCTCGGCATCTCTCCGGCCGTCATGGGTTACAGCAAGAACTCCAACCGTAACCCCGGCGCACAGAAGAGAACCAAGAAGTCCGAGTATGCCATGCAGCTCAATGAGAAGCAGAAGGTCAAGTTCGTCTATGGCATTCTGGAGAAGCAGTTCCGCATGTATTACGAAAAGGCCGCCAAGATGCCCGGCAAGACCGGCGATAATCTGATGAGCCTTGTGGAGCGCCGCCTCGATAACGTGGTGTTCCGTCTGGGGCTTGCCTCCACCCGCCGCGAGGCTCGCCAGCTTGTCACCCACGGCCATTTCACCGTGAACGGCAAGCGTGTGGATATCCCGTCCTATCTCGTGAAGGTCGGCGATGTGATCGCCGTCAGTGAAAAGAGCAGCGGTACGACTCGCTTCAAGACCATGAAGGAAGAGGATACGTTCGTCACCGCGCCCAAGTGGCTCGATCGCGATAAGAACGCCCTGCAGGGCAAGGTCATCGCGCTGCCCGCAAGGGATGATATTGACTTTGAGGTTGAGGACCATCTCATCGTTGAGCTCTACTCCAAGTAAGACCCTCACAGTTGGTAAGCTGTACAACTTACACAGCGCATCGTAGCGAAATTTTTAAGGAGGGTATGAACACATGATAGAGATTGAGAAGCCGCGTATCGAGTGTATTGAGAGTCCTGCCGATGAGAGCTACGGCAAGTTTGTCGTAGAGCCGCTGGAGCGTGGATACGGAACGACTCTCGGCAACTCGCTGCGTCGGGTTCTGCTCAGCTCCCTGCCCGGAACCGCCGTGACGACCGTGAAGATCGCGGGCGTCCAGCATGAGTTCTCCACCGTTCCCGGCGTCAAGGAGGACGTGCCTGAGATCATTCTGAATCTGAAGGGTCTCATTGCCCGCCTCCACAGCGAAGGCACCAAGACCGTCTATATCGAGGCGTCGGGGGAGTGCGAGGTGAAGGCCGGCGATATCAAGGCAGACGCTGAGGTCGAGATACTCAATCCCGAGATGCACATCGCCACGCTGGGGGCGGATGCGACGCTCTCCATGGAGCTGACCATTTCCCATGGCCGGGGCTATGTGCCGGCGGACAAAAATAAGCCTGCGCAGGTAGTCGCAGGCGTCATTCCCATCGATTCCATCTATACGCCGGTGCTGAAGGTGAACTACGCGGTGGAAAACACCCGCGTCGGCAACCAGACCGACTATGACAAGCTGACCGTCGAGGTCTGGACCGATGGGACGATCTCCCCCCGGGACGCCGTGTCGCTGGGCGCGAAGATCCTCTGCGACCACTTCACGCTGTTCATGGATCTCTCCCAGAGCATGAACGTCGGCTCCACCGTGGTGGAGAAGACCGAAGCGGTCAAGGACAAGATCATGGAGATGACGATCGAAGAGCTGGATCTTTCCGTCCGCAGCTTCAACTGCCTGAAACGCGCCAACATCAACACGGTGGAGGATCTTGTCTCCAAGACGCAGGAAGAGATGATCAAGGTCCGCAACCTTGGGCGTAAGTCCCTAGAGGAAGTCATCCAAAAGCTGGCGATGATGGGTCTTTCCCTTGCCAGCGAGGATGACGCGAAATGATGCACGGGGCAACACCCGATACTCACTTTTGGAGGTAAACGAAAATGCCCGGAACACGCAAGCTCGGCAAGCCGACGGCCGCCCGTATGGCCATGCTTCGCCAGCAGGTGACCGATCTGCTGGATACCGGCCGCATGGAAACCACGGTCACCCGCGCCAAGGAGATCCGTCCGCTGGCCGAGAAGATGATCACGCTGGGAAAGAAGAAGGGCCTTGCGAACTATCGTCTGGCGCTGCGCTTCCTGACCCGTGAGGACGTGGCCAAGAAGGTCTTCGACGATCTGGCTGTCAAGTATGCCGACCGCAACGGCGGCTATACCCGGATCACCCGCACCGGCGCCCGCCGCGGCGACGCCGCCGAGATGGCCGTCATCGAGTTGGTCTGATAACGACAAAAAAACCCGGAGCGATCACGCTCCGGGATTTTTTATGCGCCGAGGTTATTTCCGGCCGCCCAGCTGGGCAGCGCAGGAGGCGCAGACATTTTTGCCCTTGAAGACCGAGATGTTTTTCGCGCTGTCACAAAAAACGCAGGTAGGCTGGTATTTTTTCAAAACGATGGTTTCTTCGGAAACGAAGATCTCAAGCGCGTCGCGCTCCGCGATGTCGAGGGTGCGGCGCAGCTCGATGGGCAGGACGATGCGTCCAAGCTCGTCCACCTTGCGTACGATGCCCGTTGATTTCATGCTTGTCTCCCCTTTGCTTCGGTGGCAATGAATGAAAACTATCCCATAATCTTAAACTATCATATCCCAAACATCTTGTCAAGAAAAAAGATAAAAAAATGATGGATAAATTGCTGAAAATAATCGAAAAATGAGGAGATTTATCCATTGGATCGATAGGGAAAGACGCAAAATTGTTAAGAGAATATCTATCCTTAACGATTTGCTGATTTAGTGAGAAATAAAAATCCATACCGATCCATCGATACGTTTGACAGAAGAGGCATGGATATTTATTTACAATATTTTACATTTTTTCCGGGGCGGAAACGCCCAGAATGCCCAGCGCGTTTCGAAGGACGATCCGTGTGGCGGAGGCCAGCGCCAGCCGCGCCTCGGCAGTTTCGCGCGCCTCGCCCCGGATGCGGCAGGCGTTGTAGAACTTGTGGAAGCGGGAGGCAAGCTCCGTGGCATAGCGATTGATGCGGGAGGGGTCCAGATCCTCCGCCGCCATGCGGATCTCTCCGGGGAAGGAGGCCAGCGCCTTGATGAGGTCCCGCTCCTGCTCGGAGGTGAGGAGAGAGGCGTCCGCTTTATCGGGGGGAGTCAGCCCGTCCTGTGCCAGCGTTTCCAGCAGTGAGCAGATGCGCGCGTGGGCATACTGGACATAGTAGACAGGGTTCTCGCTGTCCTGCCGGACGGCTAGATCGAGGTCGAATTCCAGATGATTGTCCGGCTTGGCGTTGAAGAAGAAGCGGCAGGGATCGGCGCCGATCTCGTCGAGCAGATCGGCCAGCGTCAGCGCCTTGCCGGTGCGCTTGGATACCTTGACGGTCTCGCCGTTGCGGGTCAGCCGCACCATCTGCATGATGAGAAATTCCAGCGCCCGCCCGTTGAGACCAAGCTCCGGGCAGGTCATCGTGGAGCCGAAGCGGATGGCGTGGCCGTGATGATCCGCGCCCCAAACGTCGATCACGCGGTCGAAGCCTCGGTCAACAAATTTGTTGCGGTGATAGGCGATATCCACGGCGTAATACGTCCAAGTGCCGTCCGCCCGGCGCATGCATTCGTCCTTATCGGCGCCGAAGTCGGTGTTGCGGAGCCAGAGCTGCCCGTCCTTTTCATAGGTGTGACCGGCCTTGGTGAGGATGCCGATCGTATCGGCCACATAGCCGGAATCGTGCAGGTCGGTTTCGAGGAACCATTTGTCGAAATGGATGCGATAGCGCTCGAGATCGGCACGCATCCGATCGATGTTGCGGGGGATGCCGTAATCGATGAAGGCCTTCTGTCGCTCGGCAGAGGGCATGTCCCGATATTTTTCCCCGTCCCGGTCATAGATCTCCTGCGCGAGCGCGCGGATATCGTCCCCGTGATACCCGTTATCCGGGAACTCCACGGCGTCCTCGCCCAGAATGAGCTGCAGATACCGCGCCTCCACGGAACGGCCAAACAGCTCCACCTGATGGCCGGCGTTGTTCACATAGAACTCCCGCCATACGTCCCAGCCGGACCAGTCCAGCACCGCCGCCATGGTGTCGCCCAGAACGCCCCCGCGGGCGTTGCCGATGGTCATGGGGCCGGTGGGGTTCGCGGAGACGAATTCCACCATGACGCGCTTGCCGTTTCTCGCCTCGGCGCGGCCGTAATCGTCGCCCTCGGCGCGGACGGTATCCAGCACGGCGGCATACCAAGCGTCTCCCAAACGGAAATTCAGAAAGCCGGGGCCTGCGGCCTCGGCGCCGGTGAACCATGTGCCGGAAAGGTCGATGCCCGCCAGAATATCCTCCGCGATCTTCCGGGGAGCGGCGTGCAGCGCCTTGGCGCCGGCCATGGCGTGATTGGCGGCGAAATCGCCGTTTTGTGTATTTTTGGGGATGCTCACCGAGCCGGAGGTCTCGGCCAGCGCGGGAACGGCGGCCTTGATGAGGCCGTCGATATGGGATTTTGCCTGCTCGATCAGATCAGCCATGATGGTTCTCTCTTACGTTGATTTTGAATTTGTTGCGGCCCATGAGGGTGTGGTTGAAGTCGATATCGTAATCCAGCTCCAGATCGCCCCCGTGCTCGTCGAGGGTGGTGTCGATCCGGCGGGTGTCAACGCCCATGGTGGCGCTGCCGAAGGGCGTTTCATACAGGAAGAAATTTTTCCGTCCCTGCTGGAACACCATTTCGGAATTGAGATTCCCCTCACGGCGCAGCACCACGCCCATCGGACCGATGGTGAAGGTGGTGCGGGTGCCGTCAAGGCCGGTGAGGTCGCTTTCCTCGTAGGTGAAACGGCCTTCGCCGTTTTCAAAGCCATACTGCCCGGCGGTGATGAGCTCGACGGAATCCTTCTCGCCGGAAGCGTCATTCTGAATGCCGGTAATGGAAATAATAGCATCTTTCATGTTCATACGCCTATCATATAATAAATCGACCCGCAAAACAAGGAAAAATTGACTGGCAACTTGTATGAATTGTGCTATAATAGAAGAGTGAAGATTTTTCACTTGTGCCGAGCCTGCGGACTATAATAGCAGTAGGAGGTGTGCGGACGTGACCATCGAGCTGAGTGAGAAGGAATACCGGCGATTGCTGGATATGGTATATATTGGGGATTGGATCCTCAATTCCGCCCGGGGCGAGGATCGCTTCGAGGACTACGATAAGCTTTTGGAAAAGCTGTTTTCCTTAAGTCCTCAAGTGGGCATGGATGCGCTGACGGACTACTGGCAGGGGCATTTTTTCCCGTCCAAGGCCTATCGGGAGGGCGGGATCCACGAGGCGATCGCCGATTATGAGGACGCGGTGTTTTTCGATATTCTGGCGGAGGAGCTGGCGCGCCGGGATATGGAGGGCGAAGGCGCCGATGTGAACGATGAATCCGAGCTGGCGGGACGAATGGAAGAATATTATCAGGAATTTGAGCTCCACGGGATTGACAATTTGACCGTAGACAATTAATATAGCATCGATACCATAGCATGACGGCGCTGGCCGTCATGCCCATCGGCCGCGATACTCCGACCGCGCGCCGCTTTGGATAAAAAGGAGACCTTATCACCATGAAACGATTTCTCGCCATGCTGGCCGCGGCGGCGCTGCTGCTGGGTCTGGCTGGCTGCGCTTCCGCGTCCGATACGGGCGCAAAGCTGGATGAGATCCTCGGCGGGGTGCTGCATATGCAGTCCTCGCTGGAGGAGGCCGCCGCCCGGCAGCCCGCGTCCGACGACGAGGATACGGCGGAGGCGATCCCTCCCCAGACGGCGGAGGAAAGTGCCGAGCCGGAACCCCAGACCGCGCCGGAGGAAGCTCCGGCGGAGCCTGCGGAGGGCGAACCGACTGAAGCCGTGCCGGAGGAGCCCGTCGCTGCGCCCGGCGGCCGGAACGGCCGCCCCGCGCCGCCGGAACCGCCTGCTGAAGGCGGCGACGATCCGGCCGAACCCTCCGCCCCGGAGGAAGAAGAACCCGGCGAAACTGAAAATCCGCTGGACCCGGTGGAACCCGAGGAGACCGAGCCGCCGGAAGACGGCGGGGATGAACCCGTGGCGGAGGATCCCGAGGGCGGCGATACTCCCGGCTTGGACGCTGACCCGGAGGCCACCCCGGGCGAGGAGCCGCCGGAAGAAGAGCAGCCCGGCGAGGAGGAGCCCGAAAACGGATCGGAGGGCGAAGGGGAAGGCACGGAGACCGAGCCCGAAACCCCGACGGAGCCGCCCGAGGAGCCGGAGGAACCCGAGGAGCCGAGCGAGCCGGAAGAACCCCATGGGGAGCATCTGACGGTAGTCTGCGCCTGCGGGATGGAATTTCCCTCCATGGAGTATTGGGAGGCGCACCGCAACGCCTATGCAGGCGACGGCGATCTGAGCCACGGAAGCTGCACGACCTATTTCCGCTGAAACCATGTGCATAAAACTGTCACCTGTACCGCATACTGGGTACAGGTGATTTTTTATGGCGTTTTCTATGACACAGGAAGAATACTCGGAATTTGTGAAGCGGCGTGCGCCCCGTTCGCCGCTGGGGAAGGATCTTCTCCGGGCTTTTCTCGTGGGCGGGCTCATCTGCGCGCTGGGGCAGGAGCTTATCCTGCTGTTCATGACCTATGGGGGACTGGCGCAGGACACGGCCTCCTCGGTGACGAGCGTGACGCTGGTGGCGTTTTCCGCCATGCTGACGGGGCTGAACGTCTATGACCGGCTGGCGCGTTTTGCGGGGGCGGGAACGCTGGTGCCGATCACGGGCTTTGCCAACGCTGTGGTATCGCCCGCGCTGGAATTTAAGGAGGAGGGGTTCATCCTCGGCACAGCGGGGAAGATGTTCACCATCGCCGGGCCGGTGATCGTCTATGGCGTCACCGCCAGCATCCTCTATGGCCTCGTGCTGTGCCTTATGGGATAAACCGACCGCCGCCGAAGCTTTTTCGGCGGCGGTCAGCATTGTTTGGCAGTTACTTAATCGTCCTCGTCGTCGAAGTCATCCTCGTCGTCCGGTTCGCCCCGGAGGATCGCGCCGGAATAGGCGTCGATCTCGTATTCCACTTCTCCCAGCCCGGGGCACGATCATCGACACCGAAGCCCTGATCGCGGCGCTGGAGAGCGGGAAGCTCAGCGGCGCTGCGCTCGATGTGATCGAGGACGAGCGCGGCCTGTGCTATGTCGATCACATGGGCGAATGCATCCCCAATCGGCAGCTATATGCCCTGCGCTCGCTGCCCAACGTGATCCTCACGTCCCATATGGCGTTCTATACGGAGAAGGTCGTGCGTACCATGGCGGAGACTACCGTCCAGTCCATGTTCGATATGGAAAGCGGCACGCCCAATCCGCATATCCTATAAACCATCAAAAGGAGTCGCCCGCCCGGAAATGCTTCGGGCGGGCGCGTTTTTTCATAGCAGGACGTCCGCCTCCCGGACGCCGTAGTAACGGAACATAGCAAGCGCCTCCGCGCCGATGCGCTCGCCGGAAACGGCGATGGGCACGGCGGGGGGGCATGACACGGTCGGCGCGGCGCATACCCGTCCGAGGGCATCCTGCGCCGGGATACGTTCATGGGGGGCGAACAGCGCCTCCCGGGGCGTGCATACCGCCTCCGGCCGCAGGCGCGGCAGGCGGGGCGGGGAAGAGGGCGGCAGGTCGCACGCTCCCAGCGCCCGCGCGATGCGGGAAAGCTCCTCCGGCGTGTTCTCCGGCGCGGCCATCAGAACGGCATGATCCCGGTCGGCATATTCCGGCTCCACGCCGCCCGCCCGCAGCCGGGCGGCGACGGCAAGGCCATGTCCCCGCAGCGTGATGCGAAGAGGGTCGCTCGCTTCCGTCTGCCAGCCAAGCGCTGTCAGCTCGGCGCGGAGGCTGTCCAGCCGGGCGATTGTTTCCGCCAAGCGCTCGGCGCAGCCGTCGGCCAGATAGCGGCTGCAGAGATCGAGGGATTGCAAAACCAGATACGACGGGCTGGTGGAGCCGAAAAGCGCCATGGCGTCCTTTGCGCGTTCCGCAAAGCCCGTGGGCGCGTCTTTGGCGATATGCAGATACGCGCCGCCCGTCAGCACGGGCAGGGTCTTGTGCGCGGAATCGCAGCAGATCGCCGCGCCGAGGTCGAGGGGATGCGCCGGCTTTTTCAGAAAACGCAGATATGCGCCGTGGGCGTTATCCACCATGAGGATCGTCCCGTGGCGCTTGCATACGCCGGCAAGGGCGGCGATATCCGCCTGCCCGCCGAGATAGTCGGGAGAAGTTATGTAAACCGCTGCCGGGGGCGCGGACATGGTTCCCAGCGCGGCGTCGAGGGCTTCCGGCGCGATGGGACAGGCGCACAGGGAGGACGATGCCTCCGGCCAGAGCCATTCGATCCGGGCGTCCGCGAGAGCGGCGGCATAGAGAAACGCCTTGTGGGCGTTCCGTGCGGCGAGGATCAAGGGCGCCGCGCCCGCCGGGCGGCAGGTGAGGGCGAGGTAAACCATCGCCCGGATGCATTGACTGGAGCCCTCCGTCGAATACAGCGTCCGGCCGCTGCCGAAGAGGGCGGCGGCGTTTTTTTCGCTTTCCGCGATGACGCCGGCCGCCTCATACAGCGCGTCCGCCCCGGCGATCTCGGTGATATCCAGCGGCTCGCAGCCTAGGATCGGGCGTCCCTTATGGCCGGGCATATGCAGCCGCGCAGCGCCGGACGCGGCATAGCGGGACACGAAATCCGCAATGGGGGTGTTCATTCGTCCGCCTCCGCGGCTTTCATCATAATGGCGCATTCGATGCGCTTGCGGAACAGCTCACAGCCCGGGGCGTAGACGCCTCGGATGGAGCCGGAGGCGTGATAGGCGTTCGCCGCGCAGCCGCCGGAGCAATAGAGCTTTGCCCAGCAGTCGGCGCAGTCCGGCCGGGCATAGGCGTTGCAGGCGCGGAATTCCTCCCGCAGGGCGGTATTCGTCACGCCGTTCCACACATCGCCCAGCTTATACGCCTCGTCGCCCACGAACTGATGGCAGGGGTAAAGGTCGCCCCACGGGGTGACGGCCATATACTCCGTGCCGGAGCCGCAGCCGGAGATGCGCTTATAGATGCACGGGCCGCCGGTGAGGTCGAGCATATAGTGATAGAAGGTGATGGGATGACCTTCCTTTTTCCGGCGGAGCATATCGACGGCCAGCAGCTCATATTGCCGCTTCACGGTCTCGATATCCTCCGGCGTGAGGGCGGCGGGATCGTCCGGCGCGCATACCACCGGCTCCATGCTCAGCTCGGTGAAGCCGAGGTCGGCCATGTGGAACACGTCGTTCGTGAAGTCGGGATTGGCGTGGGTGAAGGTGCCGCGCATGTAATAGCCCTTGCCGCCCCGGGCGGCCACCAGCTTCTGGAATTTCGGCACGATGCGGTCATAGCTTCCGTGTCCGGCGTAATCCACCCGCAGCCGGTCGTGGATCTCCTTTCGGCCGTCAAGGGAGAGGACGACATTGCTCATCTCCCGGTTGGCGAAGTCGATCACGTCGTCGTCGATGAGCATTCCGTTCGTGGTGAGGGTGAAGCGGAAATTCTTGCCCCGCTCCTTTTCCGCGCTGCGTGCGTAGGCCACGAGCCGCTTCACCACATCCCAGTTCATGAGGGGTTCTCCGCCGAAGAAATCCACCTCGAGATTCCGGCGGCTGCCGGAATGCTCCATGAGATAGTCGAGCGCCTGCTTTCCTACCTCAAAGGACATGAGCGCCCGCTCCCCGTGGAAGCGGCCTTGACTGGCGAAGCAATAGGCGCAGTTGAGATTGCAGGTATGGGCGACGTGCAGGCACAGCGCCTTCACCACGTCGCCGCTGCGCTCCTTGAAGGTGCCGGCCATATCCGCGAAGGTGTCCGGCGTATAGAGCCGGCCTGCGTCCTTGAGAGCCTGTACGTCCGCGATGCAGTCCCGCAGCTCGTCCGCGGTCACATCCGGGCGATCGCGGTATTTGGCGAGAAGGTCGGCGACGATCTCCGCCTCCGTATGCTCCGGGAACAGGGCGATCACGTCATAGGCCACGTCGTCTACCACATGGATGGCGTTGGAGCAGGTGTCCAGCACGATATTATAGCCGTTTAGCTGATACTGATGAACCATGTTGTATCTCCCATGAACAAAAAGCGCCGCCCGCGGTGCTTGGCCGGGGCGGCGCTCTGTGTGCGGATGTCAGCGATCTTTGTTCTCGCAGCTCTGGTTGGCCACGCCGCAGCTCGTCTTGCAGGCGGACTGGCAGGAGGTCTGGCATTCGCCGCAGCCGCCGTTCTTGGCGCTCTGGCAAAGATTGCGGGTCTCAAGGGTCTTGATTCTTTCCATGATGAAATCTCCGTTTGCTCGTAATTTATATGGTAAAAAAATTTTAGCATACCCCGCGGGGAAAGTCAAGGGACGGGCGGCGGGTTTGGAAAAACCGTCAAAAAAAGGGAGCGCCGGGCGCTCCCTTTCCGATATCCGAGCTTACGAAGGGCCGCCGGAGGCCTCGCCGGAAGCGGAGACATATTCCTCCGGGCCGAACCAGTCGTCGGCCACCTTGCCGCCGAGGTAGTCCTCCACGATGACGCGAGCCGCCTTGGAGCCGCCCCACATGCCGGAGGTCTGGCAGGTGCCGCCGCCATAGACCTCGCCGTCCCAGCCGGAGCAGCACACGCCCGCGGCGAACAGACCCTTGATCGGGGTGAAATACGGGTCGCAGACATTGGCGTTATAGTCGATGCGGATGCCGCCGTTCGTGTTCAGAACGCCGGAGGACAGGCGCAGGGCGTAATAGGGACCTTCGCCCAGCGGGATCATATAGCTCGCGGCCTTGCCGAAGAAGCTGTCGCCATTGCCCGCGGCGCAGTCGGCCTCGTAGGCTTCCACGGTGGAGACGAGCCGGGCGGGATCGACGCCGATCTTCTCGGCCAGCTCCGCGATGGTATCGGCCTTCACCACATTCTCGTTATCGGCGTATTTCGCAAACTCGCTCTGCAGATCGCAGGGCGCGCCCACCAGCGCGTCGGAAAACTGGGAATAATGCCGGGTGCAGCCGCCGTTTTCGAAGTGGGAGATGAGCCCCTGACCCATGATCGACCAGACCTTGCCCGCGAGCTCCACCATCTTGCCGCTCGCGGCGGTGTCGTTTATGGCCTCGCTGGTGAAGCGCAGGCCGTATTGGTTCACATAGAGGTTCGCGGGCTGCATCGTGGCCGCCACGCCGAGGGGGGAGTCGTATTCGAAGCCCTTGACGTTATTGAAAAGGCTCGATACCGTGATGCCCTTGCATTGGCCGTGGGCAGTCTGCTCCACCAGCAGATGGCCGTCGCCGTCCTGTCCGGCGCCCCAGCCGTGGCATTTCTCCTGCACGTCCTGCCCGGTGTAGTAGCTCAGCAGGGCGAAGTTTGTGGAGAGGCCGCCCGTGGCAAGCACGACCGCCTTGCAGGTGATGGTGGTATAGCTGCCGTCGGCGTTCTGCACTTGGATGCCCGTGACCTCATAGCCGTCCTCCGAGACCACAAGGGCGCTGGCGCGGGTGGACATGCGCAGGTCGATATTGGCATAGGCGGGATCCGTGACGATCTCGGTGCGCAGCTTCTCGATGGGGATCTTGCCGTTTCCGCCCTCATAGAACATGCCGCTCCAGCCGATATTGTGCTTCGTAAAGAGCCATGCGGAGTTCTTGCCCCGGTCGAGCGCCATCTCCGCGATGAGGATGGGGTCTTTGATATAGCTGCTGGCGGCGGCCTGCGCGTAGCCGGATTTATAGGCCGCCACACGGTCGGAGGTGCCGCCGGAGGGGGTGTTGCATTCGGCCATATTGGTGCTGCCGCCGCAATAGTCGTTTTTCTCCAGCAGGACGATCTTTGCCTCCGGCGCCTGCTCGGCAAGGATCATGGCGGCCATCATGCCGCCGATGCCGGTGCCCACCACCACGGCGTCCGCCGTCGCCTGATACTTTGGCTCGTGCAGGATGCCGATCTCGTCGGTGTTCGCGTAGGTGGTATACTTGGTGCCGCCCGCCACAAGGACGGCCTCGCCCTGCTCCGCCGCAACGGTGGAGGCCGCGGTAACGGCGTCCGGCTCCGCGTCGGCCAGCGCCGCGCCGCCCAATACCGTTACGGCGGCCGCGCCGACGGCGGCTGCTCCCGCGCCCTTCAGGAAATCCCGCCGGGCGATCTTCTTGTCCAGCCTTCTCATGGTACGCTTCCTTTCCGTTTTACGCCCCGGTTTGCGAGGCGGATTTGCCGATTGCTCTATGATCGTATTGTAATGGAAATCTTACATTTTTGCAATGAAAATAGGATAATTCTTTCACAGGAAGGGAATTATTCTTTTCATTCGCGGGAAAACGCATTATAATGAAGATGTATCATCAGCTCGGAGGACGATCATGAGAATCCTTGTGGCCGAAGACAACCGCTCGTATTGCCGCGCCCTCACGGCGATACTGGAGCATTCGAATTACACCGTGGACGCCGTGTATACCGGCACGGACGCGCTGGAATACGCCATCGCGAACCTGTATGACGGCCTGATCCTCGATATCATGATGCCCGGCATGGACGGCATGGAGGTCATCCGCCGCCTGCGGGCGGCCAATGTGTATACCCCTGTGATGATCCTCACCGCGAAATCGCAGGTGGCGGATCGCATCGAGGGCTATGACGCCGGGGCGGACGATTTCCTGTCGAAGCCCTTCCATTCGGACGAGCTTCTGGCTCGGGTGCGGGCGCTGGTGCGGCGGAGGCCGTCCTATCGGCCGGATACCCTGTTTTTTGAGGGCCTGACGCTGGACGCCGCCGATCACAGCATCTCCGGCCTCAAGGGTCGGACGAAGCTCACCGGCAAGGAGTTTCAGATCCTCGAGCTGCTGGCGCGGGATCCCGGCCGCTCCGTATCGGCGGACGAGTTCTGCAAGCGGGTATGGGGCTGGGAGGAGATGCCGGATATGAGCGTGGTGCGGGTGCATATCTCGTCCCTGCGCAAGAAGATCGCGGAGGTCTGCGACGGCGTCACCATCCTCGGCGAGCGGGGCGTGGGCTATTCCCTGCAAAAGACGAAATGATCCAAAAGCTGCGGAAACGGTTCATTATGACCGTTATGTACTGCTTCCTGCCGGTGCTCCTGCTGATCCTTACGGCGGTCAACTGCGTTTACCGTTATAATGTCTATTCGGATATCGACCGCCGCCTTGTGTATCTGGCGGATTCCTTCATCGGCCCGCCGCAGGGCATGATCGACAGCACCCCCGGGCATATGCGCCAATGGCTCGATATGAACGACGCGGGGATCATGAGCCCCTACAGCTATTTCATCTTCTCCGGCTATATGACGCTGGATGTGCGGATGCAGTCCGTTGAGCTGCTTTCCTATGCGCTGGGGGAGGACGCCAACCCCGTCCTGCAGGGCATCCTCGGCGGCGCGAAGGATTTCGGGAACGTTGGGCAATACCGCTACTACGCGGCGCAGCGCGCCGATCCCTATAATCTGGTGCTTCTCCGCTGCGAAAACGAGTTCGAGGCCATGCGCTCGCTCCTGCATTCATCGATCCTCGTGGGGCTGGGCTGCTTCCTGCTGGTGCTGCTCCTCGTCACGGCGTTTTCCGGGCGGGCGATCCGCCCCTTTGCGGAGAACATCGAAAACCAAAAGCGCTTTATCTCCAATGCCGGGCATGAGCTGAAAACGCCGCTGGGCGTCATCGTTTCCGACCTCGATATGCAGGTGCTGGAGGGGGGCGAGACGGAATGGATCGCCAATGCGCAGGTGCAGGCGGATCATCTCGCGCTCCTCATCGAGCAGCTCATGACCTATACGCTCTTGGACGAGAAGAATAACCGCCCCGCCCCGGCGCCGGTGGATCTGAGCGCGCTGGGGGAGCTGCTCCTTTCGGATTACCGGCCGCTGACGCTCTCCAAGGCGCTGACGCTGACCGCCGATATAGAGCCGAACGTCACCGCCATGGGGAACGAGAACGCCCTGCGCACGCTCTTATCCGTGCTGCTGGATAACGCCGTGAAGTATACCCCCGAGGGCGGGCGGGTCTGCCTGCGCATCCGCAGGGAGAAGAAGGCCGTCGTCACCGTGGAAAATACCTGCGAGGGGCTGGAGGGCGTCCGGCTCGATCAGCTGTTCGAGCGGTTCTATCGCGCGCCGCTCCATCGCGCCACGCAGGAGGGCAGCGGCCTCGGGCTGTCCATCGCCCACGATATCGCCGCTCTCTACGGCGGCTCCATCCGCGCCGAGGCGCCTGCGCCCGGCTCCGTGGTCTTCACAGCCGAGCTGTGAGAGGGGAGGCCGCCATGTCTTTGAAAAAACCGATCTGCGCGCTGGCGGCGGGGCTGCTGCTTCTGGCAGGCTGCTCCGGCAAAAACGCCGCGAGCCTCGCCTCCGCCGATGGGTTCGACCTCGATCTCACGCGCCTGAGCAGCACGATGGTCTATGCCGAGGTCTTCAATATGCGCTATGAGCCGGAGGAATACTACGGCAAATACCTTCGGATCGAGGGGCTGTTTTCCGCCTATCCGAATCCCGAGACAGGGGAGTATTACTATAACTGCATCATCCCGGACGCCACCGCCTGCTGCTCGCAGGGACTGCAGTTTTTCCCGGACGAAAGCCTCGTCTATCCCGACGATTTCCCGGAAAACGGAGCTACCGTCACCGTCTGCGGCACCTTCGCCAAAAACGACCTGAACCTCTATCAGTGCAGCATCAACGACGCCACCTTCGAGGTCGTGGAGGGCTGACCGAAATATGCATAAAAACAGCGCCTCCCGAGAGGCACTTCGTAAGGAAGTGCCTCCCCTTGGGCTTTTGGAAATTAATCAAATAGATGACAATACCAAACGGCGATGGTATAATCATTTCAAGCAATCGGAAAGCGTGGGGCACATCATGAGTTATCTTGAGGAATACTATAACAGCAGAGATGAAGAAAGTCGGCTTCTATCCCAGCATGGACAGGTTGAATATCTGACTACAATGAAATACATTCATGAATATGTTTCATTCTTTTCATCTCCGAAAATTCTGGAGGTCGGCGCGGGGACAGGAAGATACAGCGTAGCACTCGCAAAGGAAGGATATTCTGTGACCGCAGTTGAATTGGTGCAGCACAATTTGGATGTTCTCAAATCCAAACTGGATGGGTTCGAATTGATTACGGCTATACAAGGGAACGCTTTGGATCTCTCGGCATTCCCAGACAAATCATTCGATCTGACAATGCTTTTAGGCCCTTTGTATCACCTTTATACATGGGAAGACAAGATACAGGCCATCTCTGAAGCTGTGCGTGTTACAAAGCCCGGTGGATATTTACTGGTCGCCTATTGTATGAACGAACCCACAATCATACAGTATGTTTTTTTGGCGGATCATCTGCATGATGTCACGGAAACGAACATGCTGACGGACGACTGGCATTGCAGGAGCGAACCGAAAGAAGTATTCGAGCTATACAGAACGGAGGATATTTCTCTTCTAAACTCCGCGTTTCCGGTGGATAGAATGAAGCTGATCGCAACAGATGGAGCTGCTCATTATATGCGCCACTTTATTGATGAAATGGATCGGGAAACTTTTGCAAAATG
>CAJOIU010000028.1 GCA_905234855.1 uncultured Oscillospiraceae bacterium
GGCCTATACCACGACGAACACCTCCTACACGAACACCGGCGCGACTGCCGGCTACACCTATTACTACAAGGTCGTGGCCAATGCAAAGAACACGGCGGCAAGCTCTGCGGAGAGCTCCGTGAAATCCCGCACCTGCGATTTGGCGCGCCCGGTGATCACGCTGACGAATGTGGCGTCGAGCGGTAAGATCAAGATCTCTTGGGAGCCGGTCGCCAAGGCCGAGGGCTATACGGTCTACCGTGCAACCAGCAGCACAGGAACGTATTACAAGCTCGGCACCACCACGAAAACCAGCTACACGAATACCGGCGCGGTGGCCGGCAAGACGTACTACTACAAGGTCGTTGCGAACGCAAGCAAGGCAGCGGCGGATTCCGCCTACAGTACGGCGAAATCCCGCACCTGCGATCTGGAGCGCCCGGTAGTGACCATCAGCGTCGTGGCGTCGAGCGGCAAGCCCCGTTTGTCGTGGAAGGCGATCGAAGGCGCCGTGAACTACACGGTCTACCGCTCCACGAGCAGCAGCGGAACCTATACGAAGATGCTGACGACCAAAAACACTTACTACACGAACACCAACGCCGTTGCGGGCAAGACCTATTACTATAAGGTCGTGGCGAATGCGTCTGTGTCTGCGGCTAATTCCGCCTACAGCACGGCGAAATCCGTCGTCTGCATCCTTGCGCGGCCGGATGTGAGCGTGAAGCTGAACAGCAGCGGCAAGCCGCGGCTGACTTGGGACGAGGTCAATGGCGCAAAGAACTATACGATCTACAGCGCAACGAGCCAGAGCGGACCGTATTCCAAGCTCACTACCACGTCCAACACCTATTACACGCATACGAAGGCTGTCAAAGGCACGACGTATTACTATAAGGTCGTTGCCAGCGCGGGCTCGGCGGCGTCGAGCTCCGCGGACAGCGCCGTAGTCAGCGTCAAAAGCAAGTAACCGATTCTAAGCGCAAACCGGGGCTGACAACAGCCCCGGTTTTTTCGGAGGGAGAAACGAATGGAAAACGAATGGAAGCGTGAGATCACGGTTCTCACCAGCATGTGCGATGCGCAGGGGCGGATGAGTGTACGCGAGATATTCGATATCTGCATGGATCTGGCGGCGGAGCATGCCGCGCAGCTTGGCGTCAGCTATTACGATATGCTGGAGCGCCGATGCTTTTGGGTGGCGGTCCGTACCCGGGTTCGGCTATATGATCCGCCGATACTGGGAGACCGCATCACCGCGGAGACATGGCCGGGCAAACCCTCGCTGGCCAAGAGCGACCGATTCTACCGCCTTTTGCGCGACGGCATCGTGATGGCGGAGGGGAGGACGGAATGGGCGGTGCAGGATATCGACACCGGCGCCGTGCGAAGGACGGATTCTTACGGGTATCCTATGGAACTGACGCCAAGGGAGGAGCGCGTATGCGCCGAGTCCTTCACGCGGTTCCGGCAGCTTTCACCGGAGCCGCAGCAGCTTGCGCAGGTCTATACCGTGGGCTCGCAGGATATCGACCTCGGCCGGCATATGAACAACGTGGCGTACATCCGTATGCTGATGGGCACCTTCTCCAATGCGGAGCTGGATAAGATGCATATCACCGAGGTGGAAATATCCTATCGCCGCGCCTGCTTTGAGGGAGAGGCGCTGCAGGTGTACCGGCGGTTCGAGGACGGCGTCTGGTTCTTTCAGGTGCAGAAGCCGGACGGAGAGATCGCGGTACAGGCGCTGCTGTGTACGGCATGAGCGGCTGGATGCTGTGGAATGATCAGGGGGAGGCGGAGAGATGAAGAAGGCGACATTCAAAGAGCGGTTCTCGTATTGGTTCGATAATAAGATGTCCGGCGGCAGCCTGAGTCTCATAAAGCTGCTGGCGGTCGTATCTATCGGTATCGTCATCGTAATTGCGGTTCTGATCTTCTTGCTGGGACTCAGCGAGGACGGGGGCTTTTTGTCGGCACTTTGGAACAGTCTTGCCACGGTCATCAATGCGTGGATGCCCTTCTATGAGGACGGGGGTCCCGGCTATCTTCTGTTTATGGCGGCCGCCTCTGTCGTCGGACTGCTCGTGACAAGCATTCTCATCGGAATCATCGCGAGCGCCATCGAGGAGAAGGTGAATGACCTCAAGCGGGGTACATCGCGTGTTCTGGAGGAAGGGCATTTCGTCGTGCTGGGCTTTTATCCCGGGGAATACACACTGCTCCGTCAGCTTGCGCTTGCTGCCGGCGGCGAGCCACGCTGCATCGTCGTTGCGGGCGAAATGGAGCAGGAGGAGATGGAGCAGTATGTCCGTGATAACATAGATGTGCCGGGAAATGTCCGCATCCTCTGCCGGACTGTCGATCTGTTTGATCCCTGTGCCTTGGAGCGGTGCGCCGTTTCCTCCTGCCGCACGGTCATCATCAGTCCGACGGACGATTTCCGTACCGCTAAGGCGCTGCTCGCCGTGTCCGCGATCATCAACGGGGAGGGCGGCGCCCGCGTCTGCGCCGTCGTATCGAAGCTGGCGTATGTCTTCCCGCCGTCCATCGCGGAAAAACACCATATTACCACGCTGCAGACACACGAGACGATCGCAAGGATCATTGCGCATTCCTGCACGCAGCCGGGGCTGGCGGATACCTTCCGCGAGGTGTTCAACTTCGAGGGCTCGGAGCTTTACGCAAAGCAGTTTCCTGATGCGGACGGACGGCTCTTTGCAGACGTTTTGCTCCGCATGGACGGCGGTGTTCCCATCGGTGTAGCAAGAAACGGAACTGTTCGGATCAATCCGCCGTCGGATATGGTGATAGAGGCAGGCGACAGCATCCTGTTTTTTGCGGCGTCGAGAGAGGCGCCGTATCTGACCGAGGCGGCGGCGCTCCCGCCTGTCCAGCCGGTGACAGTGCAGGTCTCGGGGGGTTCCGAGGGGACGATCGCGGTCATCGGCGCCAACGAATCGCTGAGCATCATCCTGCGGGAGCTGCCGGAAAACATCTCTCATGTGATCCTTGCGGACGGCGGGCGGGGATACCGGGACGAGGCGGCGGGGATCGCGGAGGAACGAGGCAGCTTTTTGCTCTCCTTCTATGACGAGGAGGCCCCGCAGAGCACTATGCTCATGGATCTGGCAAAACGCGCCTCGAGCATTGTGGTGCTTTCTGACCATGAAAAGGATGACGACGATGCGGATATGGAAAGC
This sequence comes from uncultured Oscillospiraceae bacterium, assembly GCA_905234855.1. GTDB lineage: Bacteria > Bacillota > Clostridia > Oscillospirales > Oscillospiraceae > CAJOIG01. The sequence goes on from CAJOIU010000028.1 coordinate 3,183, forward strand.
ATCTTCCTGCTGATGAATTTACGGGATATCCGCACGCGCTGTGGCCTGACCTATAACATTACCTCGGAGATGTGCCGCGAGGCCAACCACAGCCTAATGATAACAGACGACAACACGGATTTCGTCGTTGCCTCGGATATGGCCTCTCTGATCCTCGCGCAGATGGCAGAGAGCCCGGAGCTGTTCTCCGTGTTCGGCGAGCTGCTGTCGAACGAAGGCAACGAACTCTATCTGAAGAAGGCGGGACGCCTTGGCTGTTCCGGGGAAAAAACCGTCGCAGAGATCCGAAGGACAGCGCTGGCGCAGGGATATATCGTGATCGGCTGTAAGGACGTGAGGAACCGAAGCAGCTTCAATCCTCGGCTGGGGGATGTGATCCGCCTGAGAGAGGATGACAGTCTGATCGTCATCGGTCAGGACTGAGGCGAAAACCGTCCCTGTCGGCGCGCGATTCCCATCTATGCAAAGTATACAAAATACGGCCACGCGGAATTGCCGAAAATTGGGGGCGTCTTCCTTCGGCGCCGATTGACATTTTCTTTTCCGTTTTGCTATAATCAAAGCAGTTGAAAACAGAACGTGAATTGGTGACTGACGGAATGCGAAACGACGCTGGGGAGCCAATCTCATCGCTTATGCCGACCGTCTGGGCAGTCTTATTCATGTGTGGATAGGACTGCCCTGAATTGTTATTATTCTTAGGAGACAAGCTATGAAGAAAATTGCCATCATTATGGGCAGTGACAGCGATCTTCCAGTGGCGGAGAAGGCCGCCGATACGCTCCGGCAGCACGGAATCCCTTTTGAGGTACACATTTTCTCCGCCCACAGAACGCCGAACGAGGCGCGGGACTTTGCCCTGAACGCCCGTGTGAACGGCTTCGGCGTGATCATTGCGGCCGCGGGAAAGGCGGCGCATCTTGCTGGCGCGCTGGCGGCGAACACGACCCTGCCTGTCATCGGCATTCCGCTGAAATCCTCTGCTTTAGACGGTGTTGACGCCCTTTTGTCTACGGTGCAGATGCCTTCCGGCATCCCGGTTGCTACCGTGGCCATCGACGGTGCGGTCAACGCCGCTTTGTTATCTATGGAGATCTTGGCGGTCTCGGATGAGGAGATCGCGGAGAAGCTCGACGCCCTGCGCCGGGCGGAGACGCAGAAGGTGCTGGCGAAAAACGCCGCGGCCGAAGCGAAATTCAACGTTTGATAATTCATTTTAGGAGGACGATCATATGACCGTATTAGAGCAGATCTACGAGGGGAAGGCAAAGAAGGTATTCAAAACAGACGATCCCGAGCTGGTGCTCGTCTCTTATAAGGACGACGCCACCGCGTTCAACGGCCTGAAAAAGGGACAGATTCTCGGCAAGGGCGCCATCAATAACCGCGTGACGAATTACCTCATGCAGGTGCTGGAAAAGGAAGGTGTCCCGACTCATTTCGTCGAGGAGATCAATGACCGGGAAACCGTTGTAAAAAAAGTCTCCATCGTTCCGCTGGAGGTCATCATACGCAATATCTCCGCCGGCTCCTTCTCGAAGCGCTGCGGCGTGGAGGAGGGCATCGTGTTCGATGAGCCGACCATCGAGTTTTCCTATAAGAACGACGACCTCGGCGATCCTCTCATCAACGCCTATCATGCTGTGGCGCTGAAGCTTGCCACATGGGACGAGATCGAAACCATAAAAAAGCTCGCTTTCCGGGTAAACGACGTTTTGAAGGCGTTTTTCAAGGCAGTGAACGTGGATCTTGTGGACTTCAAGCTGGAGTTCGGCAAGACGGCCGACGGAACCATTGTGCTGGCCGACGAGATCAGCCCCGATACCTGCCGCTTCTGGGATAGCACCACCCATGAAAAGCTCGACAAGGATCGCTTCCGCCGCGATCTCGGCGGCGTGGAGGACGCCTATGCCGAGATGATGCGCCGCATTCTGGGTTGAGACGGCGTCTATGAGCAACATCCATGAAGAATGCGGCGTGCTGGGGATCTATTCTCCCGCCCGCACCGAGCTTGCGCCGCTGGCATATTACGCGCTTTTCGCTCTGCAGCACCGCGGGCAGGAGAGCTGCGGCATTGTCATAAACGACGACGGTCTTTTCAGCTTTTATAAAGACATCGGCCTTGTGAGCGAGGTGTTTACCCGCTCGGTGCTGGAGGGGCTGCCGGAGGGGAATATGGCGGTGGGTCATGTCCGCTACGGCACCACCGGCGGCAACGGAAGGCAGAACTGCCAGCCCATTGTGGTGAACCATATCAAAGGCCGTATGGCGCTGGCGCATAACGGCAATCTTGTCAATTCCCTTGAGCTGCGCCATGCGCTGGAGCTGCAGGGTTCGATTTTCCATTCCTCCAGCGACACGGAGGTCATCTCCTATGTCATCACGAAGGAGCGCCTCACCGCTCCCTCCATCGAGGAGGCGGTGAACCGCGCCATGGATCGCATCCACGGCGCTTATTCCCTCGTGATCATGTCGCCTTCGAAGCTCATCGCCGCCCGGGATGAAAACGGTTTCCGCCCGCTGTGCTACGGTCTGCGGGACGATGGAACGTATGTCGTCGCCTCGGAGAGCTGCGCGCTGGAATCCGTGCAGGCTCGGTTCATCCGCGATCTCGATCCCGGAGAGATCCTGCTGTTTTCCGCCGAGGGCGTCCGCAGCATCCGCGATCATTGCGGCAAGGCGCCGAAGAAGACCTGTATTTTCGAGTATATCTACTTTGCCCGGCCGGATTCGATGCTGGACGGGCTGAGCGTGCATCGGGCGCGGCTCCGCGCGGGTGAACGGCTGGCGCTGCGCCATCCCGTGGAGGCGGATGTGGTGATCGGCGTGCCGGATTCCGGCCTTGACGCGGCGCTGGGCTTTGCACAGGCCTCCGGCATCCCCTATGGCGTCGGATTCATTAAAAATCGCTATATCGGGCGGACGTTTATATCCCCCGGGCAGACGGCGCGGGAGGATCTCGTGCGAATCAAGCTCAATCCCATTACGAATGTCGTAAATGGCAAGCGCCTTGTTGTGGTGGATGATTCCATCGTGCGTGGCACGACGAGCAAACGGTTTGTCGATCTGCTGTGGGAGGCGGGCGCAAAGGAGATCCATCTGCGGATCTCGTCGCCGCCGTTTCTGAATCCCTGCTATTACGGCACGGATATCGACTCCCGGGATAACCTTGTGGCCTGCCATCATACGGTGGAGGAGACTGCTAAGCTCATCGGCGCAAATACCCTTGGCTATCTCCCGGTGGAGGATCTGCCGTACCTGTTGGGTAAGGAGGAACGTGAGGGCTTCTGCGACGCCTGCTTCACGAATGAGTATCCCACGGAGATCCCGAAGGTGAGCGGCAAGAGCCGCTTTGAATACAAGATCAGCGAGGGCAGGGGAAGATGAAAAGTTTCAGCGAAAGCTACGCGGCCGCGGGCGTGGATATCACCGCGGGATATAAAGCGGTCGAGCTCATGAAAAGCCATATAGCCCGCACCACGACCCCGGGCGTGCTGGGCGGGATCGGCGGCTTCGGCGGTTTGTTTGCTCCCGATCTGGCGGGGATGAAACGGCCGGTGCTGGTTTCCGGCACCGACGGTGTTGGAACGAAGCTGAAGCTCGCGTTTCTGCTGGGCAAGCATGACACCGTGGGCATCGACTGCGTCGCCATGTGCGTGAACGACGTTTTGTGCTGCGGCGCGAAGCCCTTGTTCTTCCTCGACTATATCGCCTGCGGCAAGAACGATCCGGCGCGAATCGCCTCTATCGTTTCCGGCGTGGCGGAGGGATGCGTCCAGTCCGGCGCGGCGCTCATCGGCGGCGAAACGGCGGAGATGCCCGGCTTCTATCCAGCGGACGAATACGATCTGGCCGGTTTCGTCGTAGGCATCGTGGATGAAGAAAAAATGCTGGATAACGCTTCGATGCGGGCGGGCGACGTGATGATCGCCCTGCCGTCGAGCGGCGTACACTCCAATGGATTTTCGCTCGTTCGGAAGGTATTCAACGTAGAAGCGGCGGATATCCAAAGCCCCTGCGAGGCACTGGGCGGCGCCTCCATCGGCGAAACGCTCCTTACGCCGACGAAGATCTATGTAAAGCCCATGCTTAAGCTGATGGAGAAGGTCACGGTCAAGGGCGTGAGCCATATCACCGGCGGCGGTTTTTATGAAAACATCCCCCGCAGCATCCCGCAGGGGTTGACGGCAAAGATCGAAAAGAACGCCGTGCGCGTGCTGCCGATCTTCGACCTAATTGCAAAGACGGGGGAGATCCCTGAGAGGGATATGTTCAACACCTTCAACATGGGCGTCGGCATGAGCGTCGTCGTGGCAAAGGAGGACGTCGATACGGCGCTTTCGATCCTGCGGAAGCATGGTGAGGCGGCGTATGTCATGGGCGAGATCGTCCATGGCGACGAGCGGGTGACGCTATGCTGAGGGCGCGTATCGCCGTGTTCGTATCCGGCGGCGGAACGAATCTGCAGGCACTGCTCGACGCCCAGAGCGCCGGAAAGCTGACGGCAGGGGAGATCGTCCTTGTCGTAGCCAGCAATGCCGGGGCGTATGCCGTCGAGCGGGCGAAGAAAGCGGGCGTTCCCGCGGTCGTATGTTCGCGGAAGGAGCTTGGCTCCCAAGCGGCGTTTGAAGCGGCGATCTCGGAGACGCTTGCAGAATACGATATCGATCTCATCGTACTTGCGGGCTTTATGAGCATCCTAAGCCAAGCCTTCACCGACCGCTGGCCGGAACGTATCCTCAATGTGCATCCGTCGCTGATCCCTTCCTTTTGCGGGCAGGGATATTACGGACTGCGGGTGCATGAGGCGGCGCTCTCGCGCGGCGTGAAGGTGACGGGCGCCACTGTGCATTTTGTGAATGAGATACCCGACGGAGGCAGGATCCTCCTGCAGAAGGCCGTCGCCATTGAAGACGGAGATACCCCGGAAACGCTTCAGCGCCGCGTGATGGAGCAGGCGGAATGGCTCCTGCTGCCGCAGGCCGTGCAGACGGTTTCCGAATCGATCGTGAAGGAGAAGGAATATGAAACCACTTGAACTTGCACCCTATATCAGCGGAAACGCCTATCCCGGCCGGGGCATCCTGCTTGGCCGCAGCGCGGACGGGAAGAAAGCGGTCATTGCCTATTTCATCATGGGGCGCAGCGAAAACAGCCGCAACCGCGTTTTTACCGTCACGGAGGACGGCATCCGTACCGAGGCGCACGACCCGGCTAAAATGGCCGACCCGAGCCTCATCATCTATCATCCCGTGCGTGTGTATGAGGGAAGCACCATCGTAACAAACGGCGACCAGACCGATACGATCCGGGATTCGCTGGCGGAGGGGCATTGCTTCCGCCGCGCGCTCATGACCCGTACCTTTGAGCCGGACAGGCCGAACTATACCCCGCGCATTTCCGGCATCGTGCAGCCGGACGGGAGCTATAAGCTCTCCATCCTCAAAAGTCTTGATGGGAACCCCGACTGTGCCTGCCGCTATTTCTTCGAGTACGAAGCTCCGCAGTCGGGTCTCGGACATATCATCCATACCTATATGGGCGACGGCTCGCCGCTGCCCTCGTTCGAGGGGGAGCCACGGCCGGTGAAGCTGGAAGCAGCCAGTGCGGCGGAGCTTTCAGCGCTGCTTTGGAAGAGCCTTAACGACGAAAACAAGGTGTCTCTGTTCGTGCGGTTTATCGACCTTGCCACGGGCGAGACGGACACGGTCATCACGAATAAGCATGGGGAGGACGCATGATGAACGAACTGGAACTCAAATACGGCTGCAACCCCAACCAGAAGCCTGCGAGCATCTTCATGAAGGACGGCTCCGATCTTCCGCTGGAGGTCTTAAACGGCAAGCCGGGCTTTATAAACTTTCTTGACGCGCTGAACTCTTGGCAGCTCGTAAAGGAGCTGAAGGCAGCCACCGGCCTGCCCGCTGCGGCTAGCTTCAAGCATGTTTCTCCGGCCGGCGCGGCAGTAGGGAAGCCCTTGAGCGATACCGACAAAAAAATCTATTTCGTGGACGGGAATGCGGAGCTCTCGCCCATCGCGTGCGCCTATATCCGCGCGCGCGGCGCGGATCGCCTCTGCTCCTACGGCGACTGGGCTGCGCTTTCCGAGCCCTGCGACGCCGCAACGGCGGAATACCTCAAATACGAGGTGTCGGACGGCGTCATTGCCCCGGACTATACGCCGGAGGCGCTGGCGATCCTGAAGACCAAGAAAAAGGGTAACTATAACGTCGTGAAGATCGACCCGGCCTATGTTCCCGCTGAGGAGGAGCTGAAGGATGTTTTCGGCATCACCTTCCGGCAGGGGCATAACAACTATGAGATCAGCGCGGACGTTCTCAAAAACATCGTGACGAAGAATACGGAGCTGCCGGAGGCGGCGGTGACAGATCTCATCGTGGCGCTCATCACCCTCAAATACACCCAGTCAAATTCCGTCTGCTATGTGAAGGACGGACAGGCCATCGGCGTCGGCGCGGGGCAGCAGAGCCGCATCCACTGCACGCGTCTCGCGGGCAGCAAGGCGGATAACTGGTATCTGCGCCAGCATGAGAAGGTGCTGGGTCTGCAGTTTGTCGAAGGCATCCGCCGCCCGGATCGGGACAATGCCATCGACATCTACACCTCCGACGAGTATGAGGATATCCTGGCCGACGGCGTGTGGCAGCAGACCTTTGCCGTGAAGCCGGAGCCGCTGACGGCGGAGGAGAAAAAGGCGTGGATCGCCACCCAGCGGGGCGTTTCCGTCGGCAGCGACGCCTTCTTCCCGTTTGGGGACAACATCGAGCGCGCCCGCAAATCCGGCGTGCAGTATGTGGCCGAACCGGGCGGCAGCATCCGGGACGACCATGTGATCGCCGCGGCGGACAAATACGATATGGTCATGGCCTTCACCGGCATGCGGCTGTTTCACCATTGATGGGAGGCCAAGGGATGAAGATCATGGTCATCGGCGGCGGCGGAAGAGAGCATGCGATTATCCGATCGCTGCGGAAAAACCAAAAAATCAGCGAGATATACGCCCTGCCCGGCAACGGCGGCATCGCCGCGGACGCGGTATGCGTGGATATCGGCGCGAAGGATATCGAGGCGCAGGTGTGCTTCGCCAAGGAGAATGGCATTGATTTCGCCGTCGTCGCACCGGATGATCCCCTTGTTCTCGGGGCAGTGGACGCGCTGGAGGCGGCGGGCATCCCGTGCTTCGGGCCGGACAAGAAAGCTGCGATCATCGAGGGCAGCAAGGTTTTTTCCAAAAACCTCATGAAAAAATACGGCATCCCCACCGCGGCGTATGAGGTGTTCACCGATGCGGAAACGGCGCTGGCGTATGTGAAGACCTCGCCGCTGCCCGCCGTCATCAAGGCGGACGGACTGGCGCTGGGCAAGGGCGTTATCATCGCCGAGACCCGGGAAGACGCTGTTGCGGCGGTGGAGACGATCATGCTGGACAAAAAATTCGGCGACAGCGGCAATCAGATCGTGATCGAGGAGTTTCTCACCGGACCGGAGGTCTCCGTGCTGTCCTTTACGGATGGCAAAACCGTGATCCCGATGGTGTCCTCCATGGATCACAAGCGTGCTCACGACAACGACGAGGGACTTAATACCGGCGGCATGGGCACCATTGCGCCGAATCCGTATTATACGCCGGAGATCGCCCGGCGCTGCATGGACGAGATCTTCCGGCCTACCGTAGCGGCGATGGCGCAGGAGGGTAGACCCTTCCGGGGCTGTCTGTACTTTGGCCTCATGCTCACGCCTAACGGCCCGAAGGTCATCGAATACAACTGCCGCTTCGGAGATCCTGAAACGCAGGTGGTGCTGCCCCTCATGGAGAGCGATCTCCTGACGGCCATGCAGGCCTGCCGCGCGGGAACGCTGGAGGAAACGGACGTTCGCTTTTCATCGGGCAGCGCATGCTGTGTGGTCATGGCTAGCGACGGCTATCCCGAAAGCTATGAAAAGGGATATGAGATCACCGTGGACGCCGATGCGGAGGCGGAGATCTTCGTCGCCGGCGCAAAGCGGGAGGATGGAAAACTGATTACAAACGGCGGCCGTGTCCTCGGCGTGACAGCTGCGGCGAACGATCTGCCGCGGGCCATCTCAAAGGCCTATGCCGCGGTGGATAAGGTGCATTTCGGAAACGCGTATTATCGGCATGACATCGGCCGGCGCGCCCTGCGGGCGCTGGATACCTGAGGGGTGACGGGATGGTATATCGCGTATACGCAGAAAAGAAAAAGCCCCTTGCGCAGGAGGCGAAGGCGCTGACGGAGAGCATCCGGGAATTTCTCGGCATTGGGGGGCTGGAAAAGGTGCGGCTCCTCAACCGCTACGACCTTGAAAACATCAGCCGGGAGCTGTTTGACTACGCGGTGAAAACGGTTCTGTCCGAACCGCAGCTCGACGATGTGTTCTATGCCCTGCCGGAGACGGATGCCGCGGCAGTCTTTGCCGTGGAATATCTGCCGGGTCAGTATGACCAGCGGGCGGATTCCGCGGCGCAATGCATCCAGATCCTGTCGCAGGGCGAGCGTCCGGCGGTGCGCTCCGCCCGGGTATATCTGCTGTTCGGTGATTTGACCGAGGCGGATGTCAAGGCCATCCAGAGCTATGTCATAAACCCGGTTGACAGCCGCATCGCGGCGCTGGGGGAATATGAGACGCTGGCTGTGAGCTATGATATCCCCGAGACGGTTCGCACGCTTGACGGCTTCCGCGCGCTTGACGAGGAAGGACTGGCGGCGTTTATCGCGGAAAACGGCCTTGCCATGGACGAGGGCGATATCCGCTGCTGCCGCGACTATTTCCGGGAGGAAGAGCGCGACCCTACGCTGACGGAGATCAAGATGATCGACACCTATTGGTCGGATCATTGCCGCCACACCACGTTCAACACGATCATCGACAATGTACGGTTCGAGGACGGTACTCTGCGCGCGGCATATGAGGAATACCTCGCGGCGCGCGCCTCGCTTGGCCGCACGAAGCCGATCACCCTCATGGATATCGGCACTATCGCCGCTAAATGCCTTCGGCAGAGCGGAGAGCTTTCCAAACTCGACGAGTCCGAGGAGATCAATGCCTGCACGGTGAAGATCACCGTGGAGGTGGACGGCGAGCCGCAGGACTGGCTGCTGCTTTTCAAAAACGAGACTCACAACCACCCGACGGAGATCGAGCCCTTCGGCGGCGCGGCCACCTGTATTGGCGGCGCGATACGCGATCCGCTTTCCGGCCGGAGCTATGTTTACGCCGCCATGCGCGTCACCGGCGCGGCCGATCCGCTGCGCCCCGTGGAGGAAACGCTGCCCGGCAAGCTGCCTCAGCGCAAGCTCGTGACGACCGCTGCGGCGGGGTATTCGTCCTACGGCAATCAGATCGGCCTTGCCACCGGTATGGTGGACGAACTGTATCACGACGGTTATGCCGCTAAGCGCATGGAGATCGGCGCGGTCATCGCGGCGGCTCCCGCGGCGAATGTGCGCCGCGAGCGTCCCGCGCCGGGGGATGTGGTGATCCTGCTGGGCGGGCGCACCGGCCGCGATGGGTGCGGCGGCGCTACCGGCTCCTCGAAATCCCATACGCTCCATTCGCTGGAGGAATGCGGCGCGGAGGTGCAGAAGGGCAATGCCCCCGAGGAGCGCAAGCTCCAGCGCCTGTTCCGCAGCCCCGAGGCCTCGCAGCTTATCAAGCGCTGCAACGACTTCGGCGCGGGCGGTGTGTCCGTGGCGGTGGGCGAGCTGGCGGATGGCCTCGATATCGATCTCAACAGAGTCCCTAAGAAATATGACGGCCTCGACGGCACGGAGCTTGCCATCTCCGAATCGCAGGAGCGCATGGCGGTGGTCGTCGCGCCGGAGGACGCGGAGCGCTTCTGTGCGCTGGCGGACGCGGAAAACCTCGAAGCCACCGTGATCGCGGTGGTGAAAGCCGAGCCGCGCCTCACCATGCGCTGGAACGGGCGCGTTATCGTGGACATCGCCCGGGCGTTTCTCGATACGAACGGCGCGGAAAAGCACATCGACGTGCATCCGGCGAGACCCCAAAATTGGCAGAAGCAGATCCCCCAGAGCTTTTCCATGGGCTATACAACGCTGGCGGGCGACCTCAATACCTGTTCCCGCCGCGGCCTTTCGGAACGGTTCGACTCTACCATCGGCGCGGGGACGGTGCTGATGCCCTTCGGCGGGAAATACCAGCAGACGCCCATTCAGGCCATGGCGCACACCATCTCTGTGGAAAAGGGGCATACCGATGACTGCTCCCTCATGAGTTGGGGCTATAACCCCTCTATCGCGGAGAAAAGCCCGTATCACGCCGCCTATCTCGCGGTGGTGGAATCGGTCAGCAAGCTGATCGCGGCTGGCGCGTCCTTTGAGGATGTATACCTCACCTTCCAAGAATACTTCGCCAAGCCCGGACATGATCCGCGGCGGTGGGGCGATCCGCTGGCGGCGCTGCTGGGCGCGTTCCGGGCGCAGATGGGACTTCGCGTCGCTGCCATTGGCGGCAAGGACTCCATGTCAGGCACCTTTGAGGCGCTGACCGTGCCACCGACGCTCGTATCCTTTGCGGTCACAACGGCCAAGGCTGGCGAGATCGTTTCGAATGAATATAAGGGCGCGGGTCATACGGTTCTGCTTCTGAAGCCTGAATACGACGCGGAGGGGCTGCCTGCGGCGGAGAGCCTGCGGGAGCTGTATGGAAAAATCCATGACCTCACGGCCTCCGGCAAGGCGCTGGCGGTCTATACGCCAACCTATGGCGGCGCGGCGGAGGCGGTCATGAAGATGTGTCTCGGAAACCGTGTCGGCTTCCGATTCGCGGAGGAGCGGACACTGGAGGATATCTTCGGCTATGCCTATGGCGCGTTTCTTGTGGAGCTTGCTCCGGGGGCGGAGGCGGACGGTGCCGTTCTCGGCGAAACGGCGGCTGAATACAGCCTTGCCTTCGGCGAAGAGACCGTCTCGCTGGAGACCCTGCAGCAAGTGTACGAGGACAAGCTGGAGCCCGTGTATGCGTGCAACATCCCCTGCGAGGGGAAGAAGATCCCGGCGTTTTCCTATGAAACCAAGCAGCGCCCGACGGCGCTTGTGGGCGCGGCAAAGCCGAAGGTGCTGATCCCGGTGTTTCCCGGCACGAACTGCGAGTACGACACGGCGCGCGCCTTGCGGGACGCAGGGGCGGAGCCGGAGATCATGATTATCGCCAACCGCACGGCGGAGCATATCGCTGCTTCCACCGCCCGGTTTGCCGAGGCGCTGCGCACGGCGCAAATGGTGTTCCTGCCAGGCGGCTTTTCCGGCGGCGACGAGCCGGACGGTTCCGCCAAATTCATCACGGCGTTTTTCCGCAGCGAGGCGGTCAAGGCCGGGGTGGAGGAGCTGCTCGATCGGCGAGGCGGCCTGATGGCGGGCATCTGCAACGGCTTCCAAGCGCTTATCAAGCTTGGGCTTGTGCCCTATGGCAGGATCGTTGATACGGACGAGAGCTGCCCGACGCTCACCTTCAACACCATCGGCCGCCATCAGTCACGGCTGGTGCGGACGCGCATCGCCTCGAACAAATCCCCGTGGCTTGCCCAGACGCGGGTGGGCGATATCTACACCGTTCCCATCTCCCACGGCGAAGGACGCTTCCTCGCCTCTGAGGAACTGATCCTGCAGCTTGCGGAAAACGGACAGATCGCCACGCAGTATGTCGATCTTGCCGGGGAGCCTACGGACGACGTCCGCTTCAATCCCAATAACTCCGTGCTGGCGGTGGAGGGCATCATGTCCCCGGACGGACGGGTGTTCGGCAAGATGGGGCATTCCGAGCGCATCGGTGCGTCACTGTATAAGAATGTTCCGGGCGAATACGACATGCATATGTTTGCGTCGGCCGTCCGCTATTTTCACAAAAACTGAGGTCATGAAGGAGGAAACTGATCTATGGCATTTTATTACAACGAACCGTCCCGCACCTTCAGCGAATACCTGCTGATCCCCGGCTATACCTCCGAGGAGCATACCCCTGCGAATATCTCCCTCAAAACGCCCCTCGTGCGCTTTCGCCGGGGCGAGGAATCGGCCATTACGCTGAATATCCCTCTGACCTCCGCGATCATGCAGTCCGTTTCGAACGACACGCTGGCCATCGCGCTTGCGAAGGAGGGTGGTCTGTCCTTCATCTACGGCTCCCAGACAGTGGAGGACGAGGCGGCTATGGTTGCCCGGGTGAAGAACTATAAATCAGGCTTTGTGGTGAGCGCGTCGAACGTGACGCCGGACGCCACACTCAAGGATATTCTGGCTCTGAAGGCCAAAAACGGCTATTCCACCGTCGCCGTCACGGAGGACGGGACGCCGAATGGCCGGCTCTGCGGCATCGTCACGAGCCGGGATTACCGCGTCAGCCGCATGGACGAGAGCAGCCGCGTGGCGGATTTCATGACACCGATCGACAAGCTGGTGGTGGGCGCCGAGGGCGTGAGCCTCAAGGAGGCCAACGATATCATTTGGGATCACAAGCTGAACGCCCTGCCCATTGTGTCGAAGGACGGGCGGCTGCAGTATTTCGTTTTCCGTAAGGACTATGCCAGCCACAAGGAGAATCCGGACGAGCTGCTCGACCATGAGAAACGCTATCTTGTTGGCGCCGGCATCAACTCCCGTGACTATGCCAAGCGTGTTCCCGCGCTGGTGGAGGCGGGGGCGGATGTTCTGTGCATCGACTCCTCCGAGGGCTATTCCTGCTGGCAGAAGTACACCATCGACTGGATCCGCGAGCGCTATGGCGACAGCGTGAAGGTCGGCGCGGGCAACGTGGTGGATAAGGACGGCTTCCGATTCCTCGCCGAGTGCGGAGCGGATTTCGTCAAGGTCGGCATCGGCGGCGGTTCCATCTGCATCACCCGCGAGACGAAGGGTATCGGCCGCGGTCAGGCCACGGCCCTCATCGAGGTGGCGCAGGCGCGGGACGAATACTTTGCCGAAACGGGGATCTATGTCCCCATCTGCTCCGACGGCGGCATCGTCTATGACCACCACATCACGCTGGCGCTCGCCATGGGCGCGGATTTCATCATGCTGGGCCGGTATTTTGCCCGGTTCGACGAAAGCCCCACGCCGAAACTGAATATAAACGGCACCTATGTGAAGGAATACTGGGGCGAGGGTTCGAACCGCGCCCGCAACTGGCAGCGCTACGACATCGGCGGCGCGGAGACCCTTAGCTTTGAGGAGGGTGTGGACAGCTACGTCACTTATGCCGGCGGCCTGCATGAGAATGTCCAGAAGAGCCTGTATAAGGTCAAATCCACTATGTGCAACTGCGGCGTCAAGAATATCCCCGAGCTACAGAAAAACGCCAAGCTCACCGTTGTGTCCGCCACGAGCATCGTGGAGGGAGGCTACCACGACGTGACGCTGAAAACCACTAACGCCCGATAACCGTGTAAGGAGACTATGGCAATGACCGATATCGAGATTGCACAGGCAACGGAAATGAAGCCCATTGGGCAGATCGCGGCGTCCGCCGGGATCGATGAGAAGTATTTGGAACCCTACGGCCGATATAAGGCGAAGGTCGATTATGCGCTTCTGCGCGACGATCCCCGGCCGGACGGGAAGCTCATCCTCGTGACCGCCATCACGCCTACCCCGGCGGGCGAGGGCAAGACCACGACCACCATCGGCTTGGCCGACGGTCTGCGGCGCATTGGCAAAAACGTCGTAGTGGCGCTGCGGGAGCCGTCCCTCGGCCCGGTGTTCGGCGTCAAGGGCGGCGCGGCCGGCGGCGGCTATGCGCAGGTCGTTCCGATGGAGGATATCAATCTCCATTTCACCGGCGACTTCCACGCCATCGGCGCGGCGAACAATCTTCTGGCGGCCATGCTGGATAACCACATTTATCAGGGCAACGCCCTGAATATCGACCCGAAGCGCGTCACTTGGAAGCGCTGCGTCGATATGAATGACCGCCAGCTCCGGCATGTGATCGACGGCATCGGCGGGCGTGTCAACGGTGTGCCGCGGGAGGACGGCTACGATATTACTGTAGCTACGGAGATTATGGCGGTGTTCTGTCTCGCCTCATCCGTGACCGATCTCAAAGAGCGGCTGTCCCGTATCGTCGTGGGCTATACCTATGACGACAAGCCCGTGACTGCCGGTGATCTGAAGGCTGTCGGCGCTATGGCGGCGCTTTTGAAGGACGCTCTCAAGCCGAACCTTGTGCAGACGCTGGAAGGAACGCCTGCGTTCGTCCACGGCGGACCCTTTGCGAATATTGCCCATGGGTGCAACTCCGTTTTGGCCACGCGCATGGCGCTGAAGCTCGGCGATTACTGCGTGACGGAGGCGGGCTTCGGCGCGGATCTCGGCGCGGAGAAATTCCTTGATATCAAGTGCCGCTATGCGGGGCTGACGCCCAGCGCGGTCGTCGTCGTAGCGACGATCCGTGCGCTCAAAATGCATGGCGGCAAAGCGAAAAACGAACTGGGGACGGAGGATCTTGCTGCGCTGGAAAAGGGTATCCCGAACCTACTGCGCCATGTCGGCAATATCAAGGAGGTCTACGGTCTGCCCGCCGTCGTGGCGGTGAATCGCTTCCCGACAGATACGGATGCGGAGGTGGAGCTTATCATCCGCCGCTGCAGAGAGTTGGGCGTTAACGTGGTGCTGTCCGATGTGTGGGCGAAGGGCGGCGAAGGCGGCGAGACACTGGCCGAGGAGGTCGTGCGTCTGTGTGAGCAGCCGAAGGATTTCCGCTTCAGCTATGAGCTTTCCGCGCCGCTGGCAGAGAAGATCGAGGCAGTGGTAAAGCGTGTGTATCACGGCGACGGGGTGTCGTTCACAAGCGCCGCGATCAAGCAGATCAAGCAGCTGGAGGAGCTGGGCTTCGGCGGTCTGCCCGTCTGCATCGCCAAAACCCAGTACAGCTTTTCGGACGACGCGGCGCTGCTTGGCGCGCCGGATGGCTTCACGGTCACGGTAAAGAATGTGAAGGTTTCCGCCGGCGCGGGCTTCGTTGTCGTTCTGACCGGTGATATCATGACCATGCCGGGGCTGCCGCGCGTTCCCGCTGCGGAAAAGATCGACGTGGATGAAAACGGCGTGATCTCGGGGCTTTTCTGAAAAACTACATAAAAAGTGAGCCGTCTGCGGATGCAGGCGGCTTATTTTATTCGGATCACACGGGCTGATAGAATCGGCTGTCCCGGCTATCATTTCAGCACGACGCTGGTGCAGGAGCCTAGGGTGAGGATGGTGCCGTCGAGCTGGGCGTCCTCGAGACCGATCACGGCGGTGATCGCCCCGAAGGTAAGGTCGGTCACGTCCCGGAGGTCAACGGTGATCGCCGAGGATGTGGTGTTGTACAGCACGGCGACGGTGCTGCCGTCAAGGGTCGAGGTGAAGCCGCCGAGCTTCGTATCGGAGAAGGGAAGGGCGCGGTATTCGCCGGAGGAGATCTCGGGATTTGCCTTGCGGATCGTCAAAAGCCTCTTGTAATTGCTCAGAAGGCTATCTCCGTTTGCCAGCTCATCGGCCACGGTGTATTCGAGCCGCTTATCGGACGGGTAAGCTCAATACGACCTTCATCTACGTTACCCACGATCAAACAGAGGCTATGACCCTCGGCGACCGTATCGTCATCATGAAGGACGGCTTCATCCAGCAGGTGGGAACGCCGGCAGAGGTGTTCGAGATGCCGAAGAATCTGTTTGTCGCGGGCTTCATCGGCACACTGCAGATGAACATCATGGAGACCAAGCTGCTCAAGGAAGGCGATCGGTTTTTTGTTCTGCAGCACTGCCCTCCGCGAACGGGAGATATCCGTTAACGCAGATTGTCGAATCTGGACAAACCGGCGCTGCATAGTCTGCCT
>CAJOIU010000029.1:0-18202 GCA_905234855.1 uncultured Oscillospiraceae bacterium
CCGGTTGGCTTTGCCTGCGTTTTTTCTTTTTTGTCGAACAGACCCATAGATTTCCATACGGCGGCTCAGCAGTCGTCTCCCTTTGAATATACAGATAAATACAATATCACTATGATGCAAGTTATATTATTTATATTATACACAATTCCCATAGGATTGCAAGAGCTTTCCCGTAAAAAACTACAAAATGTTACAAATTATTACACAATGTCCTTTGCGTCCCGCTCCGTTAAGCTTTTGGGTATATCCAACCGGGGGAATGTGTGGTATAATCGCGGTGCTATGGAAAAACGAAACAGTAAAAAACCGAATCACAGGCTCCTGTGGCGTTTTCTGAAGGGCAGCAAGACGCTTTTTGCGGTCAGTATGCTGGCCTCCGTCGTGTCTGCGCTGTGCGATATGGTCAGTCCGCAGATCGTCCGCATCGCGGTGGACAACGCGCTGGGAGGCGCGGCGCCCACGGCGCTGCCCGCTTGGGTGATCGCGCAGGCGGAGCGCCTCGGCGGCTTCCGCTGGCTCGGCGAGCATATCTGGGTCATGGCGGCGGCGCTCATCGCCGTAGCCCTCGTGAAGGCCGCGGCGCAATACGGCTACCGCGTTTCGAACACCGCCGCGGCGGAGCGGCTCGTCAAAACCGCGCGGGACAGTCTGTTTTCCCACATCGAGCGTCTGCCCTACGCATGGCATATGAAGCACCGCACGGGGGATATCATCCAGCGCTGCACCTCCGATCTCGACACGCTGAAAAATTTCATCTCCCAACAGATGACGGAGATCCTGCGGGTGGTGATCCTGCTGGCGCTCTCCATCACCTTCATGCTGGGCATGAACGGCAGACTCACGCTGATCGTTCTCGCGCCCGTACCGGTCATCATCGGCTATTCCCTCGTCTATTACCGCATCATCGGCACGGCGTTTCTCCGCTGCGACGAGAACGAGGGCATCCTCTCGGCCATGGCGCAGGAGAATCTGGCGGGCGTCCGGGTCGTACGCGCCTTCGGGCGGGAAAAGCATGAGCAGACCCGCTTTTCCCGGCAGAACCGCTTCTATACCGATCTCTGGATGAAGCTCGCCAAGCCCATGGCCACCTTCTGGAGCATCGGAGATATCCTCTCCGGCGCCCAGATCCTGCTGACGGTGTGCTTCGGAGCGGTCTTCTGCGTCCGGGGCGAGATGCTGGCGGGGGAATATATCGCCTTCCTCTCCTACTGCGCGCTGATGACCTGGCCGGTGCGTATGCTGGGGCGCATGATCTCGGAGATGAGCAAGGCGGGGGTCTCCATCGACCGCATCGCCTATATCATGGACTCCGAGGAGGAGCGGGACGCCGGCGCTGGAGCGAAGCCCGACCTCAAGGGCGACATCGAATTTGACGGGGTGACCTTCGCCTATGACCCGGAGCAGGAGCTGCTTCGGGATATCCGCTTCACGGTGAAGGGCGGCTCTACGCTGGGCATCCTCGGCGGCACCGGCAGCGGCAAAAGCACGCTGATGCTCCTTTTAAGCAAGCTCTATGAACTGCCGAAGGATGGCGGCAGCATCCGCATCGGCGGCGTGGATATCCGGGATATCGACACGGCATGGCTCCGCCGCAATATCGCCATGGTGCTGCAGGAGCCGTTTCTGTTCTCCCGCTCCATCGAGGAGAACATCGCCATCTCGGAGGAGAACGCCGATACCGCGCAGGTGCGGGCGGCGGCGCGGGTCGCCTGCATGGAGGAGACCGTGGACGGCTTTCCCGCGGGGTTCGATACCTTCGTGGGCGAGCGGGGCGTCACTCTCTCCGGCGGGCAGAAGCAGCGCGTCGCCATCGCCCGGGCGCTGATGCGGCAGGCGCCCATCATGGTATTCGACGACTCCCTTTCCGCCGTGGACACCGAAACGGACGCCAAGATCCGCGCCGGGCTTTCGGAGCGCTTTGCGGGCAGCACCGTTTTCCTCATCTCCCATCGGATCACCACGCTGAAAAACGCCGATCTCATCCTCGTCCTCGACCACGGACAGATCGCGGAATCCGGCACGCATGAAGAGCTTCGGCGCGCGGGCGGACTGTATCAGCGGATCTGCGAGATACAGGAGGAGGCGTGAAGAAGATGAAGAAACACTCCTTTTTCGGGATCGGGGACATCCTGCCCTATCTGAAAGCCTTCCGGCCGGAGATCATCGGCATGGTCATCGCCAGTCTCCTCGGCAGTCTTATCGACATCGGCGTGCCGCTGTTCCAGCGCTATGCCCTCAACCGCTTCGTGGCGGCGCAGGATATGCGGACGCTGCCGAGCTTCATCGCGGTGTATCTCGCCGCCATCCTCGGCGCGGCTGTATGCAATTACGTCGCCTGCATATGGGGCATGAAGGTGGAGGTAGGCGTGGAGCGCGACCTGCGGGACGCGGCCTTCTCGCATCTGCAGACGCTGTCGTTTTCCTATTTCAACCAAAACAGCGTGGGATATATCCATTCCCGCGTCATGAGCGACACCCAGCGCATCGGCGAGCTGCTCTCTTGGACGCTCTTAAACAGCGCATGGCAGCTCTGCTATGTGATCGGCGCGGTGGCGGCGATGTTCGTGATCCGCCCGGGGCTTGCATGGCTCGTCACGTCCATCCTGCCGGCGGTGGCGCTGCTCTATGCCGTTTTCCAAAAGCGGCTTTTCACCCTCAATCGGGAGATCCGGGAGCAAAACTCCCGCATCACCGCGGATTTCAACGAGGGGATCATGGGCGCGCGGACGGTGAAGACCCTCGTCATCGAGGATAAGCTGGCGGCACATTTTGCCGACGGCACCGAGAAGATGCGGAGCAAATCCGTCTCCGCGGCGCGGTATCACGGCCTTTTTGCCGTCACCATGAGCTTTGCCTCCTCGCTGGCGCTGGCGCTCGTCCTGTGGAAGGGCGGCGTGATCGCCAAGGAGCAGATCGGCACCTTCTCCATGTTCATGTCCTACGCCCTCGGCCTCATGGAGCCGGTGCGCTGGGTGGTGGACGCCATCGGCAGCCTCATCACGACGCAGATCAATATCGAGCGGCTCTGCAAGCTGCTGAACACCCGCTCGGACGTGGTGGACACGCCGGAGGTCATCGACCGCTACGGCGATAACTTCTCCCCCAAGCGGGAAAACTGGGAGCCGCTGCACGGAGACATCGAATTTCGTGACGTGAGCTTCCGCTACCCGGACGGCGAGGAAACGGTACTGGAGCATTTCGACCTGAAGATCCCCTTCGGCACGAATCTTGCCATCGTCGGCGAGACCGGCGCGGGCAAATCCACGCTGGCCAATCTCGTCTGCCGGTTCTATGAACCCACCGAGGGCGTTATGCTGGTGGACGGGCGGGACGCCCGGGAGCGCTCCCAGCTCTGGCTGCGCTCCGCCATCGCCTGCGTATTGCAGACGCCCCATCTCTTCTCCGGCAGCATCCGGGAAAACCTGCTCTATGGCAACCCCACGGCTACGGACGAGGATATCCGCCGGGCGCTCGCCTTTGTATCGGCGGAGGAGCTGGTGGACAGCCTCCCGCAGGGTCTCGACACCGATGTGGGCGAGAGCGGCGACCTGCTCTCCACCGGGGAAAAGCAGCTTATCTCCTTCGCCCGGGCGATCCTCGCCGATCCCCGCATCCTCATCCTCGACGAAGCCACCGCCTCGGTGGACACCCTCACCGAGCAGAAGATCCAAAGCGCCATCGACCGCATCATCCGGGGGCGCACGTCCATCGTGATCGCCCACCGGCTCTCCACCATCCGAAACGCGGATCGCATCCTCGTGGTGAGCGACGGGAAGATCGTGGAGCAGGGCAGACACGAGGAGCTGCTTGCCAAAAAGGGCGCCTACTACCGGCTCTATACCCGTCAGTATGAGGACGAGGCCACCGGCGCGGCGCTGGGAACACGCTAAACAAAGCAGGGAGGCAAAAGCGCTATGAATACGATCTTTGTTGCCGGAGCCGGCACCATGGGACTGGATATCGCGCTGGTATTCGCCAAGGCCGGGATGGACGTTATTGTGCGGGATATCAGCGACGCGATCCTTGATGCCGCAAAGCAGAAGCTGGAAACCAAGCTGGAAGCGGCGGTAACCAAGAACAGGCTCACCGCAGACGAGGCGGATACGCTCCGCAGCCGGCTCCGCTTCACGGTGGAGCTGACGCCGGCGCAGGACGCCGATCTCGTGCTGGAGGCCATCGTGGAGCGCGCCGACCTCAAGATCGGCGTTTTCCGGGAGCTGGACGCGCTGTGCCGCCCGGAATGCATCTTCTGCTCCAACACCAGCTCCATTTCCGTCACGCAGCTCGCCGCCGCCAGCGGCCGCCCGGATCGATTCCTCGGCATGCACTTCTTTAACCCCGCCGCGGTGATGAAGCTCGTGGAGCTCACCCGCTCCCTCACCACGTCGGACGAGACGTTCCAAGCCGTGTATGACCTCGCCCGGCGGATCGGCAAGGAGCCGGTGGAGGTTCAGGACAGCCCCGGCTTCGTGGTGAACCGCATCCTCGTGCCGATGATGAACGAGGCCGTCTGCCTGCTTCAAGAGGGCGCGGCCTCCGCGGAGGACATCGACAAGGCCATGCGCCTCGGCGCGAATCACCCCATGGGGCCGCTGCATCTGGCCGATCTCGTCGGCCTCGACGTGCTGCTGTATATCTGCGACGTGCTGTTTGACGAGACCCACGACCCCAAGTTCCGCGCCTGCTATCTGCTTCGGAAGATGGTGCGGGCGGGCAAGCTCGGCCGCAAGACCGGGGAGGGCTTTTTCCGCTACGACTGACCGCGGCGCGGAAGTCCGTCCTTGACATCCCGCGGCGGTTTGGAGTAAAATGGACGCGATATTCAGGAAAGCGGGAGCCTTGCCATGCGCGAGCTGTCAGAACAACAACTGATCATTGCAACGCAGACCGCCCGCCGGTTTCTCTTCGGCGGCGAGGCAGTTCACTTTTATATCGTCAAGGCCGTTTCGCCCCTCTGGGTCAAAACGCCGCAGGCGTCCTATCCCATGCTCCCGGACGAAGAGCTGACCATCGTCATGCCGGATAAGTCCGGCTCGTTCCGCATCGACTTCACCTGCGGAACGGAAAATATCGGCTTTACCTATGTGGTCGCGTAAGCGGCCGCCCTTTCCTTCATAAAGCGCAAAAGAACCGCGGCGCGCGCCGCGGTTCTCTCTTTTTTTATTCCGGCAGTCTCACGCCGGAAACGATGTATTTTTCCTCATCCGATATCTTCACATCCGCCTGAAACCACGGCGCGAATAGCGCGCCGAGGGCGTCCGGCTCCAGCATCCGCCGGGAAACATGCGCCGCCCCGTGCTGATGGTGCCTGTCCAGCGCGGCAAGGCTCATGCCGTGGGCGACCGTCAGCCGCCCGCCGGGCTTCACCCACATGGCCAGCCGCCCGATGAGCCGGGCGGGATCCGGGAAATGGGGGAAGGCGTTATACACCACGCAGGCGTCGCACCGCATCAGCACCGGCACGGCCTCGATATCACCGCACACGACCTCAATGCGGGGATCGTGGAGCTTGGCAGCGGCAAGCCGGGTCATCTCCGGCGAGATATCCACACCGATGACCCGGGCGGCGTTCCGCGCCAGATAGTACGGAAACAGCACGCCCGTGCCGCAGGCCACGTCCAGCACCGTGGCGTATTCCCTCACCCCGGCGGTGTCCAGAATGAACGCGAGCTTCGCGTCGTCGGTGATCTGGCGCGCATCCCATTCCGGCGCCATTCGGTCGAAGAACGCAGCGATCTCTTTCTTGTTCACGTCCAGCCGTTCATCCTATGCCGCGGATCACTGCACGGTCGGGTAATCCGACTTGCCGGTGATCTTCTTTTTGAGGATCTTAAAGCCGCGCTTGAGCGCATACGGCCCGACGACCTTCATCATCTCCTCCGCCGTATGCATCTCACTGGCGGCAGGCAGATCGCGGCTCAGATGGATCGCATCGAACTGACAGCGGGTCGTGCAGAGGCCGCAGCCGATGCATTGGTTGAGGTCCACCGTGGTGGCGCCGCACTTGAGGCAGCGGTTCGTCTCAATGCGCACCTGCTCCTCCGTGAGCGGCAGGCGCATATCGTCGAAGGTGGTCAAGGCATCCCCCGGCTTCACGGCGGGCTTCTGGCGCTTCGCGTTGTCGTAGGATTCTACGCGGATATCGTCCCGGTCAAGCTCAATGAACTCCCGCAGATCGCGGCCAATGGTCATGGACTGGCCGGGATGCACAAAACGGTTGATGGAGACCATGCCCGTCCGTCCGGCGGCGATGGCGTCGATGACGAATTTCTGGCCGGTGTAGACGTCGCCGCCCACAAAGATATCCGGCTCCGCGGTCTGGAGCGTGACGGCGTCGGCCTTGGCAGTGCCGTTGGGGTTCAGCTCCACCTTCGTGCCCTCCAGCAGGCCGCCCCAATCCGCCCGCTGGCCGATGCAGTACAGCACGGTCGAGCACGCGGCCTTGGTCGTCTCATTGTCGTCGAAGGTCGGGGCGAAGCGTCCCTCCGCGTTTTTGACGGAAAGGCACTTGCGGAAGGAAATCCCGGCGCAGCGGCCGTCCTCCACGGTGATCGCCGTCTGTCCCCAGCCGGCATGGATCGTGATGCCCTCGGCCTCGCATTCGGAGCGATCCTCCTCGCCCATGGGCATTTCGTCATAGCTCTCCAAGCAGTAGAGATCCACGCTCTCCGCGCCGCAGCGCACCGCGGTGCGCGCAACGTCCGCGCCGATGTTGCCGCCGCCGATCACAACGACCCGGCCTTGGAGCTTCGCTGCGGGATCGAGACTCACGCGGCGCATGAAATCGATGCCGGCGATCACGCCCTCGGCATCGTCGCCGGGAACGCCCAGCTTGCCGCCGCTCTGCAGGCCGATGGCCACGAAAAACGCCTTATAGCCCTGCTCGCGCAGGGACTGGACGGTAACGTCCCTGCCCACCTCCACGCCGCAGCGGAACTCCACGCCCATCCGGCGCAGGATCTCGATCTCGCCGTTTAAGATATCCTTTTCCAGCCGGAAATTGGGCAGGCCGTTCATCATCATGCCGCCCGGCCGCTCCGCCTTATCGAACACGGTGACGGGATAGCCGTCCATCCGCAGGTAATACGCCGCGGTAAGACCGGCAGGCCCCGCGCCGACGACGGCGATGGGGAACCCGTCCCATTGCTTGCCGTCCATATTGTCGCAGACGGGAACAAACTCGTCGAGGTTTTTGAACTCCCATTGGGTGAGGAATTTCTTGATCTCGTCGATGGATACCGGCTGATCTATGGTACCTCTCGTGCAGCGATTCTCACAGCGCTTATTGCACACCGCGCCGCACACCGCCGGGAACGGGTTGTCCTGCCGGATGAGCTTCACGGCCTCCTCATACCGCCCCTCGGCGGCCATGCGGATATAGCCCTGCACCGCGATATGCGCCGGGCAGGCGGTCTTGCAGGGGGAGGTGCCGGTATCGTAGCAGTTGATCTTGTTGTGATCCCGGTAATCCCAGTCCCAGCGATCCTCGCCCCAGACATTGTCGTCCGGCAGATCGTGCATGGGATACATGACCTTGGAGCCGTCCTTGCGGCAGAGCTTCTGACCGAGCCTTGCCGCGCCGGCGGGGCATACCTCCACGCACTTGCCGCAGGCGACGCATTTTTCCGGGTCAACATGGGCGCGATAGGCCGAGCGGGACATGTTCGGGGTGTTGAAAAGCTGCGAGGTGCGCAGGCCGTAGCAGCTCCCGGGGGAGCAGTTGCAGATGCCCACGATGCGATCCGGTCCGTCAAGGTTCGTGATCTGGTGGACATAGCCCTTGCGCTCGGCGCGTTCTATGATCTCAATGGCCTCCTCGCGGGTGATATAATGGGCGTCCTTGCCGGACTCCACCAGATACTCCGCGATATCGCCGACGCCGATGCACATATAGCCCTCGATATCGCCGACGCCCTCGCCGCGGATGCGCTGCGCCTTGCGGCAGGCGCAGACCATGGTGCAGAACTTATCGTATTTCTGCAGCCAATGAGAAAGATGCTCCACGCTTTCGGAACGGGAGGCGCCGTCGATCGCCTTCTCCACGGGGATGACATGCATGCCGATGCCAGCGCCGCCGGGCGGGATCAGCTTCGCCGCCAGCTCAAGCGGCTCCTGCGGGGCAAGGTTGAACATCGTCGCCACCTCGGGATGCTCGTCCGCCAGCGTCGGATGCTCCACCATGTATTCGCCGGAGCCGACGACCCATTTGGGGATCCAATACTGGATATGCTGGTCGGGATTGTCCCGGTTCTGCTCCAGAATGCCGATCCAAAGCAGATGGTCGATGACCTTCTGCGCCTCCTCCTCGGTCATGCCGTTTGCCGCCGCCAGCTCCGGCGTGGTCTTGCCGGTGCGGCGCTTCTGGAAGCTCAGCAGGAATTTGACCTCGTCCTTCGTCAGCAGCCGGTCGAGGATCCAGAAATCCATATGGTTTTCCTTCATCCCGCCGGGCAGCTTGCGAGGGATATTGTCTGTGATCATCACCGCGAGCTTTTTGACGAGCTTGCGCTTTTCCGGGTCCTCGCAATGGTGATCCGTGACCGGGTAATCCCGCTCGTTCACATGGATCTTGGGATTGACTTCTTTAACCATAACACACTACTCTCCGTTATCTTGATGGGGGAAACGGCGCCTTACATGTCGTTCCATCCGCGCACCTGCTCCCGCAGCCACGCCGTCCAAGCCTCCATGCCCTCGCCGGTCTTGGCGCTGACGGGGAAGATCTGCAGCTTCGGATTGCGCATATGCGCGTATTCCACGACCTTATCCATATCAAAATCGAAGTAAGGGAGTACGTCGATCTTGTTGATGATGAGGGCGTCGCATACGGTGAAGATGAGGGGGTACTTGAGAGGCTTGTCATGTCCCTCCGGCACGGAGAGGATCATGGCATTTTTCACGGCGCCGGTATCAAATTCCGCGGGACATACGAGATTCCCGACATTCTCCAGCACCACGAGGTCGAGATCGTCCGTTCCGATCTCCCGGAGTCCCTGCTCCGTCATGCCCGCGTCTAGGTGGCACATGCCGCCGGTATGGAGCTGGATGCTCTTCACCCCGGTGGTGGCGATCTTCTCCGCGTCCACGGAGGAGTCGATATCCGCCTCCATGACGCCGATGCGCAGCTCGTCCTTCAGCGCCTCTATGGTGCGCAGGAGGGTGGTGGTCTTGCCCGCGCCGGGGGAGGACATGAGGTTCAGCAGATAGGTCTTCTCCTGCTTCAGCTCGCCGCGGATGCGGTCGGCCTCCCGGTCGTTATCGGCAAATATGCTCTCTTTGATCTCAATGACTCTGACCTTTTCCATAAAACGCGCCTCACATGATAGGAATGCGGATCTTCAGATCCGTCAGCGGCCACGAGGCGCAGGGATGGAACCAGCCCATCTCCTTGTCCATGAGCCGCCGTCCGTCCCCCACCGGGGAAACGAATACCTCGCCGGATATGAGCCGGCTGCGGCAGAAGCCGCATTCGCCGTTGCGGCAATGGGTATCCACCTTGATGCCCGCCCGCTCCAGCGCAACGGCCACGGATTCCGCGCCGGAGGCGGAGATGACGTCCTCATGGATGCCGCGCACGACGGTGATCGTATGGGTCTCCGCCTCCCTGCCCTTGGGGTAGCCGGGGAGCATGGTGACGTCGGCGGGGTTGTTGACCGCGTCGTGACGGAAGCGGCGGCCGGTGACGCCCATCTCGTCCATAGCCTTCTGCACGAAGGTGAACATGGGATACGGCCCGCAGAACATATAGGTGCAGTCGGGCGTCGAATACTTCTCTATGATCTCCCGGGAAATGAAGCCCTTCTCCCCTGTCCATTCCGGCTCATCGGAGAGAACATGGACGACCTTCACCGCCGGGCAGGACGCCTCGATGGCCTCCAGCTCGTTTTTGAGAACGATGTCGTCCTGCTTCACGGAGCCATAGAGGATGGTGAGCTTGCAGCCCTGCATCTTGCCGAAGGCGATCTCCTTCGCCATGGAATAAAACGGCGTGATGCCGACGCCGCCCGCCAGCGCAACGATATCGGAGCTGTCCCGCAGCGGCTCCCAATAGAAGGTGCCGAAGGGCAGCGCGCCCTCAAGGACGTCCCCCACCTTCACGTTTTCAAACAGCCAGTCCGGCACGAAATACGGACGGTTGCGGCGGACGGTGATCTCGAAAAACGGACGCTCGCCCCGCGCCTCGAAGGGGGCGGAGCTTATGGTATACGGGCGGGACAGGACGCTCCCGCCGATCTCCAGCCGGAAGCTCACATACTGCCCGCATTGGAACACGGGGATATGTCCGTCCGTCGACTCAAAGCGGAAGGTCTTCGAATACGGCGAGGTCTGGCGGATCTCCGTCACCCGAAGCTGCATGGATTCCGGGTGAAGCAGATCGGCGATCTCCCGGATATGATCCTTGGGATCGGGAATGGCGGAGGCGTTTTGGATCAAAGCGCGCCGCGCCTCGGTCACGCGGGAGGCGCCGCCCACGTCCTTCAGAAAGCCTTTAACCTTGATGCTCATTTCGCCGCTCCCTCCTTCTTCTCCATAGCCTCCAGAACGCCCTTGGCGGCGGCGCGGCCGTTTGTGACCGCAGGTCCCATGCCGTTGCCGGACATGCCGCAGGCGCAGGCAAATTCCAGTCCTTCAATGAAATGATCCTCCGCCTTCATGCCGAGCCGCGCCACCGCGTGGTTGCTGACGGAATGCAGAAAGCCATAGATATTGCCCTTCCACGCGCCGACGTAACGGGCGATGGTCATGGGCGTCGATACCTCGACCTCCGTGATATGCGGACGGAAATCCACCTTGGTGATCCTGATGCAGGATTCGATCATCTCCTCCGCCAGACGGCGCTTGAGGTCGTAATAGTCCTCCTCCCTCACGTCCTCGAAGGGCTTCGAGGGGACGAGCGCCGTGATGGACAGCTGCGTATACCCCTCCGGCACACAGGCGGGGTTCGCGTAGTTGAGGCAGATGGTGGTGATGTAATTATACGGCTCGGTGAGATTGGAATAGTTCTCCCAGATCGCGTTCGTGTCCATCGTCTCGCCGGAGAAGGTGGAATAGTTCACGATGCCGTTTTCCTCCGGCGTTCCCTCCATGACCATCATGACAGACACCGGCACCACGGAAAGCGGCAGGCCGTTCACATACTTGATCGCGCCCTCCGGCACCTCGCTGAGGGGCTCGATCATCTGGGTATAGACCTTATTGGGGTACGCGGCGGAGATCACATAGTCGCCATGGATCTCGTCGCCCCGCTTCGTGCGCACGCCGTAGACCTTCCCGTCCTTCACGAGGATCTTTTCCACTTCCTGCTTGAACTCGAACTGCGCGCCGTTTTCCTCGACCTTCTGCTGGAGCTTCATGCTCATCTCGTGAGAGTAGCCGCGGCAGACGTAGCTTCCCGTGAAATAGTCCGCCATGAGGAAGGCATAGATCGTGAAGGGCAGATCGTCCATACGGTTGCCCACATAGATCCAATAGGGGGTGAGCATCTCCACCGCCTTCTTCGGCAGTCCGAAGGTGTCGATGACCTCCGTGGCGCTGTAGCCGACGGTCTTAACGAAATCCGGGTGTTTCAGCAGCATCTGCACCTTGCTCATGGGCGTGACGGACAGGATGTTCATGCTGTCGTATACCCGTCGGCAGAGGAGCATCAGCTCATGCACCTTCTCGAAGGAACCGGGGACGACCTCGTCGATCTCCCGCGCCATGCGCTCATAGCCCTCATGGAGGATCTTGTCGATCCCGGAGTTCGGCAGGGCGACGCGATAGCATTCCGGCACGGGCAGCCAGTCGATATCGACCCCCATATCGTCGAAGAACTGGCCGACCTTCAGGCGGTTGTCCTTCGTGCCGATGGACATCATCTCATGGAGCGTGGCCTCGATCTCGAAGCCGTTGCGGACATAGTCGGTGGCAAGGCCGCCGGGCAGGTTGTGCTTTTCGAGGATCAGGATATCCTTCACGCCCTTGGCCTGCAGCTGCAGCGCCGCCGACATGCCCGCCAGCGCGCCGCCAATGATAATCACGTCATAGTGATCCTTATAAAACTTCATAGGCTTATCCCTTTTCCGTGTTGTTTTTTCCCGAAAATGCGCGGCTAGAGGACGGAGACAAGCTCCGCCCTCTTTCCTGCGTCATGGGTTAGAAGAAGCGCTCGATGAGCTCCCGGGAGTATTCGGCCGTCTCGTCCATGTCACCGAAGGACATGATCTCACCGGCGTAGAAGGTGTCGTACTTATCCTGCATCGCCTCCACCTTGTCATACCAGCCGGCGGCGTAGTCCTCGGAGAAGACGTGGGGGAAATAGTAGACCGACCACTCGTTCACCACGTTCGAGGCGGGGTTGTGCATCTGCTGCAGATCGTCCAGCACCATCTTCCGGCACTGCTCGTAGGGGACCTCCTGCGATTTCTTATGCTTGCGCAGAGCGTAGGTGGTGATGACCTGATCCTTCGTCTGCCGCCAGCGGCGGTAATACACCATCAGATGGCCGAGGCGGGAGGGGATCATGTTGTCGAACACATAATAGGAGATCTCCGGGTGATCCTCCGGCTTCGTCTCCACGGCCAGAACGTCATAGCGCTCATAGTCGATCTTGGAGAAGAGCTCCTTTTCGTCCTCGCGGGCGTCGAAGTAGTCCACCATGCCGACCTGTCCGTCGGTGCGCTTGTTGGGGATATACAGCGGGGCGGTGACGATGATCTTGTCGTATTCCTCCACCGCGCCGTTCACGGTGACATACACCTTGCCGTCCTTCCGCTCCACCTTCTCGATGGTGCTGTTGAGGCGGGCGGGATGCTTCAGGTGGTCGTTGAGCTGCTCCCAGATGAACTGGGTGCCGTTTTCCCATGTCCAGAGGTTGATCTTCACGAAGTTCATGCAGGTCTGGAAATCAAGGTATTTCAGCACATATCCCGCGGGGATCTCGTCGAAATAGCCGTAGCCGAAGGAGGTGAAGGGTCCGATCCACACATCCTGCACGAGCTCCACGCCGTTTTTCTTGCAGAACTCAGAGAACGGCAGCGCCAGATCCTTTAGGTTCTCGTTCACACCCTCGACCCGCTCGCGGCCGGGCGTCACGGCAAAGCCGTCATAGCGTCCCTCGGCCACGCCGCGGTGACCGTTCAGGTCATAGCCCTTATATTTGGTTTCCAGCAGCTCGCCGAATTTCTTGATCTGCTTCTTCATTTTCAGCAGGCGGGGGATCTTGAGGATATTCTTCTTCGGCTCGAAGGGCTCGATCACGTCGCCCTTGCTGTTTTTATAGTTGCGGTTCAGCTTCGGGCCGTCGTGGGTGATGCCGCAGAACTCCTCCACGTCATGCACGGCATAATAAGACGGCACGCCCATGATCGCTCCCATCTCATAGCGCTTGCCGTTGTAGTGGGGGCTCCAGCACTTACCGCCGACACGGTCGAGCCGTTCGAGGATGGTATAGTTCTCGTAGCCCTTCTTTTCGAGATACATGCCTGCGGACAGACCGGCGGGGCCGCCGCCGATGATGCAGACGCGCGTATTCTTGTCCATTTGTCCTACCTCCAAGTTTTGTGAAATCTGTGTTGTATATTTAACGATTGTGTTAATTATACAACGATACAAAAGGGATTTCAACATATTCTTTTCAGAAATCAGCAAAAAAACGCGAAAAGGTCTTTTTTTATCACGCACAGTGTGTTATATTTTTGTCACGGAGGTGGAGCTCATGCGTTTTGAGGACTTTGAGGCCATGCTATCCTATTGGGCGGAGGCCGCGCCGGAGGCGCCCGCGCTGCGCTATAACGACACGGTATGCCAATACGCCGAGCTGCTGGACGCGGTAAGGCAGCGCGCGGCGGAATACCGCGCCGGGGGCAAGACCTGCCTCGGCATCCTGTCGGATGGCAGTCTCGACTGCGTGATCGCTCTGTTCGCGGCGAATTTTGCGGGGATGCAGGTCGTCATGCTGGATGAGAGTCTGCCTGAGCCGCTGCTGCGGGAGCTCATACGCTATACCGATATCGACGCTCTCTGGGGCGATCCCGAGCTTACAGAGGAGCTTTCCCCCGCCCTGACCGCCGGCGTTTCCGGCGGCGCGGGAAACATTCTGTTTTTCACCTCCGGCACGACGGAGCGCGCCAAGGCCGTGGTGCTGACGGGTCACAGCCTGTGTCAAAGCGCTTGGAACGGCTCGCAGATGCTGCCGCTGACCCCGGCAGACACGCTGCTATGCATGCTGCCGATGGCGCATGTGTTCGGCTTCGTGTGCGGGCTTCTGTGGGGGCTTTCCTGCGGCGCCTGCGTCGCTCTCGGCCGCGGTGCCCGCTATTATATGCGCGACTGCAAGTATTACCTCCCCACGGCGCTTTCCGCCGTCCCCGTGCTGCTGGATTTCCTGCTGCGGACGGACGCGCTGAACCCGGAGCTTGCCACGATCCTCGTGGGCGCGGGGGACTGTCCGTCCCATATCCTCTCCGCGGCGGCTGCCCGCGGCATCCGCGTCTGCTTCGGTTACGGACTGACGGAGACCAGCTCCGGCGTGGCCATCAGCACCGGCGGCGACCCCTTTGCCATGGCGGTCTGTCCCGACGACACGATCACCCTCGCGGAGGACGGCGAGATCCTCATCGACGCGCCCACCTGCATGATGCGGGGCTATTATAAGCGCCCGGACGCCACAGCCGCTGTTCTGCAGGACGGCATCCTGCATACCGGCGACCTCGGTCGGTTCGACAGCGACGGGCGGCTGCATATCACCGGCCGGAAGAAGGATATCCTCGTCCTGCCGGACGGCACCAAGATCTTCCTGCCCGAATATGAGGCCGGGCTGATCCAAGCCCTCGGCCATACGGAGCTGGCCGTTACGACACGGGACGGACGCCCCGTGCTGGTATGGAGCGGCGAGGGCGACGCAAAGGATATCGCCCAGCGGCTGCGGCCGGTCATGGCGGGGCTGCCCCGGGGGCAGCAGCTCGCTGAAATCCTACTCACCCCCGACCCTCTTCCCCGCACGGCAACGGGAAAAATCAAGCGCTGGGAGCTCCAGCAGAAAGCAGGTAACCTATGACCCGACCCGAAATCATCGCCCAGATCAAAACCGTGATCTCCGATTGCTTCCCGGATATGGACGTATCCGCGCTGGAGGAGGACTCGGTCATCAACACCGATACCGCCATCGATTCCATGGGCTTCGTCCTCGTCATTTGCAAGCTGGAGGCCATGTTCGACGTGCGCATCCCCGAGCGCCAATGGCAGAAGCTGTCCACGCTGGGCGATGTCGCCGACGCCATCCAGAAGCGGCTGCCGAAGGCATGAGCCTTTACGAAAAACGTCTGCGCCTGCGCAGCTCCGATGTGGATATGCATCGGCGGCTGCGCACCTCCGTGCTGTTTTCCCTCATGCAGGAGGCGGCCATTGCCCACACGGAGCAGCTGGGAATGGGGCGGGACAAGACGCTGGATAAGGGGCTTCTGTGGGTCGTTACGCTCCAGACCGCCCGGATCGCCCGGATGCCGGAATACGACGAGGAGATCGTTCTTCGCTCATGGCCGGGGAAGACCATGCATGTCCTTTTCCCCCGCTACTGCGCCTTCGACACCGCGGACGGCGAGCCTCTGATCCGCGCCAGCGCTCTATGGACGCTGGTGGACGAGCAGACGCGCAGGTTCGTTTTCCCCGAAAAGCACGGCATCGTGATCGAGGGCGCAGTCACCGGCGACGAGATCCCGATCCCCTCCGCTCCCCGGGCGCTGCCCTGCACCGAGGAACGGGATTTCACCGTACCCTACAGCTATGTCGATCTGAACGGGCATATGAACAACACCCGCTATTTCGATCTGGCGGAGGACTGCCTCCCCGCCCCGGCCGAGGGGCGGCGGCTCACCGCTATCCAAACCGAGTTTGTCCGGGAAGCCCGCTTCGGCGAGCGCTTTCCTTTGCGCTGGGGACAGGAGGGCAGCCGCTGGTATTTCACCGGCGGCGGGGAAAAGACCCTGTTCCGCATGAGCTTTGCCTATGAGGAATAGACGCATGAAAGCGGCGGCTCCTTGGCCGCCGCTTTCATGCGCATGTGGGGCTGCCGGTTCTGACAGCCCCACATATTGCCTTACTTTGCTTCCCAGAGGATCATATCTCCTATTACGATCCGCTGGACGTCATCGATGTTGATCGCGCTCAGCTTCCAGCTATTCCAAAGATGCACAGCACCGTCTTCATAATAGCTGTATTGAGAGCCCCCAATGGAAAACTCCGAGCCATCCGAGAAAACGATCTTCGCTTCCTTACACACGTTTTCCTCAAGATCGCACCATGGCTTATACGCTTGCCAATCTTCAAATTTCCGTGCCTGCAACGCTGCGTCCCCTTCGTAATGCACCTTCCAAACAGCGCCGAACGGCGCCAGATCCAGACCGACGATCTCTATATCCTTATCGGTTTCCGGGTCATGATAAAGAGCGTTCCCGAGGTCGAATACCCGGAGCTGCTGACCGGTCATCGTGAAAGAGATCGGGCCGAAGGAACGGGACGTATCGATCCCCGTGATCATCTGAACGAAAATGGGAACGGCGTCCGTGCCAAGCTCCGCCGCGGCTTTCTTCATATTATCTACAGGAAGAAAACACTCCAGCGTCAGGGTCTGGGTATCTTTGTCATACGCATATTTTTGTGCGTTTCCGCCAAACTCTGTTCCCTCGATGCTCACAGCATACACAGGGAAGGGTTCTGAGCCCTTGGGGTCAGATGCCTCTTCTTCCGAAACCGGGGAAATGTTTACATAGATGCGCTGCGTCTGTCCGTCGTTGACGGCGGAGAGCAGAACAAGACCGCCGGCCGGTTCATCCGAAGCGTCATATTCCACATAGCTGCTTACATTGTTTTCGTCGATCTTCAGCTCAGCTCTCAGCTCCTGCTGACGCGCGGCGTGGATGCTCCATGCCGCATAAGCCGTGATCCCCAGCGCCAGTATCAGCGCCGCCGCCAGCGCGAGCGTAACAATACGTTTCTTTTTCATGGGTACGATCCTTTCCGAGGCGCTCCGTGCATCCCCGGAAACAGGACGATAGGCTTCCAAAACAAAGCTTTCCTCTATATTGCCGAATGCTTTTGACAACAGCTCCCGATTCATGCAAGAAAGCCCTCCTTCATCAATGATCTTTTAAGTTTTTCTCTGAGGCGGAAAAGACGCACGGAAATACGGTTGGCGCTGCCGTTCGTCACGACGGCCAGCTCCGCAACGGGATCCGCATACCAATAGCGGCGGACAAACAGAAAGCGGTCTTCCGGCTTCAGCGTTGACAGGAAACGGCTGATGGCGGCGCCGAGCTCTTTCGCATCATACTCCGTTTCTATGTTCACGCCCGATGGGATACATTCTTCCATCTCCTCCAAGACCAGCGCATAGTTACCGCCGCGTTTTTCCGCACGGTTGGCATGATACCGATTCACGGCCAGATTCCGGGCGATCCTGCAAACATAACCCACCAAGGGATCGGGCGCATGAGGCGGAATATTGTTCCACACCCGCAGGTAAGCATCGTTTACGCATTCTTCCACGTCCAGCCGGTCATCGAGAATATTGGCCGCCGTTTTTTTCACGGCAGCGCCGTACTTGCGGTTCAGCTCTTCGATCGCCTGTTCCGAGCGCTCAAAAAACAGGCTGATGATCTTTCCGTCTTCCAATCGCGTCACTTCCTTACCGCCTCACCCTATATAACAGGATCGGTGCGCAAATCTTACAGGGGGCTTGGGAAAAGCATCCCCCGCATATTTCTGCAGCCGGCGGTCTTTTGGCTCTTGACATTGTTGCACAAAAGAGTAATACTGTAAGTACTATAGGAAGATAACTCATCTAGTTGATAAATACATCTACAATTCCAGAGACTCTGCCTGTTCGGGCGGAGCCTCGGTTTGCATATAATGATTTGAGCCGCAAATTTGCTTGCTAGCAATGCCGACTTGTGGTATAATAAAGATGCAGAAAGACGTAATCACAGTACTTTAGCGTACTGCACCTTGAAAGAGACCGTAAAACCATATAGGGCATGTCCCTTGGAAAAAACACCAGGGACAGCCCGTAGGCTTTCCCTGTTTATTATACAAGATAAAATACATCTGCTTTGTGCAGGGAAAGAGAGTAATACTATGAGCGATAACTATTTAATGCGGAGTCTGCAAATAGCAAAAGACAGAAGCCAATATGATGCTAATGCAAAACGCCTACTGAGCGACAAGC
>CAJOIU010000029.1:18302-23705 GCA_905234855.1 uncultured Oscillospiraceae bacterium
GATCGAGCCAAGAAAGTGCAGGGGAAAGTGAAGGCACGATTCGATATGATATTCGTTTCGTTGCAGTCGCGCCGAATCGCGACAAGGCGGGGGTACGTATTATCATCGATGTTGAGGCACAAAAATCATCAACTCCTGGATACGATCTGGTGACCCGTGGATTGTTCTATGGCAGTCGCATGCTATCAGAACAACTTGGAAAAACGTTTTCTACTAGTGACTATGATAGCCTAAATAAAGTCTATTCCATCTGGATCGTGATGAATTGTCCGCAGAGAACGGCCAATACTATTTCACGCTATAGTATTCAGCATACGGCATTATACGGCAATATTGTCGACACAGCTCGAAGCGATCTTTTGACTGTTATTATGATTCGTTTACCGGGTGACGATCAGAACGCTACACAAGCGCCGTCCGAGCTTCATAAAGTATTGTCGGTACTCCTGTCACAACAAATGTCCGCAGAGGAAAAACTAAAAGTACTCGGAACAGAACATGGTTTTGATATTGATGCAAACTTCGCAAAGGAGGTAGGATCTATGTGCAATCTTGGTGATGGAATTTACGAGCAAGGAATCGAGCAAGGTATCAAGCAAGGAAGCCAACTCGGTTCCCAGCAAACAGGCGCGCTGTATCTCGCGTTGCGAGATGCGGGACGATTGGATGAATTCGAAAAGTCTATCCAAGATGACGAACTTCGGGAAAAACTACTTCGGGAATTGAAAATTATCTGATTAACTTCGACCGCTGGCTCTATGCCGGCGGTCATTTTGTGTCGGCAGCTATCTTGTGTTTCGGGAAACATGACAACAGCCGTATCCACGAGCCACAATGCCGAGAGTGCGGATATCCTCCACAAATCTGGTTTGAGCAGGTTTGTGTTTTGGGAGCATAACACCCACAAATCTGGTTTGAGCAGGTCTAGACATCGCGAAGAAAAGCCAAAACCATCCCCCGCATATTTCTGCAGCCGGTATCGGCATCGGCGTTGACATATCCCGCCGCTTTCAGATACAATAAGCAAAACGACTTAGGAGCTTCCCATGCGTAAAGCCCTGCTTTCAAAACTGAAAGAAGCCCTGCTTTCGGTCATGCCGGTCTCCGTCATCGTGCTGCTGATCGCCGGAACGCCGCTCGTAGATCTGACCGGCCGGGAGCTGTGGGTCTTCGGCCTTTCCTCCCTGTTCCTGATCATCGGGATCGGTCTGTTCAACCTCGGCGCAGACATGGCCATGACGCCTATGGGTCAGCACATGGGCGAGGGTCTCACGAAATCCAAAAGAGTATGGATCCTCCTGTCCGTCTGCTTAATGAGAAAAAATATGAGCTGATCCTCTGCATCGTGAACGCCGGCTTTTCGGAAACGGTCATGGATGCGGCGAAGGAAGCGGGAGCCCGCGGCGGCACGCTGCTGAGGGGACGCGGCACGGCGAACCGGGAGGCGGAGGAGTTTTTCCATATCAACATCCAGCCGGACAAGGAGATCGTGATGATCCTTGTGCCGGAGGACATCAAGGACGGAGTGCTTCAAAGCGTCTACCGCGCTGCGGGACTGAACACGGCCGGGCAAGGCATCGCATTCTCTCTGCCGGTCGACCGAACCGTCGGCCTCGGAGAGCAATAACAGGCTAAACCGGCTCCGCTTCCGCCGAAGCGGGAAAAAACAGCGGCATCACCCCAGTTCGGGAGTGTGCCGCTGTTTGGTTATTGCCGTTTCAGCGAGAGTCAGACTGCCTCGCTGGCGAGCCCTCTGCCCCAGCAGCGCCGGGGCATCGTCCGAGGTGGGCTTTTTCAGCTCGATACGGCTGCTGTGCAGATACGGGATCTCCGAAAACAGTTTCTTTCATCTTGAACTCCGCGGTGCAGACCGGCTCATTTCCGCTTTCACAAATAGTCTCTCACATTAAAGCTCTCGTCCGTCCGTTCTTCCTCGGAGAATATCCCGGGAACAAACTCCGTAACATAGGTTTCTCCCGAAGCGCGGTCGATATAATAACGGATCTGAGCGCCCGTGTACGACCGAAACAGAACCACGATCTCTTGGCCGTCACTGGAAGCGATCTCCCAATAAACCGTGTATTCCCCGGCGTTCACGATGCCCTCCAAGTCCGGGTTTTCGGCGTAGCAATAGCTCTCTATCGCGGAGAGCGCCTGCTCGTCCGAAATCGTGCCTTCACCATCCTGTCTGTCGGCGGCAGACCCGGACGGATCTGTCGGCACCCACTCGAACAGCATATCCGTCCCGTATTCGGACTGATCCTCGTGCCAAGTGAAGGTGCCGTCATCATGAAAGGCGATGGTGCCGGTGCCGTCATCATACTCCGGCACTTGGCTCACGATCTCGCCGTTGTCGCCATAGGTGACGATGGACTTGGTAACGCCGGAATATTCGACGGTCAGCGTCTCGGGATCCAGACGGCCTGTGATATCCCAGCGCGCCAGCTCCCATGCGCTGCCGCCCCACTCGATGGTGATCCGCGCCTCCCCGTTTCCGACGCTCTCCACCGTTGCGCTGGCTCGATCGCACTGGTATTCGCCGATGAAATTCATTACGGGGTCCTGCCACTCGGGCTCCGTCTCAACGGAATCGTCCTCCTGCGTCCGGTCAACGACGGGCTCCGGGGCAGCGGCCGTATCCTGCGCGGGCGCCGCCGGCTGCGCTCCGCACGCGCACAGCGCCAGCAGCATGGCTATGCAAATTGCGATACAAATACGTTTTTCCATCATAAGATTCCTCCTGTTTTTTCAGACTGCTCTGCTCGCCATGCGAGCATTTATCCTGTGAATTGCCGTTTTATCGGTATGCCAGCAGCGTCAAAACGACGTAAAACGCGATCAGAAAGCCGAAGATCAGCCCCTGCTTGAGCCTGTGCTCGGTGAGCAGGCCAACAAATTCCCGCACGGACGCGTTCGGCCAGAAATACCATTTCGTGTCGGCGCCCATACCGACGGCACGCATCTTGACGCGCCGGGCGTACAGGCCGCTGCGGAAGACATGGTAATTCGTCGTGGAAAACGCGACCTTGCCGTTTGGATCAAGCTCCATGATCTTTTCCTTTGAGAATCTCATATTCTCCGCGGTGTCCGTGGAGCGATCCTCCTCGACGATACGCTCGGCCGGGACGCCGCGCTCCGTCATATACCGCTTCATGCAGGCGCTTTCCGAAACGACCTCGTCCGACCCCTGTCCGCCGGAGGCGATAAAGATCGGCGCCTTGCCCGTCTGCGCCTCCTGTTTTTCCGCAAAGGTCAGCGCCCGGTCGATCCTTCCGCGCAGCAGCGGCGTGGGCGTCCCGTCCTTCCGAATGCCGCAGCCGAGGATGATGATGAAGTCCTTATCCGGCTCCGGCTCGTACCGCGCGGCGATGGCGTCCGCGATGATCGCGCCGATCAGCATGCACTCAAAATAGAGATACACGGCGGAAAAAAGATTTGCGATCAGGTCATGGAGCATGACCTCCCGCTCGCTGCCGGACACGGCGTAGTCAAAAAAGAAGATGAACACCACCCCGCCGATCAGCAGGAACGACAGGATGATCCCCAGCACATTCACGAGCCGTTTTCCCTCGTGGCGGATGAGCGAGATATTGGAGACGCACAGCGCCGCCGAGAAGATCAGCAGAAACGGCGAAGACAGCAGCATATAGTTTTTGGCCGAACCCAGAACGAGATGGATGATCTGAAGCTCCGTGTATACGCCGGGATGTCGGAGCACCCCCACCGACAGCACGGCATGCGTGATGAAAACGGACAGAAGAAACAGCGCAAAGCCGGAATAGATGATCGTGTTATAGGAATAAGGATTATATTGGAGCTGGCCCCGAAAAGCCATGATCAGCCGGAGGATGACCGCGAGGTAGTACAGCCCCAGCACCGCGCAGATCGCCGCTTGACGCGCCCGCACGTTCAGAAGCAGAAACATGCCGACAAGCGCCGCGGCGACGGCGGTCAGCGCCAGAAGGTCATACAGCTTCGGTTTTTTGTTTCTTGTGTCGAACCGTATCATACGATGTCCCTCGATGGGTTTTATCCGCGTACCTCTTTTTGGCTCAAATACAGCTTGCTTGTGGATCATTGTATCACAATACCCGTCAGAATAGTAGTGTTTCATTTCTGCAGCTTCCCGGGATCTCGTCCGCTCCGGCGCCATTCATCGGATCGTGAAAAGTCCGGCCGACCGTCAAATGCGGGTAGATTCCTGATGCCTCCCGTGTTATAATGCATGCGTAAGCAAGGCTTACGGTAAAGCAGCCGGGCGCCGGTCGACATGCGGCAAGCCGACCGGGGAGACTCTGTTCAAGGCTGTGCCGTGCCGCTTTTCCGATCTTGCGTGTGACGGTTTGACAGGATAATCCATAAGATTTGAAAGGCTCGAAGCATGATTTCTTCCGTCATTGTTAATCTGGCGATCGTTTTGTGTACGGCAGGCGCGGTCATGGCGCATGGGAAAAACAGCCCGATAAAAATCGTCCTGCGGTATTTCACGGCATTATCCAATGTCCTGTGCGCGGCAGCGGCCTTGGCCGTTGTGATCGGACGGCTGTGCGGCTCCGTTCCGCAAGCGGTGCTGATCCTGAAGTATGTCGCCACATGCGCGGTAGCGGTCACGATGCTGACCGTGCTGCTCTTCCTTGGGCCGATGATCGGATACAAGCCTCTTGTGACCGGCCCCGATTTCTGGCTGCATCTTGTCTGCCCGATCCTTGCGATCCTGTCCCTGCTGCTGTGGGACAAGCCGGACGCGCCCTTTGGGATCGTATTTCTCGGCGTGCTGCCTGTCCTGCTGTACGGGGCGGTGTATCTGTACCGGGTGATCCTTGCGCCGCCGGAGGAGCGGTGGGACGATTTCTATGGCTTCAACCGCGGCGGAAGGTGGCCGTTGAGCTTCGCCGCCATGACGGCCGGCGCCTTTCTGGTGAGCTGGGTGTTATGGCTTTGACAGCGTTTGCCGGCAGGATGAGTATGACAAAGACCATATCCCCGGCGCGTTCCTCATTCCGAAGGAATCCATCCATAAACAACCGCATGGGAACAGGCCTTGTGATTCCGAAGGGGTATGCGGTAGGTTTGCAGCCAGAACCAACTGAATAAATGACCGTCCAGAGAGCGCCATGTCGGTACTCTCTGGATGTTTTGTACATTTGAACCGTTTTGTGCGGAGGCTTTCAACATTTTCCCGGCAAAGTAAGAGGCGATGCCTCAATTTAGCCCCAGCTCCCAAAACAGCCCATTTTCTGGAAATTTTCGGCATTTCAGGGCAAAAATATAGGATTGCTATCTTGTAAAACAGCAATCCTATGATGGTGGGGGATGGTGGATTCGAACCACCGAAGGCATTGCCAGCAGATTTACAGTCTGTCCCCTTTGGCCACTCGGGAAATCCCCCATATGAATTTGTGC
>CAJOIU010000030.1 GCA_905234855.1 uncultured Oscillospiraceae bacterium
GTGCAAAAAGCGATGGAGGGCATGGAGCTTGTGCGCACCATCGTGGTCAAGAACAAACTCGTTAATCTCATCCTGAAGCCGAAAAAGTAAGCAACGAAAACAAGAATTTCTTGACAAGATCGGGCGAAGCCATTATAATATGCAAGGTTCACATATTAAGCACTTTTGAGGCGTATTTGGAGGGAGGGAAAATAGATGTCTGAAGTCCATGTCAAGGAGAATGAATCTCTCGACAATGCGCTCAAGCGCTTTAAGCGCAGCTGTGCGAAGGCCGGCGTCATGAACGACCTCCGCCGCAAGGAGTACTACCAGAGCCCCAGCG
This sequence comes from uncultured Oscillospiraceae bacterium, assembly GCA_905234855.1. GTDB lineage: Bacteria > Bacillota > Clostridia > Oscillospirales > Oscillospiraceae > CAJOIG01. The sequence continues at coordinate 323 of CAJOIU010000030.1, forward strand.
TGAAGCGCCGCAAGAAATCCGAGGCCGCACGCAAAAACAAACATAAGCGCTATTGATCGCAGCGGAAGCACACGGTTTTTGCCGTGTGCTTCTTTGTTTTTATTGAAAATCGAATCTGGATATATTATAATAGAACGATAATGCGGGGGAATGCGGTCTTCCCGCGGAAAGGCGGTGTATGAGGCATGGAGGAAGCCATCCAAACGCTGCGGCGCTGGATCGAGGAATCGGATAATATCGTGTTTTTCGGCGGAGCGGGCGTCTCTACGGAGAGCGGCATCCCCGATTTTCGCAGCGTGGACGGTCTGTATAACCAGAAATGGGCGTACCCGCCGGAAACGATCCTGTCGCACAGCTTTTTCGAGCGCGACCCGGCGGAGTTTTATCGGTTCTATCATGAGAAGCTGGTGATCCGCGGCGCAAAGCCGAATGCGGCGCATTACAGGCTGGCGGAGCTGGAGCGGGAGGGAAAGCTCAAAGCGATCCTCACCCAAAACATCGACGGCCTCCATCAGGCGGCGGGCAGCCAAGAGGTATTGGAGCTGCACGGCTCGACCCATCGCTGTTACTGCGCCAAATGCGGCCGCCGGTATAAGCCCGAAACCATCAACGACTGCAAGGGCGTGCCGTACTGTGAATGCGGCGGCATCATCCGGCCGGACGTGGTGCTGTATGAGGAGGCGCTCGATCAGGACATCCTCGAACGCAGCGTGCGGTATATTGCCCGGGCGGATATGCTCATCATCGGCGGCACGAGTCTTGCTGTATACCCCGCTGCGGGTCTTATCAACTACTATCGCGGCCATAAGCTCGTTCTCGTGAACCGCGGCGCGACGCCCCGGGACGGGGAGGCGGATCTCATCGTCCGCGGCAACATCGGCGAGGTGTTCGCGCAGGTATGAGGACAGACGTTCTCGGCGTCGGCTTTGACGCCGTGACGGAGGCGGAGGCCGTGTCCCGTGCCATGGAGCTGATGCGTGAGCGGCGCGGCGCGTATGTCTGTACGCCGAACCCAGAGATCGTCTCGCTGGCACGGAAGGACGAGGCGCTGCTGCGCGCCGTGAACGGTGCGGATATGGTGCTGCCGGACGGCGTCGGCATCGTATGGGCGTCGAAGCGGCTTGGCCGACCTGTGCCGGAGCGCGTTGCGGGCTATGATCTTCTCATGGCGCTGCTGGCGCGAATGACGGGCAGCGTGTATGTGCTGGGAGGGAAGCCCGGTGTTGCGGAAAAGGCCGCGAAGAGTATCGAGACGCGCTTTCCGTATGTCAAGGCCGTCGGCTGGCACGACGGATTTTTTGCCGACGACGCCGAAGTGACGGCGGCGATCCGGGCTGCTGCGCCCGATCTTCTGCTGGTGTGCCTTGGGGCGCCGCGACAGGAGAAATGGATGGCCGCGCATCGGGGGCTTCCCGTGGGACTCATGGCGGGCCTTGGCGGCTCGGTGGACGTACTGGCGGGAACACCCCGCCGCGCGCCGCTTTGGTGGCGGCGACACAGGATCGAATGGATATATCGCCTGCTGCGGGAGCCGCGGCGGATCAAAAGACAGCTTCGCCTGCCGGGCTTCGTTCTGGCGGTGCGACGGCAGAGGGTTCGGGAATGGAGAAAAAAGGAAGACTGATCGTCCTCGAGGGCATCGACGGCAGCGGCAAATCGACGCAGTATCGGCTGCTCTTGGAGCGTTTTCAGAAGGAGAATATCGAGTATCACAGCACGGTGTTCCCCCGCTATGGGGAGGAATCCTCCGCGCTGATCCGGCTGTATCTTGGCGGCGCCTTCGGTGATAAGCCGTCAGACGTGAACGCCTGCGCCGCCGCGGCCTTTTACGCGGTGGATCGCTATGCGGCCTATAAGCAGGACTGGGGCGTCATCTATGAGGACGGCGGCCTGATCCTTGCTGACCGATACACCACCTCGAATGCCGTGCATCAGGGCTGCAAGGTGCCGGAAGCGGAGCTGGGCGCGTTTTTCGACTGGCTGTATGACTTCGAGCATGTCCGCCTCGGCCTGCCGAAGCCCGATCTCGTGATCTATCTCGATGTGGATATCGAGACCTCGCTGCGGCGCATGCGCCATCGGGAGGAAAAGCATCATACCCATGCGGATATCCACGAGAAGGATGTGGAATATCTGCGGGCCTGCCTGCGGACGGGACGCCTTGCGGCGGAGCATTACGGCTGGCTGCGCATTCCGTATCTGAAGGACGGCATGGAGCGGGAAAAACAGGAGAAGAACGACGAGATATTTGCGCTCATCAAAAAAACGGGGCTCATCTGAGCCCCGATAGAAGGTATTTGCGGTTCTGTTTCTAAGACAGGCAGTCAGTTGCAGCCGCAGCCGCAGCCGTTGTTGTTATCGTTGTTGCAGCCGCAGCCACAGCCGCAGCCGTTCCAGCCGTTGCCGTTGGCACCGAACAGAAGGATGAGAATGATGATGATCCAGAGCCAGCTGGAATTGCAGGAATTGCAGAACATGAATTATACCCTTTCCCCGCGTCTGAGTTTTTCGTGACCGCCGCCGACGCGGATGACGGAGCGGTGCGGCGCCATCCGAGCCATACTATGACACATGGCCGATGGATGTGATACCAATAAGGAGTGTTCCTATGTCGGATAATAACCCCAACGACGGATTCGATATCCCGGAGCTGGACGATATGGAGCTGGATTTTCCCGGCGCGGAGCCGGAGGATCTGACAGCGGAGGTGCGGGACTTCACCTTCGACGCGGATTTCCTCGAAGATCCGCCTGCTGCGGCCGATGCGCCGCCGGAACAGGCCGGAGCCTATGCCGGCCGAGAGGATGAGCTGGCAGACGTCTTCCGAAAGCTGACCCGCCCGAAGGCGGAGGAGCGGCCGGAGCCGAAAGCGGCGGAGGAAGACGAGCCGGATCGCGGCGGCAAGGTCGAGGCGCTGACAGACGCCTTCCGCCGGATCACGGCGCGAAAGACCGCCGGGGAGCCGGCCGTACCGGAAAAAACGAAAAATCCCCCCCAGCCCGCCCCGCCGGACAATGCCCGAAAGCCCGCCCGGACGGAGATGACCGTAAAGCCTGCCAAGCAGGAGAAGCCGGCAAGGCAGTCCCGCGTCCGGGCAGGAAAGGTTGATCCGGCGCTGTATGACGGCGCGGCCATCGAGCCGGTGACGGTAGGACGCGACCTGCGCGCCGATCAGATGCTGGTGTACGACTCCGAGCTCGACGAGATCGATTACACCGACGACGAGGATCTGCCGGAGCTGCGGGACTATATGCCCATACGCTTCCGGCGGTACGGAAGGATCGGCATCGGCGGCGGTCTGTTGTATGCTCTTTGCGTCATCAGCGTGAGTATCATCCTCGCCTGCATGGGCTGGATGTTTGCCGCGGACGTTCTGGCGCTCAATAAGGAAGAGCTGTCCGCTGTCGTCACCATCGAGGAATATGAACCCGGCGAGGGCGATCCCGTGGTGAACGATCAGGATAAGCCCATCAAGGTGGACATCGACCAAGTCGCCACGGAGCTCAAAAACAACGGTATCATCGAGTTCAAATGGCTCTTCAAGCTGTTTTCCCGCATCTCCCATGCGGAGGCGAAGATCGATCCCGGCACCTTCGATGTTTCCACGGAGCTGGACTACCGCGCCATCGTGACGGCGCTGCAATACGGCTCCGGCAATCAGGAGATCACGAAGATCACCTTCCCGGAGGGCTTCACCACCGAGCAGATTTTCACCCTGCTGGAGGAAAACCATATCTGCACCAAAAAGGAGCTGTATGACGCCGCCGCCAACTACGACTTCGGCTATGAGTTCCTTGAGGAGCTGGAAACGGGCGACCCGAACCGTCTGGAGGGCTATCTTTTCCCCGATACCTATGAGTTCTATCAGGGCGAGGACGCGGCGGTGGCCATCAACCGCTTCCTGCGGAATCTCAACAGCAAGCTGACGGACGATATGCGAAAGCGCGCCGAAAACAGCAACCTTACCGTGCATGAGCTGCTGACCGTTGCCTCTCTCATCGAGAAGGAATCCGCCGGCGGAGAAGAAAGCGCGACCATCGCCTCCGTCATCTATAACCGCCTGAACTCCGACTGGAAGCTGGAGCTGGACAGCACCATCAACTATATCAAGGGAACCAGCACCTTCCACCTCACCTATGAGGATCTCGAGATCGACGATCCCTACAACACCTATATGTACAAGGGGCTGCCGCCGGGGCCGATCTGCAATCCGGGCGCCGACTCCATCAACGCGGCGCTGTATCCCGACGCCACCAACTACTGGTATTGGTACGCCTCTGAAGGGGAGACGCACTTCTTTACCAATTCCGACGACTTCAACGCCTATGCGGCGGCACATCCATTTGATTGACGAGGTAAACGACATGGAAAAGAAATACGGTTTGAACGAGCTGCGCGAAATGTTTTTGTCCTTTTTCGAAACGAAGGGACATCTGCGTCTGCCCAGCTTCTCCCTGATCCCCCAGAACGATCCGAGCCTGCTGCTCATAAACTCCGGCATGGCGCCCATGAAGCCCTATTTCACCGGCGAGCAGGAGCCGCCGCGCCACCGCGTATGCACCTGCCAGAAGTGCATCCGCACCGGCGATATCGAAAATATCGGCAAGACTGCCCGCCACGGCACCTATTTCGAGATGCTCGGCAATTTCTCCTTCGGCGACTATTTCAAGAAGGAGGCCATCCCTTGGGCGTGGGAGTTCCTCACGAGCCCGGAATGGGTCGGCCTCGATCCCGAACGGCTGTACCCCTCCGTGTTTGAGGGCAATGAGACGACCCCCGCGGACGATGAGGCGTTCCGTATCTGGAACGAGGAGATCGGCATCCCTGCCGAGCGTATCTTCAAGTTCGGCAAGGCGGATAACTTCTGGGAGCACGGACCCGGCCCCTGCGGCCCCTGCTCCGAGATCTATTACGACCGAGGCGAGAAATACGGCTGCGGCAAGCCGGACTGCACCGTCGGCTGCGACTGCGACCGCTATATGGAGGTCTGGAACGTCGTGTTCTCCCAGTTCGACAACGACGGCAACGACCATTATACCGAGCTGGCGCAGAAGAATATCGACACCGGCATGGGCTTGGAGCGCCTGGCGGTTGTCTGTCAGGATGTGGACAGCCTGTTCGACGTCGATACCGTCATGAACATCACGAACGAGGTGTCCAAGCTCACCGGGGCGACCTATGGGCAGAGCCATAAGATGGACGTGTCCCTGCGTGTCATTACCGACCACATCCGCGCTTCGACCATGATGATCTGCGACGGCGTGCTGCCCTCCAATAACGGCCGCGGCTATGTGCTGCGCCGCCTGCTGCGCCGTGCCGCCCGCCATGGCCGCCTCCTCGGCATGAAGGAGCCGTTCCTGTATAAGCTCGTAGACACCGTGATCCATGAAAACGAGACCGCTTATCCCGATCTGCGGGAAAAGCAGGATTACATCACCCGCCTAATCCGCGTGGAGGAGGAGAACTTCGGCCGCACCATTGACGCCGGCCTGCGCATCTTCAGCGAGGCGCTGGCGACCTGCAAGCAGCAGGGAACCATGGTGTTCCCCGGCGACGCCGCGTTCCTGCTCCATGATACCTATGGCTTCCCGCTGGATCTCACCGTGGATATGGCGGAGGAAGAGAATATGACGGTGGACGAGGAGCGCTTCCGGGCCCTTATGGAAGAGCAGCGCCGCAAGGCGCAGGAGGCGCTGGGAGACGGCAAGGACGCATGGAAGGAGCTGGATCTCGGCCTCGACAATACGCCCACGGAATTCTACGGTTATGACCGTCTGTCTGGTGAGGGAACGATCCTCGCCATGGTGCTCGGCGGCGAGCTGACCCATGAGATCGCCACTGGCGGCGAGGCCATCGTGGTGCTGGATAAGACGCCGTTTTATGCCGAGATGGGCGGCCAGACCGCCGACCACGGCGAACTCGTGAAGGACGGAAGCGTCTTCCGTGTCACCGACGTTCAGAAGAACAAGGGCGGGAAATACCTGCATTACGGCCATGTGGTATCCGGCGGCTTCGAGGTGGGCGACAAGATCGAGACGAAGCTCGATACGGAGCGCCGCGAGGCCATCTGCCGCGCCCATTCCGCCACGCATCTGCTGCAGAAGGCGCTGCGGAACGTGCTGGGCGATCACGTCCATCAGGCGGGCTCCTTTGTGGAGGCCGACCACCTGCGGTTCGACTTCACCCACTTCTCTGCCGTGACGCCGGAGGAACTGATGCTCGTCTCCATGCAGGTCAGCGACGAGATCCTCCGCGGGCAGGGCGTGGATATCGAGGAGATGTCCATCGACGAGGCGAAGGACAAGGGCGCGATGGCGCTCTTCGGCGAAAAATATGGCGACGTTGTCCGTGTGGTGGATATGGGCGGCTGGTCCGTAGAGCTTTGCGGCGGCACCCATGTCGATAATACCGCGAAGGTCGGCCCGTTCCGCATCGTGAGCGAAAGCTCTGTGGCGTCGGGTGTGCGCCGCATTGAGGCCGTCACCGGCAAGGCGTTCCTCATTCAGGCTGAGGATACATACCATATGCTGTCCAAGGGCGCGGCCATGCTCAAGACGAGTCCAGCGGAGCTTCTGGGCAAGATGGAGGGCGTTCTGTCCGAGCTGCGGGAGATGCGCCAGAGTATGGACAAGCTCAAGGATCAGCTTCTCGCGGGGGATGTGGATCGCTTCCTCATCGGCGCGAAGAAGGTCGGCGGGCTGAACGTCGTTACCGCAACCCGCTCCCAGATGGAGGTCGCCGATCTGCGCAAGCTGGGCGATTTCCTGCGGGACAAGGATCCGAACGTGGTGGCCGTCCTCGCGGCGGTGAACGGCGAGAAGGTGTCGTTCCTTGCGGTGTGCGGCAAGAATGCCGTGGCTGCGGGCGTCAAGGCCGGCGAGCTGATCCGTGCCGTTTCCGCCGTAGCCGGCGGCAAGGGCGGCGGCAAGCCCGATTCCGCCATGGGCGGCGGCACGAATGTGCTGAAGACCGATGACGCGCTGGCGATCGTGGATGACTTTGTAGCCGGGAAGCTTTCTGCCTGATAGGAGGAACCGCATATGTCCGAAGTGAAAAACCATGATCCCGAATGCCTGTTCTGCCGGATCATCCAAGGAGAGATCCCCTCGACGAAGGTCTATGAGGACGAGCTGTGCTTTGCCTTCCGGGATATTGCGCCGCAGGCGCCGACCCACATCCTTGTGGTGCCGAAAACCCATATCGCCTCCGCGGCCGAGATCGGCGCGGACAACGCGGCGCTGGCCGCGCATATCCTCTCCGCTCTGCCGAAGATCGCGGCGGCGGAGGGCTTGACGGGCGGCTGGCGCATCGTCTCGAACGTGGGGGACGACGCGGGGCAGACCGTGAAGCATCTGCATTTCCACATCCTCGGCGGCGAGCGCCTGTCCGATCGGATGGCATAACAGCGCGGCGTGGGAAAGCTCGTATGGGCAGCCATCGGCTTTGCCGCGGCCGTGTTCGCGGCGGAATACCTTCTGCCGCTTCCGGGGCTGCCGTATTTTGCGGCAGCCCTTGCCGTTTTATCCCCGGCGGCTTTGCTGCTGAAAGGGCGAAGCCGCCGGAACGCGTTGCTGCTGACGCTGTCCGCGGCCTTTGGCCTGCTTGCGTGGTGGGGACAGTATGAGCTGCATGTTGCTCCCTGCGAGACGCTGACGGGGCAGGAGATCACCGTATCGGCGCGCGTGACCGAGTATCCGACGCGGGGCAGCGGCTATGACCGGGTGAAGGTGCGGATCACGGACGGCGCTCCGGGCGAGCTGGCCTATCTGTATCGCTACGGCGACTCGCTGCCGCCGCTGCGGCCGGGGGATGAGATCACGGCGACGGTACGCGTCGGCTCGGCGATGGAGCGCCGCGGCGAGCGCCGGCATACCCATACGGCGGCGGACGTGCATCTCATCGGCTATATCCAAGGCGACGTGGAGACGGCGGGGCGCTGGCGCTGCGCATGGCTGTATTTCCCGCAGGAGATCGCGGAAGGCGTGAAGACCCTCTGCGCGGCAGTGTTTCCGCCGGACACGGCGGCGTTTATGACCGCGCTGCTGACAGGCGATAAAGCGCTGCTGTATGAGGATGCGGCGCTGTATAGTGCGATGCGATGCGCGGGCGTGCTGCATGTCGTGGCGGTCAGCGGGATGCACCTGTTCGTGCTGACGGCGTTTTTGGAGCTGATCCTCGGACGGAGCCGCCGGACAAGCCTGTTCTGCCTGCCTATCTTAGCCGTGTTTGTTCTGATGGCGGGCTGCGGCGCTTCCGTCGTCCGGGCGGCGCTGATGCAGACGGCGCTGATCGCCGCGCCCCTGTTCGACCGGGAATATGACGGTCCCTCCGGCATTGCGGCGGCGCTGCTGGCGATCCTGCTTGCCAACCCCATGGCTATCGGCAGCGTGGCGCTGCAGCTCAGCTTTGCCTGCGTGGCGGGATTCGTTCTGTTCATGCCGAGCCTTATGCGGTGGATGCGTCGGCGGCTGCCGATGCGCAGCCGAGCGATCCGCTTTGTCTCTGATTCTCTGGCGTGTACGTTCTGCGCGTCGGTGTTTTCGGTGCCCGCGGCGGCACATTATTTCGGCGCGATTCCGCTTATGGCATGGCTTGCGAATCTTCTTACGCTCCCGGTAGTGGAGGTATGCTTTGCGGGCGGGTATATCATCTGCGCCGTCGGCGCGCTTTCTCCGCCCCTTGGCGGCGTTTTGGGCGGCATCCTCGGATGGTGTGTGCGTTGGTGCGTGCTTGTCTATGACCGCATCGCGGCGATCCCCTTCGGCTGCCTGTATACGGCGTCCCCCGCGGCGGTGGCATGGCTCATCTGCGTGTATGTGCTGGGCGGCGCTTGGTGGCTCCTGCGCCGAAAGGGAAAAAGACTGTCCGTCGTGCTGTATGCGGAGCTGTGTGTGATCGGGCTGTGCGTCGTGCTGCTGACGGGCGGCGACGTGCTGGGCGCGGGACAGTCGCTGGTGACCGTGCTGGACGTGGGGCAGGGAGAGTGCGTCCTGCTGACGGACGATTCGGCGGCGGTCGTGGTGGACTGCGGCGGCTCCGCCCGACGCAATGCCGGGGATATCGCGGCGGATCGGCTGCTCTCGATGGGCATAACGCAGGTGGATATGCTGGTGCTGACGCATCTGCACGCGGATCATACGAACGGCGTGGAAACGCTGCTGGCACGGCTGCCGGTGCGATATATCGCGATCCCCGAGGATGTGGACGATGCGGACGGGATGCTTGACCCGGTGCTGCAGGCCGCGAAGAACGAGGGGACGGCGGTGCTGCATATCGTCCGAGAATGCACCGTGCTGGCGGGGGATATGCATCTCACGCTGCTGCTCCCGCAGGCAGGCACCGACGAAAACGAGCGGGGCATCGTGGCCGTTGCCGAGCTGCCGGAGCTGACAACGCTCATCATGGGTGACGCGGGGCAGAGCGCGGAAACCGCGCTGCTGGAGCGGGGTCTCGTGCCGGACACGGATGTCCTTGTTGTGGGGCATCACGGGGCAAAGACGGCTTCCGGCCTGCTGTTTCTGCGGGCGGCGCGGGCGGAGACGGCGGTGATATCCGTCGGGAAGGATAACGCCTATGGCCATCCGGCGGCGGAGGTGCTCGATCGGTTGGAATATGCGGCGATGACCGTGCGGCGAACGGATGAGGACGGCACGGTGACGGTGACGGGAAAAACTATGGGAGAGATCGATGGCTAGAGCGGAAAAACAGGCGATGGACTACGGCGCGGAGATCCGAAGGCTTCGCGCAGAGGGACCTGCGCGGGTCTATATGCTGCGTGGTGAGGAGGACTTCCTGCGGGACAGCTTCCTCAGCGAGCTGCGGAAGCTGTGTGTGGAGGAGGGCACGGAGGCCTTCAACTACCACCGTCTGCAAGGCGCGGCGCTGGATATGACGGAGCTGACCGGCGCTGTGGACGCAATGCCCTTCATGGGGGAGCGGACGCTGATCGAGGTGCGGGATTTCGACATCAACCGAACCTCCGCTTATGACCCGGAGGCGCTGAAGGCCTTTCTGACCGATGTGCCGGAATGGGCGACTGTGGCGTTCGTGTTCCCGCCGGAGTATGCCCCGGACAATCGGCTGGCGGCTGTGAAGACGATCAAGAAGGTGGGGCGGGATCTGGAGTTTACCGCGCCGCGGGAGGCGGAGCTGGCAAAATGGGTGACTCGCCGCGCCGAGGCGCTGGGCAAACGGATCGACCGAAGCACAGCCAGCTATCTTCTTTGGGTCTGCGGGACGCGGATGAACACGCTGATCCCGGAGCTTTTGAAAATTGCTGGAGCCGCGGCGGGAGAGGAGATCACCCGGGCGGACATCGACGCGGTGGCCGAGCGTTCCCCCGAAACGACGATCTTCAATCTCACGGACGCCCTCGGTGCCCGGGAATACGACAAAGCCGCGAAGCTGCTGGCCGATCTTTTGGCGGATCGGGACGAGCCGCCGCAGAAGCAGATCTTCATGGTGAGCGAGCAGTTCCGGCGGCTGTATATCGCCCGGATAGCGCAGGATTTTCATAAGCCGGAGAGCTATATCACCGACTGCATCCCCGAACTGACGGGGAGGACATATCCGCTTTCGCTGCTCAAACGCACCTGCCGGAATTTCAGCCGCAAGCGGTTGGCTAACGCGGTCCGCCTGTGCGCGGAGTGCGATTTCGGCATGAGAAGCAGCGGCCCGGAGCCGGAGGCGCTGATGAAGGAGCTGATCCTTCGGCTGGCGATGGACAAGTCATGATCCGGGTGCGGGAAGCGATCGTGGTGGAGGGGCGGTACGATAAGGCGGCACTGGCGGCCGTCGTCGATACCGTGATCCTCGATACCGCTGGATTCGGGATCTTCTCCGATAAAGAGAAGCTCATGCTGCTGCGGCGGCTGGCGCAGGCGCGCGGGCTCATCGTTCTGACGGACAGCGACGGCGGAGGCTTTCTCATTCGGAATTTCCTCAAAAGCGCCATCGATCCCGGCTTGGTAAAGCACGCCTATATCCCCGATATCTACGGCAAGGAGCGGCGCAAGCGTACCCCCTCGAAGGAGGGGAAGCTCGGCGTGGAGGGTATGTCCCCGGAGGTGCTGCTGGAAGCGCTGCGCCGGGCGGGGGCGGAGATGGACGGCGCACAGGCGCCCCGAGACAACCCCATTACGACGGCGGAGCTGTATGCCCTCGGCTTGTCCGGGAGGCCGGACAGCGCCGCCCGCCGCGCCCGGGTTAAGCGGGCGCTGGGTCTGCCGGAGCGGCTGTCCTCCCATGCGCTGCTGGATGTGCTGAATGTCCTCACCACCCGGGAGGAGCTGGCGCGCCTTGCTTCATCAGCGGACGCGGAGACGGCTGAATAGGGTTACATAATATTTTTCTGGCAATTATCGGAAATGTGTGATACAATATACAGAAAAGAATGCAAACCCCGAGCGCTAGATGTAGTTTGGAGGAAAACAGCATGAAATGTCCCTACTGCGGCTATGCCGAGAGCAAGGTCATTGATTCCCGTCCCGCTGAGGAGGGCAGCACCATCCGCCGCCGTCGTGAGTGTCTTGCCTGCGGCAAGCGGTTCACGACGTATGAGATCATGGAGCGCCTGCCCCTCGTGGTGGTGAAACGTGACGGCAGCCGTCAGAGTTTCGATCGGGTGAAGGTCATAAACGGCCTTGTCCGCGCCTGCGAAAAGCGCCCCGTGACCCTCAGCCAGCTCGAGGCCATCGCGGATGAGATCGAAGCCGAGCTTCAGGGCGCGCTGGAGCGGGAGATCTCCACCGAGGAGATCGGCGAAATGGTCATGGAGCGGCTGAAGGATCTCGACGAGGTGGCTTACGTTCGCTTTGCTTCGGTTTACCGTCAGTTCAAGGATATCCACACCTTCATGGAGGAACTGACGAAGCTGCTGGGGGATAAGGCGAAGGGGAATTAACGCTCTTTCGGCGCGAGGAAAACCCCGCCAGCCATGTCCGCGGTCATCATATATACCTCCCGGGGAGAGGACAGCTTATTGGCGCGGAGCTTGTCCGCCAGCCATTTTTCGTCCTTGCCCAGCAGCCGTAGATTGTCCGTGAGGACGCGGCCGTTGTTGATGACGATGACGGGATACCCGGCGTCCTGTGTTTCGATGCCGAGCTGTCCCGCGGTGGCGGGGCGTTCCGGCGGCGTGGGGATGATATTCAGGCGGCCGTTGGTCTCCAAAATGGCATATTCCACGGTGGAGAGATCGAGGATGCCCTCGTTCCGCAGGGCCTCGGTGAGCTCGTCCGGCGTGATGCGGTTTTTCCGCATTTGCGTCTGATCGATCCTGCCATGGACGATGAGCAGGGCGGGTTTGCCCACGAGGATCCCGCGCAGGCGGACGCTTTTGAGCGCCAGCAGGGAAAAGAGATACTCCATTGTTATAAGCGTGATCACGGGACCCAAAACAGATAAGACCGGTACTTCCGGGTGGATGATCGGCTCGGACGCAGTCTCGGATATGAGAAATGTCACGATGAGCTCGGACAGCTCCAGCTCGCCAAGCTGCCGCTTGCCCGTGATCCGCATCAGCGCCATGAGGATGATATAGATAATAACGGCGTTTATAATGATCTTACTCATAGATACAGTATGCCGTGATCGGCGGAAAACTATGTGTTCCGCCGCGAAAAACAGAAAGCGTTTGGCCGCCCGGAGGGGCGGCCGTTTATCATTGCGTATTGAGATTTTGGATCGCCGAGCGGTAGTCCTCCGCCGTATCGATGCTGTCGGGCGGGAAAAATTCCTCCACCGGGAAATTGATCCGCGAGAACATGGTGCAGGGGTCATCCTCCGAATTGGGAGGGCATTCCTTGTCGGGCATGCAGTAGTCGTAAACCGGTACGACAAGCTGGCTGTCCCGCTCGAGTCGAATGATGGAAAACTGTCCGAGGGTGCACAGAACCAGCCGCACACCGTCGTTGAGCAGCAGATCCTCGCCGAAATGATTGAGGATGCTCTGGGGTACGTCGCGCATATCGCCGACGATGCCGGTGGGGCAGGCATCCACAAGCTTCATGTTCAGCACGATGGGATCGACGCATTCCACCACGGCCACGGGCTGTGAGGCACTGCCGGTAAAGCTGCCGTCGGAAGAAAACACTCTGGCGGAGCCCTCGCTGCCGAAGAGCATGACGCGCTTATTGAAAACGCAAAGCCCTCGCACCGTGTTTTCGCCGGGGAAGGTGGTGCCGGTCACCTCATAGAAATAGGTAACGTCTACCGTGTAATGCCCGCGGTTGAAGCTGATCTCATCCACGTCCACATCCGCATACAGCAGCGTGGCCGAGCACGGACGCACGCTGAAGGCGCTCTCTATGTAGGGCTGAGAGCCGGCGGTGGGATACAGGCGCAGATCCTCCACGCAGTCCTTGTCGCGGCAGCTGTCGTAAATCTTTCTCGTATGGATGCACACGGCTTCCGTAATCTCTTGGCTGTCCGCCATGATGATACCTCCTTGCTGGTATTGCCGGATCGCTCCGGCGTTCAGTACAGTCTATGCCCGCGGGCGGCAAATGTGAAAAATCCGCTGTACGTCGGAGGAAAATTATATTATAATTGTCGTATCATCCGAAAACGGAGGCAACGCCATGCGTACGGAAGAGAATAACTTCGGATTTATCCGGGATAAGATGGATATAAAGATCCTGATCCTCTATATTATGGAAAAGCTGCCCGGTCCGGTGGACGCGGTGATGCTGTCCGATCTGACCCTGTTCGACGGCGGCTTCAACTGGTTCGACTACGCCGACTGTTTGGCGGAGCTGGTGGAGACGGATCATGTCGTCCAAGAGGGAAATTCCTACGAAATCACGGAAAAAGGCCGCCGGAACGTGGGCTACGTCGGCTCAAGCCTGCCCTATTCCGTGCGGGCGAAGGCGGATCGGATCACGGCGCCCGTGGCAGCGGCTATGCGCCGCGCCCGCCAGATCGAGACCGTGACGGAAAAGGAAAAGGACGGCGCCTGCTCCGTGAGCCTGCGCCTTTCCGACGGCGTAGGCGAGGTGATCTCCATGCGGCTTGCCGTGCCGGACGAGGACAGCGCTAAGCACATCGAGAAGCGCTTCCAAGACGGCGCGGAAAAGATCTATAACGGCATACTCGCGATGCTGACGGAGGATTGAGCCGTGGCGGAGCTGTATAGGCCGGATCGCTTCGTGGCCTTCGATGTGGAAACGCCGAACAGCGCGAACGACCGCATGAGCGCCATCGGCATCGCCGTGGTGGAAAACGGTGCGGTGACGGAGGAATTTTCCACCCTCGTAGATCCAGAAGAGCATTTCGATTGGTTCAACGTCCAGCTTACGGGCATCACGCCGGCAATGGCGGCGGAGGCACCCAACTTCGCGGAGCTGTGGCCGGTACTGGAGCCGTATCTGAGCAGCGGTCTTCTCATCGCCCATAACGCATCGTTTGATATGGGCGTTCTGGCCAAGTGCCTTGCGGCATATGATATCCTGTGGAAACCCACGGCGGAGTATGCCTGCACCGTCCGCATGGGGCGGGCGTGCTTCCCCGGATTTCCGAATCACAAGCTCAATACCATGTGCGATCATCTCGGTATAGAGCTCGATCATCACCGGGCCGGGAGCGACAGCCGCGCCTGCGCGGAGCTTATGATCCGCTATCTCGACCGGGGAATGGATGTCGCCCGATTCTGCCGCACCTATGATATGACGCGGCTGCGCACGCTGAGCCGCTGATACTTATGAGCATTGTCGCGCGAAACAAAAAATAGAAGTATAAGGCGTTGTCTCCCTAAGAGACAGCCCGGAAACAGCAAAATAACGGCAGGGCGCGTTATTTCTAAGAAAGGACGAAACCCATGAAAAAAGACTTTGGCGTAAAGCCCTATCTGTTCCCCATGCCGACGTATATGATCGGCACCTATAACGAGGATGACACCGTGGATGTCATGATGATGGCATGGGGCGGCATCTGCGCAGAGGATATGGTGGCCCTCAATCTGGAGGAAGATCATAAGACTGTGGCAAACCTTAGGAAAAGAGGCGCGTTCACTCTGGCGGTGCCGGGAACAGATACTATCAAGCAGTCCGATTACTTGGGAACAGCCTCCGGCAACAAGTTCCCGGACAAGTTCGCTGTCAGCGGTCTGCACGCTGAGAAGAGTTCTCGCGTGGATGCGCCAATCATTTCTGAGTATCCGCTGACCTTGGAGTGCGAGGTCGTGCAGATGGAAGAAGAACCCTATGGCCTGCGTGTTTTGGGCAAGATCGTGAACGTTCTGGCTGATGAGGAGGTTCTGGACGACAAGGGACGGATCGACGCCGGTAAGCTCAATACGTTCCTCTTTGACCAGATGCGCCATGGGTATTACGCAGTGGGTGAGAAGATCGGCTTGGCATGGAACATCGGCGCGGAGTATCTGAAGAAATAATAACATTATCTCAAATCAGGTTGCCGGACTGATCGCTGCAGAAAAGAAAAATGACGGAAGCAAATAGCTTCCGTCAATGGCACCCACGGGAGGATTCGAACCTCTGGCCTGCCGCTTAGGAGATTGATTTGTCCAATATCACGCCATATCGCGCCATGCCTTACAATACCCGCAAACCCGCATGAATACTGGAAAAATTGCGGAACCTGTTATCACGCAGTATCACCGCTTGATCTGCAATATCGCCGGTTTTTGAAACCGCAAATTAGCAGAAAATTAGCAGCGGCACCCATTCGATCAAACCGATCGACCGTGCTTTTGGTTTAGTATATCACATCGTCACCAATCGAGGAAGGGCCTTTTGCCCTTCCTCGTTTTATATATTCACGCATAATCAAAAGAGCTCTCAACATAACAGTCAAGATCTCATTACCGTTCCAATAATGTCCTCTTTTATCATTTTCTCCTTCATTATCACAGGAATGGCAATGAGCTCTTATAGGCAGCCCAGGTCATTTCGGCCTGGGCTGCTGCCATTTTATAGA
>CAJOIU010000031.1 GCA_905234855.1 uncultured Oscillospiraceae bacterium
ACAAGTGTTTTTTGTCGATGGTCAGATCATGCGATCAGGGGAAATGGACGGTCATGGAGCTATCGCCGCCGGGCTTTCCGGGAGCCAGCGGTATTTTTCCAGAAACAGGACGTAGAACGTCGTGCTCAAGGCCCAAGTGATAGGATAGATCCAGCAGGCCAGCCGCATATCGTGGTAAACCTTGCCGACAGTCAGAAGCACCAGCACCCGAACGCCGCACCAGCACAGCAGCATGACGAGCATCGGCGTGATAGGCTTTCCGAGCCCACGAAGCACCGCCGAGGAGACATGGGAAAAGCCCAGAAAACAGTAAAACAGCGCGCAGATCCGCGCCCGCAGGACGCCGTAGGCTATCACCTCCGGATCCCGGTTGAAGGCGGCCACCAGCACCGGCGCGAGCAGGAAGATGATAACGCCCACCGCTTCGATCATGACCGTTGACCAGAACAGGCCGAAGCGTGCGCCCTCCCGCATCCGGTCATGCCTTCCTGCGCCCCGGTTCTGGGAGATGAAGGTGCTCATGGCCATAGAAAACGCCGTCACCGGCAGGAAGGCGAAGCCCTCCACCTTGGTATACGCGCCTACCCCCGCCATGGCGGAGGAGGTGAAGGAGTTCACATACGACTGGATCATCATGTTCGACAGGTCGATCATACAGTTCTGCAGCGCAGTGGGCAGACCGTAGCGCACGATCTCGGAAAGATTCCTCCTGTCGAAGCGGACGAGCCCTGCCCGCAGGCGCAGGCTGTCGTCCCGGCGAAGAAGGCGGACAAGCGCCAGCGCCGCCGCCATGCACTGGGACAGGGCGGTGGCGAGCGCCGCGCCGTCCACGCCCATATGGAATACCGCGATGAACACCAAGTCCAGCGCCACGTTCGTGACGGCGCTGGCGATGAGATAGTACAGCGGATGCTGGGAGTCGCCGCTTGCCTGCAGGATGCCGACGAAGGTGTTGTACATCACAAAGCCCGTGCTTCCGGCAAAATAAATGCGCAAGTAAAGCGCCGCCTCCGGCAGCACGTCCGCGGGCGTGTCCATGAGCCGCAGCACCGTCGGCGTCAGAAGAATGCCCGCGGCGGTCAGCGCGATGCTGAAGGCGATCCCCATGGCCACGGCGGTATGCACCGCCCGGATCGTCTGGGTGTCGTCCCCCGCGCCGATATGACGGGCGATGACGATGCCGGCGCCCACGGAAAAGCCCAAGAAAAATCCAACCGCCATAAAGGTGATGGAGCCTGTGCTGGAGACGGCGGCGAGGGCGCTGCGGCCGACGAGGTTCCCGACGATCAGGGCGTCCGCCGTATTATAAAGCTGCTGAAAGAGGTAGCCGATAAAAATGGGCAGCGCGTAGCGGATGACGGTCCGGGAGATCGGACCCTCGGTCATGACGGCGGGCTGTGTATGCCGCTGATGCTGCGTATGCGTTCTTGTATGATCCATTTCGCACCTAGATTTCGTATTATTTCGCGAGACCCATCTTACAACGAATCCCGCGGGTATGCAATGGGGAACTCGGCGATTGACGCGGATTTGTTCCTTGTGCTATGCTGTATGCGAACAGGAACAAACGGACGAAGAAGACCGGCGCCCTCGGCGCCGTTTTCGGAGGTATAGGAAAATGCTGGACGCGGTGAACGGGCGGCTGGCGCTGGATACAGGCGCCATGGATTACATTCGCTTCGGACGGGGCTGGCGGACTATGCCGACTATAAAGCAAGGGTGAAATACAGGCTCATCCCGTTTGTTTGGTGATGCGGGGCTTCCTCCGGGCATGCGCTGCAAAACAGAACGAATCCATAGATACGGAGACATGAAATGACCTACACGAACAGCCAAAAGAATCTCATCAGCGCGCTTATCGGCACGAAGATCACGCCCCGCACGAAATCGGCTTCGCTGCGGCAGTCGCTGATGCTTGTGAACGAGCATCTATACAGCGGGGAGCTGACCGTGTCCGATCTCATCCTGCTCAACAGCGCCTTGGAGCTTCTGGTGCCCGACGCCCCGGAGGATGAGAACAAGGAGGAATACCGGGAGCTCATCGAGGCGCTGATGGTGACCCGGGGCATCCTGCGGGAGAAGGAAGAGGCCGACGATGCCGCCGAGGGCTGAGACCGGGCTGGACCCGGAAGGGACAGATGCGTTCGGGCTGACACGTTTGCAGATCGAAGAGAGGCTGCGCCGCGTTCTGACGGATCGCGGCTTGGCGCATCCCTGCTATGCGGTGGCTGCGCCGGTGGTATGCGGGGCGGAGGAGGTGCGGCTTCTCGTCGAGGTGCGCGCCGAGGGGATCTCCCAGGCGGGTGATCCCTGTTTTCCGGGCGGGCGGATCGAGCCGGGAGAGAGCCCGGCGGAGGCGGCGGCGCGGGAAATGGAAGAGGAGCTGGGCATCCGGGTGGAGCCGAAGGACTTTCTCGGTCAGCTTCCGACGGTGCAGACCGTGCTTGGCAGCCGGTCGGCGGTGTTCGTCTGCACGGTGTCCGAGGAGGATGAAAAAAGCGTGCGCCTGAACCCCTCGGAGGTATCGGAGCTGCTGCATGTGCCGCTCTCCTTCTTTCTGGAGCGGCCGGACGCGGCCAGCTACCCTTATGGCGGCCATACCATCTGGGGCATGACGGCGGGAGCGATCCGCCATTTCTGCGCCGCGTGGCGCAGGGCGATGGAAAAATAAAAAGAGGAATAACGGCAGAACGAAGCCCGGACGCGGAAACACGACCGGGCTTCGCCTTGCTTTTTGTTGTGATGCTACGACTGGACGTAGGCAATGAACTCCTGCGTTTCTTCGATCGTCCGCAGCCGTGCGGTATACATGAACCGCCCCATCTGCGGCCAGTTCACGGGAGGCATTTCCTCCTGCATGACGATATCCGCGCCGTAGCGCGCCATGATCTCTTCATGGGCATGGGTATAGGTATGGCCTTCCTTGCGGCCGGCGTATACGCAGTAGAACCTGTCCTCAGAGGCGGGCATGCGCCGCTCGTCATAAGCGACCATGTCCGCATAGATCTGATAAACGTCGGTGGAATGGGCGAAATCCATCATGTCCGGCGTATAGCCCCCGGGCGGGCGCATGTTGACCTCCAAGCCCACATAATCGCCCACGCCGCCGAGACCCGGGCGATCCTTCGTCAGCCGGAAGAACTCAAGATGCACGAACCGCCGATCCACGCCGAAGGCCTTGGAGGTCTTCCTTCCGATGACCCGCAGCTTTTCCGGTACATCGGGGCAGGTGTAGTATTGCAGATCGAGGTCGTCGTTCACGATGTTCATGATGGGTGTCGGCCATACGGTCATATTCTCAAACAGCGGCTCGCAGCGCGAGTCGAGGATGGCCTCGTAGGAGCAGAGATCGCCTTGGATGAACTCCTCCATCACATAGGGGATGTCCGGCAGGGCGTCATAGAAGGCGTCGAGCTCCGCGTCGCATGTGAGCTTCCATGTGTTGGCCGCGCCGACGCCGATATCCGGCTTCACGATGACGGGATAGCCCACCGTCTCGATAAAGGCTTTCCCGGCCTCCCGGGTGGTGACGGCGCTTTGCCGGGCGGTGGGGATGCCGCCCTCGAGATACAGCCGCTTCATGAGGGATTTTTCCTTGATGAAGCCGATGCGGTCGCTTTGGATGCCGGTGGTCACGTTGAAATCCGTCCGCAGGCGGGCGTCCTGCTCCAGCCAGTATTCGTTCAGCGATTCGATCCAGTCGATCTTGCCGTATTTGAAGGAGAAAAACGCCACGGCGCGGAAAACGGAATCGTAGTTTTCCAGCGAATCGACCTTGTAATACTCCGTCAGCGCCGCCTTGAGGCCGTCCTCCAGCCCGTCATAGGGGGCGTCGCCGATGCCCAACACGTTCACGCCGCTGCGGCGCAGCCGGTCGCAGAAGTTCCAGTAAGTATGAGGGAAGTTGGGGGAAATGAAGATAAAATTCACGCGGTCGCCCTCCTTTACAGATTATCGAGAATGATGGGCAGGAAATAACGCATCTGCCTGAACCACCACGGCCAGTCGTGATTCACGTCATAGCCCCAGAAATCGCACCAAGCGCGGATGCCCTTTTCCTCGAACACGCGCTGCAGAAACCGCAGCGAGCGCACACCGTCCTCCTCCCAAGCGCCTTGGCCGACGCAGAGGATGATGGGCTTTTGATTATACAGCGATATGTAGGGATGATCCGCGGGCATATTCGGCAAAAAACGCTCCGGGGAGCTCATATAGAGCGTTTCGTCCATCCAGCCGTCGAAAAACACGTCGGAGTCATAGACGCCCGAAAGCGCCAGCACCCCCGCGAAAAGCTCCGGCCTCCGCAGAAACAGGATGAGGGCGTGGTTAGCCCCGAGGCTCGTGCCGGTGGTCATGGGCGGCCTTCCCCCGGTGCGGTCGAGGATGAGTGGCATAGCCTCGTCGGTGATATAGCGGTAATACTGCTCCTGCCGCGCAGCGCGGGCGCCCTTGTCCGCTTCCTTAGGCGACCAGCTCTCCCGATCCACCGTATCCGGCACGAAGATGCGGATGCGTCCCTGCTCCAGATAATCCCGCAGGCAGTCGATCATGCCGAAATCCTCGTAGTTATGGCACATCGAATCCTGCGTGGGGATGGCGAGCAGGGGAAGCCCGTCATGCCCGTAGATCATCATATGCATGTCCCGGTTCAGCCAGCCGCTGTATTGGGTGATCTCTTCTCGGTACATAGAACCCTCCCGATTCGGTCAGATCCGCTTTTCAAAGAGCCCGCTGCGGCGCAGGATCTCGTCCACGGCGGCGGACTGATTGAGGGCGTAGATATGCAGATCGTTCACCCCGAGCCGGATGTATTCGTAAAGCTGCTGCACGGTATAGTCCATGCCCGCCTCCCGGAAGCCCTCCGGGTCGTCGTAGTATTTGGAGATATGCCGGGCGAGGCTCCGGGGGATGGCGCAGCCGTTCATGGATACGCAATGGCGGATGCATTTGTCCCGATCGAGCACGGGCATGACCCCCACCGCCACGGGGAGCGTGACCCCGGCGGCGCGGATCTCATCCATCCAGCGGGCGAACCGATCCATGTCGAAGGTGAGTTGGGTGATGATGAAATCGGCGCCCGCGTCCTGCTTGCGCTTGAGGAAAGCGATATCGCTCGCCATGTTGGGGGAGAGAATGTGACCCTCCGGAATGCCGGAGCAGGCAAGCGTGATCCGGCTGCCGAACTTCTCCCGCATATAGCGGATGAGACCGTCCGCGTGGCCGAAATCGCCGTGGGTGGCGTTCTCCCCGGGGAGAAAGTCGCCCCGCAGCGCCAGAAAATGATCGACGCCCACGGAAAGATAGGCCTCGATATCCGCCTCGATGTCCGCGCGGGTGTGATGGATGGTGGTATAGTGGCTGACCGCCTTGGTGCGTCCGGCGGCGGCGATGGACTTCACGATCTCGAAGTTGCAGCCCTTGTCGGAGCCGCCCGCGCCGTAGGTGCAGCTGATCCAGTCGGGCTGCCAGGCATACAGCTCCTCAATCACGCCGGGGAGCTTTTCCATGCCCTTTTCCGTTTTGGGCGGGAACACCTCGAAGGAAAGCGTGGTTTTCCGCTTCATGGTTTCGGCAAGATTCATTGATCCGTTCCTCCTATGTCATGCGTCGCCGAGGCAGATACCGATATCCCTCGCTACTTGGATCATGGGATGATCGATGGGAAGAAATTTGGTTTGACTGGCGGCCACCTCCAGCGGAATGGAGGTGATCTCATCGTTCTGGATGGCGACCATGCGCCCGTATTGCCGCTCCATGATGAGGTTTGCGGCGGCGACGCCGAACCGTGTGGCCAGCAGCCGGTCATAGGGGCAGGGAGGGCCGCCACGCTGATAATGTCCGGGAACGGTGACGCGGGTCTCCTGTCCCGTGAGCCGCTCCAGCTCCGCCGCGATGGCATAGGAAACGGTGGGGTGGTGGGAGTTTTCCCGGTTTTTCCGCTTGGTCTCCTCGTCCAGCACGGCCTCGTGGACGGAGGTGGCGCCCTCGGCGCAGGCTACGATGGAGAAGCTGCGGCCGCTGCGCTTGCGTCTTTCGATGAGGGCGGCGACCTTTTCGAGGTCATAGGGGATCTCGGGGATGAGGATCACGTCGGCGCCGCTGGAGATGCCGGCGTTCAGCGTGAGCCAGCCCGCGTCGCGTCCCATGAGCTCGACCACGAAGATCCGGCCGTGAGAGCTGGCGGTGGAGTGGATATAGTCGATGACGTTCGTGGCGATGTTCACGGCGCTCTGGAAGCCGAAGGTAAAATCCGTGCCGTAAATGTCGTTGTCGATGGTCTTGGGCAGCGTGATGACATTCATGCCCGCGTCTGCGATGAGTTTGGCGCTTTTCTGGGTGCCGTTGCCGCCCATGATGACGAGGCAGTCGAGGTTCAGCCGGTTATAGGTATGGAGCATATCGGGGATGACGCTGTTTCCCTCGTCGTCCACGATATCCTTGCCGGGGATGTAATTCTGGCGGGAGGTGCCGAGGATCGTCCCACCCATGGTGAGGATGCCGGAAAAATCCTTCGCCTCCATGAACTTGTAATCGCCCTCGATGAGACCCCGGTAGCCGTCGTACATGCCATAGATCTCCACATTGTCCAGCTTTTCGAACAGGGTCTTGCCGATGCCGCGGATGGCGGCGTTCAGTCCCTGACAGTCGCCGCCGCTCGTGACGAGGGCGACGCGGGTCATGCGTTTCATGCGATAGCCTCCTTGCTGTGTATTCGTATCATTTCCGTGCGGCGTCACAGGGACGGCTCAGGCGCATCTCCTGCCGCCAGGCGGGCGCCGAGCCGTCGTCGGCCCAGTATTCCGTTAAGGACGCGATCTTCCCGTCCGCGACCTCGAAAAATGAGGTGACATGGAAGGCACGGTTTTCCGTCTCCGACCAGACCCGGACGACCGTCACCGCGCCACCGGGGATGGCGGCCAGCTTTTCGACCCTGCCGTTCCATGCGCCGGGATAGGCGCAGCTGGCGCGGATGAACGATCCTGCGGTAAAGCGCTCGTTTGTGCATGGCCATTGGATCTCCGCGTCCTCCGCAAACCAGCGGGGGAGCCGTTCCGCCTGCTGGCGGATCACGTCGTCCCAATAGGAAAAATAATCCATAAAAGCCCTCCGGGTGGGTTTCATCGGCCGCCCGCGGAACGGGGCGGAAGCTTTCGGCGCAGGCTCTCCAGCCGGTTCAGCGCCTCATAGAGCGTCTCGTCGCGCTTGGCGAAGTGGAAGCGGATCAAATGGTTTACCGGCTCGCGGAAAAAGCTGGAGCCGGGCACCGCGCCAACGCCGACCTCCCGCGCCAGCGCCTCGCAGAAGGCAAGGTCGCTCTCATAGCCGAACTCGGAGATGTCCAGCAGCACATAATACGCCCCCTCCGGCTCGGTATGGATAAGTCCGAGCTCGTCCAGTCCCCGCAGGAACAGCTCGCGCTTGCCGGTATATTTTGCCAGAAGCCCGTCGTAATACGCCTGTCCGAAGCGCAGTCCCGTCACCGCCGCCTCCTGCAGAGGCGCGGCCGCGCCAACCGTCAGAAAATCGTGAACCTTTTTGATGCGGTCAGTGATCTCCGGCTGCGCGATGGTATACCCCAGCCGCCAGCCGGTGACGGAATAGGTCTTCGAAAGGGAGCTGCAGGAGATCGTCCGCTCCCACATGCCGGGCAGCGAGGCGAAATAGACGTGCTTATGCGGCGCGTAGACGATATGTTCATACACCTCGTCCGTGATGACGAAGGCGTCGTATTTCGCGGCGAGGGAAGCGATGCATTCGAGCTCTTCGCGGGTGAATACCTTGCCGCAGGGATTCGAGGGGTTGCACAGGATCAGCGCCTTCGGCCGCTGCCGAAAGGCGTCCTCCAGCGCCGCGGGATCGAAATCGAAGGCGGGCGGGCGCAGGGGAACATAAAGAGGCTCCGCGCCGGACAGGATGGTGTCAGCGCCGTAGTTTTCGTAAAACGGAGAGAAGACGATCACCTTGTCGCCGGGATCGGCCACGGTCATCATGGCGGCCATCATGGCCTCCGTGCTTCCGCAGGTCACGACGATCTCGCTGTTCGGATCGACGGCGTGCCCCATGAGCCGCGACTGCTTCTCCGCCAGCGCCTCGCGGAAGTTCTGCGCGCCCCATGTGATCGAATACTGATGGAAGTCCTCGCGGGAGACTTCGGCCAGACGTTCGAGGATCGGTTGGGGCGGCTCGAAATCGGGAAAGCCCTGCGACAGGTTCACCGCGCCGTATCGGATGGAGATGCGCGTCATCCGGCGGATGACGGAATCGGTGAAGACCGCCGTGCGGTCGGATAGCTTCGGCATACTGTGTCCTCCCGTCAGCTTCGGCGGGCGATGAGATCCTTGACGACCTCTCCCGCGATAATGAGCCCCGCGACGGAGGGGACAAAGGCGGTACTGCCCGGCACCTGCCGGCGTCCGGCCTCCGGCGCTTCCTGCCCGTCCTCCTCCGGCGTCAGGGGCGATTCCTTGGAGTATACCACCTTCAGGCGCTTCACGCCGCGTTTTTTGAGCTCGCGCCGCATGACCCGCGCCAGCGGGCATACGGAGGTTTTGTAGATATCCGCCACCTCTAAGGCCGTGGGATCGAGCTTATTACCGGCTCCCATGCAGCTTATGATGGGCACGTCCGCCGCCTGCGCCTGCAGCACGAGGGCGATCTTTCCGGTGACGGTGTCGATGGCGTCAATAACGTAGTCGTATTGGGTGAAATCGAACTGTTCCGCCGTTTCCGGGGTGTAGAAGGTTTTATAAGTATGCACGGCGGCCTTGGGGTTTATCTCCTGTATCCGCTGCTCCGCCGCATCTACCTTATACTGCCCGATAGTTTTCCGGGTGGCGATGATCTGGCGGTTGATATTCGTGAGGCATACCCGGTCGTCGTCGATGAGGTCGAGTGCTCCGACGCCGCTGCGCGCGAGCGCCTCCACCGCATAGCCCCCCACGCCGCCGATGCCGAAAACGGCCACCCGGGCGGCATACAGGCGCTCCATGCCCTCCTGCCCGAAAAGAAGCTGGGTTCTGGAAAACTGGTCGAGCATCCTGTTTCACACTCCAAATCCTATTAATCCGGTATGTTGTACTATACCACTCGGCCGCGGCGCTGTCAACCGAGGCGCTTACCGCGGGCGGGGCGTGAGGATGGAATAGACGATCAGCACTACCAGCGCCGTCGCCAAAATCCCGATGAGCGAGCCGCAGAAGTCGATGCCCACGTCCCGCAGGGCGGGGCCGCGCTCCATGGCAAAGATCTGGATGCCCTCGTCGATCATGGCCGCGCCGAGGCACAGCATTGACGGCAGGATATACCGGCTGCGGCCGTCCGGCTTTACGAACAGAAGAAACATCAGCGCGCCGAGGATCATGAATTCCGTGAAATGTGCCATCTTGCGCACGAGGAATATTTCCGTAACCTCATAGCCGCGCTCCTGCAGCTCCTCCACTACCGGCTCTACCACCGGCTCCAGAACCTCCAGCATGGTCTCGCTCTCCTTGCTGGACAGCTCGCCCGGCATCATGGAGTTTCCCCAGATGAACATGAGCGTTAGAACGACCAGCGTGAGCTTTATGAAAAAAATAAATGGTTTCATGCCCGTATTTTGCTCCCAAACAGCGATTTTGTCAACTGCGCCCCTTGACAATGCCCCAAACCATGCTAGAATATATGCGTGTCAGAAAACTGCATAGCCTTATCAAGAGCGGTGGAGGGAACGGCCCTGTGAAGCCCGGCAACCTGTGCGGAAGCAAAAGGTGCCAAATCCGGCGAGGTAATCGGAAGATAAGGGTTCTTTCCCGCGATCAGCCCGCCTTCCGGCGAGCTTTTTTCTTTATATACTTTATCCCTACAAAGGAGCGAATCATACCATGGGACACTATCTTTTTACCTCAGAATCCGTCACAGAGGGGCATCCCGATAAGATCTGCGACCAGATCTCCGATGCGATCCTCGACGCCATTCTGGAGCAGGATCCGAACGGCCATGTGGCCTGCGAATGCACGACTACCACCGGGATCGTATACGTCATGGGCGAGATCAGCACGAGCTGTTATGTGGATATCCCCAAGATTGCCCGGGAGGTGCTTCGGGACATCGGCTATGACCGCGCCAAATTCGGCATGGACTGCGACACCTGCGCCGTGCTGACCTCCATCGACGAGCAGTCGCCCGATATCGCCATGGGCGTGAACGCGAGTCTCGAGCAGAAGGAGGGCGGCGATGCGGCGGAGCTTGAAAACGGCGCGGGGGATCAGGGTATGATGTTCGGCTATGCCTGCGACGAGACGCCGGAGCTCATGCCGCTGCCCATCAGCCTTGCCCAGAAGATGGCAAAGCGCCTCGCTGAGGTGCGCAAATCCGGCCTGCTGCCCTATCTGCGCCCGGACGGGAAAACGCAGGTCACCGTCGAATACGACGAAAACAACAAGCCCGTGCGGGTGGATACCGTCGTCGTCTCCACGCAGCACGCCCCCGATGCGCAGCCGCAGCAGATCCGCGCCGATATGATCGAGCATGTCATCCTGCCCATCATCCCCCCGGAGCTCAATAAGGGGGATATCAAGTATTATGTCAACCCCACCGGCCGCTTTGTCGTCGGCGGGCCGCAGGGCGATTCCGGCCTCACCGGACGGAAGATCATCGTGGACACCTACGGCGGCAGCGCACCCCACGGCGGCGGCGCCTTTTCCGGTAAGGATCCCACGAAGGTGGACCGCAGCGCGGCCTACGCCGCCCGCTGGGTGGCGAAAAACATCGTGGCGGCGGGGCTGGCCTCCCGCTGTCAGGTGCAGCTTGCGTATGCCATCGGCGTGGCGACGCCGGTTTCCGTGAACGTGACCACCTTCGGCACGGGCAAGGCTTCCGACGATGCTCTGCAGAAGGCGGTGACGGAGGTATTCGATCTGCGCCCCTCGGCCATCATCCGGGATCTTGACCTGCGCCGCCCCATATATCGGCAGCTCGCCGCCTATGGTCACATGGGGCGCGAGGAGCTTGGCGTCAAGTGGGAATCGACCGACCGCGCCGACGCCCTCCGCGCCGCGGCGGGGCTTTGACGGGGAGACGGCACTATGAGTACGATCCGTGATATATCCCTCGCCCCGGAGGGGGAGAAAAAGATCTCGTGGGTGGAGCGAAACATGCCGCTGCTGCGCTCTATCGCGGCGGATTTTGCCGAGCGTAAACCCTTCGCGGGGCTGAAGATCGCCCTGTCCGTGCATCTGGAGGCCAAGACGGCGTATCTCTGCCGCGTCATGGCGCTGGGCGGCGCGGAGATGCATATCACCGGCTCCAATCCCCTGTCCACGCAGGACGATGTGGCGGCGGCCGTCGTCGCGGGCGGGCTGGAGGTGCATGCCGTCCACGGATGCACGGAGGAGGAATACTTCGCCCACATCGACCGGGTTTTGGAGGTCGGCCCCAACATCATCATCGACGACGGCGGCGATCTCGTGCACCGGATGCATGAGAAATACCCGGCGCTCATCGCAAACGTCATCGGCTCCTGCGAGGAAACCACCACCGGTATCCTGCGCCTGAAGCAGATGACGAAGGCTGGAACGCTCCGCTTCCCCGCCGTCATGGTGAACGACGCGGACTGCAAGCATCTGTTCGATAACCGCTACGGCACCGGCCAGTCCGTCTGGGACGGCATCATGCGCACCACGAACCTCATCGTGGCGGGCAAGGACGTGGTCGTGGCGGGCTACGGCTGGTGCGGCAAGGGCGTCGCCATGCGGGCGAAGGGTCTCGGCGCGCGCGTCATCGTGACGGAGACCGATCCCATCCGCGCCATTGAGGCGGTCATGGACGGCTTCCGGGTCATGACCATGGCGGAGGCCGCGCCTATCGGCGATATCTTCTGCACCGTCACCGGCGACTGCGGCGTCATCACGAAGGAGCATTTCCCGCTTCTCAAGGACGGGGCGATCCTCTCGAATGCCGGTCACTTCAACGTGGAGGTCGCCATGGACGAGCTGGAGGCGTATGCCGAGAGCAGCTATGACGCGCGGCACAACATCACGGGCTATCGGCTCCCCAACGGCCGAACCGTATTCGTGCTGGCGGAGGGGCGGCTCGTGAACCTCGCCTCCGGCGACGGTCATCCGGCCGAGATCATGGATATGAGCTTCGCGATCCAAGCCCTCAGCGCGCAGTATCTCGCCGAGCACCGCGGAGAGCTTGTCCCCGGCGTCATCCCCGTGCCGCGCGAGATCGACCTTGCCGTTGCCCGGCGCAAGCTGGACACCCTCGGCGTCCGCATTGACACGCTGAGCGAGGAGCAGAAGGAATATCTGGGGATTTAAGTGAAAATAGTTAAACCGCGCCGGTTCCGATGGATGGAACCGGCGCGGAAATGGTTCATGGGCTATTTGCTGATTTTGACGGTGCGGACGGGCGACCAAGCGCTGTAAACATAGTTGCCGCTGCCGTAAATCGCATAGGCGCGGACGCGAATATAATAGGTCTTGCCCTTTGTGAGATCGCTGATCGTCTTGGTGGTACCGTAGAGCCTCACGGTTTTCGCGCCGGAGAAGTTGGATTTCAGCGCGTACTGCACCTGATAGCCGGTGCGGTTTTTGATGGCGGTGTATTTCAGCGTCATCTTTTGAGAGCCGGAGTTGGTAAAGCTGGTAAATCTCGGCTGCGTTAGGCTGATAGCTGTTTCGGCGGTGGCATAGAAGGTAGACAAATATGAATTATCGTAATTACCATTAATTTTGACATAGTAATTGCCCTTTGGAAGGATTCGTGCGCTCTTGTAGGTCGTTTTTTCGCTGACAGAGTTGTAGCTGGTGGGGAAATCGTTGGTGTCCATCAGGCTTTTTCCACTGGAATCATAGACCGTAATACCTAGTTTTCCGAGCGATGTACATTGGATAAACACATTTGATTTTTCTGTCAGCGCAAAATGATAGTATCGGACATAGTAGGCGGAAGCATACCATGAATAAGTATGTCCGAACTCATAATCCACAGCATCGTCCGCCATGGACGCATAAGCGCCGACAGGCATAAAAATCGAGGCAAACAGCAGGACGACCAGAACTGCGGCAAGCTTACGTTTCAGTTTCATTGCGATTCTCCTTCTTTTTAATGATATGATGGATCGCCGCGCACAGAACAGAGCCGCCGATCCCCCTTCCCTTATAAACAAAAAGTGCGCAGCCCCAAACGGAGCTGCGCACGAAAAACGCATAACTCCATTTGCTGCCACACAAAATCTTTCATATCCGCAAAGATGAGAAAGTAGAGATGCGTTTTTGCCGAAAGAGACAAAACTCACCTTTGCAGATACTGTATTTGATTTTGTGTGGCACAATAACTATATCATATGTTATGCGGTATGGCAAAGATTTTTCAATAATCGGCGCAAAAAACGCCGCTCAATGCCGAGCGGCGTTTTTGGGAAGCTCATGACGGCGGATCACCGCGTCATGAAGCGATAGAGCATCACGGCGGCGACCGCGCGGGTGCAGACCGCGTCCGGCGCATGATCCTCGGGCAGCATACCGAGGGCGTCCGCGACGGCGGCATAGCCGTCGGCATACCCTTCCGCCCAGATGCCGGGCAGAGCTGCCGCGTCGCCGTAGCGGGAGGCGCGCAGGATCATCCGCAGAAACGTCGCCTGCGTCACGGGCGTCTCCGGCGCAAACTCTCCGTCGGTGATAAAGCCCAGCCACACGGCCTCGGATTTTATCGTATCGTCGTCCCAATCCGCCGTGCGGTAGCCCGCGGCGCCGAGCAGCAGCGTCAGCGCATCCCGCTGGACAAGAGCTTCAGCGGGGCGGAAGCTGCCTCCGGCAAACCCGATGCCCGAGCGTCCGAGCCGCTCGATGGCCGCCCGCTCCGGCTCGTCGGCCAGATCGTCATAGACATAGCCGCCGTCCGGCGCTTCGGCGATCGCCTCGCCGGTGAGGGCGTCCACCCCGGAAACGGTATCCGTGCCGCTGTAGTAATAGGCGAGCCGCAGGCTCTCCACCCATGTATAGCCCCAGTCGATGTAGGTCTCGTATATAGGATCGTCGTAGTCGATGCCCTCCGGCCATGCGACATAGCCGAGGGTCACGGCGAGCGCCTTCGTATAAGTGTCGATGGCGGCGACCTCGCTCACGATCCCCTTCGCCGGGGCGAAGCCGATATCCTCGTCCCAGTTAACATAATACTCATCGACGGTGGCGTTCGATTCGTTCAGCGTGACCCGGAGGTTGTTTTCGGGATAGAAATATCCCTCATGCACCTGCGCATAGGTGGAGGTGGGGTAGGTGTCATACCCCTGCAGCGTGCAGAGGGCGGTCTCGGGGTATTTCTCCGGCGCTGCGGCCTCCAGAAACTGCGGGATGGGATCGGTGTAGAAGTCGATGACCGTGTCCCGGTCGTCGTCCCAGAGGGGGTAGCTCGTGGAGAGGGTTAGCAGCTCGCCGGTCTTGGCGTCCATGGTGACGTATTTATACACTGTGAGGTCGTCGTTCCATTCCATGGCTTCCCGATAGGCGTCGCGGGAGAAGCCGAAGAGATTGTCATCCGTCATCTTGCAGGAATAGCGCAGGGAGGCGGTGATGACGCCCTCCGCGTCCATGCCGTAGGAGCAGCGGATCGGCGCAAAGCCGTCCAGCCCGATGTAGGGCAGAGCGCGCAGGCGGCTGTCGAGCTCCTCCTGCGGCAGAACCTTGCCGTAATTGGCGATGGACGAGAGCTCCACCTCCGTCAGCCCCCGCGTACCGTTTCCTGCGTCCATGGCGGCAGCTTCCATCGCCATGGGCTCCTCCGGGCCGTAGTAGCTGCCGCCGAACGAGGCGTAAAGCGCGTCCATATCCACTGCCTCACCGCTTTGCGCGTCCACCACGGTATACGCGCCGACGGGGACGTATTGCAGCCGCGCCGTGCCGTCGTGCTGGTTGACATAATACAACTCCAGCTCCACGGCCTCCTTCAGAAGTGCCGCGGCGGAGGGCTTATCGGCGCTGGCCTTGGCGGCGGGAGCGCCGCCCACATAGCCGCTGTAGCCGTCGCTGCGGGTATAGGAGGAGAGACCGTTTTCGCCGAGGCGGAGGCTGAAGGTGACGGGGCTTTCCAGCCCATTCATGAGGATGCGGCCGCGGACGCTGTATTCCCCGTCGGTACCGAGCGAGGAGGTCACGCTGTCGATGCGGCCATGCTCGTTTTGCCCGGTGAGCCGGGCGAGCCACGCGGCGGCCTGTCGGCGGGCGGCACTTTCCGAAAGGGCGGGGAAGGCGGCGTCGAAGCCGTAAAAGCTGTTCGAGCTTTCGGAGCTGCGCCAATGGAAGACCTCGGTGATGACGCCGTCCGTCGTGTACTGGACGGAGAGATCCTCGCCTTCGGCGCTCCAGTCGAGATACCAGCTCGGGCGCAGGCCGTCGTTATAGCTGCTGTAGAAGTCGGTGTAGTCGTCGCCGATGTCCAGCGTGTTTTTCACCAGCAGGGTGATGTCCTGCAGGGTCGCCTCCATATCCTCCGCCGGGGCGGGGGGCGTCATGGCGAGCGCAGGGACGGCGGCCGTCAGCGCCAGCAGGAGAGAGAAGATCAAACATACAGCGCGTTTCATGAGGATCGTGCTCCTTTCAATGAGTTCACAGGCATAGACGCATCCCGGCGCAGAAAGTTCCCGATAAAAACGCCCTCCCGAAAAATCACGGGAGGGCATAGGCAGAAGCGATATCAGATCTGCGCCGCGGCGTCGTAGGCGGTGCGGTTGGCGTTGCGGACGTTGGAGGCCTTGAGGCAGTCGCCGATCTTGAAGAACTTCGGCGCGCAGAAGCGGAACTTCTCGGCCTCGCTCTCGAGCGCCTTGCGGCCGGAGGCGAACACCACGGTGTCGGCGTCGAGGAACTTCTCCTCGCCGGTCTCGGGATCCTTGTAGCCTACCTGCGTCGGGGTGATGCGGGTGACGGGGCTCGACAGGTGCAGGTCGCAGTACTTCGGTACGCGGTCATACAGCGCGAGCTCCTGCGCATAGGCGCTCGTGGCGGCGATGCGATCCATCATCTCGATGATGGCCACATCCTTGCCGCACTCCATGGCGAGATACAGGGCGGCCTCGCAGCCGACCTCGCCGCCGCCGATGACGACGACCTTCTGGCCGATCTTGTCGGCGTTGCCGAAGGTGTCCACCGCGCAGATGACGCGGGGATCGCGTCCTTGCCCTCGATGGGCAGCACGATATTGGAGGAGCCGAGGGCGGCCATGACGACGTCGTAGCCCTCCGCCTCGATCATCTCGGGGGTGGCCTCTACGCCGAGGCGCACGTCCACGCCCAGCTTATCCATCATGCGGATGCGGTAGTTCATATAGTCGTCAAGGCTCCACTTGAAGGTGGCGTACTTGGCGAAGTTGATGGTGCCGCCGAGCTTGGTGTCCTTTTCATACAGGGTGACCTTGTGGCCGCGCTCGGCGCAGAACTGCGCCGCTGCCATGCCGCCGGGGCCGCCGCCGATGACGGCGACACGCTTGGGGGAGGAAGCCTTGTTCTCGAACTGGTCGAGGATATACTCGCGGCCGACCGTCGGGTTGCCGGAGCAGCAGAACTCCTCTTCCATATCGTAGGAGAGGCAGACGAAGCACTTCAGGCAGGGGATGATCTCATCCTCGCGCCCCTCGGCGGCCTTGTTGACGCACTGGGCGTCCACGATGGTGCCGCGCGCCATGGCCACGAGATCGGCGCCGCCGGTGGAGAGGACCTCTTCGATGAGCTCGGGGCGCTGGAAGGCGCCGATGGTGAGGACGGGCTTGGAGAAGCCGGATTCCTTGACCTGACGGGCAAAGTCCTTGTTCACGCCGGCCGGATAGAACTCGACCGGGTGCATACGGGTCTGGGTGACGTCGTCCATGACGGTGCCGCAGGAGACGTGGGCGATGTCGATATCCTCTTCCACGCGCTTGAGGAAGTCGATGCAGTCCTCGATGGTGCCGCCGCCCTCGGTCAGCTCGTCGCCGGAGACACGCACCTCGATGGGGACGCGGGGGCCGACGGCGTCGCGCACGGCCTTGACGAGCATCATGGGGAAGCGGGCGCGGTTCTCGCGGGAGCCGCCGAACTCATCGGTGCGCTGATTGGAAAGCGGGCTCAAAAACTGGGCGGGGAAGGTGCCGTGGCCGAGGTGCATGAGGATGCCGTCGAAGCCGACGCGGACGGCATTTTTCGCCGCCTCGGCATAGTCGGCGCACATGCGCTCCATGGCGGCCTTGTCCATCATGGGGCACCATTCGCCGGTCTCTTCGTCATTCTCGCCGTTCACCGACCAGCAGACGACCTCGCCGTCGATCTCCTCGTGCCGCATGAAGCACAGCAGCTCCAGCGAGATGCGGGCGTCGTAGAAATGCACCGCGCTGGTGAGCCGGTACCACATGTTATGATACCGCATCTGGAAAATGTCCGGGTCGTTATGGAAGCCGCTGTCGTCGTGGGCGATGCCCCAGCGATCCATATTCTGGCAGGAGAAGGAGATGTTCGCCGCGCCGCCGCGTGCCTTCTCACGGTAGTGAGCGATGACCGCCTCGCTGGGGTAGGGCAGGCCGCTCGGCTGCAGCAGATGCACGCCGGTGGGCGCCGTCCAGATGCGGTTTTTGTAGATGATGCCGGGCCACCGGCCGCGGGCGCCGATGGTGATGGGCTCGAACATGTGTGGGAATTTTCTTTCCATGATTCCAACGCTCCTGTTATGTATTTTCTTGATCCTGCATAGATTTCCTATCCTAACTGCTATATTATAACATGAATACGCCATATCGCAAGTAATTAATGTTTTAACATCGTTAAAAAGCATAAAAAACGCCAATCAATCAATTCTATGTCTTTTTTGCGGATTTTTGCTTGACAAGTGCCGCGGTATCTGCTAATATTCATCTGTTCAAAGACAGCCGGTTGCCTCTCCGGGGGCGTAAATCCAGCCGAGGACACCACAGAAGGATATGTTTCCGTGTGTCTTTGTCTCTTTGGACAGAGACATTTTTCATTTCAGGAGGTGAAAACCAAACATGCCGAGCAAAGCGATACTTTCTGAAAAGCAGGCCATCGTGGAGGCTCTCGCCGAGCGCATCAAAAACGCGCAGGGCGGTGTTCTGGTCGATTACCGCGGCATCAACGTCGCGCAGGATACAGAGCTTCGCCGTGATCTCCGCGCCGAGAACGTGGAGTACACCGTCGTGAAGAACACGCTCACCCGCCTCGCTATGGATAAGGCCGGCCTTTCCGGGCTGGACGATCAGCTCAACGGAACGACCTCTCTCGCTACCAGCGAGGACGCTCTCGCCCCCCTCTATCTCATCAAGAAGTTCAGCGATAAGATGGGCGCGGATCTGTTCAACATCAAGGGCGTTTTCGTCGAGGGCAAGATCCTCAGCGAAGCCGAGGCCGCCGAGCTTTCCGACTGCCCCAATAAGGACGCTCTCTATTCCCGCGTGCTGGGAACCATGCTCGCTCCGATCACGTCCCTCGCCGTCGTGCTGGGTCAGGTGCTGGAGCAGAAGGGCGGCGCCCCCGCCGCCGAGGCCGAATGATTTCGGCACACAACTTATTTAACTTAGGAGGATACTATAATGGCTAGCGAAAAAGTTACCGCTATGATCGAAGAAATCAAGGCTCTCAGCGTTCTGGAGCTCGCTGAGCTCGTACATGCGATCGAGGATGCGTTCGGCGTTTCCGCCGCCGCTGCCGTCGCCGCTCCCGCCGCCGCTGCCGGCCCCGCTGTGGAAGAGAAGACCGAGTTCGACGTCGTCATGACCGACTTCGGCTCCGAGAAGATCAAGGTCATCAAGGAAGTCCGCGGCATCACCGGTCTGGGTCTGGCCGAGGCCAAGGCGAAGGTCGAGGGCGTTCCCGCCGTCATCAAGGAGCAGGTCTCCAAGGAAGAGGCCGAGGAGCTCAAGGCGAAGCTCGAGGCTGTCGGCGCGAAGGTCGAGCTCAAGTAATTCCCGCTCGAAATCTGCCTATAACAACAGCCGCTCTGCGTTCTGCAGGGCGGCTGTTTTTTTACTCTCATGTATTTGGCGGGTTATCGCTCCTCCAGTACCCGGGCGTTCTGGGCGACATAGATCGCGCCGGAAACGACGGTGAGCGCCGCGCAGACCCAGATGAGGATCCGGGACAGCGGCATGAGGAAGGATACGCCGCAGGCGCGCAGCACGAGGATAAGTACGAGGGAGATATCTTGGAAAAAGGTCTTCACCTTGCCCCATATATTGGCCGCGATCACGACGCCCTGCTCCGCGCCGGAAAGGCGCAGGCCGGAAACGAGAAATTCCCGGAACAGGATGACGACCACCGCTACGGTGGGGATAAGACCCTCGGGGATGAGCAGGATCATGACGGAGTAGTTCAGGATCTTATCCGCCAGCGGATCCATAAATTTTCCGAAATTCGTAACGAGACCGCGGGAACGGGCGATATGACCGTCCGCCCAGTCGGTGAGCGAGGCGAGACCGAACATGACCGCGCTCAGCCAGGCGAACACGGGCCCGTCCAGCAGGAGAAACACGATCATGACGGCAGTGCAGATCATGCGGGTGATCGTGAGTTTGTTCGGAAGGTTCATAGCGTATCAGCCTCCGTTCAGAAATACCGCGGTGAGGATGACCGAAACGAGCAGGACGACTGCGATAAAGCCAAGGACGATGGGGGAGGTGCGGGACTGGGCGATGTCATGCTCCCGCAGCTTTGTGCGCTCTGGGCCGGCCTTTTCCCGCAGGAAGAGGATATACCACCGGCTGTAGAGGATGAGGCTCATGAGCATCACGCCGCCGCAGACCAGCAGGATGACGTCCACCATGCCTTCGGACAGGCCGGGAAACAGCACCAGCGCGGCCATGGAAGCATACAGGACGCCCGTGCATACCTTGCCGTACCATTTGGCGGAATTGACCGTGCCGGTGCGCCGCAGGGCATACCAGCCCCAGAAGAGCATGACGATCTCCTTGAAGGCCAGAAAGCCGAAGAGGATCCATATGGCCGGGAATTTCCACGCGGCGCAGAAAAACATGGCGGCCTGCGTCAGCTTGTCCGCAACGGGATCCACGATCTTGCCGATGTCCGTGATCATGTGGTAGTGCCGGGCGATATAGCCGTCGGCGATGTCCGAAAGCCCGGACATCACGAGGATCGCGAGTGACCAGTCGTACCGCTCCCGAAAATAGGCCCATATGAACAGCGGGATCAGCAGCAGGCGGAAGTAGGTTATGAGGTTCGGAATGGATAGGGCGTCGTGCCGATGTTGCTTCATAGTTTTCAATTCTCCCAAAATCACATGCATTTTATCATTCTTTTGGGCGTATGGCAAGACCGAAGGTATGGCTTTTATCGGGGAGATTGTAACAAAATTGTAGTGCATAAACGGCGCTGTTCCTCTATAATAATCCTGTCAAAGAATTAAAATGAGGAGGAACAACAGCATGAAAACCACCAAAAAGCTGCTGGCTCTTGCCATGGCGCTTGCCATGCTCCTGAGTCTCGGCACCGCCGCTCTCGCCGCGGAAAGCGACTGGGCAGACTATCAGCAGTATGTGATAAGCTACGCCGTCAAGGGCGCGCCCACCGAAGCGGACGCCGCCGATATGTCGGCGAAGATCACCGCCTGCGCCACCATGGACGAGCTGATTGCCGTGGAGGATCTGGGCGTGTTCTTCAACGTTCTCGGCGCCCTCGACTATGACGGCTGGGTCGCCGCGGGCAAGCCCGCCGAGGGCGAGATGGGCGGCGGCTCCGGCTCCGGCGAGGCCTCCGGCGAGGCCTCCGGCGATGCGTCCGGGGAGAGCAGCGAAGAGCCCGCCGAGGAGGCTTCCGGCGAGGCCTCCGGCAGCGCTTCCGGCGAGGCGGCTCCCCCTGCTTACGGCGATCTGGCGGAGCCCGCGGGGGATAACGCTGTGGTGTCCTATCATGAGGACAAGGTCGTTTATGTGTCCGACGGCGCGGAACAGACCGTGGCGCTCGGCGAGGGCGTCACCCCTTATCTCGTGGTGGGCGGCGTGAACGTCCCCATGCAGGTCGGGAATTACGACGCCACCGTGGCAGTGGACGTGGTAGCGCCGATCTTCGAGTCCGACGAATACCAGAAGAGCGACAAGGACGTGAACCTCTCCACGGAGCTTGCCAGCGTCCTCTATATCACCGAGGACGGCGTGCAGGCCGGACAGTCCGTGCTTGACGCGGCGGTCGTGGGCGCTTCGGGCGAGATTTCCGGCAGCGCCGTAAAGAACGTCGTTATAAACTCCGAGGATGTGCCTGCCATCTCCGGCATCCGCACCGGCGGCAGCGCCGTCGTCGAGGTCGAGGGCGTAGAGGTCAATCTCTCCGGCAGCGGCGGCAACGACTTCATGGGTCAGGGCGCGGCCTTCTGTGCCACCGACGGCTCCACCCTCATCGTGCGCGATTCCACCGCCACCGTGAGCGGCTGGGTGCGCGGCGTCACCTTCGCGGGCGGCGAGGCCCGGCTGGAGGCCTATGACTCCACCTTTATCTGCGACGCGGGCGAATACGACGAAAACGGCGCCGTGGCGGGCGCGGGCATGAGCCAGCCCCCCAAGGGTCTCGGCGTTTATGGCAATACCCGTCTGAACAACATGGTCCACAACGCGGACGAGTATTTTGAAAACTGCACCTTCATCAACCGCAACTGGGGCTGCCTTGGCGTGGACGCCGTGGAAAACGGCACCCTCACCTGCGTCGGCTGCTCCATAAACGTCACGGAATGCGGCTACGGCGCGTATTCCATCGGCGCGTGCGTCGATACCTTCACCGACTGCGAGTTCAATATCCATAACGGCGTCGTTGCCTTCGTGGCCGTGAACGGCACCGTGATCCTTGACGGCGGCACCGTCGCCAATTCCGATCGCTACGGCATCGTGACCCATCAGGCCATGAACATGGTCTCCAACGTCAAGGTGCTGGGCGAGGGGACGGAGCTCAACTCCGCCTACTGCGGCATCATGGTGAAGGCTCGCTCCGCCGATATCGAGGTGGGCGACGGCGCGGTCATCACGGCCTCCGAGACCGGCACGCTCATCCAAGCGCAGGATAACGACGATACCGGCGCGGGCTCCGTGAACGAGAACGCGGTTGTGAACGTGGAT
Source organism: uncultured Oscillospiraceae bacterium (assembly GCA_905234855.1). Classification (GTDB taxonomy): domain Bacteria; phylum Bacillota; class Clostridia; order Oscillospirales; family Oscillospiraceae; genus CAJOIG01. Next base: position 22,075 of record CAJOIU010000031.1, read on the forward strand.
ATCCACGACACCGCCCTCGAGGGCGATATTGTCATGAGCATGGCGCCCGCGGCGGGCAGCACCTCCGCCATGGAGCTTGTGTTGGACAATGCCTCCGTCACCGGCGCGATCACCACGGCCGAGGCCGATCTTGCCATCCCCGACGGCAAGATCACCCTCGACAATATCCTTGATGTCGGCCGCGTGGAAAATACCTTCGCTGCCCGCGAGGACGACTGCTATCTGAACGTCACGCTGAAAAACGGCGCCGTATGGAACGTCACCGAGACGTGCTATGTCTCGTCGCTGGACGTTGACGACTCCTCCGTCGTGAACGGCACCGTCACCAATGTGGGCAGCGGCCTTGTCGTGGCTCCCGCCGAGGGCGCTGCCGCGCCCGCCGCGGCGGACGGCCCGCAGGAGATCCAGCTCACCACCTACAGCGAGATCGTCGGCGGCGATATCCACCTCACCGTCACCTATGAGATCGTGAACGGCGCGGTCTCCGTCATCGACATCGTGGACAACGACCTTGGCATGAGCATCCTCGATATGGTTCCCTCTGTGGACGATATCGCCGCGCAGGTCGCCGCCGCGCTGTAAACGATCCGCATAAGCCAAGATCCGGCGCTCTCGGGCGCCGGATCTTTCTGTTTCCAAGCCCTCTGCCATCTGCTATAATAGCCGTATGAGTGAGACAGTGATCGGGCGGTTCGCGCCCAGCCCTTCGGGGTATATGCATATGGGGAATCTCCTCGCCATGCTGCTCGCATGGCTGGATATCCGCGCCCGGGGCGGGCGGATGATCTTCCGCATGGAGGATCTCGATCCCGCCCGGTCGAAGCCGGAATACATCCGGGCGCTGGCGGAGGATATGCGCTGGCTCGGCCTCGATTGGGACGAGGGCTGGCCCGATCCCGCCTATGCCCAGAGCAGGAGGACGGCCGTCTACGCGGAAGCGTTTTCCGCGCTGGAGGCCAAGGGACTTGTATATCCCTGCTATTGCACCCGGGCGGAGCGCCTCGCGGCCGCCTCCGCGCCCCACGAGGGGGAGCGTGTGGCCGATCCCGGCTGCCGCTGCGCCCGCATGACGGCGCGGGAGCGGTTCGAGCTGGAGGCCTCCGGCCGCCGTCCGGCATGGAAGCTCCACGCGCCGGATCGGACGGTCACGGTGCATGACGGGCATTACGGCGTGTTTTCCCGGAACCTCGCCCGGGACGGCGGCGATTTCATCATCCGCCGGGCGGACGGGGTGTATGCCTATCAGCTCGCCGTGAGCGTGGACGATATGCTCATGGGGGTCAATCGGGTCGTGCGCGGGCGCGATCTTCTGTTCTCCGCGCCCGGGCAGGCATGGCTCATCGAGACCCTCGGCGGCACGCCGCCGGCCTATTGCCACGCGCCGCTGCTGGTATCCGATGGGGGAAAGCTCTCGAAGCGGCTCGGCAGCCTGAGCACACAGGCGCTGCGGCAGAGCCTCACCCCGCATGCGCTGACGGGACGGCTCGCATATCTCTGCGGGCTTGCAGAAACGGACGCACCCGTATCGCCCCGGGAGCTGATGTCTGGGTTCGATTGGGAAAAGATCGTCCGGGACGATATTGCTTTAACTTGATTTTAGGAAGCGCCGGTATACTGGGCGCAGCACATACAAAGGGAGTGGTACTTATGCGCTTGCTTCTGGCGGAAGACGAAAAAATGCTTTCCGACGCGCTCGTGGCGATCCTGACCCACGCGAACTATTCCGTGGACGCGGTATACGACGGGCAGGAGGCGCTGGATTATCTGGAGGGGACGGACTACGACGGCGTGATCCTCGATATCATGATGCCGAAAAAGGACGGCCTCACGGTATTGAAGACCATCCGCGCGTCGGGCAATACCGTACCCGTGCTGCTGCTGACGGCGAAAAGCGAGATCGACGACCGGGTGGCAGGGCTCGACTGCGGCGCGGACGATTATCTCACGAAGCCGTTCGCCTCCAAGGAGCTGCTGGCGCGCATCCGTGCCATGACCCGCCGCCAGCCCGCCCTGCGGGACAACGACCTGCATTTCGGAAATGTTACGCTCGCGCGCACGGACTTTCTGATGCGGGGTCCGGCGGGGGAGGCGCGGCTGGCGAATAAGGAATTTCAGATCATGGAGATGCTCATGATAAACGCCGGGCAGACCATCGCCACCGAACGGTTTATGGAAAAGGTCTGGGGCTATGACAGCGAGGCGGAGATCAACGTCGTATGGGTGAATCTCTCGGCGCTGCGGAAAAAGCTTGCCGCCGTCGGCGCGGATATCCAGATCAAGGCGTATCGCGGGCTTGGCTATTGCTTGGAGGCGATGGGATGATCCGGCGGCTCAAGCGCAGCTTCGTCACCGTCACGATGCTTTCGGCGGCGCTGGTGCTGGTGATCCTCATGGGCATCGTGAACCTGACGAACTATATCGAGCGCACCAATTCCGACCGGGAGATCCTCAGCTATCTCGCGGAAAACGGCGGGCGCTTCCCTGTCGGCAAGGACATAGACGACGATCACGTATCGTCCGGCGAGCCGACAGAGGAGAACGCCTCCGAGGAGATGGACTTCACGGCCACGAACGATCCCGACGGCACGCCGCCTCTCTGGGACGGGAAGGGCGGACACCGCCGTGGCTTCACCGTGGAGACACAGTATGAGACGCGGTATTTCTCCGTGTTCCTGCCTGTCGAGGGCGACCCCTTTGTGGATACGAGCCAGATCGCGGCCGTCACCGGCGAGGAGGCGGCGGCGCTGGCGCAGTCGCTTCCGGCGGCGGACGGCAAGGTTCTTCGGAGCGGCAACTACCGCTATACCACCGTGACAGGCGAATACGGCGTGCTGTATGTGTTCCTCGACTGCACCCGGAGCATCGGCGCGGTGCGGACGTTCCTCATAAACAGCGTCGTTGTCACCGCAGGGGGACTTATTGTGCTGTTCGGTTTGGCGTGGCTGTTTTCCGGCAAGGCGGTGCGCCCCATCGCAGAGAGCTATGAAAAGCAGAAATCCTTCATCACGAACGCCGGGCATGAGCTCAAAACGCCCTTGGCGGTCATCGAATCCAGCACCGAGGTGATCGAGCTGGAAAACGGCGAGAGCCAATGGACGCAGTCGATCCACGGACAGGTGCGGCGGCTGACCACCCTCACGCAGGAGCTGATCGCCCTCGCCCGCATGGATGAAAACAGCGACCTTGCCCTTTCGGAGATCGACCTGTCCGCCGTGACGGAGGAGGCGCTGGAGCCCTTCGCCATGCTGGCCGAGCAGAAGGGTTTCGGGTTTGCGGCGGAGCTGCAGCCGGGCGTCCGTTGCCGCGCCAACCGGGAGGCGGTGGAGAAGATCTGCGCGATCCTCGCGGACAACGCCGTGAAATATACCGCGCCGGGCGGGGCGATCCGCTTCACGCTGACGCAGGAGGGGGGGCATGCCGTCCTGCGGGAGGAAAACCCGGCGGAAGGTCTTGCGCCGGGCAGTCAGGAGCGGCTGTTCGATCGGTTTTACCGCGCCGATACCTCCCATAACAGCGCCCAGCCGGGCTATGGCCTTGGTCTGCCGCTGGCTCGCTCGCTGTCGGAGGCCATGGGCGGCAAAATGAAGGCTGACAGCCCGGACGGCAAGCGGCTTGTCGTCACCGTACAGCTATAAAAGGTTATCGTCATATAGATAGGAAATGCCGGAGCGCTTTTGCCTGCGCTCCGGCATTGCTATTGCCTTGTGGTTATGGGATCCGCACGCCCACGGTGTTGGAGGGCTCGCT
>CAJOIU010000032.1 GCA_905234855.1 uncultured Oscillospiraceae bacterium
CTCGATACGCGGAGGTGTATCGAAGTGGTCATAACGGGCCTGACTCGAAATCAGGTAGCCCGCAAGGGCTCGTGGGTTCGAATCCCACCGCCTCCGCCAAATTGAACTGGTCTTCTGTTTTGAACATAATGATCAAAATCGAAGGCCAGTTTTTTTATCTCTCCTTGGTATTACAGCCTTTTTCAAAGCAACCGCTCCCGTTAGCTGTCGGGAAACATCTCAATTCTGCCACATAAAAAAAGCGTCCGGTCGCCTCAGATAGACCGTGCATAATCGATTGTTAGTTTCGGAGGGAATGGAATCATGAAAACAATGGAACAAGGCAAAAAACTGAATGCACTTAAAATAAACAACATCCGATGCATTCTTGCCATCATTGTATGTATACTTATATGCGTTATGGTCTTTTTTGCGTTTGTATACCATCTGCTTACCGACCCGAATAGCCTGATCAAAGAAGTTGGTTGGCAGTCCTTTCATCTCTTCACCATCTTATCCAATATGGTAATGGCAATTGCTTCCGGCATGTGCATACCCTTTGCTGTGGACGGACTCAGATATCACAATTACCACCTCCCCAGATGGTTTGTGACCTTTCTATATATGGCAACCTGCGGAGTGGCCATGACCTTTGTGATTACTATTGCTGTGCTTTCCCCTGCGGTGGGCTTCTATAGAGTAATGATCTATAAGCATAATATAATCCTTCACACTTTATGCCCTATTCTCTCCATATTATTATTCATCCTTCTCAATTCCGATCATACGCTTGATTTCAAGTCATCCGTTATTGCCATTATCCCATTGATGGCCTATGTTTTTCTTTATACGATAATGGTATTCGTGATCGGCGAAGATGCCGGGGGGTGGAGAGATCATTATCAAATACAGCGTGTAGTGGATTACCTTCCCATCCCCGTGGTACTCCTTATCATGTTCATTATAGGACTTGTGGTTTCTAACCTGATGCGCTTTGCTCATAACTCTGTTCATAAACGCAGAAAAGAGGCACTTGAACGCTACTATCAGCAGGCGGATACTTTTTCATATGACAATATCCAATCTGCTATAGTAGCGCTGGCCAGAATTGATCGACAGCATGACATGGGCGGAGAGCTTACGGTCCCCAGACGAATTTTGGGAATGATGGATAAAAAATACCAAAGCGGCCTTTCCATTAAGGAAATGTGTAATATATATATTGATGAATACTATCGGCCAGAAGGGGAAGATCAAGACGAATGAGCGGAGATTACACTTATTACGAGGACGGTTTTTTCGGGTTTGGCCCGCCGGGAACATTCAAGCCCTATACCATGATGCATTTTATGCCTCTCCTCATTTGTATCGCGCTTGTCTTTCTTGTCTGGAAAAAAAGAGGCTCCATCCGAAACATGAAAGGTGAGACGCATTTACGTTACATGCTTTCCTTTTTCATGTTTCTTATGGAGTTCGGATTCTATGTCAGACTTCTATATGTGGGAAACACGAACGGTGACTTTACAATGATGACAAAGCTGCCTCTTCAGGTCTGCGACATAGGAATGATTACCTGCATGTTTATGATAACCAGCAAATTCCCGGCACTCTTTGGAATCAATTTCTTTGTAACCCTATTCGGTGCAACACTGGCATGCATTATCCCCCAGACTGTACTGACAGAAGCGGACCCATCATATTTCCGCTACTATCAGTATTTTGGGGAACACCTTCTTCCTATATTCGGTACGCTGTATATGATCATTGTCCACAGGATGAGGCCTCGCTACCGAGATATTTGGATAGCTTCCGGAGCACTCTTTGTCATGTTGATCCCGGCTATCAAGATGACCGAAGCTTTTCCCCCTGCCAGTTATATGTTTCTAAGGCTGAAAATGCCGCTCTTCCCCGAAAACCTGTATCAAAGAGCCGCGATTTTTACGATCTCGGTTATCATCATATTCCACCTAATGTGGCTTATATGGAATGCATTTCTTACAGTGATCGGAAAGTATCATGGTTATCCTTTGACGCAGAATCGTTAATCCTGTGCGAAGCGGAGTTGCCGGCATGAGTGAACCCCCTCGGAGGATTTTCCATCAAAACAGTAGTCCTTTTCCATCCAAGAAACCGTGACATGTCTGTCAGATCACGGTTTTTCCATAAGGATTTTGCGGTGTTCCCCGCCTATCAGTCCCAAGGCGTCGGCACACTCCTGCTAAACACACTGGAGATGTATATCCGGGAGCATATCCCTTCCGGCTGGGCGGTCAGTCTGGAGCTCATCAGCACCAAGGACGCCGTGCCCTTTTACCGCCAAAGGGGCTTTGAAGAACGCCCATGCGATGGGGACGGCCCCGGAATGCTCAAAATGCTCCGATGATCCTCCGCCCGTACGCTGACACGCTTCAAACTATGCAGAAGCTCCGACAAACCCAATGGCTTGCCGGAGCTTTCACTATTTCCCTCAAAACAGTTCTTCCGGCGTCAGCGCCCGGGGGCGGATGTCCATCTCCATCAGAAACAGCATACCACCCACGCCATCCGCTGTGCCGATGCGGCGGAAGCCAATATGCTCATAAAACCCCACCGCCTCCGTATTCGTCTCGGAGACATGCAGCCGCAGGGCGCTTCGCCCCGCCCGGCGGAAATAGGACACGGCATGCCCGATGAGCTGGACGCCCAGCCGCCGGGAGCGCATGGCTGGATCGACATACAGCAGGCTCACCCAGCCGGCGTCGTTTTCTCTGCCCCGCTCGGGATCCAGCTCGATGATCCCGGCAAAGGCGTCTCCCAGCCGGAGCTTCATCACGCATCGGGGATCCCGCGCCGCGTGGCTCTGCGCCGTCCGCAGATACAGCAGGGGGACATATCCCTTCAGATTCCCGTGGCTCTGCATCCATGTCCGGGCATAGCAGTCCGAATACAGCTCCCGCTCCCGGGGCAGCTCCAGCGGGTCGAATTCGGCGTATAGTTTTTTCTCTCCTGCTGCCGGAGCCGTCTTCCGCCACCATGACTGGCGCTCGAAGGTGCTCAGACCCCCCGCCAGATGAGAGGCGTCGTTATACCACTCCACCGTGATCCGTCCGTCCTCCACCGACAGAAGGGTCACGGACGTGTTGTCCCCATAGGGCAGCCGTGCGATCTCCGCCGAGGGGATGCCGAAATGGTCGCACAGCAGCGCCCGGATCGCCAGCCCGTGAGATACCACGGCCACGGTCTTACCCTCGTTTTCTTCCGCCAGACGCAGGACGGAACGCTTCATCCGCTCCGCCACATGGAGGTATGGCTCGCCGCCGGGAACGCTCCATTGCGCCGGATCGTTCGTGAAATACGCCAGCTCCTCGGGGTAATCCCGCTGGATATTGCCCCACGGCACATCCTCCCATACGCCGACGTCGATCTCCCGCAGCTCGGGCGACAGCCGCAGCGTCAGCTTCGGATGATACCGAAGGATGGCAGCGGCGGTGGATTGCGTTCGATATAGATCGCTCGACCAGAGCGCGGCGATGGGGATATCCCGAAAACGCTCCGCCAACGCGGCGATCTGCCGACGGCCAAGCTGGGTGACGTTCGCGTTGAAATGCCCCTGCGCGCGGCGGTAAAGATTCCCCTCCGCCTCGGCGTGGCGGATCAGATATAGCTTCGTCATGGTTCCCTCTCTGTACCTACCTCATAAAATATGATATACTATCAAACAAATCAATGCATATGCCACGATTTTACACCTTTTACCGCCAGCTCACAAGAGGTATTTCCATGAGAACGACTTTTCGATCCGCGCCACGCGCCGGTGCGGTGATCTGCGGCGCCTACGGCATGGAAAACGCAGGGGACGACGCCGTTCTTTCCGCCATCGTCACCGCGCTGCGGCGGATCGACGGCAGCATGCCCATCACCGTTCTGGCGCGGCGGCCAAAAAGCGTCGCAGCCCGCTTCAGCGTAGGGGCGATCCATCCCCTGCGTCTCCTCCGCTGGATGGCGACCATGCGCCGGGCAAGACTCTTTATCAGCGGAGGCGGAAGTCTTCTGCAGGATATCACCAGCCGCCGCAGCCTGTGGTATTATCTTCTGACGATCCGGCTCGCCAAGCGCCTCGGCTGTGCCGTGCAGCTCTACGGCTGCGGCATCGGCCCGCTGCGCTCCCCCCGCTCCCGGGAAGCGACGGCTCGGATTTTGAACGCCTGCGCGGACATCGTCACCCTCCGGGACAAGGACAGCGCCGCGCTCCTCGATACGCTCGGCGTGACAAAGCCCCGCATACTGCTGGCAGCCGATCCCGCGCTGGGGCAGTCCCCCACAGCCCTGCGGGAGCGGGAGCCCTGCCTCGGTATCGCCCTGCGGGACTGGCCGGGTCTCTGGACGCATATCCCCGAGCTTGCCGCCGCCATTCGCCGCGCCTGCGATACCTATAAGCTCGCCCCCGTATTCTTCTGCTTCGCCCCGGAGGATCGGCAGGCCGTCCGCTCCGTTTGTGCGGAGCTTTCGGATCTCCCCTGTTCCGTCAGCGTGGAACCCCGCCGGATCGGCCGGATGAGCCTTGTCCTTTCCATGAGGCTGCACGGCCTTGTTTTCGCCCTGCGGGACGGAGCCCCCGCCGCCGGCGTCAGCTATGATCCGAAGGTGGACGCTTTCTGCCGTGAAGCTGGGCTGCCTTGCCTCCCCTTGGCAGAGGTCACGGCGGATGCGCTTTCCCATCGGCTCGACGAGGCCATACATCTCGACACGGAACAACTCTCCGCGGCGGCCGAGGCCCTTGCCCGCCGCGCCGATATCAGCGCCGGCGCCGCGGCGCAGCTTTACGCGGAGGGCGCTCCGAACGATCAAAAATCTGACGAAGCTTGACGAAAACGGGTAAAGCGCGTACAATAGGCTTCACCCTTGGATATAAAAACCAGTTTTTCTGTTTACATTAAAGGTAATGACCGCCGCTTCTGAACCACAAAAAATAAAGGAGTAATTCAGATATGAGCAATAAGGCAAGGCATGTTGCCCCCAAAACAAAAGCCCCCGCCGCTGAAAAGCCGCAGGAAGCCGGCGTCCCCACCGCTTCCGCCCGTTCCCGCAAAGCCGTTCCCACACGGCGCAAGATCATTGTGATCGCCGTGGTCGTTGTCGCGGCACTCATCATACTCGGCGAGATCGCTTATCTCATTTTCGGTCATTTCTACACAAAGCTCGACCGCGTCCAGCGCATGGACAACGATGAGCTGAACGCCGCCATCGCCGCCTATATCGCCGAGGAGGAGGCCGCGCCGCCCATCGAGGAGGCGCCGGAGGATATCCCCGATGATATCATCATCGCCACCGAGGACGAGGTGAACGATATCCAAGCCCAGATCCAAGCCGCACTCGCCGCCAACGGCGGCAGCAAGATCTCCGACGACGACGTTATCAATATCCTGCTGATCGGCTCGGACGCCCGCTCCCGCACGGAGCGCGCCCGCTCCGACGTGATGATCCTCGTCTCGCTGAACAAGAAGACCGAGCACATCGCCGTGACCAGCTTCATGCGTGACATCTATACCTATATCCCCAACTACGGCTACAACAAGCTGAATGCCCCCTACGCCATCGCCGGCGCGGATTATCTGATCCAGACGCTGGAGGACGATTTCGGCATCAGCATCGACAATTATGCCGCAGTCAACTTCTATGCCTTTGCCGACGTGATCGACGCCATCGGCGGTGTGGATGTATACCTCGATAATTCCGAGGTCGATTTCATCAACACCTTCGTCAGCGAGCAGGCCGCCATGGGTATCGGCACCGGCTCCGCTTGGCTCGACTACACGAATGGCGACTACGCCCATCTGAACGGCACGCAGGCGCTTGCCCATTGCCGCAACCGCCGCATCGGAAACGGCGACTTCTCGCGCACCGAGCGTCAGCGCGAGGTTGTCTATGCCATGATCCAGAAGGCGCGCACCCTCTCTCTGACAGAGCTGTATGATCTGGCAGACACCGTGCTCCCGCTGGTGACGACCGATCTCTCACAGGGCGACTGCCTGTCGCTGCTGCTCGACTCGGGGACATACCTCGGCTACTTCGTGGAGACGATGCAGATCCCCGATGTGGATTATTACCTCACCATGATAAACGGTATGAGCGTCATCCGCATCGACTTCTCGGAAAACGCCGCCGTTTTGAAGGAATTGATCTACGGCTGATCGCCGCACGGCAAGCCGCTCCCCTCCCGCCAAAGCGGGAGGGAGATTGATCCGCAATTTGACTTCTTGAGTGTCACCCGGTCGATCTTATCGTTGATCGTCATAGGCAGGCGGTCGAGATGAACATAGCGGTTCGGCATCATATAGCTCGGAAGCTTTACCTTGAGCTGCCCAACAAGGCCGCTCTCGTCCTCCGCGCCGGTATACACGCATACGATCTCGTCCTTTTCCGCGTCAAACAGGCAGCAGCCGTTTGCGACGCCCTCCACGGCAAGCAGCGCCGTTTCGATCTCGCCGAGCTCGATGCGGTAGCAGCCTTGGTGCTTGATCTGGAAATCCTTGCGGCCGAGGAACATGATCTCGCCCCGCTCGTTCCAGCGCGCCAGATCGCCGGTGCGGTACATCCGCTCAGTAAAGGCGGTGTTCAGTGGGTTTTGGACAAAGACCTTTTCCGTCTGGGCGGGGTTATTGTAATACCCCATCGAGAGGCACGTTCCCAGAACGCAGAGCTCCCCCGTCTCGTCCTTTCCCACGGGCTTATTCTCGTCATTGAGGATGAGGATGCGGGTATTGGCGCAGGCACGGCCGATGGGCAGCGGCTCGTCGTCCTCAAAGGCGCGGTCAACGATATAATAGGCGCAGACGTCGGTGATCTCCGTCGGGCCGTACATATTGCAGAACTTCGCCTCCGGCAGCGCCCGCCGCCATACGTTGAGCTGACGATTCGGCATGACCTCGCCGCAGAAATACACGCGCTTGAGCGTCGTGGGCTGCGTGATATCGAGGATGCCGGAATTTGCGATGGCGATCAGCGCCGACGGCACGAAGAAGATCGTGTTGATCTCATGCGCCGCGAGAAACTGCATCATCGTCTTATGGAAGGAGAAGCATTTCTTCGGGATGATCCACGTCGTCGCGCCGTTTTTGAGGGTGCTGTAGATATCCAGTGTGGAATTATCGAACACGAAGGGCGCCTGATTGCCGAAGACGGCAGTCTCATCGATGTCGAGCGTATCATGCAGCCAATCCGCCCAGTCGATGATGCTGCGGTGGCTGATGGTGACGCCCTTGGGCACGCCGGTGGAGCCGCTCGTAAACAGCACATACAGAAGATCCGTGTCCACATGAGCGGCACGGATCGCCGCAAGGGCGGCCTCGTCCGGCTCCGTCAGGCACGCGTCGTCAAACAGCGCCGTCTGCGCGTCCCCCGCCACGGTCTGCGCCGCCGCGGCGTTTTTCGCGTCATAAAACACGAACGCGGGATTCAAGGTATCGAAGATGAGCCGCACCCGCTCGGCGGGCATTTTCGTATCGAGCGGCACATAAAAGCAGCCCGCCCGCACCGCGGCGAAAAAGGCCGCGAGACAGTCCGGCGTTTTCTCCATGAACACCGCCACCGGCTGATTCGCGCCGATCCGGGCGGCGAGATACGTTCCCGCCCGGCGGGTCTTTTCCCGCAGCGCAGCAAAGGAAAGCGTCGTTTTCTCATCGCCGAAGGCGATCTTGTCCGGGAAGCGTTCCGCGGAGGCGTCGAGATATTCCAAAACATTCGTGATCATGGTCATTCCCCGTTCATCCAACTTTTTTCAACGTAGGTTATTATATACTCCCGCTCTCTCCCCGTCAACGCCAACCATGGCAAAGCGGCGCACATCCGCCCGGATGCACGCCGCTTTTTATCGGATTATCGGAACCATACGAAGTCGCAGAACAGCAGAAACAGGAGATACGCGATGCCGAACACGGCGGCTACCAAAAGCCCGGCCTTGACCGCCGCCCAAACATAGGCGCGGCGATCCTCCTTCGCCATGGGCGGGCGGCCGTCGTCCTCCGGCGGCGCGCCGAAGCCGCGGCCTTTCGTATACCACGGCATACCGTCCACGTTCATATCCGCAATGGTGCGGCCGTCGTCCTCCGGCTCCTCGCGCGATCGCTTTTCCGCCATATCAGAGCGCCTCTTCTTCCTTTTCGGGCGCAACGCCCTCGCGTTTGGCGGCCTCCATTGCCTGTGCCGCCCGCTGATCCGCCGCCGCGTCGTTATAGAGGTGGCAGGCGCAGAAGTGGCCCTGCTCCACCTCCGTCCATTCGGGGGCGGCGTATTTGCAGATCTCCATGCACTTCTCGCAGCGGGTATGGAACTTGCAGCCCTTGGGCGGGTTCGCCGGGCTGGGGATGCTGCCCTTGAGGATGATACGGTTCATCTTCGCGTCGGGATCGGGCACCGGGATCGCGGAGAACAGCGCCTCGGTATAGGGATGCAGAGGGCGGCTGAAGATGTTCTCCGTGGAGCCGTATTCCACGAGATTGCCAAGGTACATGACGCCGACGGAATCGGAGATATGCTCCACAACGGAGAGGTCGTGGGAGATAAAGAGATAGGTGAGCTTATACTTCTCCTGCAGCTCGCGCAGAAGGTTTATGATCTGCGCCTGAATCGACACGTCCAGCGCGGACACCGGCTCGTCGCACACGACAAATTCCGGGTTCAGCGCCAAGGCGCGGGCGATGCAGATACGCTGGCGCTGGCCGCCGGAGAATTCATGGGGATAGCGATCCTTGTGGAAGGGCTGCAGGCCGCAGTTATCCATGACGCCGTCGATGTAATCGTCGAACTCCGCGGAGGAGACGATGCCGTGCTCCCGGACGGCCTCGCCGATGATCTCGCCTACGGGCAGCCGCGGGGACAAACTGGAAAACGGGTCTTGGAAGATGATCTGCATCTTCGTGCGCATGGCGCGCATTTCCTTCGGGGAGAGATCGTAGACCTCCTGTCCGTTGAACAGCACCTGACCGGCGGTCTTCTCGCCGGATAGGCGCAGGATCACGCGGCCGAGCGTCGTCTTGCCGCAGCCGGACTCGCCCACAAGACCCATGGTGGTGCCGCGCTTGAGATTGAAGCTGACGCCATCCACCGCCTTGACATGGCCGACAGTCTTGGAGATCATGCCGCCCTTGATGGGGAAATACTTCTTGAGGCGGTTGACCATGAGGATATACTGCGGGTCATAGATCAGGGGGGCATGGTCGTCCTCGACGAGCTTCTCGCGCTTTGTCTTTTTCGGCTTGGGGAAGTCCTCGGCATGCTGCTGGGAAGCTTGCTTGTTTTCCTCGAAAACCTCATCGTCAGTCTTACCGGCCTTCATATAAGGCATGTCATTCCCCCTCCTTCCCATAGTAGCGGTAGCAGCTAACCTTATGCGTATCGGACAGACTGATCATCTCGGGGTACGCTCCTTCGCACCCCTCCACGCACATTTCGCAGCGATCCTTGAAATAGCAGTAGTTCGGCATGTTGATCGGGTTCGGCACCTTGCCGGGAATGGAATAGAGCTTGTCGATCTTCTTGCCGACGACAGGCTTCGAGGCCATGAGGCCGATCGTATAGGGATGCGCGGGGTGGTGGAAGATATCGTCCGCCGTGCCCTTCTCCACGATGCGGCCGGCATACATGACAACAACGTAATCCGCCATCTCGGCGATGACGCCGAGGTCGTGGGTGATGAACATGATGGAGGAATTGATGCGATCCTTGAGCTGTCGCAGGATATCGAGGATCTGCGCCTGAATGGTCACGTCGAGCGCCGTGGTCGGCTCGTCCGCGATGATGACCTTGGGGTTACATGCCAGCGCCATGGCGATCACCACGCGCTGCCGCATGCCGCCGGACAGCTCATGGGGGAACATGGAATACACGCCCTCGGAGTTCGCGATGCCCACCATCTTCAAAAGCTCGATGGTGCGGCCTTTGATATCCTCGGCGCTCTTTCCCTCGCCGTCGTGCAGCTCGATGACCTCATTGATCTGCTCGCCGATGCGGAAGACGGGATTCAAGGCCGTCATAGGCTCTTGGAAGATCATGGAAACATAGTTGCCGCGGAGCTTCTGCAGAACCTCGTTCGGCGCTTTTGTCACGTCATAGGCCTTATCGCCGAGGTTCAGGCGGATCTGGCCGCTGACAACCTGTCCCTGCGGCCGCTGGAGAAGCTGCATAAGGGAAAGGCTCGTTACGGACTTGCCGCAGCCGGACTCGCCCACGACGCCCACGGTTTTTCCGATGGGAACGTCAAAGCTCACGCCGTCCACGGCCTTGACGGTGCCGGCGTCGGTGAAGAAATAGGTGTGCAGATCGTCGAACTCCACGGAGTTGTTCGCGTCGTGCATCCGGGTGAGATATTCCTCCTCCGGCACGTTTTTGCGCTTGCGCTGCTTTTCAAAGCCGTTGGTGATCCTGCGGTTCTCCCGGGAGATGCGGCGCGCCTCTCTGGCGGAGAGGTAGCCTTCCTGCTTTTTCTTTGCCATATCCTCTCCTCCTCTCTCAGCGCTTCATCTTCGGGTCGAAGGCGTCGCGCAGACCGTCGCCCACAAGGTTGAAGGCCAGAACAGTCAGCAGCAGCAGCGTGCCCGCCGGGATCCAAATGAACCAATAGGTCGTTAGGACGAAGGTGTTGTTCACGTCGTTTATGATATTGCCCCAAGAGGCAAACGGGAACTTGACGCCGAGGCCAAGGAACGAAAGCGTCGCCTCGGTGATGATGGTACCGCCAATGCCCATGGTGACCGAAACGATGATCTGGGGGATCACGTTCGGCACAAGGTGCTTGAAGATGCGCCGGGAGACGCGGATGCCGCCGGCTTCCGTGGCGACCATGAACTCCTGCTCGCGCAGGGAGAGGATCTGGCCGCGGATGAGGCGCGCCATGCCCGGCCAGCCCAAGAAGCCTAGGATCAGCATCAGGTATACCATTCGAAGCTGCGGATCGACACTCATGGCGTCCATGGCCGCGCCGAGGATGATGATGATCGGCATGGAGGGGATACAGTAGAAGATATCCACGATACGCATGATGAGGTTATCGACCCACTTGCCGAAATAGCCGGCGATGCCGCCGAGGATGATGCCCAGCACTGTGCTGATGATCTCGACGATGAAGCCGATGATGAGAGAGACACGGCCGCCGTACATGAGGCGGGTGAGCATATCCATGCCGTTGCGGTCGGTGCCGAGCCAATGGGCGCGGCTGGGCGCGGCGTAGGTGTCGTAGGTGCGGGTCTCGGTGGCCTGCATGACCGACCATGTCTTCATATCCGGGCGATAGCTGATGGTGTATTCATGGGTCTCGCCGTCCGTGTCCGTGTAAATGAACTCATCCAGATCGTCCTCCAGCGCCTCGATCAGCTCCTCTTGGAAGCCGCGTGAGAGGAAGATGTCCGGCATGATGGGGTTCACGACATAGCGGCTGATGAAGGCAAGCTCCTCGCCGCCGGTGCTGACGCCGCCGTCCTCGTCGATGATATAGTCTTTCCCGTCAGCCTGAAAGGTATCCTCGCCGTTCGTATACGCGAGCAGGGCATTGTAAACGAGCTCGAAGGGCAGCTTTTGTCCCTCCACACTGGAGGTCACGATGTCCTTATAAGCAATGCCGATGGTGGTGCCGTCCTCCAGCGTGACGCGGAAGAAATCGACGCCCTCCTCGATGACGTTATAGGTGATATCGCGGTAGGTGAAGCTGTCCGTTCCCTTCTGGGACGCAAGCACAAACTGCGCCTGAATGACGGAATCGAAGCTCTGACCCTCGGCGGCAGCATAACGGAACTCGGTATTCTGCACCACGCCCGCGTAGTCCTTGTTCTGATATTCGATGCGGTAGAACTGTTCGTTTTCCGCGTAGGGGGAGATGACGCCCCCGAGGAAGGAAAACAGGAACATAAAAGCGAGGATCGCCAGACCCACCACCGCGATGCGGTTGCGGAAAAAGCGCTTGGCCACCATCGCACCCGGCGAGAGGACCTTCACGCGGCGGTCATCGTTGAGGGAATACTGCTCCTCGCCGCCATTGCTGCCGCCGGAGGAGGCGGAGCTGTTTTTCACGGCGTCCTCGGTGATCTTCTTCGCATGGCGCTCCGCGACGTTCTGCGGAACATTCTGCGCCCGCAGGGGAGAACGATCGTCCTTATTGTTATCCAAAATACTCATATCTCTCCCTCCCCTCTTACGCGATACGCACGCGCGGATCGACCACCGCGTACAGGATATCGGCGATCAGGTTGCCCAGCAGGGTCAGGATCGCCAGAAAGGCCAGATAAAACATGGAAAACGGGATATCGCCGCTGACCATGGCGTGATACGACGCATAGCCGATGCCGGGGATGGAATACAGCGTCTCGGTGATGAGGGCGCCGGAAAACAGACCCGGAAGGCTGCCGCCGATGATGGTGACGAGGGGGATCAGCGTATTGCGGAAGGCGTGATGATAGATGACCTTCCGCTCGCTCAGACCCTTCGCGCGGGCGGTGCGGATATAGTCGGCGTTCAGCACCTCCAGCATGTTGGTGCGGGTATAGCGCATGAGCGATCCGATGCTGATGACCACCAGCGTGACGATAGGCAGCACGAGATGATGGGACTTATCGAGGAACTTGCCCCACGCGGTGAGCTGCTCATAGTTGCGCCCCACGAGGCCGAACAGATCGAACCAGCCGAGCTTCACGGAAAACAGCAGCTTCAGCAGCGACGCGAAGAAGAAGGTGGGCAGCGAGATGCCCGCCAGCGCGATGATGGAGATCGTATAGTCCGTGCGGGAATACTGCTTCGTCGCGGCGATGATGCCCAGCGGGATCGCGATGATGAGCTCGAAGAAGAACGCGATGAGACCCATGACGAAGGAGAGCCACACCGTGTCGTGGAACTCCTCGATGACCGGGACGGTATAGAACCAGCTATCGCCGAAGTTGCCGCGGAAAAAATCCCCCAGCCAGCCAAAGAAGCCGGCGAGGATGCCCTTATCCATATTGTACATGGCAGTGAGCTGCTCCATCCACTCCTCATAGCTCTTGGAGTTCGGCTGCATGGACTTCTGCCTCGCCACCGACTCGATATACGAGGTGGGCAGGCAGCGCATCAGCGTGTAGATGATGAGCATCACGAAGAAAAAGATGATGACCGACAGGAATATGCGCTTTAGTATGTATTTGCGCATCAGCATGACCTCCGTTCCGTATGGGCTGAGAAAAATCCGTAGTGCCGCATATCAGCGGACGGTACCGGGTACTGTCCGCTGATATACGGCGGCGGGATCGCCCTGCGGCTCAGAAGAGCCGCAGGGCATTGGAGTATTGTTGATTTGCTGTGATCCCGGATCACTTGAGAGCGACGTTGTAGATCTCGTTCAGCCAAGTATAGAACGTGGTGATATCGGGGGTAACGGTATCCATATCCACGCGCTCGGCGCTGAAGATGATGGCGTTCTGACGCTGATAGGTCGGGATCTCGCAGGCCCAGTCGATAACGATGTCAAGGCAGGCCTTGTACATCGCCTTGCGGTAGACCTGATCGGTGGAGGCACGCGCGTCGAGGATGAGCTGGTTCAGCTCGGGGTCGTCGATGGCGTACATGTAGTTGGAGCCGCCCGGCTCATGGCTGTCGTCGCCGGAGAAGTAGATCTGATACATATCGGGATCGACGGTGGCGCCCCAAGCGGCCGCCCACATAGCGACCTCCTGCGCCTCCAGAGCGGTCCACAGCTCGGAGGAGTTGGTCAGATCCTTGATGATGAGGTTCATGCCGATGGTGGCAAGCGCATTGCTGGCCTCGGAGAAGATCATGAACGCGGGGTGGTCGCCGGTGCCGTCGGCAGGGATCCAAGCGGTGTACTCCAGCGCGGCGCCCTCGGGAGCGGCGACAAGCTGGCCGTCCTCGACGGTGTAGCCCGCGGCCTCGAACCAGCCGAGCGCGGCGTCAAGAGCGGCGGCGTACTTATCCTCGGCGCTCATGTCGGAGGTGTAGATGTCGTTGCCGTCCACATCGGTGGAGAAGGCTACCTTATAGCCGTCGTCAGAGGGCTGAGGAGCGGCCCAAGAGGTGTTGGAGATGGGGTAGTTGATGACCGCGGCGCGCTCGCCGTAGTAGGAGTCGATCGCGACGTCACGGTACACGGAGAGGATGGTGCCGAAGGCCTTGCGGAGCGCCTTGGAGGCGTCGGAGCCCGGCTCGCCCGCAACGCTCATGACGTTGACGTTCATGCCGATGTAGCCATAGCCGAGGTTGTCGACGGTGTCGGTAGCGATCACGTCGCCGGAGACCTCGCCGCCGTTGGCGGCCTCGATGGCGGCCACGGTATCGCTGGAGAAGGAAGGATCGGTGATGTCCACCGTGCCGGTGACGACGCCGTTGAGCTTATCGTCGTCGGTGGTGCACTGCAGGAAGTTCACATACTTCGTGGCGGGAGCGCCCTGGAAGTAAAGATCGTTGGCCTCATAGTTGATAACGCCGTTCTCGAACTTGATGAACTTGTAGGGGCCGGCGCCCATGGGCTCGGTGGTCTTCGCGCGGACAGAGCTCAGGTCGCCCTTCGCAAAGCCGAACATGTTGTTGTCATAGTCGTACAGGTCGGGATCGCCGTAGTAGTGCAGCGGGGTGATGGGCATCTCGAACTGATAGATGGCGTTGGCGCTGACCTCGGTCAGAACGACGCGCATATGATAATCGTCGATCTTCTGGATGCCGGTGATGCTCGCAGCGGAGTCGCCGGTCTCGACACCGACGGTGGAGTACTGGTCAAGATCGGGGAACAGATCTTCGACGGTGGAGCCGGCGTTCTCGGTGTTGATCATATTCGCAACATCGGAGCCATAGGCCTCTTCCAGAGCGGCAGCGAAGTCTTCCATGGTGCCGTCCTCGGGGATCTCGAAGCCCCAAGCTGCGGCGGCGCCGGCGATATCGCCCTCTTCGGCCGCGCCGTAGACATTGATGACAGCGTCAACGATCTCTTCGGCCAGCGCAAGGGTAGCGGCGTCATACTTTTCCCAGAACTCGGTCTGCTGCTCCTCGGTGAAGTAGGTGAAGTCGTCGTTTTCACGGCCTGCGTTAAAGATGAGGTTCAGCAGGGTGTCCATGCCGGAGCGGTACTCGCTCATGCCCTCGATGGGAAGGCTGAACAGCGTGGTGCTTCCGTCATAGGTGGGGTCGCAGTAGACGTACATGGTGAAGATCACGTCGTCGATGGTGAGGGGCTCGCCGTCGGAGAATACGAGGTCGTCACGCAGGGTGATATCGTAGTAGACGGAGCCGTCCTCGTTCTCGGTGATCTCCATATCGGCGGGTCCGTAGTAGGTGTACGGCGTGCCGTTATATTCGATCGTCTCGCCGTCGATGCCCTTCAGCACCGGGGTGCCGGTACGGTCAGCGCCGATCAGGCTGAGCTGGGTGATCCACCAAGCGTCCTGATCGTAGGCCGTCTCGGAGAAGAACGGGGAGAACTTGCTGTTGAAGGGCGAATAGCCCACCACCAGCGGGGTGTTTTCATCGACCACGCGACCGGGCTCTTCCGCCGCGGGTTCCTCGGCCGCGGGCTCTTCCGCCGCGGGCTCTTCCGCAGGCTGCTCCGCCGCAGGCTGGCTCTGTCCGCCGCTGCAGGCGGCAAGAGAGAGAACCATGACGAGAGCCAGCATCAGCGCAAGAAGCTTGCTGAGTTTGCTCATATTGGATTCCTCCTAAAAAGTATTAACGCAAAAGGGGAACGAAGACAGTTTCATCCCACTTTTTGTGTTTCAAATTCATTCCGGCGTCTGAAAAGCAGCACGCCGATGGCGGCCAGTCCCGCCGCGCAGAGACAGAAGACCCCGTCCTCCCAGCCAAGCGCCCTGCCCAGCAGGAAATTGACGATCTCCCCCGGCAGCGCGATCCCGGCCAGCCCGATCACAAACGCGGCCGAAGAGCCAAAGCGGTTTTCAAGCCTGTCCGCCTGCCGATGCTCCATCGGCTTTCCGGGCTTCGGGGCGGTGATCAGCGCCTCCGTCAGGATGCCGAGCGACAGCGCCGCGAACAGAAACGGCAGGGAGATCCATATCGTTTCCATCGCAGCGGAATCCGGCAGAAGCGCACCGATAAACAGCAGCCAGCCCGCGCCGCACAGATACAGCGCCCGCCGCCGCGACGCCGCCACAGACTCATCCTCCCGGACATACCCATAGGCGTCGCCGATGTATTCATAGTCCGTGCGGATCCGTCCCCCCTCGCCGATGGTCTCCACGAGGCGGTAATCCTTTATATACTTTCTGGCCATGACTGCGCTCTTTCGTTCCCGGCGGAAGATTCATTGCTGTTTCGCGGGCGAAACAGCACAAAGGGGTACCCCTTTGTCAAATTTTTTTCATGTTATTTTATCACAAGGACATTTGTTTTTCAAGAAAAAACAATCAGAAAATGCAGGTTTCGTTTGAAAAACTTGCAAATCCGGCGATCCGGCGGTTATTTTCCACCCTTCACACCCTCATAATCCAGCTCCCGATGCTGGCACCAGCAGCGGATGGCATCCTCGATGAGCTCAAGGCTCTTCTCGTCGCCAAAAGCTTTGGTATCCACCGCGAGGTTATAGTATCTCGTATCGCCCCACGGGCGGCCGGTGAAATGCTCATAATGGCGGCTGCGGGAAGCGTCCGTCGTCGCCAGATCGGCCTCCGCCTGCCGCTCGGAGATGCCCATCTGCTCCGATACCCGCTGCACGCGATAGTCGGTGGGGGCGTGGACGAAGATGCGGAAGCTGTTTGGATCATTATATAGGATATAATCCGAGCAGCGCCCCACCAGCACGCAGGATTCGTTTTTCGCGGCGATGCGGCGGATGACCTTCGTCTGGGCGGCAAAAAGCTGCTCCAGCGGGGAAAGCTCCATATTCACCGCGTAGCCCGCGGTCATGAAGTCATACACCACGGCGTGCGCCATGTTATGCTCGTGCTTCTGGATGAACGCCTCGGGAAGGCCGCTCTCCTCCGCTTCGAGGGGGATCAGCTCGTCGTTGCCGTAGAAACGGATGCCAAGCCGCTCCGCCAGCTTCTGCGCCAGCTCATACCCGCCGGAGCCAAACTCCCAGCCCACAGAGATGAGAAGCTTCGGCTTGCCGCTCTCGTCGAAGAGATACGCCTCGTCGCCCATGGCCTGCCGCAGCTTCGTCTCCCGCTCCACGAACCGCATGAGAGGCTTTTCGCATACGCGCATGAGCTGCCGCATCACAAATCCCACCAGCAGCGCGCAAATGACGGTACCTTCGCGCACGCCCACGAGGCCGTGGAAATATACGAGGGACGTGACGGCAGAGATCACCACCAGAGAGCAGTCGAACACCATCTTCGACGAGCCGACGGTGAGGCCGGTCTTCTTTGAGATGGCAAGGCTCATGCCCTCGCCCGGGGTGGGCAGGATCTGCGGCGAGAGATACAGCATGACGCCGGTGGCCACCAGCGGGATGCTGCACAGAAGATACAGCATCTGCATGATATAGCTCCCCGGCACGGGCAGGAAGGACATCATCGCCGTGGCGAGGTTCACGAGCTGACCGAACAGGAACGACGCCACGAGCTGCAGAAGCATGGCAGGCTTGAAGTCCCGCCGCAGCAGGAGAAACTCCGTGAGGATATACAGGCAGTACACCGCGATGGTGCAGTTTCCAAGGTTTACATAACTTGGAGCCTCCTGCGCCAGTCCGATCTGGTACAACACATTCGCGAGTGATCCCACAGGGCTGACGCCCAGCGAGGACTTGGCCGAAAACACCACACCGAGCGCCATCATATACAAGCCGACGAGGTAGACGAGCAGGCGCTTTGCCCAGCGCAGGACAAAGGCGCCGTCGAGCTTTTCTTTCATGACTTGGCTCCTTTCTTCGGGAAAAAGGTCTGCATGAGAAGCACCGCGCAGGCCTCGGCGTCCTCCAGTCCGAGCTGCGGCGCGTCGGTATCCAGCGGCTCGTCCGTCACAGCGGCCAGCAGCGTCGCGTCATGGGTTATGAAGGGCTTGCCTGTGGCGAGGCGGTGGATCTCCACCTTGGGATAGGCGGCGTATTTGAAACCCTCCGCAAGAATGAGATCGACGGGAGGGAGCTTTTGACGCAGCTCCTCCGGCGAGATCGGCTCCTTGCCCAGCACCGCCCAGCCGTTGGGGCCGGAGATCGCCGTGCATACCGCCCCCGCGGCGGCAAGGCGGTAGGTGTCCTTCCCCGGCGTGTCCATCCGGAAGCCGTGGCCGTCGTCTTTGAGGATCGCTATGCGCAGACCATGCGCCGTCAGCACCGGCAGGAGCTTTTCGAGAAACGTGGTCTTGCCGGAGCCGGACCAGCCCATGAAGGCCACCAGAGGCGGCTGTCCGGCAATGGCGCGCAGAAAGTCCGCGCGTGTGTTGAGGTTCGAGAGCATAGGCGCAAGGGTCTCGGGCAGCGGGACATATTCCGTATCCAGCCGTGCCAGCAGTGCGGTCATTTTCCGTTCCCCCGCCCGGAGCGCCGCTTCCAGCGCGGGCAGGCACGAGCGGCGGTACACGCCGAAGAGCGGCTCCGGCCGCCCATCTTTCACATACACCGCAGCGTCCCCCCGCGGCGGCGGCAGGATCGCCTCCCGCGCCAGAAAGGGCATGTCGACGGCGCTGACATACAGCAGCTCCGCGTCCGTCCGCACAAAGGCCGCGTGCAGCCCCGCCATGGGGCCGCAGCCCGGATACAGATCCGTCACGGCCGCCGTTTCCGGCGGCAGAGTCTCCAGATGTCCGTCCTCCCCGGCGGAGACGATGACCCTGCCGATCTCCGGCACGGCGTGCCAGAAGGCCGCCGCCCGCTCCAGCAGCGTCGCGCCATCCATGGAAAGGAGCGCCTTATCCCTCCCCATACGGCGGGAGCGGCCTCCGGCAAGAACAAGGGCGCAGACGCCCCCGGTATGAATTGGATCAGTCATGCGTCTGCCTCTCCGAGTGGGCGAAAACCAGCCCCTCCTTCGGCTCCACAGGCAGCCATACCTCAAAATAGCCGGTGAGCCGGTCATCCTCCATCACGGAACAGATGAGGTTCCCATGGGCGTTCCCCGCCACGGTCAGGCCGTTTTCCCGCACAAAATCCATGACGAATTTGAGGTGGCGCGGCGAAAAGCCCGTTTTTCCTGAGCTGGTGAAGGCCGCATGCACACTGGGTCGGGAGGGCAGAAGCATCACCGGCGGCTCCAGCGGCACGTTCAGCCGCCGGACAAATTCCATGCCCATGGAAAAGCCCCATGCGTAATTGTCCGTATGGTTTTCCAGATCCTTTTTTTCGATCTCAAAGCTGCGGGTCACGAAGGGCATATACTGAAGCCATTGCTGGGAAAGCCCCTGCAGCTCCGGGATATTTTCATAGTCTTGATTATGCCGGTTCAGATAGCGATAGATCGCCGGGCTGTAGGCCAGATCGCAGCGGCCAAGCAGCTCCCGCGCACGGCGGATGCCCGTCAGATACTGGTCGGCGCGGACAAGGAGCATCTGCTCCCGGCGGATGGATTCCTCGATCTCGGCTTTTTTGGCGTTCATATCCGCAGCCACATCCTCATAGGTGCTGCTGGATACGAGCTTCGCCGTCTGCTCTATGCCGAAGCCGAAATTCTTGAACCACAAACAGTCGATGAGAAAATTGATATCCCACGCATCGTAATAGCGGTAGTTGTTGTTCTCCCCCATCGTGGGGGTCACGACGCCCTTTTTCTGATAATATCGCAGCAGATCGGGCGAGATGCCGAGGATCTTCGATACGTCTCCGATCTTGTATTTCATGGCGGCGGCTCCTCAAATCTTGATTCTTGAACATTATATCAAAATGTGTATGTTTTTTCAACGGAAAAGCACTTGACATTGGCACGATTCCAAGGTCTATTATAAAAACGTATAAACAACCGGCCTCCCCGGAGGCTTAGATTATTTAGGAGGGCTTCGCCATGGCATATATGCCTCTGGACAAGAGCAAACTGTATCTCGAAACCGAAAAGATGCCCAAGATCTGGGATCTGAGCCAGCCTTGGGGCTGGGACACGCCGCTTTGGCCGTTCCCCGGCGCCCGCGCCGACCTGCAGTTCCCCCGCGGTCAGTATCTCGAGCGCTTCCATAAGCGCACCAACACCTACACCGGCACCCTGCATGCCGCCACCCACTGCGACGCGCCCAACCATACCCTGCATGAGGAAGAGGTCGACCGCGAGCGCTATGGCTACACGCTGGCCGAGATGAAGCTCGAGCACGCCATCGGCTCCGGCGTCATCGTCGATCTGACTTGGATGTACGACGAGTTTGAGAAGGCCTTCAACGCCGCCGGCGGCGATCCCGCCAAGATGGGTCCCTACGCGGAGATCCCCGGCGTTCAGAAGGGCGCCATCTGGCACGTCATCACCCCCGAAGAGGTGCAGGCCGCACTCGATAAGGACGGCCTTGAGATCCGCCCGAACGACTTCGTGGTGCTGAACACCGGCTTCCATCGCTATTGGCGCATCAACAACGACAAATACTTCAACTACTATCCCGGCAACGGCCCCGAGCTTGCCAAGTGGCTGATGTATGAGAAGAAGATCAAGGCCATCGCCGGCACCTACGGCGCCTCCGACGCCGTCGTGTGGCAGCTCTACAACAACTATAAGGTAGCCACCGGCCGCGACATTGACGTCGATTATCCCGACTATGAGCCCTGCCATCGCCTGTTCGGTCAGCACGGCCTTATGGCCATCGAGAACGCCGGCGGCGACATCGATCAGATCACCGGCAAGCGCATGACCATCGCGGCCTTCCCGTTCCGTTGCGAGGCGGCCGACGGCGGCATGGTTCGTCTGGTGGCTTGGGAAGAGGGCACCACTTGGTAATCTCCCGCATAACACGCGAAATGCAACATACACATCTGCAAGCCGGAACCCATTTCCGGCTTGCAGTCATGTTCGGTCTTTGTTAAAAAAATAAGAAGCGTAAGAAAGAAGTACTGAAATGAAAACACTTGCGGATATCAAAAAGATCGCCGTGCTTGGCGCTGGTACCATGGGACCCGGCATCGCCCAGACCTATGCCATGGGCGGCTATCCCGTGACTATGTGGACCCGCTCCGAGGCGACCCGTGAAAAGGCGAAGGCCGCGCTGAAGACCCAGCTCGACACCTTTGCGCAGGAGGGCGAGATCGCCGCGGAGGACGTTCCCGCGATCCTCGGCCGGATCGACTTTGCCATGACGGTAGAGGAAGCCGTCGCCGGCGCGGACTTCATCCAAGAGACCATCGTGGAAAACCGCGACGCGAAGACCGCCCTGTATGAGCAGCTCGCCGCCTGCGTGCCGTCCGACGTCATCATCGCCTCCAACACCTCCGCCATGAACATCTTCGAGGTCGTGCCCGAGGTGCTTCTGCCCCAGCAGATCATCTGCCATTGGTATGCGCCCCCTCAACTCATCCCCCTCGTGGAGGTCGTGAAGAGCGAGCAGGCGCCGCAGGAATACGCCGATATTGCCATGGAGCTTCTCAAAAGCTGCGGCAAGACCGCCGTTTTGATGAAGAAATTCATCCGGGGCTACATCGTGAACCGGCTCCAGCAATGCCTTAACCGCGAGGTGTTCTACCTGCTGGACAACGGCTACTGCGACGCGGAGGCCATCGACCTTGCGGCCAAGGCGAGCTTCATCCCCCGCGCGTGCGTTCTCGGCCTGGTGAAGCGCGCCGACTTCGGCGGGCTCGACATGACCGCGAACAACTATAAAAACCACTCCTACCACATGCCAGAGCACGGAGACGAGATGCCCCATGTGCTGGAGGAGCATGTGGAGCACGGCGAGCTGGGCATCAAGACCGGCCACGGTTTCTACGATTACTCCGGCATGGACATCGAAGCGCTGAAGCAGAAGCGCGACAAGCAGCTCTTCGAGATCTTCCGTCTGGAGAAAAAATTCTTGAACGATCCCGTATAAAAGGAATTTCTGTCTATGACTCTTCAACTGGCCGGCGTGCTGTTCACGGTCGTCCTCATTCTGGGACTGAGCGTTTATTCCGGCACCCGGATGCGCGGCGCGCCGCAGAAAAACGGCACCGCCGTGACCGCCGGCATCATCATGGGCACCCTCGTGGGCGGCTCGTCCACGGTGGGTACGGCGCAGCTTGCCTATTCCTATGGCATGAGCGCATGGTGGTTCACCCTCGGCGGCGGCATCTCCTGTCTCATACTGGCGCTTTGCTTCGCCGGCCCCCTGCGGCACAGCGGCGGACGCACCCTCATCGGCATGATCGAAAAGGAATTCGGCCCCGCCGCGGGGCTCTCCGCCTCGATCCTCAACACGGTCGGCACCTTCATCAACGTAATCTCCCAGATGATCGCAGCCTCCGCCGTGCTGGCGGTGCTGTTTCCGAGCATGGGACTTGCATGGGAGCTCATCATCACCACAGTGTTCATGATCCTGTATGTCGTCATCGGCGGCCGGAAGGGCGCGGGCATGGTGGGCATCCTCAAACTCGTTCTGCTGTATGTCGCCATGATCGGCAGCGGCATCCTTGTGCTGCGCATGACGGGCGGCGTCGGCGGCTTCACCGCCATGGTGCGCGGGATCGACAATCCCGAGGGCGTCAACTTCTTCAGCCTTTTCGCCCGGGGCGTAGGCACCGATCTCGGCGCGGGCTTTTCGCTGCTGCTCGGCGTCCTCACCACCCAGACCTACGCGCAGGCGGTGCTTTCCGCCAAAACGGACAATACCGCCCGGGCAGGCGCGCTCATCTCCACCTTCCTCATCCCGCCCATCGGCATCGGCGGCATCCTTGTGGGGCTGTATATGCGCGCCCACTTCCCCGGCCTTTTGGCGAAGACCGCCCTTACCACCTTCGTGACGACGTATATGCCCGGCATCCTCAGCGGGATCGTCCTTGGCACGCTGTTCATCGCCGTGGTGGGTACCGGCGCGGGGCTTGCGCTCGGCATGTCCTTCGTGCTGAACGAGGATATCCTCGACCGCTTCACCCATCGCTTTGACGGCCCCCAGCGGCAGAAATTCATGGGGCGCGTCTGGATGGTGCTGGTGCTGGTTCTGGCGTGCGTCCTCTCGATGGGCTCGCTGGGGGATATGATCCTCGGCTTTGCGTTCATGTCCATGGGACTTCGCGCCGCGGCGGTATTCGCCTCCCTGTGCGCGGCGCTGTTTTTCCCCGGCCGGGTGGAGCGGCGCTGGGCGGTGGCCTCCATTATCCTCGGGCCGGTCGCTGTTTTCGCCGGAAAGCTCATGGCGCTGCCCTTCGACTCCCTGTTTCTCGGCATCGGCGTGGGCCTTCTGCTCATTGCGGGCGGTGCCGTCGCCCATCGCCTGAAGTCCCCCGTATCGCCGGACGCTTGATTTTTCCCCGAACCGTTTGCTATAATCGCGGTAGCGCAGACTACCGCCCGGAGGACGAACGATGCTCAACGAGGTGTCCATCCGCTGTTTTCTGACGCTGGCGCAGACGCTCAGCTTCACGGAAACGGCCAAAATCCGCTATATGACCCAGCAGTCCGTCAGCAAATACATCGCGAAGATGGAGGAGGATCTGGGCTTCCAGCTCTTCATCCGAACCCATCACTATGTAAAGCTGACGAAGGCCGGGGAGGCGTTTTATGCCTTTTTCCGCGAGTTCAGCGATCGGTTCGACGATGTGGTGGAGGAGACGAAAAACTACTACGACAATATGTTCAACTCCCTGCATATCGGTTACCTCGAATGGCTGGAGATCTCCTCCAGCATCGGAAAGGCCCTGCGGGTGCTGCAGCAGAACAATCCCGCCCTCAAATTCGTGGGCGAGAAGCATCCCCAATATGAGCTGAACGAGCTGTTTCTGAGCCGTAAGCTCGACCTCATCATCACCTATAAGGAATTTGCGCCGAACGCCGTCGGCCTCAAAAAGCTCAAAATACAGGAATCGCCGCTGGTGCTGCTTGTCTCGCCGGATCACCCCAAGGCGTCGGATCACGCCACGGTGGACGATTTCCGCAACGAGCCCTTCATCAAGGCGGCCTCCAGCCGGGAGGCGCTCTCCGAGAGCAAGAACCGCGCCCGCCGCCAATGCCGGGAGCTGGGCTTCACTCCTTCGGAGATCATGATCTCCCCGAACCTCGAATCGGCCTATATGGCAGCGGAATTCGGGCAGGGCGTGCTGGTTTCCACCATGCTCTCGCGCATGAGCCTGCACAGCGAGCTCAAATGCTACGACATCGGCGTTTCCGAGGATCTGCTCTGCTTCTGGCACGAGGACGAGGAAAAGCCCTCCGTGGCGGCCTTTGCCTCCGTTTTGGAGCAGGTACATCAATAAAAAAAGCCAT
The DNA here is from genome assembly GCA_905234855.1 of uncultured Oscillospiraceae bacterium. Taxonomy (GTDB): domain Bacteria; phylum Bacillota; class Clostridia; order Oscillospirales; family Oscillospiraceae; genus CAJOIG01. The sequence goes on from CAJOIU010000032.1 coordinate 24,234, forward strand.
GCGTGCCTCCGTCGCCCGGCGGAGGCACGGTTTATTCTGTAACAATTATAGACGAACGGAACAGACCGTGGTATAATTCCAATGTTTGATCCTTCGCGTATTATTAAGGAAAAGAGGAACGATCCGTGAAAAAACAGAAAAATCCTTGGATCTCGATCATCGCCTGCCTTGTCGTGCAGCTCTGCGTGGGTATCCTGTACCTCTGGAGCGCCTTCAAGGGCAACATCGTAAAAGCCTACGGCTGGGATACCGCCGCCGCCAACATGGTCTCGTCCTATATGATCTTCGCCTTCGTGTTCGGCAACCTCATCGGCGGCTTCATCAACGACAAAAAAGGACCTAAGCTGACCTGTCTGCTCGGCGTCGGCCTGTTCTCCGTGGGTGTCATCCTGACCGCCTTCGTCAAGACGCCCGGCCTGTTCGATCTGACCTACGCGATCATGGCCGGTCTCGGCTCCGGCTTCGCCTACGGCGCCTGCATCTCCTGCATCCAGAAGTGGCTGCCCCATAAGCGCGGCCTTGCCTCGGGTCTTGCCTGCTCCGCCTTCGGCCTGTCCACCGTGGTGTTCACGCCGGTTTCGAACATGCTCATGAACCTGTGGCGCGGCGCGGACGGCATCGTGAACTTCGTCCCCGTGTTTCTGACGCTCGGTATCGTGTTCGCGGTAGCTGGTTTTGTCGCTTGCCTGTTCATCTCCTTGCCCGACGAAAAATACATCGAGAGCCTGCACCTGCCCGCCAAGGCCGTCTCCGGCAGCGTGAACTATACGCTCGGCCAGGCCATCAAGCTCCCCGCGTTCTGGGCGCTGTTCTTCTCCATTTTCTTCATCAACGGCACTTGGAACCTCTGCGTTCCCCTCATCAAAGACCTTGGCATGGTGCGCGGCCTCACGGAGTCCATGGCCATTGCCTGCGTCTCCTTCACCGGCATTACGAACGCCGCGGGGCGCCTCATCATGGCCTCGCTGTCCGATAAAATCGGCCGCACCAACACCATGTACGTCCTATGCGGGCTGACGCTCCTCGGCGCGATCCTCATGACCTTCATCACCGGCATGGGCTATTTCGCCACCATCGCCATCATTGCCTTCGCCTACGGCGGCCCCTCCGCCCTCAACGCGGCGCTCTCGACCGATCTCTTCGGACCGAAGAACTCCGGCACGAACTACGGCGTCGCCATGCTGGCGCTGGGCTTCTCCTCCATCTTCTTCAACTTCATCTCCGGCAGCGTGCTGCATGCCACCGTCGAGAACGTCACCTCCACCTTCATCATGGGCGCGATCACCGCCGTGATCCCCGTGTTCCTCATGATGTTCATCAATTCCTACCTCAAAAAGCGCGAAAACTGATCCATCCATATCTTATCCGCCCCTGCCCCGTGGGCAGGGGCATTTCCCAATAAGGAGGCTCTGCCGTGATCTGCGAGACCACCGTCGCCGTCCGCTATCCCGACTGCGACCCCATGGGCATCGTCCACCACGCCGTTTATCCCGTCTGGTACGAGATCGCCCGCATGGATTATTTTGCCAAGCTGGGCTTTTCCTATACGGACATGCATGCCCTCGGCATCAATCCGCCGATGGTAGATTTACACGTCATGTATAAGGCCGCCGTCACCTATCCGAACACCGTCACCATCCGCACCCGGATGACGGCCTATGCCCCGAAAAAGCTGGAGCTGACCTATGAGACCTACTGCGGCGGTCAGCTCGTCAATTCCGCCGTCACCTTCCATATTTGGACGGGGCCGGATATGAAAAGCCTCGATATGCGGCAAAGCCTCCCCGAGGTGTACGCAAAGATCGAGGCCGCAGCGGAGCCGGATTGACCCCGTACAAGCCGCACATCACGCATACGAAAACCGCCCGACCCCTTTGATGGGATCGGGCGGCTGTATTCTATATCAGTTGACTTTCACGAGGTTTCCGGCGATGTAGCCAGTCTTGCCGTTATAGGTGATCTGATACCAGTTGTTTTCGGTGCGGCCGGTCATCTCCCAGTTGGAGTCCACCTCCGCGACGCCGAGGATATCATAGCCCGTGCCGGGGCCGGAGCGGACGTTCGCCTTCTCCGTGACGGTGAGGGTGCCGTGCTGGGACGTTACCTCGGAGGCGTCCTTCTTCGTGATGAGGCTGCTCGCGATGAACACCTTCTCGCCGTTATAGACGACCTCGCTCCAGCTCCCCGAGGTGCCGCTGCGCTTGAGCTCCGTTCCCGGATCCAGCGTGGCAACCACGTCATAGTCCGTGCCGGGGCCCTTGCGGATATGGGCAGCCGTGGTCACCACGACCGTATCCTCCGCCGCAGAGACGGAATACCCCGCATTGGCGGAAGTCTCCGGCTTCTCCGTGGTAATGAGGGAGCTGGAAACATAATACTCCTTGCCGTCATAGGTGACGCGGCTCCAGCCATCCTCGTTGCCGGTGCGGGTAAGCTCCGTGCCGCGATCGAGCGTCGCCGCCACGTCATAGCCCGTTCCCGGGCCGGTGCGCAGGTTCACGCCCACGCCGCTGATATACACCGTCTCGCCGTCGGTCGTCGCCTCCGGCTCCTCTTCCACCGGCTCTGGGGCTGCCGTCTCTACCGGCGCGGCCGTTGCCTCTGCCGGCGCAGTCGCCGCCGGGGCAGAGGGGATCTCCTCGCCCTCGGTATTGATGACATGCACCGCGTCGAAGGTCTCCGACGGCGCCACCGGCTCCACCGGCTGGTTCATCCTGAGAACGAGATACACCGCCGCCGCGATGACCGCGGCGATGACGAGCAGCACTACAACGGTACGCAGCGCTCCGCCGCGTCTTTTGCGCTTGGCGGGCTGATACTCCCGCTCCTCCTCAAGCCGCCGGGCGGTCTCCGTCGGACGGGGCGCGTCCGCCGGACGCACCTCCCGCAGGGGAGCGGCCTCCGGGCTCGGCTCCTCCGAAACAGCGGTGGGGCGGGGCAGCGTTTCGATGCGATCCGAGCCGCCGGCCTTCATGTCATAGCCGCACCAGCCGCAATAGCGCATGCTGGCAGGAATCTGCGAACCGCAGCCCGGGCATTTTTTCGTCTTGCTCATAGTGTCTCCTTCCCTATTGTTCCAATGAAACGTATTTCTATTTATCGCCGCCGAGGATATGCGCCACACCGTCAGCCACTTGGACGCCGCCCTGACAGACGAGCGCAATGGCGCGGGGCAGGATCTTCCACTCGGCCTCCTCCATGATGCGGCGCTGGAGGGTTTTGGGCGTATCGCCCTCCCAAACCTCCACGGCCTGCTGGAGCAGTATCGGCCCGCCGGACTCCGCCGTGACAAAATACGCCGTTGCCCCAGAGAGCTTCACCCCCGCCCGAAGCGCGGCCTCATACGGCGCGAGGGTCGTTGCGTCGCAATCCGCAAAGGCAGGCAGCAGCGCCGGGAACGTATTGATGATCCGATGCTCATAGGCGCGCAGAAGCACCCCCCCGACGGGCTGGAGCCACCCCGCCAGCACCACGAGCTCGATATCAAGATCCTGCAGCTTCTGCAGCAGCGCCGTCGTAAACGTCGCGTGGTTCGGGAACATCGCCCGATCCACTACATAGGCCGGGATGTTGGCGCTTCTCGCCCGGATGAGGGCATAAGCCTCCGGGTCGGAGGATATGACCGCCGTCAGCTCGCAGTTCGGGATCTCGCCGAACAGATGCGCGTCCATCACCGCCTGCAGATTCGTTCCGCCGCCGGAGACAAGGATCGCCGTTTTCACCATGCCGGATCGCCTTCTTTCTGATCTATCCTCGCGGCGCGCCGCCGGTGTGTCGGCCGTTCGTCACGTTTTTACAACTTCCGACATTATTTGTCACCATATTGTAACACAAATAACGATTAATATCAATAGGGAACTGCGCAAAGAAAGCATCCCGCTCCGTCGCCGCGGGACGCTTCGATTCGGCTTGCCATGCCCGGCCAGTCGCGGTATAATAACGGTGGGATCACCACGGATCGGGGACGGTCGTTTCCGCGCCCGCCGCGCGCACGGCCGCAAAAGCCAGCACCCGCGTCGGGTCGATGATCGCGCCGCCGATGCCCAGCGCCTCGAAGGCGATGGGAAGTTCGGTGCAGGCGAGGATGAATTTTTCCGCGCCCCGGGCGCGCAGGCTATCCAAGATCGCCGCCGCGGGGATATCGGAAAGCGGGATGCGCCGCGCCTTTACCCCGTCATAGATGAGCCGCATGAGCTGCGCCTGCTCCGCCGCGGCGGGATAGATCGTTTCGATCCCCTCTGCCCGCAGGGCGGATTCGTAAATGCCGCTTTGCACCGTGCCGTCCGTAGCAAGGACGGCGGCGCACGCCGTCCCCGTCTCCCGCAGCGCTTTCGCCGTCAGCCGCGGCATATGCAGCACGGGGACGGTCATTTCCGCGCAGAGCCGATCATAGAAATAATGTGCCGTGTTGCAGGGCATGACAAGCAGCTCCGCCCCCGCCGCGGTGAGGCGCTTTCCGCTTTTCACCAGCTCCGGTACGGGATCGGCGCCGCCGTGCAGGATGGCGGCGGTGCGGTCGGGAATATTCGTATTCACATCCGCCAGCAGGTGCAGATGCTCCTGATCACGGGCGGCCTTCGTAAGGGCGATGATCTTCTGCATGAGGTCGCAGGTGGCAGCGGGTCCCATCCCGCCGATAATGCCGATGATTTTTTTCATGGGTTCGATACCTCGGTTTCTTTTCGCACCCATTGTATGCGCCCGTTCCCCCCGCGTCAATCCCATTTTTCGAGGTTTTTCATGGATAATAGACCGATTGGAATATTCGATTCCGGCGTCGGCGGACTGACCGCCGCGCTTGAGCTGACGCGGGAAGCGCCGCAGGAGAGCTTTGTCTATTTCGGCGATACGATCCGCGCCCCCTACGGTGACCGCACGCCGGAGGATATCCGCTTCCTCTCCCGGCGGAACGCGCGGTTTCTACGCAGCCGGGGCGTCAAGGCGCTGATCGTCGCCTGCAACACCAGCACCGCCAACGCCATGGCAGAGCTGACCGCCGATCACGCGGATATCCCCGTCGTCGGCACCGTGGCGCCCACGGCGGCGGAGGCCGTCCGGGTATCTCCCGGCGGGCGCATCGGCGTGATCGCTACCGGCGCGGTCATCCGCAGCGGCATCTATGAACGCACCATCCGTTCTCTCGCCCCGGAGGCGCAGATCGCCTCCGTCGCCTGTCCCAAGCTCGTTCCGCTCATCGAAGCCGGCCACACCGCCCCGGAGGATCCAGCGCTGCTCGACGCCCTGCGGGAGTACCTTGCGCCCCTCATGGAGGCGCGGATCGACACTCTCGTCCTCGGATGCACGCATTATCCTCTCGTCCGGGAGGCGGCGCTGGCCGTCTTGGGAAGGCCTCTGCCCTTGGTCGATTCCGGCGGAGCCTGTGTCAGCACGATCCTTGCCGCCCTTGCCGCGCATAACGATTTGGCCGATCCCGCCGCCCGGCGCACGGAGCGCTTTTACTGCAGCGGACGGATAAACGAATTTACCGCCGTTGCCCGGGGCTTTCTCGGCCATGATATCGCCCCGGTGACGGAAGAGATCGACGTCGCCCCATTCTGAACCGCGAGGTATTAGCCGATGGCACGATCCGCAAACCAAAAGCTGAAGCTGCTGTATCTTCAGCGCTTTCTTCTTCGTCACTCCGACGCGGAGCATCCCGTCACCGTGACGCAGATCACCGAGCATCTCGCGCAGCAGGACATCTCCGCCGAGCGCAAGACCGTTTACGATGATATGGAAGCGCTCCGCCAGTTCGGGCTGGATGTCCAATCCGTGCGCCTCGGCTCCGCCACCGGGTATTTCATCGGAGAGCGCGATTTCCAGCTCCCAGAGCTGAAGCTCCTCGTGGACAGCGTGCAGGCCTCGAAATTCATCACCGAGAAAAAATCTCTTGAGCTCATCCGCAAACTGGAGCGCCTCACCAGCGACGGCGACGCCCAGCAGCTCCATCGGCAGGTCTGGGTGCGGGGGCGCATCAAAACAATGAATGAGTCCATCTACTATAATGTGGACGCGCTCTACTCTGCCATCGACAGCGACCGGGCGATCACCTTCCAGTATTACGAGTGGAGTCCCGATCGAAAGCGCGTTTTCCGCCGGGGCGGGGCGCGGTATGAGGTCAGTCCGTGGGCGCTTTTATGGGACGATGAGAACTACTACATGATCGCCTTCGACCACGAGGCGGACATCTTAAAGCACTTCCGGGTGGACAAGATGACCGGCATCCGCGCGAGGACATCCCCGCGCCGAGGTCGCGACGTTTTTTCGAAATTCGACATGGCCGCCTATTCGGACAGCCATTTCGGCATGTTCTCCGGCGAGGTGGAGAAGGTGAAGCTATGCTTCGAAAACGCGCTGGCCGGGCCCGTCATCGACCGCTTCGGCGCGGACGTGATGCTGGTGCCGTACGACGCGGAGCATTTTTCCGTGACGGTGAGCGCCGCCGTGAACGTACAGTTTTTCGGCTGGCTGTGCGGCTTCGGGGATCGGGCGCGTATCCTCTCCCCCGCCGCGGCAGCCGATGCCATGCGGGCGCATGTCGCCTCCATCGCCCGGCTGTATGAGCCTTAGATCAACCGGCAAAGCAGATCCATCCAGCCCTCCGCGGTAACGGCCAGGATGAGGATGCCCCAGAACCCAAGGTGACGCAGAACATTTTTACGATAAAACATATGAACAAAACCGTCCTTTCTTTGTATCTGACCGCAGGATACATCGTTAGCTGACCAATAAAACGGACAGCCGGACAGTTTTCGGAGAGAAAGCTATGGATCATTTGGAAACCAACGGCGTCGGCACGCTGTATATCGTCGCCACGCCCATCGGAAACTCGCGGGACATGTCCTCCCGCGGCATCCAGATCCTCACTGACGCCGATATCATCGCCGCCGAGGATACCCGCCGGAGCATGGTGCTTCTCAATAAGCTCGAAATACGAAACAAGCTCGTCTCGAACCATAAGTTCAACGAGCATGGCAAGGCAAAATATTTCATTTCCGAGCTGAAGGCCGGAAAGAGCGTCGCCGTCATCACCGACGCGGGAACTCCCTGCATCTCTGACCCGGGCAACGAGCTCATCAAAGCCGCCATCGCGGAGGATATCCCCGTGGTGGGCATTCCCGGCGCCTGCGCCGCCGTTACGGCGCTTTCCGTCTCGGGCTTCGATCTGAGCACGTTCCTGTTCTACGGCTTCTTCCCCCGCGAAGCCGCTGATCGCCGCCGCGTGCTGGAAAAAATGCGCGAGGGTATGACTCGCACCTATGTCTTCTACGAGTCGCCCAAGCGCATCATGGACGCTGTGGAGTTTTTCATCGCCGAGCAGGCGCGCTGCCAGCTCTGCGTTTGCAATGACCTGACGAAGCTGCACGAGATGACCTTCCGCGGCACGCCAGAGGAGGTACGGGAGCAGCTTCTCGCCAAGGGCAACTACGAAAAGGGCGAATTCTGCATTGTTTTGGAGCTAGCGGAGGATTATCTCTTCCGCAAACGCGAGCATACCGTGACCCCGGAGGCGCTGCTCGTGGACAAGATGATCCAAGAGGGCTGCCGCCCCAAGGACGCCATTCGGCATCTGCTGGCCGACGAAAACAACACCTACAGCAAAAACGAGCTGTACGCCGCCAGCCTCCGCCTCAAGGAGCTGCTGGGCTGATCTCCGCGTTTACTTCTCCGTCTCCGCCGCGGGCTTTTCCTCCTTATCGAGAACGACAGGGATGAACCGTCCGGCAAATCTGCTTTTGCCGCGGCTTTTGATATAAAAGTAGCCGATGACCGAAAAAACGACCGCGCCAAGGAAGTTCACGAAAAGATCCTTCATCGTGTCATACAGCCCGATATCCAGATAGCCGTCCAAGCCCAGCGGCTGCCCGTTAACCGTCACCTCCCGAATGCCGGATATCACGACCGGGTGATTGCTCATCGCCGGGTCAAGTGCAACGGACGATATGGTGTGGATGACCGTGTCCTTCTGCATATCATATCGCAGGAAATAGTCCACCCCGAACTCGAAAAACTCCCACAGCACCCCCACCGTCATAGAAAAGCAGAACGCCACCAGCGAGAGATACAGCGGCGAAAGGCGCATCCCCACGCGCTCGCTTCGGTTCAGCAGATCCACGAGGGAAAAACCGATCGCCGCGCACAGAAAGCCGTTCGTCGTGTGCATGAGCGTATCCCAGCCCTCATAACGGACATACCACCGACTCAGCTCGCCTAGGATCTGGGTGGCAAAAATAAAAAACAGGATCACGATCTCCAACGCGTCCGGCAGATCGACGCGGAAGCGCTTTTCCACTACCGCGGGCAGCATGAACAGGATCAGCGTCAGCGCGCAGATGAACACGCTTTCCAGCTCGCCCCGGAACACGGCCATCCCCAGCGCCAGCACAACGACCAACCGCAGCAGGAGATAGGTGATCGTTGCCGCCCGATGCTCCCGCCAGCGCTCGCTGGCCTCTATTTTTTTCTGCTCTTTTCGCTCTTTCCGATCCATACCTGCCTCCAAGGGACATACACTTGGTGTTTTTTATCGTTTTACTTATTTAATCAGATACCTCATTTTCTGTCAATCCTTCCATGACACCCCTGCCCCGTTCCCGTCGTTTTTTCCTCCTCCGCTCCCCACGAAAAGCTTGACATGCCGCCGCCAAAACGCTATAGTTAGAAAGCATTCGGTGTTGCGCAGCGCGTAGCGTGCGTGGTTTGGGAGCGTGTAACACCCCCCGGGAGACGGAGAAATTCGAAACTCCGCAACCCCTTGTAATTACTGAGGTTTTGGCACTTTATCCCTTCCACAGAAACTCTGAAAACCGCCGTTTGACCACATCTTTGACCACAACAACAGAAACCGAAAACTGAATATCCGGGTGTAGCGCAGTTGGTAGCGCGGGTGGTTTGGGACCATCAGGCCGCAGGTTCAAATCCTGTCACTCGGACCATAGCGAGTGTTTTTACAGTATCTGAGAGTCAGATGCTTGAAAACACTCGCTTTTTTGTTATGTTCGGGTTCGGATGGGTTCCTACGATGTGCCGCCGGGGCCGCGGCGTAGCTCACATAGACGCCCTTGCGGGTGTTCATCGTGACCTCCGGCGCGGGGATCGGAAGTGTCTCCGGGATATCGATGACACCCACGCAGTTGTAGTGGATCGTTAGCCTCTGCTCCCATATACCGTCTACCTTTTCTGCCTGGTGGACCTCGATGCGGTCGATGAGCTCGTTTACCATCCGCTGGGTCAGCTTCTTCGCCCGGGTGTACTTCCGGACCGTGGAGATGAACATGTCCGCCGTGACCTCCTTGGCGGAGGACTTGTCGATGGCATTCCGCGTCTCTTTGATCTTCTCGGTCAGCGACTTAGGCACAGCGCGCCATAATAGACGCTGACACGCAATGCCGAGGACTTACCGCGTCGGCTCCTCACACCCATGGGTTTT
>CAJOIU010000033.1 GCA_905234855.1 uncultured Oscillospiraceae bacterium
GAATATTTCGACTGATCGGACAGACCATCATGGCGGGGTAATTGTGGATGCCATGGGTATATTCGTGGACATCCTCGTTTTGAAAGTCCCAATAATCAGCAGGGAGCTTCTGCAGAGCGGAGATAAGCTCGGCGTCTTGATTTCTTTGGAGGGTGCTCATTTTTTCGCTCTCCTGCGGATGACGAGGATGCCGCCGAGCATCGCCGCGGCGATAAGAGAGAACACGATCATGGCGATAAAGGTCGTCTGATAGCCGCCGGAGGCGTCCTGCAATACGCCGGAGACATACGGGCCAATGAGGGAAGCGGGGATGCCCGAGAGGGTGACGACGCTGAAATTGGAGGGGTAGTTCATACTGCCGAATTGCTCGCGGATCACGACGGCGTTCATGCTCATGGCACAGCCATAGGTGATGCCTACAGTGATGAGTCCCAGCACCATCATTAGCTTGGAGCCGGTGAAGGAGGCGATCAGCAGGAACACGCCCGCGAGGATCGCCGCGCCGTTCGACAGCAGCATCGAGGCGGAGCTGCCGAATTTATCGCAGAAGGCGCCGATGAAGGTGCGGCTCAGGCCGTTGAACACGGAGACGATCATGCCGATGATGGCCGCCGCGCCGAAGACCATGGCGATCCCGGCGGCGGAATTGATGACCATCAGCCCGCCGGAGGTCATGAAGATGACCCACAGGAAAAAAAGCCAGAATACCGGCGTTTTGAGCATCTGGCCGGTGGTGTGGTCGTTGGCGCCTGCGACGGCTGCCGCGCCGGCGGAGGCCGCGGGGGTCAGAAGCGGCGCGCCGAAGAAGGAAACGAGCGCTACCAGCACCACACCGCACAGGAAGGCAGGGAAGAAGCCGATGCCGTCCGCCAGCTTCATCACGACAGCGCCCATGATAAGGCTGCCGAGGCCGAAGCCCGTCAGCAGCGCGCCGGAAACCAGCCCGCCGGCCTTGGGAAACAGCGAGCCGACGGCGCTGATATCGGCGTTATACACCATACCCACGCCTAGGCCGCACAGACCGCCGTAGGTGAGATACATCATCCACAGCGCCGCCGTGTCGCCGAGGCGGGGCAGCAGCATGAACAGCAGTCCGCCCGCGAGGATCAGCAGCGAGCCGAGCCGGGCTACCTTCGGCTGCCCGAGCTGAGCCGTGAGCCGTCCGCCCATGAGGCCGCCGAGGCAGAAGGTGATGATAAACAGTGAAAAGTTCATGGACGCGGCGGACGCCGACCATGCGGGAAACATGGCCGCCAGCTCCACGCGGAACAGAGACCATGCGTAAAACACGCCGGAAAACAGCATGATGAGAAAACCAACGGCAAAGCTCGCCGCATTTTTTTGCTTCGTATTCAAAGGACGCCCTCCTATGTACGGTTCTTCGGTATCATCTAAATATACCATACATTTCCCCGAGAAAAAAGAGCCGTCCGCGTTTTTTGGGGGAGAAAAAGCGCGGATTGCTCTGCGTAAGGAAGCCGTGATTGGTTGCCGCTTCCCGTCACGCCATGGCGCGGCGGAAGACCTCCTCAACATGGCGGCGGCATTCTGCCTTCGTCTCGAACAGGTGCGATTCATAGAGCTTTTCCTTGCCGATGAACATGCTGGGATTGGCATAGTAATCATACTGCTCGGCGATCTCGGGATGCTCGTTTTCGTCGATCTTTTCAAACTCCACCGCTGCCCATTCGGGATGCTCCGTGATGAGCTCCGCAATGACCTTGTCCGCCTGCACGCAATAGGGGCAGGTGTCCATGTGAAAATAGGTTACCTTCTGCATATCCTTGTCCTTTCCGCCCGCGCTGCGGGCATAGTTCAGCTTTCGTATTCGTCCTCTTTGTGTCTGCGGCGCAGCAGGGCGATGGCCGTCAGGCTGACGGCGGCGCACAGGATGAGCTGGGAGTAATGTCCGATGCCGCGGCTGAGCACCATGCCGGGCAGCACGGCCGCGCCGAACACCGCGCCGAAGGCTTTGATGAACAGACCCTCGCTCACGCCCATACCGCCCGGCAGGGGCAGCATGTCCGCGCTGACGGAGATCGACGCCTGCAGCAGGATGATCGACCACCAGCCGCTTCCGGACAGACCCAGCGCCCGGTATACGCACCATGTTACGGAAAACAGCGCCAAGCGGCGCAGCAGCATGATCCCCAGCACCTCCAGCAGCACGCCGGGGCATTTTCGCAGATGCTCTGACGCGTCGCTGTAAACATCCATGGACATCTCCAGCGACCGCTGGCGTATCTCCCGATCCTTCAAAAGATGCAGTTCCTCCAGAACGGTCATGCCTCCGATCAGAATGCCCCGCGCGATCCCCGGTCGGAACAAAAACAGAAACAGCAGCGCCGTCAGCCCCGCCGTGAGCGCAAGGCCGATATAATACAGAAACATCATCCCGCCCAGATGCGCTTTCAGAAAGCCCGGCGCAATAATCAGAAGCCCGAGCCCGACCACCGACAGCACAAGCTTATACGCCGCCGCCATCACGAGCAGGATCGCTGAGGAAACGGAAACAGGTATCCCCTTTTTCCGCAGATAGTATACCTCCATGGGCTGACCGCCGGTGGAGGAGGGCGTAATCGCGCTGAAAAAGAAGCCGATGCAGGCCGTGAAAAAGGTCGTTCCCTTCCGCAGCCCCATGCCGAAGGAATCGAGCAGCACCCACAGCGCCGTTGCCTCACATAGGATGAATACCGCAACGCAGCTGACCGCACAGATCAGCCAATCCGTGCGGCACCGGGCGAGAGCGGCTTTCAGCTCTCCCATATCCTGACCGTGAAAAACGCCGTAGGCCGTCCCCAATAGGATCAGCGCAAACAGCAGGATATTCCACAGCCCTTTCTTCTCATCCTTCGTAGGGCGCCTCTCCCTTCCGGCGTTCTCTTCGCTTGCCTTCCGTTGTGAGCATGACGCTATTATACCGCATCCTGCGATAAAATCAAATCCAAAACGATGGTCACCCGGGTGCCGATGCCTTCATAGGACTGCACACGGAAATGCCCGCCGTGCCTGCTCACGATCCAGCGGGCGATGGAAAGGCCGAGACCGCTGCCGCCTGTGCCGCTGCTGCGGGCGGCGTCGGCGCGATAGAAGCGGTCGAACATCCGCGCCGCGTCGGCGTCGCTCACGCCGATGCCGTTGTCCTGCACGTCGATGCAGGCATGGCCGTCCTCCGCATACGCCCGCAGGGTGATGCGGCTGCCTTCCGGAGAGTATTTTGCGGCGTTTTCCACCAAGATCCGCACGGCCTGCTTGAGCATGGCCTCATCCGCCGCGGCGGAGACCTGCTCGTCCGCCCGCAGGATATAGTTGTGTCCTTCGTCGATCATGCGGCTTTCCTCCCCGACCTCCCGGACGAGAGCCGCGATATCCATGGGTCGGATGTCCAGCGTCTGGCGCCCGGCGTCGCCCCGGGCGAGGAACAGAAGCTGCTCCACCAGCGTTTTCATATGCTCTGTCTCGGTACGGATGGCGCGGATGGATTCGTCCAGCACCTGCTCGTCGGTCTTGCCCCAGCGGTCGAGCATATCGGCATAGCCTTGAATGACGGCGATGGGCGTGCGAAGCTCGTGGCTCGCGTCGTCCACGAAGCGAACCTGCTGACGATAGCCGTTGTGCATCCGCACGATGAGGTTGTTCACCGCGGTTTCGAGCCCTGCAAGATCGTCGTCGCCGATCTGGAGCTGCTCCTCGGCGGAGGCGCCGTTGATATGGTCTATGGCCTCCTCCAGCGAATGGAATTTGCTCTCGTCAAAGCCCCGGGAGGAGATGCTCTCCGTCACCTGCGCGATATCGTCGATGGGCTTCATATACCGGCGGATGCGCTCGGTCGCGCCGAGCGCGGACAGAACCCACAGCACCAGCCGCAGCGCCAGCATCCCGCACAGAACGACGCCCAGCCAGAACAGGAAATCCCCCATATACGCAAAGCTGCCGTTATCCAGCCTTAGCTCGAACCACCGATTGAACACGCTCTCGCCGGAGAGCGCTCGCCGGAGCATCGTCTGGGTGACGGCAGGCTGCCAAAAATCCGGGCCGAAGCCGATGCTCTCGATTCCGACCGCGCCGGCTCGGCCGGCGATCTGCCAGACTGCAAAGCACCATCCGGCCAGCGCCGCCGCGCCCAGCAGCACCGTCTGCCACATCGCCCGCCACAGCCCGCGCCATTGGAAGCGCCATGCGATCCGCCGGGCGATGGAGGTGGTTTTACGACCGTCCTTCATGTCTCGTCTCCCTTGATGACATAGCCGACGCCCCGTACCGTGTGGATGAGCTTCACATCGAAAACGTCGTCCAGCTTCTGCCGCAGATAGCGGATATACACATCCACCACGTTCGTTTCGCCCAGATAGTCATAGCCCCACACCCGTTCAAGAAGCGTATCCCGGCTCAGCACGATATCCCGGTTTTCCATGAGCGTCTGCAGCAGGAGAAATTCCTTATAGGTGAGATTCACCGGCGTATCGCCGTAGGCCACGGTATGCCGCGCGGGATCGAGGCACAGCGCGCCGCAGCGCAGCGCCGCCATATGAGCGGGCGAGTGCTGCTCCGTTTGACGCAGCACCGCCCGGATGCGGGCAAGCAGCTCCTCGATGGCGAAGGGCTTTGTGATATAGTCGTTCGCCCCCATATCGAGGCCGCTGACCTTGTCCATCACCGCGTCCCGTGCCGTGACCATGATAACGGGTACAGACGATTCGTTCCGCAGGCGGCGCAGTACCTCCAGCCCGCTTAGGCCGGGCAGCATCACATCGAGCAGGACAAGGTCGAAATCCCCCCGCAGCGCCAACTCCAGCCCTGCTCGCCCGTCGAAGGCCTTCTCCGTCTCGTAGCCCTCATGGGTCAGCTCCAGTTCCACGAAACGGGCGATCTTCTGCTCATCCTCGATGATCAAAATGCGTGCGCTCATGGTTTCTCCTCCTGTCAATATGGCCGGCTTCGCAGCCGGCCATATAGGTTGTATTGCGGATCACTCCTTGCCGTCGAGAGAATCCTTCACGTTCTCCACGGCGTTTTCCAGCTTCTCCATAGCCTTGTTGACCGTCTGGCCGCCGGGCATATGACCCTCGAAGCGGTACTTGCAGCCGACGAACAGCCCGATCACCAAGATAGGCAGCGTCACCCAGAAGCAGGCCACAAGGAGGATCACCATCACCAGCACAGGCACGGAGAATACGTTCTTCTCCCGCCGGATAACGGTGAAATCCGTTTTCACCGAAAGAAGGCACAGACGCTTGATGTAGTGCCAGATCTCAGCGAAGCCGTTCGTGAAGATCGGCTCCTTCTTCGGCGTTTTCACCGGCTGGGGCTGAGGCTCGCCCTCTGCCTTTGACCCTGCGTCCACCACGACCGTGGAGACAGCCGCATGGCTCCGGCGCTCCAGCGCCACCATCGCGTCGAGCATGTCCCATTCGTTTTCCGCCAGCACGGCGCGCGCTTCCTCCAGCGTAACGCCCGCCTTTTTGCTCAGAAGCTCTGCCATTTCATAACGTTCCATCGTATGAACCTCCTGTTTTTTTGATCTGGACACAGGATAGCGCAGGTTTCTTAAACGCAAATGCGGAAAAGATTAGATTTCGATTAAAACCACGCTAAAATCCGAAAAGCTCCCCGCTGGCGGTCTCCGACGGCTCGGCGCTGGACGCTTCCTCGGCCGTCTCCGCTCCGTATGCCATAGGGCAGGCGGGGTATTCGCTGTTGTCCCACCAATAGCCGTCGGCCAGCAGGGTATCGTCTCCGGCCAAAAGGATCTCCGCCGTCTCGGAAAAGCGGGAAGCGTCCGCGTGGTAGGACGCGCCGCCGAGGGTGACGATGTTCCATGCGTGGGGCTCATTGTTCCGCCTGCCTACGACGACAGCGCATTCCACGCCCATCGCCTGACAGCCCGCCGCCAGCGCCATGGCGATCCCCTCGCTGGAGGCCGCTTGCTCCGCCAGCGCGTCCCATGCCGTGCCACCCGCCGACTCATCCATCTCGCAATGGGCGGCAAGATAGGCGCACAGCGCTTCGACCTGCTCCGCCGATGCCGCTTCGGTTTCCTCCGCCGGTGTGGCGTCCGGCTCTTCCTCTGCCGTATCCTCCGGGGGCGGGAACACCGCGTCGAGCATTACATCCAGCGCAAGACCAAGCTCCTCCCGCCGCTGGGCGAGGCTTTCGCTGTCCATGCCGTAATCGAGGGTGATTTCCAGAATATGGTTGACCCCCGATTCGGGATACAGCCCCATCTCCACCGCCGGCAGCACGGGGCAGGCCAGCGGATCGGCATAATACGCCCGCTGCAGATCGGCTCGCACGGTATCCACCGTCACGGACGCGGTATTCATCTCCAGCACCAGATAAGTATGTCCCGCCCGCAGCGCCTCGTTGAGGCGGTTCTGCAGCGCGGCCATGGTATCCACCAGCTCCAGCGCCGATACCTGATAGGCCGAACGCTTATATGTGATATAGATCTCCGCCTGATAATAGCTCACGATGCGGCTCAGGTCATAGCTGATATAATCCACCGCGAAGGCGCCCAGCGCCGTGGAGGATTTTACCTCCCAGCAGGCGGTGGAGATATCCTGCCGGATGGAACCGTCGTAATTCTGAAACTGAAGCTGCGCGGATTCCGCGTGCTCCGATACGAGGCGGCTGATCGCCCGGCGGAGCGCGGCGTAATTCGTGATGCTGTCCGCTGTGTCCTCCTCCGTCTCAGCGGTATCCGACGGCGCTTCATAGCTCTCCGCGGAATAATACTCCCGATCAAAGATCGCCGCGCAGCCGACCGCGGACAGCAGCAGCGCGGCCGCCAGCAGCAGGGTAAGCAGCCGTTTCATCAGAACCCCAGATCCTCGTCGATCAGAACGATCTCCATGCTTTCGCACCAGCCCGGGCGGCGCCAGAGCACCACGAGCGCGCTGCAGATACGATCCGGCGAGGAGCAGTCATAGCAATGCCCGCCCACGGCGCAGGGCGTCTTTTTCTCAAGCCTCGCGGCGTTCTGCGGAGCGGCCACGTTCCGGGCTCGCTCCAGCGCCTCGTCGAAGCTGCCGCAGAGCTTGTTTTTCCCCACGATGAGATAGACCTTTTCCTTCTGCATCAGCGTCCCGGCCACGCGGTTGCCGCGACCGTCGATGTTGAGGATATATCCCTCCTCGGAGATGGCGTTAGCGCTAGTTATGTAAACCTGCGCCGAGGATGCCTTCACCATCGTCTCGTCCCCCGGCTCGATCATATGCCAGAAGACGGTGTTTTCGTCCTTGATCCGGTCATAGATGCCGAGGCCTCGGACGGTCATGCTGCCGCCGATGCCCACGGTCTTGCCCCGGAGGCGGCCGATATAATCCGCCGCCTCCGCGCCGGTGGCGAACCGGGTGACCTCGAAGCCGTTTTTCCGCAGTTTTTCTATGGTCTTTTCCATGCTGAGCCCTCCTGTCAGTCGATCTTGGCGATATTGGAGAAGTTGAGGCCGAACACCTCATGCGATTCCGTTACGATCACGAATGCGTTTTCATCCAGCTCGGAAACGAGCCGCTTGAGCGCCGGGATCTGGTGCCGCTTCACGGCGCACAGGACCACGTCCCGTTCCTTGCCGCTATAGGCTCCCTCGCCCTTGAGGATCGTTGCGCCGCGGCTCAAATGATCTCCGATGGCTGCGGCGATCTTCTTGGGCTTCATCGTGATGATATAGCACACGCCGGAGTTTGCGAGGCCGTACAGGATCAGATTGATGACGCGGGAGGAAACGTACATGGTGATCACGGTGTACATCGCGCTGTCCACGCGATGGAATATGATCGCAAACGCGACGACTACCACCGTGTTGAGGGCGAGGGAGATCGTGCCGAAGTTCATATATGGGTATTTCTTCCGCACGAGCCGCGCCGCGATATCCATCCCGCCGGTCGTGGCGCCGACGTGATAGACGAGGCCGCTGCCCACGCCCAGCATCAGGCCGCCGTAGACGGAGGCCAGCAGGGTGTCGTTCGTGAATACGAGATGGAAGCCGTCGAACAGGTCGATGAACAGGCTGTTTGCCAGCGTGCCTATGAGAGAATACACGATAAAGCGCAGGCCGAATCTCCGCCATGCCACCGCAAAGAGCGGGATGTTCATCACGATGACCATGATGCCGACGGGCAGCCCCGTCAACAGATTCAGGATCTGAGAGATACCCGTCAGCCCGCCGGAAACGATGCTGTTCGGATAGGTGAGAAACGAGAAGGCTGCGGCGTCGATGGCACATCCGATCACGGTGAGGATGATATCCCGGATATCGATTTTGGAGGATTTTTTCATAGGAATAGCCTCAATCTCCCAGCAGGGACATCTGCCTCTCGCCGCGATCCGCGTCGGTAAGCTTGGCGCCGGTGGCGGGGATGCTGCGAACGCGGTAGCGGGAGACGTTTTGTATGGGGGACTCGGACAGGAGCCGCACCTCCGTCACGGGATGCTTTTTGAGGGTCATGACCTGCACGCCCTGCGTGGTTCGGCTCGATTTCGGTGCGAGCAGCGCGGTGGAGAACACAACGCAGCGACCCTCGCCGCTGGTGACGGCGATCTCTGTTTCCGCCGGGAGGGGCATGACCGTGAGGAGCGGGCTTTTGTCGCTGTATGCGCCCACGGCGCGCTTGCGCTTCGTTTTGGTGGCATAGGCTTCGAGCGGGATGCGGGCGCACTTGCCGTTTTGGAAGAACAGCAGCAGCGTCCCCTTATAATCCCCGGCAAGGATCGCGGATACGATGCCTTCCCCTTCGTCCATGCCGAGCTTCGAGGGCAGAAAGTCCCCAAGCTGGCTGGCCTTCGTCTCTGCGATCTCGCTCACCCGCAGGTAATATACCTGCTGCCGATCGGTAAACAGCAAAAGCTCGGCGCGGTTCGTTGTCTCGAAATACTGGCCGAGGCCGTCGTCCTCTTTGTATTTCTGCTCGCCGGACATGCGCAGCGACTGGGGGGTGATCTTTTTGAAATACCCATGGCGGGAGAGGAACAGATGCACGGGGTAATCCTCCGCGGCGGCGTCCTCGGTAAACTCCTCTACCTCACCGGCATAGACGATGGCCGTGCGCCGGGGCGAGGGGTATTTCTTGATGACCTGCTTGAGCTCGTCGGAGATGATGGATTTGATCCGGCGGCGGCTGGAGAGCGTTTCCTCGAGATCGGCGATCTCCTTGGCCAGCTCCTCCGTCTCGGCCACGCGCTTTAGGATGTATTCCCGGTTGATGTTCCGAAGCTTGATCTCCGCGACAAATTCCGCCTGCACCTCGTCGATGCCGAAGCCGATCATGAGGTTCGGCACCACGTCCGCCTCGGACTCCGTCTCGCGAATGATAGCGATGGCGCGGTCGATATCGAGGAGGATCGCCCGCAGACCCTCGAGCAGATGCTGTTTTTCCTTTTTCTTCGTCAGGTCAAAATATACCCGGCGGCGCACGCATTCCATGCGCCACGCGATCCATTCCGTGAGGATCTCGCCGACGCCCATGACCTGCGGCGAGCCGGCAATGAGGATATTAAAGTTGCAGGGGAAATTATCCTGCAGCGGTGTGAGCTTGAAGAGCTTCGCCATGAGCCGCTCCACGTCCGTGCCGCGCTTTACGTCCACGGCGAGCTTCAGGCCGCCGAGGTCCGTCTCGTCGCGCATATCGGAGACTTCCTTGAGCTTGCCGTCCTTGATGAGATCGCGGCATTTGTCGATGATGGCCTCTACCGTCGTGGTATAGGGTATCTCGTAGATCTCGATGATATGCTCTGATTCGAGATAGCGCCACTTGGCGCGGACGGGGAAGGAGCCGCGGCCGGTGCGGTAGATCTCGGCCATTTGCCCGGCGTCATAAATGATCTCGCCGCCGGTGGGGAAATCCGGCGCGGGCAGCGTCGTGAGGATCTCATGCTCGGGATTTTTGAGAAGTTCGATGGCCGTCTGGCATACCTCGCCCAGATTGAAGCCGCAGACTTGGCTCGCCATGCCCACCGCGATGCCCATATTGGCCGAGACGAGGACATTCGGGAACGTTGTCGGCAGCAGCGTGGGCTCCGTGGTGGAGTTATCATAGTTCGGCACGAAATCGACCGTATCCTTGTCGATATCCCGGAAAAGCTCCGCGCAGACGGGCGCGAGCTTCGCCTCGGTATAGCGGCTGGCGGCATAGGCCATATCGCGGGAATAGACCTTGCCGAAATTGCCCTTCGAGTCCACGAAGGGGGCGTTCAGCGCCTCGTTATCGCGCGTGAGGCGCACCATGGTCTCATAGATCGCCGCGTCACCGTGGGGGTTATAGTGCATCGTCTGGCCTACGATGTTGGCGCTTTTTGTGCGCTGGCCATTGAGAAGACCCATCTTATACATGCAGTACAGCAGCTTGCGATGGCTGGGCTTGAAGCCGTCGATCTCCGGGATAGCGCGGGAGACGATAACGCTCATGGCGTAGGGCATATAGTTCATCTCCAGCGTCTCGGTGATGGGCTGGTCGATGACCTCTCCCCGCAGACCCATCACATTCGGGTCGGCCACCCGTTTGACAGGCTTCGTTTCTTTGGATTTTTTCGCCACGGTTCTATCCCCCTTTCTTATGAGATATCCGCCATATCGAGGTATTTATACCCATCCTGCGCGATATGGTTCTTGCGTCCGGTCAGATCGTCGCCCAGCAGCAGATCGAAGTAATACGCCGTGCGCTCGGCATCCTCCGGCTGCACCCGGATGAGTCGGCGCGTTTCGGGATTCATGGTGGTGAGCCACATCATCTCCGCGGAGTTCTCGCCGAGACCTTTGGAGCGGTTCACGGTAAAGCGCGAGCCCTCCAGCTCCTCCACGATCTTGTTCTTCTCCGCGTCGGAATAGGCATACCATGTCTTGTTCTTGCTGGTGATCTCATAGAGCGGCGATTCCGCGATATAGACATAGCCCTCCCGGATGAGTGTCGGCGTGAGCCGCCAGAGCATCGTGAGGATCAGCGTGCGGATCTGGAAGCCGTCCACGTCCGCGTCGGTGCAGATGACGACCTTCGACCAGCGGAGGTTCGCAAGATCGAAGGAATTGAGCTCCTTCCCGCGCTTTTCGACCTCCACGCCGCAGCCGAGCACCTTCAGCAGATCGGTAATGATATCGCTTTTGAAGATGCGTGTATAGTCCGCTTTGAGGCAGTTCAAAATCTTGCCGCGGACGGGCATGATGCCTTGAAATTCCGCGTCTCGCCCCATCTTGCAGGAGCCGAGCGCGGAGTCGCCCTCCACGATATAGATCTCCCGCTTTTCGGGATCGCGGCTGCGGCAGTCCACGAATTTCTCCACGCGGGAGGTGATATCCATGGTGCCGGTGAGCTTCTTTTTGATGTTGAGCCGGGCGCGCTCCGCCTGCTCGCGGCTGCGCTTGTTGATGAGCACCTGCTCTGCCATGCGGTCGGCCTCGGCCTTATGCTCGATGCACCAGATCTCCAGCTTCTGCTTGAAGAAATCGGTCATGGCCTCCTGCGTGAAGCGGTTCGTGATGGCCTTTTTCGTCTGGTTCTCATACGAGGTCTGGGTGGAGAAGCAGTTCGTCACGAGGATCAGGCAGTCCTGCACGTCCTGAAATGAGATCTTCGACTCGTTTTTCTGGTATTTTCCCAGCTTTTTGATATAGGCGTCGATGGCGTACACGAAGCCCGTGCGCGCGGCCTTGTCCGGCGAGCCGCCATGCTCCAGCCACGAGGAGTTGTGATAATACTCGATCAGATTCACCTTATTGGAGAAGCAGAAGGCCGCCGAGAGCTTCACCTTGTATTCCGGCTTATCCGCCCGGTCACGGCCGCGGCGCTCCGTCTCGATGAAAAACGGCGCTGTGAGAGGCTGTTCCCCCGCGATCTCGCCCACATAGTCGAGGATGCCGTTTTCGTAAACGTAATCTGTCGTTTCGAACTTGCTCCCGTGCTGGATGCGCAGCCGGAAGGTGACGCCTGCGTTCACCACCGCCTGCCGCCGCAGCGTCTGGCGGAACCATTCCTCCGGGATGTCGATATCGGTGAACACGGAGAGGTCGGGCTTCCAATGATGGGTCGTGCCGGTCTTTTTCCGGTCGGCGGGGGCTTTTTTCAGCTCGCCCACGATCTCGCCTTTTTCGAAATGCAGATCATAGCGGCTGCCATCGCGCCAAACCGTCACGTCCATATATTCCGAGGCGTACTGCGTGGCGCAGGCGCCGAGGCCGTTCAAGCCGAGGGAGTATTCATAGCTCTCGCCCTCGTTGTTGTCGTATTTGCCGCCGGCGTACAGCTCGCAGTATACAAGCTCCCAGTTGTATCTGCCCTCCGCGCTGTTCCAGTCCACGGGACAGCCGCGGCCGAAATCCTCGACCTCCACGGAATGATCCTCGAACCGCGTGACCGTGATGAGATTGCCGAAGCCGGCGCGCGCCTCGTCGATGGAGTTCGACAGGATCTCGAATACCGAATGCTCGCAGCCCTCCAGCCCGTCTGAGCCGAAGATGACGCCCGGGCGCAGCCGGACGCGGTCGGCTCCCTTGAGGGACTTGATATCGTCGTTTCCGTATGCCTTTTTGGATGCTTTTGCCATTGCGCGGGTTTCCTCCCCTTTATGTAAAACCGTCCACAACATATGGTTTGGTGGACATAACATACCCATTATATGTAGTATATCATAAATCGAAAGAAAATCAAGGCATAGCGCGCATGCAAAAGCGCATCCGGCTCAGTTGAACCGAATGCGCCTTTGTGCGATATAGGGGGTTGCTATGCTTGGATGCTCACCGGGGTGCTGTAAGCGGAGTTTGCATATTTTGTGCTGCCGTTGGCCACGACCTTGTAGTAATACGTTTTGCCCTTGACCGCGCCCGTGTTCGTATAATGCGTATTCGTCGTCGTAAAGGCTTTGCTGTAGGTTCCGTTTTTGCTCGTGGCGCGGTAAACCGTGTAGGATTTCGCTCCGTCTACCGCTTTCCAACTGACATAGGGCTTTCCTGTCGCCTTGTCGATTGTTACCGTCGCCGTCGGACGGGCGCAGTCGCAGGTGACGTATTTCACCGCGCTGTAAGCGGAATCGGCGTATTTCGTTTTGCCGTTTGCCAC
The DNA here is from genome assembly GCA_905234855.1 of uncultured Oscillospiraceae bacterium. GTDB lineage: Bacteria > Bacillota > Clostridia > Oscillospirales > Oscillospiraceae > CAJOIG01. Next base: position 13,044 of record CAJOIU010000033.1, read on the forward strand.
GACCTTATAATAATATGTCGTGCCGGGTTCCGCCGATATGTTCGTGCAATGCGTATTCTTCGTCGTGAATATCTTCGTGTACGATCCACCCGTGGAACGATATACGCTGTACGACTCCGCTCCCGCGACCGCTTCCCAACTGATATAGGGCTTGCCGCTCGAAGTCAGCGTCTT
>CAJOIU010000034.1 GCA_905234855.1 uncultured Oscillospiraceae bacterium
GCTCCGCCAGCTTCCGCCGCATACAGAGGAGCGCCGCGATGATCAGCGACCCGATGGCCAGCATGATCTCGCCCATGTAGATATGGTAGCCGGCGATCTCATAGTCGAAGCCGAACTGGAAGGTGCTGCCCAGCAGCGTTCGCGCGATGAGCGGCAGCGCCGTGGCGTTTGCCCAGATGATGGCGATATAGGTAAGGATGAGGAACCACGCGCTCAGAAAGCCATGGTCGTAGCCGAAGCTCATTTTGGTATAGTCGTAGGTTCCTCCGCCGCTCGGCCAGCGGTTCATGAGATAATGGTAGTTCACCCCGAGGATCAGCATGACAAGCCCGCCGATGCCGATGCCGAGCGCGGTGCCGACGGGTCCGGCGATCGGCAGGAACGTGGTGCCGGGCATGACGAACGATCCCCAGCCGACGCTGCAGCCTAAGGCGAGCGCCCATGCGCCGAGGGCGGAGAGATAAGGGGTGTTATGCTGTTTTTCCGGGGAGGATAGACGGTTCATGGCGAGATACGCCTCCGTTTCGATGGAATAAGCAAAAGTCAGCCTTCCGCATACTGCCGGACCTTCTCCGCAGTCTTCCTATAGATGTCCCCGATCCGGTCGAGCCGTTCGGCGACCTCCGCGTCCGAAAGCCTGCGCGGGTTGCCGGGGCGAAATTCCTCCGAGATCTCCGAAGCCGCGGCGGCCAGCTCGGTCAGCCCGAGATTGGCACAGACGCCCTTTACGGCATGGGAGGTCTCGAAAAGCGCCGTGGGATCCATCTCCTGCCCGGCGGCAAGGAGGCTTTCGATGACACCGTTTGAAGTGAGCTTGCGGATATGCTTATCCACCAGCTTATCCATCCGCAGCACGCGGATCACCTGCTCATAGTCTCCGCCGATGCTTTGATACAATTCCTGAACTGTCATGGCTTTACTTCCTTCCTATGGCGATTTCCTTTTGGATCAAGGCTTCAAATTCTTCCGGGGGCAGAGGCCGCGAGAAATAATAGCCCTGCACGATATCGCAGCCGGCGTCCCTGAGCACTCTGTTTCCACGCCCTCCGCCACGACGTGCAGCTCGAGGGATTTGGCGATATCCAGAATGAGCTTCACGAGGCGCATGTCCGTGGGGTTCTCCTCGATATGCCGGACGAAGGACATGTCCATCTTCAAAATGTCGATGGGCATGGCCGAGAGCATGTTGAGGGAGGAATAGCCCGAGCCGAAGTCGTCCATTTCGACCTCGAAGCCCATCTCCCGCAGGCGGGCGATCAGCTCCAGAAGCTGCTTGGCGTTTTCCGTATAGGAGGATTCCGTGACCTCCAGCTTGAGCTCCTTGAAGGTCAGGCCGTTATCCTCCACGAGATGGATGAGCCGGTCGGCCAGCGTGGGATCATAAACGTCCGCCCGGGAGAGGTTCACCGAGATGGGCAGGGAGAAGTTGTATTTCGCCTTCCAATCCGCCACCTGCCGCGCCGCTTCCTTCCAGACATAGTTGTCGACGACGCTGATGAGGCCGTTCCCCTCGAACAGGGGGACGAAGACCCCCGGGGAGATCAGACCCAGCTCGGGATGGCTCCAGCGGATCAGCGCCTCGGCGCTGGTCAGCCGGGGAGGATCGGACTGGATGTCGTATTTGGGTTGATAGTAGACCTTGAGCTGCCGCTCCTCCGCAGCAAGGCGCAGGTCGTTCAGCAGGCGCTGGTTCATGAGCTCCCGCGTCCGCATGTCCTCGTCGTAGATCATGAGCGGTTTCTGATAATCGCCGCGAACCATATTGCATGCCGCTCTTGCCCGGTCGAAGAGGGCGACAGGCTCCACGCCCTCCTGCCACGGCTTCACGCCCATGCGGAGCTGGATGCTGACGTTGGGGGAGATGATGTTGACTTTCTCTTGGAAGCGGTTCAGCAGGGCGGCGTAATCCGGCTGATGGACGCAGTAGATATCGAACCGATCCGCCTCGATCCGGCTGGCGATGCCCTCCGTTTCGGCCAGAAAGGCGCGGATCTCGTTGCCGATGATCCGCAGCACATCGTCGCCGAAATCGCGGCCGTTCAGGTCGTTCACGGAGTGGAACTGCTCGATGTTCATGACGATGGCGTCCATATGCACGTCAGGGTGAAACTGATAGAGGCGGTTCGCGTACTCGAAGAAGAAGTTTCGGTTATAGAGCATGGTCAGCCGGTCGTGCTCCGCGGCGGAAATGAGCTTCCGCCCCTCGCTCAGCTCGATGATCCGGCCGACGCGGGCGAGGATGACCTCCGGCAGATCGAACGGCTTAGTGATGAAGTCGGCGGCGCCCATCTGCAGCGCCCGCAGCTCCGCGCTCTTATCCGCCGTCAGCACGATGACGGGGATGTGGTTCATCTGCTCGTCCCTGCGGACACGCTCCAGCACCTCGAAGCCGTTCATCACCGGCATCATGAGATCGAGCAGGATGAGGGAAAGATCGTCTATATGGGCTTCGATGGCCTCCAGCGCCTCTTGGCCGTTTTCGGCGAAGATCACCTCATAATCGTCTTCCAAAATCACACCGAGGGCGTCCCGGTTGAGCTCCTGATCGTCAACGACCAGCACGAGCTGCGGCCGCTGGATCTGCTTGGATTGGAGCATGTCGGCTTATCCTCCTTACTTTCGGATGTGGCTTTTTAGGGTAGCATAGAGCAAATCGGCGTCGGTGGGCTTGGCGAGATGGGCGTTCATTCCGGCGTCCAGCGACTGCTGTATGTCGCTTTCAAAGGCGTTGGCGGTCAGCGCGATGATGGGGAGGGTCTTTGCGTCCGCCCGATCCATGGCGCGGATGCGGCGTGCCGCCTCCAAACCGTCCATCACCGGCATACGGAGATCCATCAGAACGGCGTCGTAATAGTTTTCAGTGGAGCGCTCGATCATACACAGGGCGATCTGCCCGTTTTCCGCGTGTTCGCTCTCCGCGCCCTCAAGCTCCAGAAGATCCGCGGCGATCTCCGCGTTTTCGGGGATATCCTCCACGATGAGGATGCGGCGTCCCTCCAGACTGACCTCCGGCTCCTCCGGCGGAGCTTCGCTTGCGGTGGACATCAGCGGCAGGGTGACGGTGAATACGGAGCCGCGCCCCTTTTCGCTCTCTGCCGAGATCCTTCCTCCCATGCGATCCACGATCCCCTTGGCCACCGCGAGACTCATGCCTCCGCCGCCGAAGCGGCTGGTGGAGCTGGTATCCTCCTGTGTGAAGGGGGTGAACAGATTGGTGAGGAACTCCTCGCTCATCCCTATGCCGGTATCGGCCACGGTGAACCGCAGCAGACGCTTGTCTTCGTCGGCGGATACGCCCTCCACGGAGAAGCGCACTGTTCCGGGCGCGTCCGTGTATTTTGCGGCGTTATCGAGAAGACTCAGCAAAACATGACGAAGCTCGGTCTCATCGCCTAAATAATCGCCGTAGATCCCGTCTTGGACGTCGGTTTCATACGTCAGACCCTTTTCATGACATAGGGTGACTGCAATGGCATCCATCTGCGTCAGCATTTCCCGCAGGGAGAAGCGTTCGCTCTTTATCGTGTATTCGCCGGATTCGATGCGGTTCATGTCGAGGATGTTGTTGATGAGATCCAGCAGATGCTTCGCGCTCAGGCCGATCTTTTCCAGCGGTTCCCGGAGCTCCGACGGCAGCGCCGGATTTTTCAAGGCGATGCTGTTCAGCCCGAGGATCACGTTCATGGGGGTGCGCATCTCGTGGCTGACGCTGGAAAGAAAACTGGTTTTTACCCGGCTGCTCTCCTCGGCGGCTATAAGCTCCGCCTTCAGCTTCTCGTTTTCGATGATCCGCTGGGTGATGAGGCTGAGGAGCAGATACATCACGAAGACAAAAATGCTCCCGCCGAACAGGATCGCCGCCACCAGCAGATCCGGTCGGCCGAAGATGCCTATGCCCAGATATCCCAGCAGGAACAGAACGAGCAGGAGGATCGGGACATTGAGGAGCCACCTGCTGGCATCCCATGCTTTCTGCTTTTGCACAAAGCGTGCGTACTTGACGAACCCATAGATGTTATAGACCATGAGCGCGCTTCCCAGATATACCATTGCGTAGTTTACCCAGCGAATCACATCTGCGCCTCCCTTCGTGTCGTCTGACAGCCGCAGGTCATCTGCGTGCCATTATTTGCTTACATATTAACACATATAAGAAAAAGATGCAACGGGAATCCAAACGGCATTCCTGCGAAGAAACCGCGCTTCTGAAAGCTTTACTATTTGCTCCGCAGATGGTAGGATAGGAACGGCGCGGGGGCGCGAACGGAATAACGCGGAAGAAGGGATCAGGGATGCATTTTCCACAAAGCTTGGATCTTCATATGCATACGACGGTCTCCGACGGCACGGATTCGCCGGAGGAGATATTGGCGCGGGTCAGGGAGGCCGGACTCGGGCTGTTTTCGGTAACGGATCACGACGCGGTGAAGGGCTGTCAGACCGTCCGCAGCCTCCTGCGGGAGGGCGATCCGGATTTTCTGACCGGGGTGGAATTTTCCTGCAGGGACGGGGAGGGGAAATACCATATCCTCGGATACGGCTATGACCCGGATTCCGAGGCGATACAGGCAGTGGTGGGGCTCGGCCACCGGCTCCGCATGAATAAGGTCGCCGCCAGAATGGATGGCCTCAAAACCCGCTTCGGCGTCGTTTTCCCCCCGGAGGAGGTGGAACGCCTGCTTTCGCTGGATAATCCCGGCAAGCCCCATATCGGGAACCTCATGGTGAAATACGGCTACGCGGCGACGAAGGAGGAAGCCATCCGCGATTATATAAACGCGCTGGGCGTCCGCACGGAATACGTCCGTCCGGAGGTGGCCATCGAGGGCATCCTTGCCGGGGGCGGAATCCCCGTACTGGCGCATCCTGCCTATGGCAGCGGCGATCAGCTCATCCTCGGCGAGGATATGGAAAAGCGACTCCGGCGGCTCATGGGATTCGGGCTCAAGGGCGTGGAGGCCTTTTATTCCGGGTTCACGGAGAAGATCCGCGGGGAGATGCTGTCTCTGGCCGAGCGGTACGGCCTGTATGTCACGGCGGGCAGCGACTATCACGGCGGCAATAAGCTGATCGAGCTGGGGGATACGGGCTTGGACGGCAGCTCTGAGCAGCCTGCCGGTCTGCGGCGTTTTTTGGAGGACGTCCGCGATCCGTACGGCCGCCTCTCCGCACTCCGGGCTTGACATTTGACAGGAAATTGACGATAATAGAAGCAGCTCAAGAAAAAAGGAAAGAAGGTTCTGCAATGAGTAATATCCGTTCGGGCGATTATCTCGTAAATGTCAAGGCCGTTTATGTGCTCGATATGCTCGGCGTCCGCGATCTGACTTATTTCGACGATCCCGAGCAGAATCGCTCCATCTACCGCGAGGAGGTGGAGATAGACGCCGCGTCTTATACCATCAGCTACAAGCGCGGCTTCGGCTATGAGGCGCTGGCGACCCACACGCTGACGACCAAGGAGACCGACTATATGCTCCGGGAGCTGACAGACTATTTCTCCGAGATCGCCGGGCTGCCCGCGCCGGAGGTGGAGGAGGAAGCGCCCACCGTCCGGCTGAAGCTCACCTATCAGAGCGGGGAAGCGGTCACCTATCTGTGCAACTTCGACCGCAAATTCCTGCCGAAGAACTGGCTCCAGTTCCGCAACGACATCAAGGCGAAGTTCGACTTTTACAGCATGAAGGGCGATCTGCTGAGCGAAAACCTCATCCGCTACGGCAAGCGGGAGGATGAGTACATCTACTGCACCGTGTATGACAATACCACGAAGAATCTGGGCTATTTCCTCACGGACGACGATTCCATCCGTCCCGGCGACCGTGTGGCCGTTCCCGGGGAGGACGGGGCGTCCGTCACGGGCAAGGTAGAGAAGGTGGAGTATTTCACCGCCTTCAACGTACCCAAAGCCCCCGATTCGCTGAAAAAGATCACGAAGAAGATCCATCCGTGATCCCCGCCTCTGATCTGCCGTCTGCCGGCGGATGAAACGGAATAACGAAACAGCCGGCCGGTTTCCTTGGAAGCCGGTCGGCTGTTCTGTGAAGAAACGATTCGTTTGTCGTCGGTGGATATACATTCTGGTCAGATCCGGCTCGCCGTCCGTACCCGCGGCGGCGATCCATCGCACCGGCTTCTGCGCAAACAGGTTTTCAAACTCGATCACGTCATACCCGGTGAAAAGCTGCTGAAAGAAAGAGGCGCTGTCTCATTACAAAGCTGTTTTGAGACAACGCCTTCGTTTCTTTCGCCGCGGTTTTGCGGCGCAGGCACGAGCCTCAGATGCGGACGGCGAGGTTGTAGGCCGCCTTGGTGGCCTGCCACATATTGCCGGGGCGCTGGGTATTGTAGCTGTCGCCGATGTTATGCACCTCGGGGGCGACATGCGCTTGCTGTGCGGCGAGGAACGGGCCGTCGTCGCCGCGGTTGCCGATGGCCATGACCACGAGGTCCGCGGGGATCTGCTCGATGACCTCCTCGTTCGTCATCTTGGGCGCGAGGGGGTTTTCCACATTCTTCGGGATGATGGGCGTCCATGTGCAGTAGGGATCGGGAACGGCCTTCGAATGGTTATGCGCCATGACGACATGTCCGCCCTCGAAGCGGAGGACACGGGCGCAGTTGATGAGCTTGCCGCCGTCGGCCTCGAAGTAGTGGATCAGATGGCCGCGGTTTGCCGTGCAGGCGCCGTCCTCGAAGTATTCGAGCATCTCGACGCAGGTGACGTCCCGCTGCTTTTCGGTGGCGAGCCAGTAGGCTGTCTCCAGACCCACGGCGCCGCCGCCGACGACCACGATCCTCTTCGCGTCGTCCGGCAGCTCGTCCTGATGCGTCAGCAGATGCACGGCCTCGATGGTGGGCATCTTGTCCGCGCCTTCGAACTTCGGCTGTCCCTCCCGGGAGCCGTTGGCGAAGATCACGGCGTCGTAGCCGCCGGCCTTCAGATCGTCGGTGCTGACGGGGGTATTCAAATGGACGGTGACGCCCTTGGTCTTCTTGACCTGCGCGAACAGCCATTCCATGTAGTTGTGCAGGTCGAATTTACTCAGCGGCGCGCCCGCGGCGTTCATCTTGCCGCCCAGCTTGTCGCTCTTTTCGAAGACCTCGACCTTGTGGCCGCGCTTGGCGGCGGTGATGGCAAAGTTGAGACCCGCGCAGCCTGCGCCCACGACGGCGATCTTCTTGCTCTTGGCGGCCTTCGGCGGCTCGGGGGCGTAAAGATCCTCGAAGCCCGTGCGGGGGTTCACGGCGCATTGGGGATGGCCGCCCTCCACGAACTCGTTGACGCAGCCCTCCTGACAGCCGATGCAGGGACGGATCTCCTCTACCTCGCCCGCATAGGCCTTATTGCACCAGTTCTCATCCGCCAGCACGGGGCGGCCGAGCATGATCATATCCGCCTTGCCGTCCCGCAGCGCCTTTTCCGCGATGTCGGGATAGCCCAGCTTGCCGACGGCCACGATGGGGACCTCCACGCCCGCGTTCGACTTGATGCCGCGGGCGGCGAAGTATTCCTTCGCAACCTTCGCCACGTCGAGGAAGCAGCCGGCGGGCATGCCCGCCGGGGGATGCGGGAGCCACCAGTTGTCATAGCAGCCGAGATCGACATCGAAGATATCCACGCCGGCCTTGACGAGATTCTCCATATAATCGAGCGTATCCGCGATGGAGCGGCCGTTACGGAAGTTTTTGAGGGTCTTGACGGTGTTCATGCGCTCGCCGTAGGTCTCCTCCAGCGCGAGGGAGAGGTCGATGCGGTACATGATGGGGAAGTCCGGGCCGGCCTTTTGCCGGATGCGCTTGATGAGGTCGATGCCGAAGCGCTGCCAGTCGGTGTATTTTCCGAGCTTGCGGCGGTTGAAGGCGGGGCTGGTGAGCTGATCGAGCAGATAGCCCTCATGACCGTGGAGGTACACGCCGTCGAGTCCCATGACCTTGGCGTCCATGGCGGCCTGCCCGGCGTTTGCGATGATCTTGTCGCACTCAAAGTCGGTCAGCGGGCGGCAGGGGACGTCCGGCAGGTAGAAGTTGGGGTTCAGAGACGCGCTCACGGGGAGCTGGAATTTGGTCAGCAGGCATTGGGGATTGCCCACGCGGCCGAGGCCGGGGGTGAGCTGGATGAAGATGCGGCTGCCCCGGGCGTGGACGCCCTGCGCCAGATCGCGCCAGCCCATGAAATTCGTGCGCGTGCCGTCGATCCGCGGGAAGTAGGAGAAGTTGCCCTTTTCCGTCACGGAGGCGTCGATATGATGGCTGATGGGGATGAGGCCGGTGGTCAGAAGACCGACGCCGCCCTCGGCGCGGGCGAAGAAATAGCGGAGCATCTTGTCGTTCGGCCGACCCGTCTCCTCCGCCATCTGGCAGTTGCCCATCGGCGCCATCACGAGGCGGTTCTTCACCGTCAGCTTGTTGATGCGGATGGGGGAGAACAGGGACGTGTAGGGATACAGCTCCTTTGTCATGCGTCCCGTGCCGCCCTCGCGGTTCTCGCAGTCGGTACGCACCCAGTTGCCGTAGCTGTTCACCAGCTTCTGCACTAAAACATCTTTCTTCAAGGATTCGCCCTCCTTTTTTGTGGTACAGTCTTACGCGCAGTTTGACACACTATTAACATTGCCAGCATATCACAATTATCGCCTATAATCAACAAAAGAATGTTATTTTTTTGATGATTTTGATTGCATATCCCCGCGGTTCGTGGTAATATGGTTGTGATATTATTGACGATATTGTGTGGGCGGCGTAAAACCGCCCGCCGTCAGAAAGCGAGCTGCGCATCCATGGAGCATGATCCCAAGATCCTTGCTGTTTCCGGCAAGGGCGGCGTTGGAAAAACAAGCATATCCGCGGCCTTTGTCCGCCTGCTGACGGAGGAACGACCCGCGTCGCGCATCCTCGCCATCGACGCGGATCCCGCCGTGGGACTCAGCACCGCCCTCGGGGTGGAGGTACGGGAGACGCTCGACGATATCCGCAAGAGCATCGTCGCCTCCGTGGAGGACGGCGCGCCGCGGGAGGCCATAGAGCTGCTGGCAGAGGCGCGCTACCGCATCTTCGATACCATGGTGGAGGGGCAGGCGTTCTCCTTCCTCGCCATCGGGCGGCCGGAGAGCGCCGGCTGCTACTGCAAGGTGAACGCCTACCTGAAGGAGGTCATCAACCTCCTCAGCCGCGATTTCGATTATGTCGTGATCGACGGCGAGGCGGGCATCGAGCAGATCAACCGCCGCGTGATGGAAAAGGTGACCCATCTTGTGCTCATTACCGACCCGAGCCGCAAGGGCACGCAGGTCATCGACACCATCCGCCGCGTGGCGGACGAGCTTGTGATGTACGACCGCTGCGGCGCCATTGTGAACCGTCTGTCCGATCCCGCCATGCTGCCGTATATCCGCATCGAAAACACAGAGCTTCTGGCCGTCATCTCCGCGGACGAGGCGCATGCCGCAAACGACATCGAAGGGCGGAGCATCTTCGACCTGCCGGCGGACAGTCCCATCATGCGCGGCGCACGGGAGGCCTTGGAAAAACTGGAGATCCTCTGATCGGGAGATCAGTACGAAATAAAACCGCTATATAAAGAGAGGTGTCACGCTTGAGAGATCTGAAACATTTGATCTTCTTTGAAAACCTTCTGGAAAACGCCGATAATGAACTGGTGGAAAAGGCCAAGTCCGAGGGTAAGCTCGCCATCGGCTACACCTGCTTCCACATCCCGGAGGTGCTGCTGAACGTCGATAACTGCTTCTCCGTGCGCCTCCGTGCGCCCCGGACGGGCTCCATCGACATCGCGACCTTCTACATGTCGAACTACACCTGCGAGTTTGCCCGGGCGCTGGTGGAGCGGGGCATCGAGGGCGGCTTCAACTTCCTCGACGGACTGGCCGGCGTGGACGCCTGCTCCATGATGAATCGGTTCTACGAGCATTTTGAGCTGCTCAAAATGAACGAGAAGCCCAATTTCTTCGTCACGCATACCGACATGCCCTATAAGGTGGAGGACTATTCCGTGCGCCACTATGTCAAGCAGATGCGCGTGCGCCTGCTGGATGTGATGGAGAAGAGCTACGGCGTGGACACCTCCGACGCGGCGATCCGCAGGGCGGTGGAGGAGCATAACGAGGTATGCCGCATCCTCACCGAGATCGGACAGATGCGCAAGGAGGATAACCCCGTCATCACGGGCTATGAATACCATGTGCTGAACCTTGTGAGCTACACCTGCCCGAAGGCGTTGATCCTGCCCTATCTGCGGGAAACGCTGGAGGAGCTCAGGGTCCGCCAGCCCGATCCGAAGCCGTGGTACCGCGCCCGGGTCGCCATCGTCGGCAGCGAGATCGACGATCCGAGCCTCACGAAGATGATCGAGGAATGCGGCGCGATGGTCGTATCCGACCGCTACTGCTACGGCTCCACTCCCGGACGGGAGGTCATCGAGCTTAACGACGATGAGCCCGCGCTCGACCAGATCTGCCGCCATTATATGGAGGTCAGCGAGTGCGCCCGCTACATCAGCGACGAGAAGGTGCAGCAGCGCCGGGACACCGCCGAGCGTCTCGCGACGGAGTTCAAGGCCGACGGCATCATTTACGAGCAGATGAAATTCTGCGATTTCTGGGGCTTTGAGCGCGCGCTCGTAAGCCATATCATGAGCAAGGAGCGCGGTTGGCCGGTGCTGTCCATCGACCGCCCGTACAATGCCAGAACCTCCGGCCAGCTCCGCACCCGCTTCCAAGCATTCGTGGAGTCGCTGGAGATCAAACGCATCCAAAAGAACGGAGGGGCGCAGCATGGCTAAGAAGCTGAAATATCCGAACCCGAAATTCTTCCGCGCCAAGACCAACATGGACTGGAAGGCGCAGGCAGAAAATGTCAAGGAGATCGGCTCCATCATCGGCGATATGATCAAGGAGACCGACTGGAAGGCCGTATGGCAGAAAACGAAGGACAGCTTCAAGGCCGACGGCAAGCGCGTCAAGGAGGAATTTGAGGCCGTTCGCGCCATGTCCCCCGAGGAGCGGAAGGATCTCCTGCTCAACGGCGAGAAGCATCTCGGCAAGCTGTACCGCACCGGCTCGATGGCTACGGTGCGCCGCGAATGGCGCGGTGTGAAGGATACAGGCGTGGATTTTGCCGAATGGCTCAAAATGTGGGGCATGCTGCTCGGCACCTTCTCGAAGGATCTTGTCCCGGCGCTGAACGCCACGCTGTGGTATCGCTGGATGATCAGCTATATGTGCTGCGTGGGCTTCATGGATAAAAACACCATGGGTCAGCGGGGCGCGGCGCTCAAAATGAGCCACCTCATGATCTATGATATCTTCCGCTATGTGGCCGAAAACCTCGTGTTCCTCGCCAAGTGCGACGAGAAAAACGGCAATTCCGCGGAGCTGAACAAGAAGGTCGTCCTCTTCGATGAGATGACCATGGGGCAGATCATGGCGGGCTTCCCGGATCTGCTGGGCATCCCGTATCAGCTCATGCCGGTGTTCCTCGTCAGCGAGATCGACCAGCTCACCTGCGTGCCTTATATCGACGCGGTGGAGTCCTTCGGCCTGCCGGCGGACACCTGCCCGGTGCCGTCAAGTGAGTGCGGCGCGCTCGTCATCGATGCGCTGCCTCATATGGGCTCGTGCTTCATCTCGAGCTCCATGCCCTGCGACGGCTCCACCATGGCCTCGAGCTACATGTCCCGCCGCTTCCCCGACCTGCCGGTGTTCCACCTGACCTTCCCCGTGCGCTATGAGTATGAGGAGACGGTGGAGGACGCCACCGAGGATATCAAGGCGTGCATCCGCTTCGTGGAGGAGCAGACCGGCGCCAAATGGGACTGGGACGCCTATTTCGCCCAGATGAAGCGCTTCAACGAGGAGACGAGCTACGAGCTGGAAAAATGGGAGGTCAACAAGACCAACTACCCGCAGATCATCGGCCCGTGCTACGAGCTGTTCCGCAAGTGGAACTATGAGATGGACGGCGGCGCCGATCCGCGGACGATGAAGACCTTCCAGAAGGTCAACAAGCTCATGCTGCAGGCCTATGAGCGCCGCGAGGAGGCGTGGCCCGGCAAGATGCGCTATCGCGGCATCGTGTGGTCCTGCCCGGCGCATTACTACGCGAACTTCTCGAACTGGCTCGCGAACTGCTGGGGCATCAACATCCTCGTGGAGATGGAATCGCTCAACTTCACGAAGCCTATGGAGACCGAGGATAAAGAGAAGGCGCTGCAGGATCTCTCCCGTCTCTATGAGCGCATGGTCATGCGCCGCCACACGAACGGCGGCTACCACAACGTCGTGGATGAGCTGTGGCGTCAGGTGGAGGCGTGGCGCGCCGAGATCATCATCATGTATCAGAACGTCGCCTGCAAGAACATGGCCACCCTGCAGGGTATCCTCGACGAGCAGGCGCGGGAGAAGAACTATCACATGATCTGGATCGAACACGATCTGATGGATCCGCGCACGGTGTCCCGCAAGACCATGAGAGACAAGGTAAACGAATATATGCGCACTGTCATGAAGGCGGAGCCGGTGGATCCGAGCCTCTGCGATTTCGACGACGAGTCCTGCATGTGATCGGAGAGAACAATAGAAGGAGAGGCAAAATGAAGTATTTTGGAGGATGCGATGTAGGCTCGACCTACACGAAGGCGCTGATTTTGGATGAGAACGGGAAGATCTGC
>CAJOIU010000035.1 GCA_905234855.1 uncultured Oscillospiraceae bacterium
GCCCGAGGCGGGGGATGGAATATTCTTGGTTGACTGGGAACTTGTCTAGCGGTATACTATATTTTGTATTTTTATGTAAGCATGAGGTGTAGACTTTGTATCTGAAGGCACTTGAGATACAGGGCTTTAAGTCCTTTCCGGACAAGACGACGCTCCTGTTTGAAAAGGACGTGACAATGATCGTCGGCCCGAACGGCTCGGGCAAGTCCAATATATCCGACGCGGTACTGTGGGTCATGGGCGAGCAGCGAACCCGCGCCCTGCGGGGCGGCAAGATGGAGGACGTCATCTTCGGCGGCACGGAAAAGCGCAATCCCCTCGGCTTTGCGCAGGTGACGCTGCTGCTCGATAATACCGCCCGCTTGTTTCCCATCGACAGCGACGAGCTTGCCATCGCCCGGCGGTATTACCGCAGCGGCGACAGCGAATATTTCATCAACCGGGAGAACGTCCGCCTGCGGGATGTCCATGAGCTTTTGATGGATACCGGCCTCGGGCGCGACGGTTATTCCATCATCGGGCAGGGGCGCATCGGTGAGATCGTCTCCGCCAAAAGCACCGACCGCCGTGAAATATTTGAGGAGGCGGCGGGCATCTCCCGCTTCCGCTTCCGTAAGGAAGAGGCGGAACGCAAGCTGGCCTCTACGGACGAGACGCTTGTGCGCGTGGGAGACAAGATCGACGAGCTGGAGCTGCAGCTTACGCCCCTGCGCAAGCAGGCGGAGGTGGCGCAGAAGTATCTTGCCCTGCGGGACGAGCTGCGCGGGCTTGAAATATCCGCGTGGATGGAATCCCTCGATAAGCTGACGGGGCAGACAGCCGCCATTAAGGAAAGCTATGAGAAGGCCAAGGCCGATCTCGAGCAGACCCGGGCGGCCTTGAGCGAAAACTATCAGCGCACGGAGACGATCTCCGAAAAGATGCGTGAAAAGGATATCGAGGCCGAGCGCGTCCGCGCCCAGCTTACGGAGACGGAGGGCGATATCGGCGAGAACGAGCGCATCGCCGCCGTTCTGCGCGCTGATCAGAAGAACAATCAGGACAGCATCGCCCGCATCGAAAGCGATATGTCGCAGGATGAAGGCCGCATCCGCGCGCTGGACAGCCAGATCGAAACGCTGCAGAACCGTATCCGCCAGATCGACGGCGACTATGAAGCCCTGTCCGGGCGCATCCGTCAGCTCTCCAATGTCGTGAACGGACACAGGATGAAGATGAGCGGGAGGGAGGCGAAGGTCGCCGCCCTGCGGGACGAGGCCACCCGCATCACAGTGGATGGAAGAAGCATGGACGGGCGTATCTCCATGCTTGCCGAAATGGAGAAGGACTACGAGGGCTTCAACCGCGCGGTGAAGACCGTCATGCGGGAGTCCGAGCGCGGTACGCTGCGGGGTGTTCACGGCCCGGTGGCGAATCTTGTCCGGGCTGACGACCGCTACGCTCTCGCTATCGAAACAGCGCTTGGTGCGGCGGCGCAGAATATCGTGGTGGATCGGCCGGAGGACGGCAAGACCGCCATCGAACTGCTGAAGCGCCGGGACGCCGGCCGCGGGACCTTTCTGCCCATCAGCTCGATCCGGGGCAATGTGCTGACGAAACTGCCCCGGGGCGAGCAGGGCTTTCTCGGCCTCGCCCTCGATCTTGTGGAGTTCGACGCACGGTATTCGGGCATTTTTGAAAGTCTTCTCGGCCGCACGGTGGTGGCGGAAACGCTGGGTGACGCGGTGGCGATCGCCCGCCGGAACAATAACCAGTTCCGCATCGTATCGCTGGACGGGCAGATGATCCATGCCGGCGGTTCCATGACGGGCGGCAGCGCCGCCCGGGGCACGGGCATCCTCTCCCGAGCAAACGAGCTGGAGCGGCTCAAATCGGAACGTGAGACCCTGCGTGTTAGGCAGGAGGAAAAGACGGCTGAGCTGGATAAGGCAGAGCGGGAGCTGGCTGCCGCACGGTACGACATGGATGTGGCGGCGGAGGAGCTTGCCGCTGCGGGGCGTGATGCGGCCTCGATGGAGGCGGAGCGCAGCGCCAAGCGCACGAATGTGCGCCAGCTTGAGGATGTGAAATCCGCTATGACGGCGGGCGGCGATCAGCGTCGCGCGCTGATGGAAGGCTATGAGCGCAAAAACGCGGAGATCGACGGGGAGCTTCAGAAAAACGCAGCCCGGGGCGAGGAGCTTGCCCGGCGGGCGGAGAGCTTTAGGGAGCGCATCCGCGAGATCCTGCGGCAGAAGCTGGAGCTGGAAGCCAAGCGCACGCAGGCCGATAAGGATACCCAGCGGCAGAACGAGGAGCTGATCGAGAAGGAGAGGCTCTCCGCGTCCATCGAGCGGCGGATGCTCTCGGCGGAGATGGAGGAAAAGCAGATCATCGACAAGCTCTGGGACAGCTATGAGCTATCCCGCTCGGCGGCGCAGCAGCAGCGTCAGCCCATCGAGAGCCTAACGGCGGCGAATCGCCGCATCTCGGAGCTCAAGCGCGCCATCCATGCTCTCGGTACGCCGAACCTCGGCGCCATCGAGGAATCGAAGCGGGTCGGCGAGCGATACGATTATCTTACCGAGCAGCGGGACGATATTGCCAAGGCGAAGAGCGAGCTTCTGTCGATCATCGCGGATATCACGCACCAGATGGAGGAGATTTTCGTTCGGGAGTTCAGCGCCATCAACGAGAGCTTTCAGGCGACATTCCTTGAGCTGTTCGGCGGCGGCCGGGCAAGCCTGCGGCTGGAGGACGAAAATGACGTTCTCGGCTGCGGCATCGAGATCAAGGTGCAGCCCCCCGGCAAGGCGGTATCGAATATCAGCCTCTTATCCGGCGGCGAGAAGGCGTTCGTGGCCATTGCCCTGTATTTCTCGATCCTGAAGCTGCGTCCCACGCCTTTTTGCGTCATGGACGAGATCGAGGCCGCGCTCGACGAGGAAAACGTCGCCCGCTTCGCGGAATATCTGCACAGGCTCGATAAGACGCAGTTCATCGTCATCACTCACCGCCGCGGTACCATGGAACATGCGGACGTTCTTTTCGGCGTCACCATGCAGGAGAAGGGCGTTTCCAGCGTGATCGAATTGGATCTGGCCGAGGCGCAGAAGACAGCGGAAGCATAAAAGGAGTCGCTTATGTCGCTATTCAAGGAAAAGAAAAAAGGCTTTCTGTCGGGGCTGTTCTCCGGCCGCTCCAAGGTGGACGAGGAATTTCTCGACGAGCTGGAGGAAAAGCTCATCCTGGCCGACGCGGGCATCGACGCGTCGGAAGCCGCCGTGGAGGAGCTGCGCAGCCGCAAGGGCGTGAAGGGTGAGGAGATCCGAGACTGCCTTGTGGATATCCTCGTGGAGCAGATGGAAAAGGCCGGCACCGAGGGGCTGGTTCTGGAAACGAAGCCCTCCGTCATCCTTATGGTAGGGGTGAATGGCGTCGGCAAAACGACGACCATCGGAAAGCTCTCGGCTTATTTCAAGGCGCAGGGGAAAAAAGTTCTGCTGGCGGCGGCGGATACGTTCCGCGCGGCGGCCTCGGAGCAGCTCGGCGTTTGGGCGGAGCGCACCGGAGCGGATATCGTGCGCCACGGTGAGGGCGGCGATCCCGGCGCGGTGGTGTTCGACGCCTGCAATGCCGCCAAGGCACGCGGGACGGATATCATCATCGTAGACACCGCGGGACGCCTGCATAACAAGCAGAACCTCATGAACGAGCTGACGAAGATCACGAAGATCGTCACCCGGGAGCTGCCGGAGGCATCATATGAGATCCTGCTCGTGCTGGACGCGACGACGGGTCAGAACGGCCTTCTGCAGGCCGAGCAGTTTGCCAAGGCCGCCGGGGTCACGGGCATCGTCCTCACAAAGCTTGACGGCACGGCAAAGGGCGGCGTGGTGTTTTCCATCGCGGAGCGCCTCGGCGTGCCCGTGAAGCTCGTCGGCGTGGGCGAGGGCGTGGACGATCTTCGTCCCTTCGACGCCCGGGAATTTGCGGAGGCGATGGTGGAATGACGTTTATACTCGCATCCAACAATATGGGCAAGCTCCGGGAGTTCAAGGAGATTTTGGAGCCGCTGGGCATCGGCGTTGTGCCGCAGGCGCTGGCGGGCATCGATTTTGAGGTGAACGAGACCGGCGATACCTTTGAGGAAAACGCCTATCTGAAGGCGTCCACCGTGGCGCAGGTCACGCGTTTTCCTGCCGTGGCGGACGATTCCGGCCTGTGCGTGGACGCGCTGGACGGCGCGCCCGGCGTCCATTCCGCCCGCTTCGGAGGCGGAAAGGACTGGACGGACAAGCAGAAATATGACTACCTGCTGGAAAAGCTCGACGGCGTGACCGACCGTTCGGCGAAATTCGTAAGCTGCATCTGCTGCGTTTTCCCCGACGGACGCATCCTGCGGGCGCGGGGCGAATGCCCGGGCATGATCCTCACGGAGCCCCACGGCGACGCGGGATTCGGCTATGATCCCGTGTTCGCGCCGGAGGGATATGCCAAGTCCTTCGGCGAACTGGGACAGGAACTGAAAAACACGATCTCGCACCGCGCAAGGGCGCTTGCTGCGTTTCGGGAGGAATTGGAGAGGAACGGAATATGCTGACGGGAAAACAGCGCGCCTATCTGCGTTCTCTTGCGCAGAAGGAGGAGTGCATCCTCTATGTGGGGAAATCCGGCGTGACGGAGCCGGTGATCGCGGAGGCAAACGCCGCGCTGGCGGCGCGCGAGCTCGTGAAGGGCCGCGTGCAGGAGGCTTGCATGTATACCGCCGCGGAGGCGCAGGCGCTTCTGTGCGAGGCATGCGGCGCGGAGGGCGTGCAGGTGATCGGCCGCGTGTTCGTCCTGTATAAAAAGAACGAAAAAGCGGCGAAGATACAGCTTCCCAAGGGCTGAGCCATGCGGGTGCTTGTGTACGGCGGCAGCTTCAATCCGCCGCATCGGGGGCATGTGAGATCTGCCCGGACGGTCGCCGCGGCGCTCGCGCCGGAGAGGATCTTTCTGATCCCCGCCGCCGTGCCGCCCCATAAGGCGCTGGCGGAGGAAAGCCCCGCGGCGGAGCAGCGGCTTGCCATGACCCGGCTCGCCGCGCGGGAGATACCGGGCGCGGAAGCGCTGGAGATCGAGCTGCGCCGCGAGGGGAAAAGCTATACGTCCGACACCCTGCGGGCGCTGAAGGAGGAATACCCCGACGATGAGCTTATCTTCCTCGTGGGGACGGATATGCTGCTGTCCCTGCCGGATTGGCACGAGCCGGAGGTGATCTGCGCTTTGGCGTCCATCGCGGTATTTTCACGCGAGATGGGGCGGGAGACGGAAATCGCCGAGGGCGCCGCGCGGCTGCGGGAGCGCTTCGGCGCGACGGTGTATGAGATCCCGGGAGAGCCGGTGGAGATATCCTCCACGGCCCTGCGCGGAATGCTCAAAAACCGGCATGGCGCGGAGCTGATTGCGCCGGAGGTCTATGCATATATCATCAAAAACCGCTTTTACGGTGCGAAGCCGGATTTCGACTGGCTGCGCCGGGAGGCATACGCCTACCTGAAGCCGAAGCGCGTGGCGCATGTGCGCGGCGTGGAGCAGGAGGCTGTGAAGCTGGCAAAGCGCTGGGGAGCGTCGGCGGAGGACGCGGCGGAGGCCGCCATCTGCCACGATATCACGAAAAAGCTCGCGAAGGACGAGCAGTTGCGCCTGTGCGGCAAATATGCTATCATAACAGATGATTATGAGCGGCAGAGCGAAAAGCTGCTGCATGCCAAGACCGGCGCGGCGTTTGCCCATGATTTGTTCGGGCTGTCGGACGAGGTATGCGATGCGATCCGCTGGCATACGACCGGGAGGCCGGGCATGACGCTCTTGGAGAAGATCACGTATCTTGCCGATTACATCGAGCCGGGGCGGGATGGCTTCGACGGCCTAACGGAGCTGCGGCAAACGGCGTATGAGGATATCGATGCGGCCATGGAGCTCGGCACGCGCATGAGCCTCGACGAGGTGGCGGCTCGGGGGCAGGAACCCCATGAAAACACCGCGCAGGCACACGCATATTACCTCGGCCTGCTGCGGGAGCGGGGCGTTTTGCCTGTCCACGCGGATGGCATCCCCGATGCGGAGAATTGACTATGATTGGATGGGAGATTTAATATGATGGAACCTTTTGAAGCGGCAAAGCTGGCGGTCAAGGCGCTGGACGATAAGCAGGGCGCAGATATCCGCCTTCTGAAGACCGAGGAGCTGACCGTGCTGGCGGATTATTTCATCATCTGCACGGCAAATTCCTCCACCCATGTCCGCACGCTGTACGACGAGGTGGACAAGCAGCTCTCCATGGCGGGACTGCCGCCGATCCGGCGGGAGGGCTACCGCAACTCCAACTGGCTGCTGCTGGACTTCGGGTGCCTCATCGTGCATATTTTCCAGAAGGAAACGCGCGATTTTTATAACCTAGAGCGCCTGTGGAACGATGCGCAGGAGATCGATATCAAAGAAATTCTGGAAGTTGAGGCGTAAGAGATATGGCATACGATTTTGAGCGAATTGAAAAGAAATGGCAGGCGCGCTGGGAGGAAGAAAAGCCCTACGCCGCCAAGACCGGCGATCCCCGCCCGAAATTCTACGGACTCGTGGAGTTTCCCTATCCCTCCGGACAGGGACTGCATGTCGGCCACCCCCGCCCCTATACAGCGATGGACATCGTGGCGAGAAAGCGCCGTATGCAGGGTTATAACGTGCTGTTCCCCATCGGCTATGACGCCTTCGGTCTGCCGACGGAGAACTACGCCATCAAAAACCACATGCACCCGGCAGAGGTGACGCGGCAGAACATCCAGAACTTCACCGCGCAGCTCAAAATGCTGGGCTTCGGCTTCGACTGGGATCGTTGCGTGGATACGACCGATCCGAAGTATTATAAATGGACGCAATGGATATTCCTGCAGCTGTATAAGCACGGCCTCGCCTATAAGGCGACGATGCCCGTAAACTGGTGCACCTCCTGCAAATGCGTGCTGGCAAACGAGGAGGTCGTGAACGGCGTGTGCGAGCGCTGCGGCTCCGAAGTCGTCCAGAAGGAAAAGAGCCAGTGGATGCTGAAGATCACCGCTTACGCCCAGCGTCTCATCGACGATCTCGACGATGTGGATTTCATCGAGCGCGTGAAGATCCAGCAACGCAACTGGATCGGCCGCTCCACCGGCGCGGAGGTCGATTTCCAGACCACCGCCGGGGATGTGATGCGCATTTTCACCACTCGCTGCGACACGCTGTTCGGCGCGACGTATATGGTCATGGCGCCGGAGCATGCGCTGGTGGGAAAGTGGCTGCCGCTCCTAAAAAACGCCGACGAGGTTCGCGCCTATCAGGATGCGGCGGCGCATAAATCCGAGTTCGAGCGTACCGAGCTTGTGAAGGACAAGACCGGCGTCCGGCTCGACGGCGTGCGGGCGATCAACCCCGTGAACGGGCAGGAGATCCCCATCTTCATCTCCGATTATGTCCTCGCGACCTACGGCACCGGCGCGATCATGGCCGTGCCCGGCCATGATGACCGCGACTGGGATTTTGCCAAGACCTTCGGCCTGCCCATCATCGAGGTCGTTGCCGGCGGCGATGTGGAGAAGGAAGCCTTCACGAACTGCGATACCGGCATGCTGGTAAATTCCGGCTTTCTGAACGGCCTGCCCGTGGAGGAGGCCAAGGAGAAGATGCTCGACTGGCTCGAGTCGAAGGGCATCGGCGAGCGCAAGGTGAATTATAAGCTGCGTGACTGGGTTTTCTCCCGCCAGCGCTATTGGGGCGAACCGATCCCCATGGTGAACTGTCCGCAATGCGGCTGGGTGCCGGTGCCCGAGAGCGAGCTGCCCATCCTCCTGCCCGAGGTGGAGAGCTATGAGCCGACCGATACGGGCGAGAGCCCCCTCTCGAAGATGCGCGATTGGGTCGAGTGCAAATGCCCGCAATGCGGTGCCGCCGCCGAGCGGGAGACGGATACCATGCCCCAGTGGGCTGGCTCGAGCTGGTATTTCCTGCGCTACGCCGATCCCGACTGTGATACTGGCGTCGCCTCCAAGGAGGCGCTGGATTACTGGACGCCCGTGGATTGGTATAACGGCGGTATGGAGCATACGACGCTGCATCTGCTGTATTCCCGCTTCTGGCATAAGTTCCTCTACGATATCGGCGTCGTGCCGACGAAGGAGCCTTATCAGAAGCGCACAAGCCACGGCATGATCCTCGGCGAGGGCGGCGTCAAGATGTCGAAGTCCCGCGGCAATGTCATAAACCCCAACGACGTAGTGGCTCAGTACGGCGCGGATACGCTGCGGCTGTATATCATGTTCATCGGCGACTTCGAAAAAGCTGCGGCGTGGTCGGATAACGCTGTCAAGGGCTGCAAGCGCTTCCTTGACCGCATCTGGGCGCTGGCGGAAAAGCCGCTGGCGGGCGACGAGCTCACCCCGGCGAACGAGGCCGCGATCCACCGCACCATCAAGAAGGTCTCCGAGGATATCGAGGACATGAAGTTCAATACCGCCATCGCGGCGATGATGAGCCTTGTGAACCAGTTCTATGACACGAAGCCCAGCCGCGGCGATATAAAGGTGCTTTTGGCGCTGCTCAGCCCATTCGCGCCTCATTTCGCGGAGGAGCTTTGGGAGGTCCAAGGCTATGGCGGCTATGCCATGGCGCAGCCTTGGCCGGAGTATGACGAGGCAAAGACCGTGGAGGCAATGAAGGAGCTGGCGGTGCAGATAAACGGCAAGCTTCGCTCCACTGTCACCGTCCCCGCCGATTCCGAGGACGCGGCAGTGATCGCCGCCGCGCAGGAGGATCCCAAAGTGCAAAAAGCGATGGAGGGCATGGAGCTTGTGCGCACCATCGTGGTCAAGAACAAACTCGTTAATCTCATCCTGAAGCCGAAAAAG
Organism: uncultured Oscillospiraceae bacterium; assembly: GCA_905234855.1. Lineage (GTDB taxonomy): Bacteria > Bacillota > Clostridia > Oscillospirales > Oscillospiraceae > CAJOIG01. The sequence goes on from CAJOIU010000035.1 coordinate 8,901, forward strand.
TAAGCAACGAAA
>CAJOIU010000036.1 GCA_905234855.1 uncultured Oscillospiraceae bacterium
AATATAGTGGTGTAGAGAAAAAAGACTTGATTTGTGACAGGAGATATGGTATATTGCTCTCAGCAAAGTTCTTGTTCCTTGGAGTGGGTCATGTCCCACTCTTTTTCTTGATGAAAAACAAAATGTCAGAAACTGGAAATCAATATGAATCGAATCGAAAAAAACGTATATGATCTGGCGCTTCCCGTAGTGGAGGGGGCCGGACTGGAGCTTTGGGACGTGGAATATGTGACGGAGGCCGGGCAGCGTTATCTGCGGCTTTACCTTGACGGCCCGGAGGGTGTGGATCTTGATGACTGCGAGCGCGTATCCCGCGCGATGGATCCGATCCTCGACGAGGCCGATCCCGTTCCCGAGAGCTATATTTTCGAGGTTGGCTCCGCCGGCTGCGAGCGGCAATTGAAACGGCCTTCGGATTTTGAACGCTTTTATGGCGAGACGGTAGAGGTGAAGCTCTACAGCGCGGCAGACGGCGCGAAGCAATGGATCGGCACGCTGCTGTCGTATGACGGCGGCGATGTTACCATCGAGGCCGGCGGAGAACGTCGGTTCGGCAAAAAACAAATTGCCAGCGTGCGGCTGCACGTGGAATTTTGAACGGAGGATAGAGCAATGAACGCCGAGTTTTTTAGCGCGATAGAGGATATCGAACGGGAGAAGGGCATTCCCCGCGAATATATGTTTGACAAGATCAATCAGGCCATGCTGGCCGCCTTCCGGCGCGACAATCCCGACGCGGCGGATAACGTTGTTGTCGAGATCGACGAGGACAAGAAAAAGATCGAGATGTATGTCATCACTGATGTTGTGGAGACGGTCGAAAATCCCGCGGTGGAGATGACGGCGGAGCAGGCAAAGAAGTATTCCAAGAAGGCCAAGCCCGGGATGCAGATCCGCGTCCCTGTGGACACGAAGGAATTTGGCCGCATCGCGGCGCAGTCGGCCAAGCAAGTCATCATTCAGGGCATCCGGGAGGCCGAGCGCGGCCTTATCTATGACGAGTTCACCTCCCATGAGCATGAGATGCTCACCGGCGAGGTGTCTCGGATCGATCCGCGCACCGGCAGCGTCTCCATGAAGATCAGCTCAAACTCTGAGTATACCGACGCGCTGCTGTCCGCCAATGAGCAGATGCGCGACGAGGAAATCTATGAGGGCAAGCGCCTTAAGGTGTATGTTATTGAGGTGCGCAAATCCGCCCGCGGCCCGCAGGTACTCATCAGCCGGACGCATCCCGGCCTTGTCAAGCGCTTGTTTGAAATGGAAGTGCCGGAGATCGCCGACGGAACGGTGGAGATCATGAGCGTGGCTCGCGAGGCGGGCTCCCGCACCAAGATGGCCGTATGGAGCACCGCGCCGGACGTGGATCCCATCGGCGCCTGCGTCGGCCCCCGCGGCGGGCGTGTCGCCAGCATCGTCGACGAGCTGGGCGGCGAGAAGATCGATATCGTGCGCTACAGCGAGATCCCTGAGGAATATATCGCCGCGGCGCTCTCCCCGGCGGACGTGATCAGCGTCACGATGGACGAGAGCGGCAAGTCCTGCCGTGTCATCGTGCCGGATAATCAGCTCTCCCTTGCCATCGGCAAGGAGGGGCAGAATGCCCGTCTTGCCGCGAAGCTGACCGGCTTCAAGATCGACATCAAGCCGGAGAGCGAGGGCTGAGCGATGGCGGAACCCTTGCGTATGTGCGCGGGGTGCCGGGAACGCGCCCCGAAAAAGGAACTGATCCGCGTTGTTCGCACGCCGGAGGGCGGTTTGCTGCTGGACGCGAAGGAGAAGGCCTCCGGGCGCGGCGCGTATCTCTGCCGGAAGGCGGAGTGCCTCAAAAAAGCGCGGAAAAGCCGCGCGCTGGAGCGTATGCTGAACATCGAAATACCGCCGGAGGCGTATGATGCGCTGGAGGTTGCGCTGAACGAAGAGGCATGAAGGAAAACAGGGCGATCCGATATCTGTCGATGGCAACGAAGGCCGGTAAGCTCATCGTTGGCGCGGAAGAGTGTGAAAAAGCAGTAAAAAAAGGCAAAGGCGGACTTTTGGTAGTCGCGTCGGACGCGGCGCCCAATGCCGATAGGCTTGCCGCGGCGCTGGCGGCCTCGAAGCGAGTGCGTCTGATGAAATCCTTTTACACGAAATCGGAGATCGCCGCTGCGGTCGGGCGGGGGAGCGCTGTTGCCCTTGCCCTTGTAACCGACGGGGGACTGGCGGAGGCCTTTGCCTCGGCGGCTGTCAACGGAATGGAACAGGAGGAGCGTATATGAGCAGCTTGATGAAATATCGCGTGCATGAGGTCGCGAAGGATTTTGGGGTCACCTCCAAGGAGATTACCGAGATTCTCACGCAGTATGCTACGACGCCGAAAAACCATATGCAGGTTCTGGAGGACGAGGAGCTGAGCATCATATTCGAATATATGACCCAGCATAACCAAATCGAGAGCATTGCGGAGATTTTTGCCGATACCGCGAAGCCGGAGCCTGCTCCGAAGCCCGAGGCGAAGAAGGGCGAAGCCGCTCCTGCCAAGGAGAGCGTCGCCGCCCCTGCCGTGACTGCGCCCGCACCTCAGAAGCAGCCCAAGCCGGATAAGCCCTATGTACCCAAGAAGGCGCCGGAAAAGAAGGTCGTGGATACCCGCGGCAGCGCCAATACGAACCTCTCCAAGTACGATGAGCGGTTTGACCGCATGGCCGGCGACAAGGCCGACAAGATGAAGCGCGGCAAGGAGAAGATCGGCAACAAAAACAAGCAGCGGCAGAATCAGATGTCCGCCAGCGCCAAGAGGCGGCAGGAGGAGCGGGACAAGATGCAGCGCCTCCAGTTCGAGATTGCGAAAAAAGCGCCCACCCGTGTCCAGATCCCGGATGAGATTTCCGTGCAGGAGCTGGCCGTCCGCATGAAGAAGACCGGCGCGGAGGTCGTGCGCAAGCTCGTCCGCATGGGAGTAATGGCGAGCCTGTCCGATACCATCGACTACGATACCGCCGCTCTTGTGGCGATGGAGTTCAACTGCAAGGTCGAGCATGAGGTGATCGTCACCGTGGAGGAGCGCCTCATCGACGACCATGTGGATAGCGATGAGGAGCTCAAGCCCCGCGCGCCCGTCGTAGTCGTTATGGGTCACGTCGACCACGGCAAGACCTCGCTGCTCGACTATATCCGAAACGAGCATGTGGCCGCCGGAGAGGCGGGCGGAATCACACAAGCCATCGGCGCGTATGTGGTGGACGTGAACGGAGCGCCCATCACCTTCCTTGATACGCCGGGTCATGAGGCGTTCACCTCCATGCGCGCCCGCGGCGCCATGGTGACGGATGTGGCGATCCTTGTGGTTGCGGCCACAGAGGGCATCAAGCCCCAGACGATCGAATCGATCAACCACGCGAAAGCGGCCAATATACCCATCGTCGTGGCAATCAACAAGATGGATATGCCCGGCGCGAACCCCGATCGTGTGAAGCAGCAGCTCACTGAGTATGAGTTGGTTCCCGAGGAATGGGGCGGCGAGACGATCGTATGCCCGATCTCCGCCAAGACCGGCCAAGGCGTCGACGAATTGCTGGAAATGCTCGCGCTGCAGGCGGAAATGCTCGGTCTGCGCGCCAACCCCGACCGCGCTGCCTCCGGCGCTGTCATTGAGGCGAGGCTGGACAAGGGCCGCGGCCCGATCATGACCGTACTTGTTCAGAATGGCACGCTGCATCAGGGCGATATCATCATCGCGGGAACGAGCGTCGGCCGCATCCGCACCATGATAAACGATAAGGGTCAGCGCGTGAAGGAGGCCGGCCCCTCCGTGCCGGTGGAGATTGCCGGTATGAGCGAGGTGCCGAACGCCGGCGATGTATTTAACGCCGTGGCGGACGAGCGAATGGCGCGTGAGCTGGTGGAGGAGCGCAAGGAGAAGGCGAAGCTTGAGTCGAGCGCCGGCAGCAAGAAGGTTTCTCTGGAGGATCTCTTTGCCCGTATCCAACAGGGCGAGATGAAGGATTTCAACATCATTGTGAAGGCGGACGTGAAGGGCAGCGCCGAGGCTGTGAAGACCTCGCTGGAAAAACTCTCTAACGAGGAAGTCCGCGTGCGTGTGATCCATTCGGCGGTAGGCGCCATCAACGAATCCGATGTGATGCTGGCCTCTACCTCCAACGCTGTGATCGTCGGCTTCAATGTCCGGCCGGACAATGCCGCCCGGGACAGCGCGGCGCGCTCCGATGTGGAGATCCGTATGTACCGCGTTATCTATGACTGCATTAACGAGATCGAGGCCGCTTTGAAGGGCATGCTGGCGCCTAAGTTTGAGGAGAAGATCATCGGCCATGCCGAGGTCCGCCAGACCTATAAGGTCTCGAAGGTCGGCACCGTCTGCGGCTGCTATGTGCTTGACGGCAAGATCCAGCGGGGCTGCTCCGTGCGCGTCCTGCGGGACAATATTGTCGTCTTCGAGGGCGAGCTCGCGTCTCTGCGCCGCTTCAAGGACGACGTGAAGGAGGTCGCCTCCGGCTACGAATGCGGCATGCAGGTGGAGAAATTCAACGATATCAAGGAGCTCGACGTGATCGAGTGCTTTGTGATGGAGCAGATCAATGGCTAATCATCATATCGACCGCATCAACGACGATATCCGTCGGGTGCTGGCAGAAAAGCTTCGGGAGGTCAAGGATCCCCGGGTGCAGCAAGGCTCGATGCTGACCGTGACACATACGGACACGACAAACGACCTGCGTTACTGCAAGGTCTATGTCAGCGTGCTTGGGGATTATGACGCGCGGGAGATGAAACGCGGTCTCAAATCCGTTTCCGGCTGGCTGCGGCGGGAACTGGGCAGCTCGCTGGATCTGCGTTATACGCCGGAGCTGACGTTTGAGCTGGATAACTCCATCGCGCACGGCGCTTATATCAATCAGCTCATCAATGATCTCGATATACCCCACGAGGATGAACATGAATCTGAATGATTGCATCCAATATCTCAAAGAGCACGACGGATACCTGCTGGTAACGCATATCCGCCCGGACGGCGACACGCTTGGAAGTGCCGCCGCTCTTTGTCATATCCTGCGCCGTATGGGAAAAACGGCCTATGTCTACGACAATCCCCAGACAACCGAGACCTATGCGGTCTATACGAAGCCGTATATCGCGCCGCCGGGATTTGTTCCGGCATGCGTCGTGGGGATCGACCTCGCGTCGGAACGGCTGTATCCCAATGGCTTCGACGCGGACACGCCCTTCGATCTTTGCATCGACCACCACCCGACGAATACAGGCTATGCTGCGCGGCTGTTCTGTCAGCCGGACAAGGCTTCCTGCGGCGAACTGATCCTTCAGATCGCCCAAAACCTCGATCTGCTGGACGCCGATGTGGCGAGCCTTCTGTATATCGCTGTTTCCACCGACTGCGGCTGCTTCGTCTATGGCAATACCAAGGCGGACACCCATCGTGCAGCGGCCGATCTGATCGAGGCGGGGGCAGACTATAAATATCTGAATGTGCTGCTGTTCCGGCAGTTTTCCTATTCCCGGCTGAAGCTGGAGGGGATGATCTATTCCTCCATGCGCCAGTATGCGGAGGGAATCGTGAACGTGGCCACGGTGACCCTTGATATGATGGAGGAATCCGGGGCGACGGAGGACGACTGCGACGATCTGGCGTCCCTTGCCGGGCGCGTGAAGGGAAGCCTCATCTCCGCCACCATCAGGCAGCTGGGGGAGAAGGAATGCAAGATCAGCCTCCGCAGCGGCGAGATGTTCGACTGCTCGGCGGTATGTGCGCTCCACGGCGGCGGCGGGCATCGCATGGCCTCCGGCTGCACGATCTATGAGGATCCCGAAACGGCGCGGGAGATCATCGTCCGAGAGATACTGGAGGCGCTGTAGTGGACGGGATCCTGCTGGTAGACAAGCCGTCCGAATGGACGAGCATGGACGTCTGCGCGCATCTGCGGGGCGTGCTGCATGAAAAGCATATCGGCCACACGGGAACGCTCGATCCGAACGCGACCGGTCTTCTTGTCGTTCTGACAGGGAAGGGAACGAAGGCCGCGAAATACGCGGAAAACGACACGAAGGAATACTGCGCCCGCCTGCGGCTCGGCAGGAAGACCGACACGCAGGATATCTGGGGCACGGTGCTGACGGAAAGCGGCGAGAGCCGGACGAGGGACGAGATCGAAGCCGTGCTGGACGGCTTCCGAGGGGATATCCTGCAGCTTCCGCCGATGTATTCCGCCATCAAGATCCGGGGCAAAAAGCTCTATGAGATCGCCCGGCGGGGCGGCGACGTGGAGCGTGAGCCCCGGCCGATCACGATCCACCGCCTGACGCTGACGGATCGTGACGAAAACGGCGATTGGGGACTGGACATCGAATGCTCCAAGGGGACGTATATCCGCACCCTTTGCGCCGATATCGGCGAGGCTCTCGGCTGCGGTGGATGCATGAGCGCTCTGAGGCGGGTGCGCTGCGGTGAGTTCACTATTGACGAGGCGCATACCCTCGAGGCGATCAGACAAAACCCCGAGGGCTATATCCTGCCCCTCGACCGTATACTCGGAAAGGTTTCGCAAAATGGATGAAGTGAAGCGCGTGATCGCCCTCGGTTTTTTCGACGGCGTCCACCTCGGCCATCAGGCGCTGATGCGCCGCACCGTGGAGCGGGCAGCGGAATACGGCGTCCGTCCGTCGGTCATCTCCTTTGATACGCACCCGGATATCTTTGTGCGCGGGGTGGATGTGCCGCTGCTGGGCAGCGTGGCGGATCGAAGGGATCTCATTTCCCGCATCGGCGGGATCGACGATATCATCATGATCCATTTTGACCGTCGGTTCATGCAGACCCCATGGGAGGAGTTTGCCGCCTCCGTTAAAAACGATATGGGTGCGGTGCATCTTGTCATGGGCAGGGATTTCTGCTGCGGCTGGCGGGGAGAAGGCACATCGGTCCGGCTGGCGGCATGGTGTGCGGAAAACGGCCTCGGCTGCGATATCGTAGACGAGGTTCGGATCGACGGCGTCATCGTCAGCTCCACCTATATCCGCGGCCTTGTGGCCGAGGGGGATATGGAACGCGCCGCCCGGTATCTTGGTCATCCGCACACGCTGACCGATACCGTGGGCTACGGCTATAAGATCGGCCGCAGCATCGGCGCGCCTACGATCAATACGCGGGTGCCCGAGGGCGTGATCGCCCCTCGCCGCGGCGTATACGCCACACGCGTATGGCTGCCGGAGGGCGTCAAATCGGCCGTGACCAATGTGGGCGTCAGGCCGACTTTTGAAAACGGCGGCCAGCTGACGATCGAATCCAATATCCTTGATTTTGAGGGGAATCTGTACGGTTCTCAGGTGCGGCTGGAGTTTTATCGCTATCTGCGCGAGGAAAAGCGCTTTCCGTCCTCCGATGCGCTGGCGGCGCAGATCCGCAGCGATATTGAGGCGACGCGCGCCTATTTTTCGGAAACGCAGGCCGGCTGAAAAAGCCGAGGGCCGTTCCGGAGGGATGGATGATGATCAGAGAACTGAGAAACGACGCGGAGCGGATCGTTCGCGCCGCGATCCGATCCGTTTTACCGGATGAGGCGGTAAAGGCTGCGCTTGACGGCGCATCGTTTCCCGGCCGCGTTTATATCGCGGCGGTGGGAAAGGCTGCCTGGAGAATGGCCCGTGCAGCGGCGGACGCGCTGGATACGCCTCCTGCGGGCGGAATCGTGATCACGAAATACGGCCATGTGCAGGGGGATATTCCGGGCGTCGTCTGTATGGAGGCGGGACACCCGGTGCCGGATGAAAACAGCGTTGCGGCAGCGGAAGAGGCGCTTTCGATGACAGAAGGGCTGAACGCCGAGGATACCGTGCTGCTTCTCTTATCGGGGGGCGGCAGCGCGCTGATGGAAAAGCCGCTTGTACCGCTGGATGAGCTTCGTGATATCACGGACCAGCTTTTGGCCTGCGGCGCGGATATCGTTGAGATCAATACGATCCGGAAGCGGCTTTCGGCCGTAAAAGGCGGTAAATTTGCCCATCATTGCGCACCGGCGTCGGTACGCTCGATCATCCTTTCCGATGTGCTGGGCGACCGGCTGGATATGATCGCCTCCGGGCCGACCAGCCCGGACAGTTCAACAGCCGAACAGGCGGTCGCCATCGCGGAAAAAT
>CAJOIU010000037.1 GCA_905234855.1 uncultured Oscillospiraceae bacterium
GGAGGCAATGACCTCGGAAACGGCGGTCTTGCAGCCGGTGTAGGAATGGCGGTGATAGTGGGCGAACATGAGGGCGAGGTAGCCGGCATAGCGGCAGACGCCCTCATTGTCGCGGCCGCACATGAACACGCGCTCATAGGGTACGAACACGTCGTCGAAGATGGTCAGCGACTCGACATCGCCGATCTTCGCCCAAGGGGCGTCGAGATGCTTGCGCTTGTGGTGCTGGCCGGGCAGCGCCATGAGCTTGATGCCGGGCCAGTCGGCGGGCAGGGCGAACGCCACAGCGTAATCGGAGTCGTCCGGGCTCATGAACTTCGTGGGCAGGGCGATGATCTCGTCCACATAAGGGGCGCAGGAGTTGCAGATCTTCGCGCCGCGCACGATGATGCCCTTGCAGGGTTGTCCGTCGAGGCCGACGCCGTCCACGTCCTTCTCCACAACGTGGAAGAACTGATCGGGGTCGGGCTGCATGTGGGCTCTCTTATACTTGGGGTTGCGGGAGCCCTTCACGTCGGTCTGGGCGCAGTTGCAGATGAGGTCGTTCTTCTGGCAGTAGGCGATGTATTTCAGCAGGCGCTGATGATACTCGGTGCCGCACGCCTCGTCGCAGTCGTAGGTGACGGAATACAGGGCGTTCAGGGCGTCGGAGCCCATGCAGCGCTGCATGCAGCCCCCCACGCGGTGGCAGATGAGGCGGGTCATGAGCTGCTTCTTGAGCAGATCCTCCCGGGAGTGGTGGATGTTCGTGGAGCGGTTGATGAGCGCTCCCTCCATGCCGGGGATGTTCGATTCGGCGATGCAGACGTCTTCATAGCGGGGATCATTCGCGGTGTCGTAGCACTGCTTCATGACGTAGGTGCCGCCCACGATCCAGTCGGCGAGGTCGCGCTCGGCGCCCTCCTTGCCGTTAGAGCGATCCACCTTCTTGCCGTGCAGGTAGATGTTCGGCTTCATGGCCAGCAGACGAGCCTTGTACTGCTCGTATGTACCGATATACTTCTCGGGCATCTCAGAATCCTCCTATGCAGATTTCGTATCAGTTGATGGTCATGCCGCCGTCCACAGGGATCAGGACGCCGGTGACGTAACCCGCCGCAGGAGAGGCGAGGAACGCAATAACGGAGGCGATCTCCTCCGGCTGCGCATAGCGGCGCACGGAGATCATGCGGGTGACGGCGGCGACGTTCTTCTCGTCGGCCATGACGTCCTTCGTCATGTCGGTGAGGACATAACCGGGGGCGACGGAGTTGCAGAGGATGCCGAAGCGGGCCAGCTCATTGGCCATGATGCGGGTCAGATGCGCAACGGCCGCCTTGCAGGAGCCGTAAACGGTGTCGCCGATGGGCGCCTTGATGCCGGCGGCGGAGGCGAGGTTGATGATGCGGTAGGGGTTCTCCGCGCCCTCGCGGCCCTGCTCCTTCATCTGGCGGGCGGCAAGCTGGCTCATGAAATACAGACCCTTCAGATCGGCGTCGATGTAGTTGTCGAAATACTGCTCATCCATATCGATCATCTTCTTGGGCTGACCGCCGAGGCCGGCGTTGTTCACAAGGATATCGACGCGGCCGAACTTCTCCACGGTCTTGGCGATCAGGGTCTCGCGATCCTCGGCCTTGGTGACCTCGCAGGCGACGCCCAGCGCCTCGATGCCGTCCGCGGCAAGCTCCTCCACCGCCTGATCGCAGGCGGGCTGCTTGCGCCCGGTGATGACGACCTTTGCGCCCAGCTTTCCCATGGTGACGGCGATGGCGCGGCCGATGCCGCGGGTGGAGCCGGTGATAATTGCGACCTTGCCGGTCAGATCATAGCTCGGAATCTGCATTCTATGTACCTCTTTTCAACTTATTTGAATTCTTTACTCATAATATCATACCAAATAAATCGGCAATGCACAAGTAACAAATATTTGCATTGGAACGCTTCCAATGTTAGCCAGCTAAGTGTTCTGAAAGGATTGTACCATGAACGCCACAGCTTTGCAACCGTTTCCCCATTAATTAAACCTGTAACAAAGCCTTTCCAACCGCCTTGCCGCTGTGTTATAATCACGGAAAGATTACTTTCGCTTCCGGGAGGTCAAGCCATGGAGTTTCGATCGATGCCGCTTTCGCAGTTCTGCGATTCCCTCGCCTCGAAGGAGGCCGTGCCGGGAGGCGGCGGCGCCTCCGCGCTGGCGGGAGCCTTGGGCGCCGCGCTGGGCGCCATGGTGGGAAACCTCACCGTCGGCAGGCTCAAGGACGCCGAAGCGCGGGAGGAGCTTCTGCTGCTGACCGAAAAGGCGCAGGCGCTCAGCCGGAAGCTTATAAAGCTCGTGGACGGCGACGCCGCGGCCTTCGAGCCCCTCAGCCGGGCCTATTCGCTTCCGAAGGACGCGCCGGGGAGGGACGACCTTATGGAGGCCTGTCTGCGCCGGGCGGCGGACGCGCCGCTGGAGATCCTGCGCTGCTGCTGCGAGGGCATCGAGCTCATGGAGGCCTTTGCGGAAAAGGGTTCGGCGCTCGCCGTATCCGACGCCGCCACCGGCGCCGTGCTGTGCTGGGGCGCGCTATATGGCGCGGCGATGAACGTAAAGGTGAACACGAAGCTCATGCGCCGCCGCGATTATGCCGATACGATCAACCGCGAGGTGGACGGGCGCGTGGAGGAATACTGGAAACGCGCCGAGAGCGTATACGAGAGCGTTTATCGGAAATACTGCTGAAAACAGAAGGAACCGGGACCGAAGCGGTCCCGGTTCTGCTGTGATCGGATCAATAGTAGCAAAGCTCGCGGGCGGCGGCGTCCAGCGCGTCCCGGTCGTCGGGATGGGCGATGGAGATGAGCGCCTTGGCGCGCTCGCGCACGTCGAGACCGCGCAGGTTCACCGCGCCGTACTCGGTGACGACCCACTGGACATAGTTGCGCTGGTGGGTGACGACCGCACCGGGGGTGAGCTGAGCCTTGATCTTGGGCAGACCCTTGTTGGTGCGGCTCGTGAAGGCCATGATGCCCTTTCCGTGCTCGGCATAGTAGGTGCCGAGGGTGAAGCAGAAGCCGCCGCCGGAGCCGGAATACTGCACGGGGCCGATGGACTCCGCCGCGATCTGGCCGGTGAGGTCGATCTCCACGAGGGTGTTGATGGAGACCATGTGATCCTGCCGGGCGATGTTGAAGGGATTGACGACCTCGGGGCCGGGCTTCATGACGCACTTCGGGTTGTCGTGCAGGTATTTATAGAGCTCATGGGTGCCGTCCGCGAACACGCCGACGTGCAGCTCCTTATCGAAGACCTTGTTCTTGCCGGTGATAACGCCCTCGCCGATGAGGTTCACGAGGGAGGAGGTGAACTGCTCGGTATGCAGGCCGAGGTCGTTCTTGGTCATGAGATAGCGGCCGACGGTATCGGGGATACCGCCGATGCCCATCTGGATGGTGTCGCCGTCGTCGATGAGGTCGGCGACGGTCTTGCCGATCTGATCCTCGAGCTCGGTGGTCTGGATGCCGCCGATGCAGTACTCGGGCGTATCGACCTCATAGAGCATGGTGACGGCCTCGATGGGGATATAAGCGGAGCCGTTCATATAGGTGAGGTTGGGGTTCACCTCGACGATGATCTTCTTGTGCTGCTCGACGGCGTCCTTCACGGCGTAATACTCGATGGTCTGGTTCATGCCGATATAGAGCTTTCCGTCCTCGGTCATGGGGGAGACCTGCGCGGTGAAGATGTTGCAGGGGCGGTGCATATTGACGCTGCGGTAGTAGTTGGGCAGGTCAACGGGGATGAACATCGCGTTGCGGAGCTTGTGCGCCTCGCGGTAGCTGGGGCCGTAGAAATAGTTCGCGCAGTTGATGTGGCCGTCCATGCCGGGGGTCACAAGGAAGGGATAGCGGCCGATGCGGCTCTTGTAGACGATGACGTTCTCCACCCGGGGAGCGATCTCGTGCAGGCGGCCGAACAGGGTGGCGGGCTCGTTGTAGTTGTTGGAGCACCAGATGACGTCGCCGGAC
>CAJOIU010000038.1 GCA_905234855.1 uncultured Oscillospiraceae bacterium
GCCCGAGGTCAGGACGTTCATAACAGACGACGAGATCGACGCCGTGCTTGCCACGCGCGGAAGCGGTATAGAGGGCAGCAGAGGTCGGATCTATGCTTTTTTCACCAGCTATCATACAGCCAAGGAAAAAGCAGATTTTCTGAAGGGTGAATACGGAATCGGAGGCTCATCCCATGCCATTTCCGGCAGTCCAGATAGCTGGCAGGACTATGACGCGAAAGGAATTCGCCTGCGGAAGCATGAAGCTCATACGGAAATCACATGGTCAAAGGTCGCAAAGCGTATCGACGCTCTTATCGCCCATGACCGTTATCTCACACCGGAGGAATTGGCTGCGCGCGAAGCGGCTCTTGCATCCCAAGCGGAGAACGTCGTGGAGAATGTCCCGTCCTCTGAGATAGAGCGGGAAGCGGATCAGTCGTCTGCCGAAGCCCCCGCTGCTCCGAGCGTTGAGCAGGCAGCACCCGAACAGAAGCGTCCCGGACGGTCACGGGTAGAACGGAACTATCGCGCCTTTGCGCGGCAGTTCCCGGAGATCGTCAGCGGCGAATACCGCTATTTACAGCTGCGCGGCAGCGAGGGCGGCGGGTTTATGCCTCTCACGATCGAGTATATAGGCGATAACGAGATCGCCATGTCGCACACCTATGAGCTGAATGGCGATCTGATGTTCGATCCGGAGATGACCTTCCGCATCGACCGCAAGAATGGGACGCTTGAACCGCTGACCTTCCGGCAGGACGGCAGCATCCAGCTATATCAAGAGGTCTATCCCGCGCCGGGCAGATGGATTCCGCAGCTTCGGAACGATCTCAGCGCTTTTACCGACCAATGGCTGAAAAACATCGAGATGCAGGGGCGCGTCAGGTATCGCGCCATTGCCGTCCGCGACGGCGAGGACGTGGAGATATCCTTTGACGAGGCAGGAAAACCCGTGCCGACCGATGAGGAGATCGACCGAGAAGCCGCACGCGCCATCGACGCGCACGAGGCCGAGTTCGGTGCGGACGGGGCGCGGGTATTCCCGGACAATGAGCCGCTCCCGCCCGAAACGCCGTATGAGCCGACGCAGGAGGACATAGACGCTGCCATCCAGAACTGGAACGGCGATATGGACAGCAAACGACGGGTACAGACCTATATGGCCGATCACGCCCGTGAGAGGGACACCGCCGCATGGCTCCGCGCAGAATATGGCGGCGAGCTTGACGCATTTCCCGTACAGCTCCCCGGCGTGGACAACTATACCCATCTGACGTGGCCCAAGCTCCAGCGCCGCCTCGCCCAGCTCGTCCAGCAGGATCGCTTCTTCACCGAGCAGGAGCAGGACAATTTCGAGGACATCGACGTGGATTACGTCCGTGAGCAAATATCCCGCCCTCCCGAAGATAGTCCCTTTGTCCAGCAGGTCATGGCCGACGCGGAGCGCGTCGCCGCCGAACAGGCGGATATAGAGCCGCCCGATCTATCTGAACAGCCCGTATCCATAGACGGTGACACTATCACCATGGGCGTCGGCCCGGTGTTCCAGGAGATGGACATAGAGCTGCCGGACGACCTGTGGCCGGAGACGCGGGAACAAGCCGCGCCGCCCCTTGCTGATGACGCGGCTGAATCCGCGCCGCAGCCTGAGCCGCCGCAGGAGCCGTGGGATATCCAGCCCTATAAAATCGGCGATACAGTCTATCTGGACAATACCGCCTTTGAGATCACGGATATCCGTGACAGCGAGGTACAGCTCCGTGATCCCACACTGTTCTATCCGATTTTCCGTTCGGAGAATCGTGAGCATTTTGAACAGCTCCTGCGCCGCGATCCGCGCAACGGGCCAGTTACAGAATATCTCTCCACGCCATTCAGCGGCATGAACCTTGACCTTCGGGAAGTCCTTATCGGCGACCACGGCATGATGGAACTGCACGACCGTGAAATTATCGCGGGCTGGTTCCGCAACGGCGAGGGCAACACCCGCGTCGCGGAGCGCCTCGGTCTGATGTATGGCGACGTTGCGGAAACCTTTATGATGGAAACAGGCGAGGGCGTGGATTACTTCGGTTCCGCGTCCGGGCTGCAAATCAACATCGACGATAAGTACGGCACCAAGCAGGAGTTCTCGTGGACGGATATCGCGTCATATCTGCGCTCCATGTTCCAACAGGAGCGATACGGCTTTTTCCATGGAGCGGATGACATACAGGAACCCGCCCAGGAGCTATTGCAGGAACAACCTGCACCGCCGACATATCACACGGAAGTCGTCGAGGAATACCCCGCCGAGGAGACCGGGCTGGCGTATGACATTACCATAGAGCAGCTCCACTTTGATGAGCCGGAGCATGAACCGCCCGCGCCCGCCGCCGAAAACTTCCGTATCACGGACGATCATTTGGGCGAGGGCGGGCCGAAAGCCAAGTTCCGGGCGAACATGGATGCCATCTATGCCCTCAAGACCATCGAAAACGAAGGGCGTCAGGCCATGCCGGAGGAGCAGGAAATCCTGTCCCGCTATGTCGGCTGGGGCGGTCTGGCAGACGCCTTTGACGCAGATAAACGAGAATGGAGCGGCGAATATAAGGAACTGGAGGCCGCGTTGACGCCGGAGGAATACAAAGCGGCGCGTGCGTCCACGCTGAACGCCCACTACACCAGCCCCACGGTCATCCACGCCGTCTATGAAGCCCTCGGCAACATGGGCTTCAAATCCGGCAACATCCTTGAACCGTCTATGGGCGTCGGGAACTTTTTCGGTATGCTGCCGGAGGAAATGCGGGGCAGTCGGCTGTACGGCGTGGAGCTGGACAGCATCAGCGGGCGCATCGCCCAGCAGCTCTATCCCAAGGCCAACATCACCGTGGCGGGCTTCGAGACGACAGACCGCCGCGACTTCTTTGACGTGGTCGTGGGCAACGTCCCATTCGGACAATATCAGGTGCGGGACAGAGCCTATGACAAGCTGGGCTTTTCCATACACAACTACTTCTTTGCCAAGGCTCTTGACCAGGTGCGCCCGGGCGGCGTCGTCGCGTTCGTGACCTCCCGCTATACGATGGACGCCAAGGATTCCACCGTCCGCAAATATCTCGCCCAGCGCGCCGAGCTCCTCGGCGCGATCCGTCTGCCCAACAACGCCTTCCGCGCCAATGCCGGGACGGATGTGGTTTCCGACATCATCTTCCTACAGAAACGTGACCGCCCCATCGACATAGAGCCGGATTGGGTGCAGACCGGCGTGAACGAGGACGGCTTCACCATCAACAGCTATTTCGTCGAGCACCCTGAGATGATCCTTGGCCGGCAGACCTCGGACAGCACACAGTACGGGCGGCAGGATTTTACCGTTGCTCCCATCGAGGGGCTGGAACTGGCCGACCAGCTCCATGACGCGGTGAAATATATCCGAGGAACCTACGAGGAGGCCGAGCTGCCGGATCTCGGCGAGGGCGAGACGGTCACAAGCACCCTGCCCGCTGACCCAGACGTGAGGAATTACAGCTTTACCATCGTGGACGGCGAAGTGTACTTCCGGGAAAACAGCATCATGGTCAAGCCCGACCTGAACGCCACGGCCAAGGCCCGCGTCAAGGGCATGATCGGTCTGCGGGATTGCGTTCGTGAGCTCATCGACATGCAGATGGATGAGTACACAACGGACGACGCCATCACGGATAAGCAGGCCGGGCTGAACCGCCTCTACGATTCCTATACCGCCAAATACGGCCTCATCAACGACAGCGCCAACAAGCGCGTGTTTGCGGACGATTCCTCGTATTATCTCCTGTGTTCCCTGGAGGAGCTGGACAGTGACCGCAAGCTGGAACGCAAAGCCGATATTTTTTCCAAGCGCACCATTATGCGCCCGCGCCGGATCGAGCATGTTGATACCGCCGTGGAAGCGCTCGCCGTATCCATTGGCGAGAAAGCCGGTGTGGATCTTCACTTCATGGCCTCTCTTATGGGCGGC
>CAJOIU010000039.1 GCA_905234855.1 uncultured Oscillospiraceae bacterium
AGTTTTGAAGCTGAAGGTCATTGAGCTCAAGACCGACCCGCAGCTCATGGGCGCGCTGGGCGCCGCCGAATACGCCCGCCAGAAGGGTCTGGCGCGGGCATAAGGAGACTGCTATGCTGAAAAAAAGTTTTGAAATCATTACCGATATCATGAAGCCCTTGCTGCCGGTGGCCGCGGACATGGCCAAGACCGGCGTGCGCGTCACCGGGAAGCTGACCGGCCGGCTCGGCGGCCTCGCCGCCTCCTTCCTCCGCAAACGGTTCGGCATCAAGACGCGGGGTGTGAAGCGAAAGGTGCGGAAGGCTCTGCGCGTAACGATGCTCGTATCCGGCGCGGTGAGCGTCCTGTCCTTCGCGGGACTTCTGATGAGCCACAAAAAATAAGCCGACAACAAACGCAGCGATGGCCGCCCCTGCCGGCGGTCATCGTTTTGCGTTGAGAAACGGCAAAAAGCGTAGTACAATAGGGATAGAATCCGAGCCAAGGAGGCATACCGACAGCATGGAAAAAAGGGAATTCAAGGCGGAGTCGAAGCGGCTTCTCGACCTCATGATAAACTCCATCTACACCCACAAGGAGATCTTCCTGCGGGAGATCATATCGAACGCCTCGGACGCCATCGACAAGCTCTGCTACCTCGGCCTGACGGACGAGGGCGTGGGCATGCGCCGGGAGGATTTTGAGATCCGCCTCACGCTGGATAAGGAAAACCGCGCCCTTACCGTCAGCGACAACGGCATCGGCATGAACGCCGAGGAGCTGGAAAACAATCTCGGGGTGATCGCGTCGAGCGGCTCGCTGCAGTTCCGGCAGGCGCTCGACGATGCAGAGGCTTCGGAGACGGATATCATCGGTCAGTTCGGCGTGGGCTTCTACAGCGCGTTCATGGTGAGCGACCGCATCACCGTCGTCACGAAAAAATACGGCGAGACACAGGCGTGGCGCTGGGAATCGGACGGCGTAGACGGGTATACCATCGAGCCCTGCGAAAAGGAGCGCGTCGGCACCGACGTTATCATGCATATCAAGCCCGACGGCGAGGAAAAGGATGAGTTTGACCGCTATCTGCGGGAATACACCATCTATAAGCTCGTGAAGAAATACAGCGACTATATCCGCTTTCCCATTCGGATGCTCATGCCGCAGCCGAAGCTGAAGGAGGGCAGCACGGAGGAAAACCCGGAATTCGAGGAGGTTTTCGAGCTGGAGACCTTCAACTCCATGGTGCCGATCTGGCAGCGGCGGAAAAGCGAGGTCACGCGCGAGGAGTACGACGCCTTTTATCAGGAGCATTTCGGCGAGCCTGTTCCTCCCCAGTCCGTGATCGCCGTGTCCGCGGAGGGCTCCGTCACCTATCGCGCGCTGCTGTATATCCCCGCCAAGTCCCCCGGCCAGTATGGCACGGATGATTTCAAGCCCGGACTGGAGCTATATTCCGCCGGGGTGATGATCATGGATCGCTGCGCCGAGCTTCTGCCGGAGCAGTTCAATTTCGTACGGGGCGTGGTGGAATCTCCCGATCTGAGCCTCAACATCTCCCGCGAGCTTCTGCAGCACGACCGCCAGCTCAGGATCATCTCCTCAAATCTCGAAAAAAAGATCAAGGGCGAGCTCGAACGTATGCTGCGGGACGAGCGGGAGGAATACGAGAAGCTCTGGCAGAGCTTCGGGCGGCACCTCAAGATCTGCGCTCTCGACAACTACGGCGCGAAAAAGGAGGCGCTGCAGGATCTGCTGCTGTTTTATTCCTCCACGGAGAAAAAGCTCGTGACCCTCGCGGAATATGCCGGACGGATGCCGGAGGGGCAGAAATACATCTACTACGCCTCCGGCAGCTCGATCGAAGCAGTGGATCATATGCCGCAGACGGAAAAGCTCAAGGAGCATCGGATGGAGATCCTCTACTTCACCGACCGCACGGATGAGTTCATCGCCGATATGTTCCGCAATTACGCGGGCAAACCCTTCCGCTCCGCCATCGACGGCGACTTGGAGCTGGAGGACGAGAAAAAGCCCGACGAGACGGAGGCCTATCAGGAGGCATTCCGCTTCATAAAGGAGCAGCTAGGCGACCGGGTGACGGAGGTGAAGGCCTCCACGCGCCTCAAAACCCATCCCGTCTGCCTCAGCTCCGGCGCAGGCATCACCTTCGATATGGAACGGTATTTCACCGCCGTCCAGCCGCAGCTCGGCATGAAGGCCAAGCGCATCTTGGAGATCAACGTGGATCATCCCGCGTTTCTGGCCTTTGAGACGGCGCGCATCGTCGATCCCGAGCGGGCGAAAAAATACGCCGAGATCCTCTACAATCAGTCGCTGCTGATCGCGGGGCTTCCCATCGAAAACCCGTCCGACTATACCGATCTTCTCTGCAGCCTCTGGAAATGAGACGAACCCGAAAAAGGATATCCCCCGCGGCCACTTTGAACTTTGCCGCGGGGGATCGTCTGTTATTGACGCTATTCCGTAGTGTGCTTTTCCTTGCCGAAGTGCAGCTCCTTCATACCCTCCACCTCGTCGCAAATGGGCTTTAGCTGACAGGAGCCGCAGTCGGTGGGCATGCCCTCCAGAATCTTCGTAAGGGACAGGGTGATGTCCTTGACGTTTTTGGCAAGCTTTTTCGCGCCGCTGTAATCCGCGTCCGGCGCGGTGATGAAAATCATTCGGACGTTCAGGATATAGATATTTTTCTTGTACTGCCGGATGAAATCGGCGCCGATGCGCTCAAAGCTTACGCCGTCGCGCACGGCCTCCTTGCTGATGCGGACCTGCTCGCGGCTGCTCTCGGAGCTGGTGCGGATCATATAGCCCTTCGGGAAGACATGGTACTTCACAAAGTCCATGTCCTGAATGGCGCGGAAGGCCTGCTCCGTATCGTTTTCGTCGTCGCTCTCGATATCGCCCACCCGCAGGAGGGTGATGCGGATATAATCGCTGTCGCCGCGCAGCTCGTTCAGATCGGGGCCGTAAACGACGATCTCGTCCCGGTCGATGAGCTTGGGGCTGGTGGTCACGCAGGTGAAATTGACCGCGCTGTGGTTGCCGCCGCCCAGCTCATAGGCCGCGTCCCGCAGCATGACGAGCTCAAACTCGCCGCTGTCAGGCCATGCCTTGGCGGGGTCATAGGCATACCGCTTCGGCGCGGCGGCGCCGCCCAGCTTCACCGCCTGCTCGATGATGGAATTATACAGCTCCATAGGTCAGAACTTGATATCCTGCTTCTTGCGGTCGAAGATCCGATTCACCTGAACATACGCCCAGCCGAGGAGCTTTTGATCCAGATTCCATTGATAAACCACATACAGAATGCCCACGACCACTATGAGGATCTTCACAATCTTCCACAGGATCTTAAAAACTTTGCTCATATCGTAACTCCTTGCGTTTCAGCGTCAGGCCCGCGCCAGACCCTTCTGGCGGGCGTATTCGGCGGCGCCCAGCGCGCCCATGAGCTGCGGGTCGGTCTTGAGCTCAATGACCTTCAGCTTCAAAACT
>CAJOIU010000040.1 GCA_905234855.1 uncultured Oscillospiraceae bacterium
ACATGCCGCTGTACATCGTGAACATCGCCAGATAGATGGAGATGACGATGAAGCCGGCGACGATGGCGAGGAACACGAGGATCGTGGGCTCCAGCTTGGCCAGCGCCTCCGCGGTGGCCTGCTCCAGCTCGGAATCATAGAAGGCGGCGACGGTGCGGAGCGTCTGCTCCAGCTCGCCGGTCTCCTCGCCGACGGCGGTCATATCCGTGAGGATATCGGGCAAACAGGCGGCTTCCCGCAGGCTCGCGCCGAGCGTCCGCCCCCCTTCCAGCTTGCCGGTGATCTTGCCGATCTCTTGGCTGATATAATAGTTCGTAAGCACCTTGGCGGTGATGCTGACGGAGCGCGTCATGGGAAGTCCCGCGCCGAGCATCATGGCCATGGTATTGGCAAACTGGCTGGCGGCGTTGAGCCGGCCGATGTTCCCCAGCACGGGGAGCTTGAGGCTCAGCTTCGAAAGGTTCAGGCGGCCTTCCTCCGTGTTGCCATAGAGCTTGAAGCCAAGCACGATGGCGGCGACGATCGCCACAAGGAGCAATATGTATTTGCGGAAGAACATCGAGATGCCGATGAGCGCCCGCGTCATCCACGGCAAGTCCATCTCCATATCTTCGAACATGGCGGTGAACGTCGGCACGACCTTCACCATCAGAACGATGACGACCGCAATGGCGATGAGGAGGACGAAGGTGGGATAGATCATCGCGCCGCGAACCTTGGCGCGCATCTTGCTGTCCTTCTCGTAATGCACGCTGGCGGATTCGAACGCGCGGTCGAGGTTGCCGGACTCTTCGCCGGCGCGGATGGTTTCGATGAACGTGACGGGCAGGAGCTTTTCGCCCCGCTCCTCGAAGCTTGCCGAAATCGACCGGCCGGATTCCACATCGTCCGCCACCTGCTTCAAGACCCGCTTCAGGGGCTTGTTGGTGGTTTTCTCCGCGATGAGCTGCACCGTGCGGGAGATGGGAACGCCCGCCTTCAGAATGACGGCGAACTGGTTGCACATCAGCGTGAACGCCTTGACATCCAGCTTATTGCCGCCGATCTCCATGCTGAGGAGGCCGGCCTTTTCCTCTTTCTCGTTGACGGCGTTGATCTTCAGAACGATGTCGCAGGTCTGCTTGATGCGCTCCACCGCGTCGAGCTCGTTGAAGCCGTCCACAACACCGGCGACCTTTTCCCCGCCTCGGGAGATGGCTTGATATTTATAGGTTACCAGCTTTGCTCACCCTCTCCGTTCAGATGGCGTTTTTCTTGACATACTCCGGCTCGTGCGCGTAGTGCATCGCCGTATCGCGCGTGATCGCGCCGGAGCGGACGAGCCGCACGAGAGCCTGATCCATCGTCTGCCCGCCGATGGCGGCGCTGGTGGCAACGGCATTGGCGATCTGCGGCGTGTTCCCGCTGCGGATGAGGTTGCGGATCGCGTCCGTCACCACCATCAGCTCGCAGGCCAGCGCGCGCCCGCCGCCCTTCTTGGGCACGAGCTGCTGGGTCAGCACCGCTTCAAGGCACATGGATAGCTGCAGCCGGATCTGGGTCTGCAGCCCCTCCGGGAACACCTGCACGATGCGATCCACCGCGTCCGACGCGCTGCCGGTATGGAGCGTGCCGAAAACAAGGTGGCCGGTCTCCGCCGCGGTGATCGCGGTTTCGATGGTGTCGCGGTCGCGCATCTCGCCGATGAGGATCACGTTCGGATCCTCGCGGAGGCTGGCGCGCAGGCCGTCGGAAAAGCTGCGGGTGTCCTTGCCCACCTCGCGCTGGTTGATGGCGCAGAGATCGGGCTTGTAGATGTATTCCACAGGGTCTTCCAAGGTGACGATGTGGGATTTGTAGTGATGGTTTATGTTATCGAGGAGCGCGGCCAGCGTCGTGGATTTGCCGGAGCCGGTCTCGCCCGTTACAAGGACGATGCCCTTATGCAGGCTCGGCAGATTCAGCACCGCAGGCGGCAGGCCGAGATTCTCCAGCTTGGGGATCTCCTCCCGCAGCAGACGCAGCGCCACCGAGGGCTTCCCCTGCTGCTTGAAGATATGGATACGGCAGCGGTTCCCGGCAAAGGTGTCCGCAGCGTCGAGCTCGCCGATCTCGTCAAACTCCGCGTAATTCGCGCCCGCCAGCGACTTCGCCAGCGCAATGCAATCCGCCGCAGAAAGCGGCTCGGCCGTCATATTCTCGATCTGGCCGTCCTTGCGGTATTTCGGCGGCAGGCCGCAGATCAGATGGATATCCGAGGCTCCGTCAGCCTTGGCTTTCGCCACAAGCTGCTCAACCGTCATCATAGGCGTTTCCTCCTACAATTAATCAATTTATTATACGATAAACCGGGGAGGAAATCAATAGACGTATAAATAATTTGAAATATTTCTGACAATATTGCCCATCCTGCGGATCATTCGTCCGCGTTCACGACGCGAAGGACTTCTTCGCAGGTGGTGATGCCCTCCTCCACCAAGCGGATGGCGTTTTCCCGGAGGGAGACAAAACCGCTCCCCGGCGCATGAAGCAGCTGCTCGATATCGGCGCGCCCCTTCCCCTCGGCGATCAGCCGACGCACATCGCGGTCGATGGAAAGGATCTCAAACACGGCGATACGGCCGCGATAGCCGGTATCGAAGCATTCCGGGCAGCCCTTGCCGCGATAGAACCGGCGCCCCAGCTTGAACGGCAGTCCCAGATCCTCCAGCTCCTCGGCGGAGGGCTCATAGGCGGTCTTGCAGGCGGGGAGCAAACGCTGGGAGATGACGCCCTTCAGGGCGCTGGCCACGAGATACGGCTCCACGCCGATATCCATCAGACGCTCGATGGTACCCACGGCGTCGTTCGTATGGATGGTGGACAGCACGACGTGGCCGGTGATGGCCGAGCGCATGGCGATCTCCGCCGTTTCGCCGTCGCGGATCTCGCCGACGGCGATGATATCCGGGTCCTGACGCAGGATCGCCCGGAGGCCGCTGGCAAAGGTCATGCCGGTCTTCTCGTTGATCTGGACTTGGTTCGCGCCGGCGATGTTGTATTCCACGGGGTCTTCCAGCGTGACGAGGTTCACCTCGCGGGTGTTGAGGTCGCCCATCATGGCGTACATCGTGGTGGATTTACCGCTGCCCGTCGGGCCCACGATCAGCAGCACGCCGCTGCGGAGCTTGATGAGCTTTTCATATTTCTCCAGATCGGCGCCGGCGAGGCCGATGGATTCTTTATTGATATTCATGCCGGACTTATCCAGCAGACGGGCAACGACCTTTTCGCCGTATACCGTGGGCAGCGTGGATACACGCAGGTCGATATCCTTGTCCTTGATGCGGACATTGAAGCGGCCGTCCTGCGGGACGCGGCGCTCGGCGATATCGAGGCCGCTCATGATCTTCAGGCGGGAGATCACCGACGCCTGCAGCTCGCTCGGCACGGTGAGGATGTCGCGCAGCATGCCGTCGATACGCATGCGGACTATGAGCTCCGCCTCGCCGGGCTCGATATGGATATCGCTGGCGCGCTCGGTGATGGCGCGCTCAATGATGGAGTTCACCAGCCGGATCGTGGGCGCGCTGCTCACCGCGTCGTCGCCGAGCTGATTGGCCACGAAGGCGGAGTCCACCGAAACGCCGCTCTCGCTTGCTGCCTCGCGCTTCATCTCCTCGATGGCCTTGGCAGCGCCCTCGTTGCCATACAGCACTTGGATCGAGCGTTCCACCGCCGCCGACGTCGCCACCATGGGCACCACCTTGCGGTGGACGGCCTTGCGGACTTCCTCGATGGCATAGAAGTTCAGCGGGTCGGCCATGGCGAGGAAAAGCTCGTCGCGCACGATGCGTACCGGCACCACCTGATATTGCTTCGCGATATTCTTCGGCAGCGCCTGCGCCAGCTCCGTGGGGATGTTCACCTTCGTCAGGTCGATGAACTCGATGCCGAGCTGCATCTGCAGAGCTTCGATGAGGTCGTTTTCGGTGATGATGCCGTTTTCGAGCAGCACGGTGCCGAGACGCTTGTTGGTGCCCTTCTGCAGCTCGATGCCGCGCTCCAGCTCCTCCTCGGTGATCGTCCCCGCCGCGATCAGCAGCTCACCCAGACGCCGATAGCCCTTGACGCCGGTTGGCTTTGCCTGCGTTTTTTCTTTTTTGTCGAACAGACCCATAGATTTCCATACGGCGGCTCAGCAGTCGTCTCCCTTTGAATATACAGATAAA
>CAJOIU010000041.1 GCA_905234855.1 uncultured Oscillospiraceae bacterium
AGCCGAAGCAGAGCGCTCCGCCGTAAGACACGGCATACAGGGCGTTCAAAGGATCTTCTTCGTACCATATACCTTTTTTCACGTCGCAGACAAGCGTACGCGAGCCGCCCCCGTCGGAACGCGCATCCCGTGCGCCGAATGCTCGTGATCGCCGCTGCCGCGGCGCTGTGTCTGCTTCTTTCGGTGACGGCTCTGGCCGCCGCGGACATTGGCGCGGCTTACGATATCCTCTATGCCGTCGCGCCGGAGGCGGCGCAGCGGTTCCAGCCCGTGAACCTCTCCTGCGAGGATAACGGCATCGTCATGGAGGTCATGTCCGCCCATATCCATGACGACACGGCGGAGGTCTATATCGCCCTGCGGGATATCGAGGGCGGCCGGGTGGACGAGACCGTCGATCTGTTCGACAGCTACAGCCTCAATATCCCCTTTGACAACTATGCCCATTGCGAGCGCGTGGGCTACGACGCGCAAACGCATACAGCCGTGTTTTATATCGAGATCAAAACGATGAACGGAGAGCCGATCGAAGGGGAGGAAGGAAATAAGATCGAGAAGGTCACCTTCCGCGTGCGGGAGCTTTTAAGCGGCCGCCGGGAATATGAGGGCGAGCTTCCGGCTGTCCGGCTTGACGGCGTGGGCGAAGCGGCCGATACCGTCCCGGTAAGCGAGCTGGTTGTGCGGAGCGCCAGCATGGATCTATCGGCCGAGTATGTTTCCGAATGCCTCGTTCCGCAGACGCCGAAGGGCCTGCCGGTGGAAAACGTCCTGCTCACGGGCATGGGCACTATCGGCGGAAGGCTGCATATCCAGCTCTATTTCGGCGATATCCGGCACACGGACGCCCACGGCTATGTCTGGTTCACGGATGATGAGGGAAACGAGCTGCAGGCCGACCAAAGCGTCAGCTTCTGGGACGCGCAGCAGAACGGGGGCTATGAGGAATACGTTTTCGATATCTCCCCGGAGGAGTTGCATAGGCTGACGCTCTGCGGATGGCTTGTCACGAACAACTGCCTCACGGAGGGGAGCTGGAAGGTCACCTTCCCGCTGACGGAGGCGGAATGACGCACAAAACGGAAAAGCCCGGACGAAGCAAAACGTCCGGGCTTTTCTGTTTTTTACGCCTCTTCGTCCGCCTCGTCCCGGGAGCGGAACAGAAGCGAGATGCACCACAGCGCCGCAAGGCCGACGAGCGTATATATCACGCGGGCGACGATGTTCGTCTGTCCGCCGAAGATCCATGCGACGATGTCGAATCGGAACAGGCCGATGCTGCCCCAGTTCAGCCCGCCGATGATGGCGAGGATCAGGGCGATTCTGTCAATGACCATGAAACTGACTCCTTTTTTCTGTCTTGTCGGAGCTAGTTTGCCGCAAAAGGTCAAAAATATTCCCGAAACATGCTGTTTCGGGAGAGATGGAAAATTATTTGATTCCTGTCATTTTTTGACCTCCGCCTTATCCGCCGGGGTGAGCTGGACGAGGACGACGGCGGCGAAGACGAGGGCGCAGCCGATGAGCTCCCACATCGAGAGCGACGAGCCGGGCATCAGCGCATATCCCGCCAGTACGGAGAACACGCTCTCCAAGCTCAAAAGCAGCGAGGCCACCGCAGGATGCACGCCCTTTTGCCCCACGACCTGCAGCGTATACGCAACGCCGCAGCTCATGACGCCGGAGTAGGTGATAGCCGGCCAGCAGGAGAGAAGAGCGGAAGGACTCGGGTGCTCGAAGAGGAACATGCACGGCAGGCTCAGCAGGCCGCATACCAGAAACTGCACGCAGCTTAGGCGCACGCCGTCCGCCAGCGGCGAATAGCGGTCGATGCACAGGATATGGACGGAGAACATGACCGCGCACAGCAGAAGCAGCAGATCGCTGAGGCCGAGGTCAAGACCGCTCCCCGCCAGCAGTCCGTCCATCAAAGACAGCAGGAAAAAACCAATAAGCGCCACGCCCGCCGCCGCCCAGATGCGCCATGAGGAACGCTTCCCCAAGAGCCGGTAGAGGATCGGGACGATAACGGTATAGCAGGCGGTGATGAAGCCCGCCTTGCCGACGTTTGTGGAGGCGTCTTGAAGCGCGATCCCGAATTGCTGGAGATTGGACGCCACGAACAGTACTGAACCGCATACAAACCCGCCGATGAGGATATCCCGGCGGCTGCCCCGGCGGAAATCGCCGCTGCGGGAACGCAGCCGGTCGAGCATGGGGATCACTGGCAGCAGGACGATCCCGCCCAGAAGACAGCGGATCCCGTTGTAGGTGAAGGGCTCCACATACGCCATGCCCGCCTTTTGCGGGACGAAGGATATCCCCCACACGATGGCGGCAAGCAGGAGAAGCAGCGGGCTTTTGGCCGATTGTCTCTTCACGGTACATTACCTCGGAAAAACGATCTCGCGGGAAATTGTACCACATCGGCCGGGAGATTGCCAGAAAAAAGCGGAAAAACTTGCTGGGACCGTTTGACATTCCCGCGGCGAGCATTTATAATACTTAAGATATTACTTTTAGAAAGGATTGATTCCCATGGTCAAGTCTAAAGTTATGTCCGTGGAAGAAGCGATCTCCAAGTTCTGCTTCGACGGCATGACCGTCCTGCTGCCCGGTTTCGTCAACGTCGGCGTGTCCGAAGTCCTCATCGAGGGCCTCATCGCCGCGGGCATCAAGGATCTGAGCGTTATCTCCAACAAC
>CAJOIU010000042.1 GCA_905234855.1 uncultured Oscillospiraceae bacterium
GGAGATTCACGGGTGTCTTGGTTGTGAAGGATGCAGCCGGGCGCAGAAGGGCACCGACAATCCCTGTGTGCAGAAGGATGACATGGCGGAGATCAACAAAGCTTTTATGAGTTCAGATGTCGTTGTGTTCGCTTCGCCCATATATTTATGGACGATCAGCGGGCCATTAAAAACAGCGGTTGACAGACTCTGCGCTGAGCTTAGGAGCCTCGGGTATCATGGTTTTCCACGAAAGAGTGTGCTTCTGATGACTGCAGGCGGCAACGATTACAGTCAGGCTATCGGGAACTGTTATCGCCGGGGCGCGTCCGGGCGATCCTGGACGAGCTTGGCGGACAAGTACGGCCGCAGGGAGGATGAAGTCTACAAGGCCTTGCTTGTCAACAATGCCCGAGGAGCAAAAGCCGGAGAAGACCAGGGAGCCGGGATAGGCCTGTGATCCATCGGAAGGGGGCGTACAGCGTGTCGGATAAAACCAAAAGGGCGTGGGCTTTGACCGGCCTCTTCGCTTCCTTTGTATTCCTGCAGTTCGCCGTTCTGGGCCTCGGCAACCACGCCGGGGAGGGGTACCTTCCCACAGAACAGCGCGAGCTGGTCTACTATGCGCTGCAGGTGTTCGTCATTCTCGGTTTTCTTGCCTACTCCGTTTTTGACCGCCGAGTGGAGGAGCCGCGCCTCCGCCGGGCCGCCGCGATCGTTGTCCTTGGATTCTTTTGCGTCGGCGAGGCCGTGATGCTGGCGGCGGATCGGGGCTCTCTTTTCTATCTCGTCGTCACCATGGCGGTCATGCCCTGTCTCGGCGGCATCGGGGGCGCGGTCTATCATCGCATGAGCCGGGAGACCGCCGTCGGCGCGAAAACAGCGCAGGTCATGGGCTTCGGCAGTGCGCTTGCCGTGGCTCTGCAGTATTTTCTCCAGCTCCAGTGGGGCGTGACGCCGCTTCTGCCGGTCTTTATGCTGGCGGCATTTCTCCTGCTGGCGCATCAGTTGCTGTCCGTATCTCCGAATCCGGAGGCGAAGGGCAGAGATACAGCGCCGACCCCGCCCCGCCGCCTTGTGTTTTCCTGTGTGATCGCGGCGGTGTTCCTGTTGTTCGTGGGCTTTTACAATAGCTATATCCATCATCTGCAGATACTGACCGGCTACACGGAATATAATGTCTACAGCTGGCCCCGGCTGATGATGCTTCCCGGCTATCTGCTGTTTGCCGTCATCGGCGACAAAAGACAGGGGAAGCTCGTCCCGATCGCCGCGCTCTGCATCGCGCTGGCGGCGCTTCTCAATTCCGTCCTGACGGTCAGCGAGGGGACATATTGGCTGAATATGTGCCTGTTCTACGGCGCGCTCTCCGCCTCCGTCGCCTATTACGACCTGACGTTCTGGCGTCTGGCGCAGGGCACGAGGCGTCCGGCGCTCTGGGCGTCCATGGGGCGTGTGCTGGACAGCGCCATGGTGCTTCTCGCCGGCGCGATGCATATCTCTCTGCTGCCGGCTCCGGCGGTGCTGGGTCTGAACATCGCGGGGCTTGCCGTGATCCTCCTGCTGATGGCGCTGGGCGGGGACTTCAATCTCTCCGATCCGCTCCCGGCGGCATCGGAATCGCTGCGGCTGCTTTCTGCGGAGGATGCGCTTTCCCGTATGCGGGAGCGGTATGGTCTCACCCCGCGGGAAACGGAGGTGCTGCGGGAGCTGGTGCTCACGGAGGATAAGCAGACCGTGATCAGCGAGCGGCTGTCCATCCAGGTCAAGACCATGCAGGACTATGTGACGCGGCTTTATCGGAAAACCGGCGCGTCCACCCGCTCCGGCCTCACCGAGCTGTACCATGCGTGTATGCTCGATCCGTAGCGACCGCAACCGAATATGTGAAACAGGCTTCTCCTGAGGATGGAGAGGCCTGTTTTTTGTTGCTTTTCGGCCATACCGGGGGAACCCCCGATAGACATGGAAGGCGGATTGTCCTATGATTTTAATGGATTGGTATGTATAAACCACATCAACTGAGTATCCAAACACAAAAAGGAGATCGCCATGAAAAAGACCATCGCTATGCTGCTGGCCGCCGTACTGCTGCTGTCCCTCGCCGCCTGCGGCGGGAAGGCGGCGGCGGAGGAGGAAGCGAGCGGCTCTCTCATCGGGGCGCTCGGCGAAAAAAAGAACAGGACAGATTCGAAGACATCGGCGGACGAACCGGCGAGTAGCCGCTATGCTCAGGTCGAGTGGATCAGCGGAGGCGAGGTATTCGACGATGAGGGAGCCGCGCTGACGCTGTACGAGGACGGCAGCGGTCGCCTGGATCTGAACCTCTACCGTTTTGGGGAGGGGTACGAGCCCGACGACGTCGTGGTCGATCCCGTCTCGAGCGTGATGTACGCCGTCGATGACGGTACGGCGTTCCCATACGAAGTACAGGGCGGACGCGTCCTCGTATACAAGAGCGCGGACTCCGTCTATGTCTTCGAGCCGGAGGAGACAGGCTTTGAGATCGGCGATATACGGAGCGACGCGCTGGAGGCGCTTGCGAAGAGTTCCGAGACCTTTGCGGACATCGCCGCGATGATGAGCGAGGACTGGATCCACATCAAAACGCCGGAGGATTTTCTGCACATCGCGGACGATCTCGGCGGAAAATATATCCTCGATACAGATATCGACGACTGGTGGGATGGCGAGAGCACCGTTTTTACGCCCATCGGCAC
>CAJOIU010000043.1 GCA_905234855.1 uncultured Oscillospiraceae bacterium
TACATCCGCTGGAATTCGTTCTGATATGAAAAGAGTGACGATCCTCGGCGCGGGCCTCGCGGGGCTCACGGCGGCCATCGAGCTGGCAAAACGGAATATCGAAACGAGCCTCATCTCGCCCATGCCGTCGGAACGGGCCCAGTCCGTGCTGGCGGAGGGCGGCATCAACGCGGCGCTCGATCTCATGGGCGAGAGCGACACGGTCGGAGAACACTTCGCCGACACCATGCGCGGCGGGGTCAATTTGGCTGATCCCAACGCCGTATACGGCCTCACGTTGAACGCGCCGGAGATCGTTCGATGGCTGCGCTCTCTGGGCGTACCGTTTCAGATGGAACACGGAAAAATGATCCAGCGCGGCCAGAAGAAAAAACGCACGGCCTACGCCAAGAGCAGCACCGGCAAGGCGCTGATGACCGCGCTGATCGATGAGGCGCGCAAATATGAGGCGGCGGGGCTCATCCGCCGCTGGCCGCACCACGAATTCCTGCGGCTGGATATGCAAAACGGACGCTGCGCCGGAGCCTTCGTGCGCGACACGTTCACAGGGCAAACGCTTCGGTTCCCCGGGTCGGTGATCCTTGCCATGGGCGGGCCGAACGGGCTGTTTCCCGGCAGTACCACGGGTACGACGCTGAACACCGGTAACGCCCTGGCGGCAGTGTTTTCTCAGGGTCTGGAGCTGGCAAACCTCGAATTCATCCAGTACCACCCCACCACCGTGCAGATCCCCGGTAAGCGGCTCCTTATCTCCGAGGCGGCCCGGGGCGAGGGCGGAAGATTGTTTACCCTGCGCGGGGGCGAGCGGTGGTATTTCCTGGAGGAGAAATACCCGGAGCTCAAAAACCTTATGCCCAGGGATGTGATCTCCCGGGAGATGGCGATGCTGGATACGCCGGTGTTTCTTGATCTCACGGGACTTCCGAAAACGACGTGGAAAAACCGGCTGTCCGACCTGCGGGAGGAGATCCGGCACTATCTTGGCATCGATCCCGCCAAAACGCCGGTGCCGGTCAGTCCCGGCATCCATTTCTTCATGGGCGGCGTGTCGGTGGACGAGAGGCATCGGACGAGCGTCCCCGGACTGTACGCGGCGGGGGAGTGCGCCTGCCAGTACCATGGCGCGAACCGCCTGGGCGGCAATTCACTTCTGGGCGCGATCTACGGCGGCCGTGTCGCCGCGCAGACGGCAGCGGAGGAGATATCGGATGCAGATGAGCCGCAGGCGGCGGAAGATAAATCGGTTGACATAATGCAAGAGGATATCGGTTCGATCCTGTTGTCCGGCCTGGGCATCCTGCGCAGCGGCGATGCGATCCGCAAGGCGATGGACGAGCTGGAAAGCCGGCCGGAGACGCCGCGGATCCTGCTCGGTCGGGCGATGCTCATGTCTGCGCTGGCCCGGGAGGAGAGCCGCGGCGCGCACACCCGCACAGATTTCCCGGAGCGGGACGATGAGCGCTTCCGCAAAACGACGATAGCGGCATACCGGGACGGAGAGATACACATATCGTTCCGGGATATCCCGGAAAGGAGGCCAGAGGATGCGCCTTGAGATCCTGAGACGAAAAAGCGCCTCCGGCGATCCGTACTGGCAGAGCTTTCTGTACGAGCCGGAGGCGGAGGCCGAGACGGTCGCCACGGCGCTGACCCGTCTGAACGAATGTACCGACCTGCGGGATGAATTGGGCGAGCCCGCATCGCCCATTCGCTGGGAGTGCAGCTGTCTGCAGAAGAAATGCGGCGCCTGCGCCATGGTGATCAACGGAAGACCGGGCCTCGCCTGCGACGCGCGGCTGTCGGCGTATAAAAAGGCGATCCGGCTGGAGCCGCTGCGGAAGTTCCCGGTGATCGCTGATCTGATCGTGGATCGCAGCGTCCTGCAGGAGAACCTTGCCGCCATGAAGCTCTGGTTTACGGAGAAGGCGGTACAGCATCAGCGCGCGGCTGAGGTGGGGTATGAGGCGTCCCGCTGTCTGCAGTGTGGCTGCTGTCTGGAGGTGTGTCCGAACTTCGATCCGGAAGGAACGTTTTTCGGCATGGCGGCGGCTGTTCCCGTGACACGGCTGCTGGCGGAGCTGCCGGCATCGCAGCGGGAGGAGCTGTCCCGCCTGTACCGGGAGCATGTGTTCGAGGGCTGCGG
>CAJOIU010000044.1 GCA_905234855.1 uncultured Oscillospiraceae bacterium
GCGGTGTTTTCCCAGGGCGTGGAGCTGGCAAACCTCGAGTTCATCCAGTACCACCCCACCACCGTGCAGATCCCCGGCAAGCGGCTCCTTATTTCGGAGGCGGCCCGGGGCGAGGGCGGAAGGCTCTATACCCTGCGCGGCGGCGAGCGGTGGTATTTCATGGAGGAGAAATACCCGGAGCTCAAAAACCTTATGCCCCGGGATGTGATCTCCCGGGAAATGGCGATGCTGGACACGCCTGTGTTTCTCGATCTTGCCGGACTGCCGAAAACGACATGGAAAAACCGGCTGTCCGACCTGCGGGAGGAGATCCGGCACTATCTCGGCATCGACCCCGTCAAAACGCCGGTGCCGGTCAGTCCCGGCATCCATTTCTTCATGGGCGGCGTGTCGGTGGACGAGAGGCACCGGACGAGCGCCCCCGGACTGTACGCGGCGGGGGAGTGCGCCTGCCAGTACCACCAGTACCACGGCGCGAACCGCCTGGGCGGCAATTCTCTTCTGGGCGCGATCTACGGCGGCCGCGTTGCCGCGCAGACGGCAGCGGAGGAGATATCGGATGCGGACGGACCGCAGACGGCGGAAAATGAAATGGTTAACATAACACAAGAGGATATCGGTTCGATCCTGTTGTCCGGCCTGGGCATCCTGCGCAGCGGCGATGGGATACGCAAGGCGCTGGACGAGCTGGAAAGCCGGCCGGAGACGCCGCGAATCCTGCTCGGTCGGGCGATGCTGCTGTCCGCGCTGGCCCGGGAGGAGAGCCGCGGCGCGCACACCCGCACAGATTTCCCGGAGCGGGACGATGAGCGCTTAGAGATACACATATCGTTCCGGGATGTCCCGGAAAGGAGGCCGGAGGATGCGGATTGAGATCCTGAGACGAAAAAGCGCCTCCGACGATCCGTACTGGCAGAGCTTTCTGTACGAGCCGGAGGCGGAGGCCGAGACGGTCGCTACGGCGCTGACCAGTCTCAACGAACGAACTGACCTGCGGGATGCGGCGGGCGAGCCCGCACCGCCCATTCGCTGGGAGTGCAGCTGTCTGCAAAAGAAATGCGGCGCCTGCGCCATGGTGATAAGCGGCAGACCGGGCCTCGCCTGCGACGCGCGGCTGTCGGCGTATAAAAAGGCGATTCGACTGGAGCCGCTGCGGAAGTTCCCGGTGATCGCAGACCTCATCGTGGACCGGAGCGCCCTGCAGGAAAATCTTGCCGCCATGAAGCTCTGGTTTGCGGAATCGGCAGTACAGCATCAGCGCGCTTCCGAGGTGGGGTATGAGGCGTCCCGGTGCCTGCAGTGCGGCTGCTGTCTGGAGGTGTGCCCGAACTTCGATCCGGAGGGAACGTTTTTCGGCATGGCGGCGGCCGTGCCCGTGACGCGGCTGCTGGCGGAGCTTCCGGCATCGCAGCGGGAGGAGCTGTCCCGCCTGTACCGGGAGCATGTGTTCGAGGGCTGCGGCAAATCCCTGGCCTGCCGGAATGTGTGTCCGGCGGGTATCGACATCGACCGCATGCTCGTCAATTCCAATGCCGCGGCGGTGTGGAAACGCTTTTTGAAGAATAAGGAGAAGCATCATGAACGATAAACGAAAGATCCGGATCGGGGTGACGGATATCGCCCTGCTCGTACTGTGCGCGGTCCTGCTCATCGGGACGCTGACCTTCCTGGGAGGACGGCTCCTGGATGACCTGCCACTGGGCGGGACAGACGAGCATGGCCCTCGCGGCGGTGCTGTTTACTATGGCAGTCATGCACGCCGCCGTCCCCACGGGCGGCGCGAAGCTGGGGATCGACCTCGCTGTGCTTCCTGCGGCAGTCCTGGCCTCCCAGGTTCCCGGTCGTGTCATCGGGATGTGCATGATGGAGACCATGCGCTGCAGGGCGGTCATGCGCCCGGGGGTGGCGGTGCTTGCCGTGCTGATCGCGGCGGCGACGGCCTGGGACCTGGTGCTCCGGCTCAAGGCGGGAAAGACCCATGAAGTTTGAAAAGACGCTGGCCCTGCGCAACCTGCGGCGCAAACCCGCCCGTACGGCGGCGCTCATGCTGCTGACGGCCTTTCTGTCGCTGTCGGTCTTTGCCGGATCGATCATCGTGTCCAGCCTGCGCAGCGGCCTGTCGAGCTACGGCGACCGCCTCGGCGCGGATATCGTGGCGGTGCCGTATCAGGCGACGACGAAAAAACAGTTCGAGTCGATCCTCCTGCAGGGCATCCCCGGCACGTTCTATATGGACGGGCAGTATTACGATAAGATCTGCCATATCGACGGCGTGGAGATCGCAGCGCCGCAGTTTTACCTCGCCTCCACC